>NZ_JBJKFJ010000007.1:0-287910 GCF_050473265.1 Pseudomonas pichavaramensis | reverse complement strand
AGGCAAGCGTGCAAGCGTAGGGTGCGCCATGCGCACCGCTGATGACGCCGACATGCCGGTGCGCGCGGCGCACCCTACGGTTTACTGGCCTGTCGCTGCTTCAATAAAAAGGCCACCGTAAAGGTGGCCTTGGTTTTTTGGGCGGGGTGATCAATCGCCGCGGTATTCGCAGCCGCTGGTGCAGGTCTCGTGAATGCGTACTCGCGACAGTTCCGGCAGTAGCGGCTTTACCTGTTGCCAGATCCACTTGGCCAGTACTTCACTGGTTGGATTTTCCAGGCCAGGAATCTCGTTCAGGTAATTATGGTCGAGCTGCTCGTAGATCGGTTTGAAGATCGCTTTGATCTCGGAAAAGTCTCGAATCCAGCCGGTATAGGGATCGACTTCACCTTCGATGTAGATGGCTACCCGGAAGGAGTGGCCATGCAGACGGCCGCACTTGTGTCCCTCTGGCACGTGGGGCAGGCGGTGGGCCGCCTCGAAGATGAACTCTTTGAACAATTCCACTTAACAGCGCTCGCGTAATGATTTCGCCTGACTGGCGTTTAGCAGCGCAGTTTATCAGGTCTGTCCGTCAGCCAGGGCACTCAGTGGTCTGCTCGATGCTAGCAGTGGCCGGTGGTATTGGACGTCACAGTTGCTGCAGGCGCTCGGCTAGCCGGCCACTTTCCACCAGCTCGAGAAATTCGTCACCAAGCCGCACGCTTTCGGCCATTGCCAGGCGCCAGTAGCGTTCGCGTCCTTCATCATTACCCAGATAGCGCTTGAAGTCGGTTCGATCCGGTAACTTGCCGTGCGGCAGCTTCGCCAGGTATTCGCGCGATGGCGCGAGTAGCAGCGTATTTTGCAGGCGAGTGCGATCACCCCGGCGCCAGGGCATGCTCTTGTCAAACCAGCCAGGTATCACCCGATCAGTGAAGTGCGGATAAAGGACGATATCGTCGCCGTCATAGGGCAAGTCGAGGTGGTAGTCGAGCAAGCCACCATCACGATACGCGCCCGGTTCCAGGCCGGGGATTTCGCGGATGGCCTCCATCACCATAGGGATCGAGCCTGATGCCAACAAGGCATGGCGCAGGTTTTCGGCTGTCAGGGCATGGAAGTGCGAGCGGAAGTCACTCAGCGGCGCCAGCGGGGGCGCCTGCCGTGCATCATGCAGAATCACCCGATCGAAGTGACGGCCAAGGCGCTGCCGTGCCAACAGGTTGTTGCCAATCACTGACGACAGGCCGAGGCTCAGTTTGCCGCGATGGTCGTGCTGCAACAGGCCATGGCTTTTCACCACGACGATATGCAGACGATAGTGTGGGTTGGCGATGATGTTGGCGTCCTGGTCGGTGAGCAGTTCGTTGAGCATCTGCCGGCAACTGCCCGATACGTCTGCCATGCTCACGCCTTTGGCGAATCGCTGAGAGGTATACAGCTCACCGAGCCGGCGGATGCCAGTAGCTGGATCTGGCAGGCAGGCGCTGGCGAAACGCCAGGAGCCTATAGAGGCCCCGATAAGGGCGCGCTCACGTGGAGCACGGGGCAGCCAGTCAGCAAAAAGCGCGAGATCCAGGCCCTGAATGCCAATGCCTTTGGGGCCGCCGGCCGCGCCTGGCAGGATGCCAACATCCGCCGGACTCAAACCGTTCTGGCGAATGCGTGCCAACGCCTTGGAACCTGCCTTGATGGTCAGGGCAGGCGATTTGATCTGGATCGCGCTCATCATGTCTCCTTTTGCTGCAGGCGATTATAAAGCGCTTGCTTCGGAGACCAAGCGACTTCATGCGCTGAATGACAGTGGTGAATTCAGCTTTAATTAAGTACCTGGCCCTAGAGTGGTGGTCACTGATCCACTGCTGGAGAGCGCCATGAAACCATTGATCATCTTCACGACACTTGTCACCCTTGCCAGCACCGTTACCATTGCCCACGCCCGCGACTTGGGCCCAGATGAAGCTCTGCGTCTGCGTGATGCTGGAACCATCAAGTCCTTCGAGGAACTCAACGAGACAGCGCTTGCCCAGCATCCGGGCGGACGCATCGAGGAAACCGAACTCGAAGACGAATACGGCCGCTATATCTATCAGATAGAGCTGCGCGACGCTCAGGGCGTGCCATGGGACCTGGAGCTGGATGCCAGCACCGGAAAACTACTCAAGAATCACCAGGACGACTAATGACGTTTCGACGTACCACTGCGCGCCTGCTGCTAATGGCATGCGCTTTTGCCAGTGTGCCGGGGCAGGCGCGTGATCTCGATCAGGACGAGGCACTGCGTCTGCGCCGCGAAGGCATCATCATGCCTTTTGAGCAATTGATGCAGCATGTAGGGCGCGCCTATCCGGACTCCACCCTGCTGGAAGCCGAGCTGGAGGAGGAGGATGGCGTGCTGGTCTACGAAGTGGAAATTCTCACTACTGTCGGCGTGGTGCGTGAACTGGAGCTGGACGCTCGTGACGGGCGTATTCTGAAGGATGAGGAAGACGACTGATGCGTCTGTTGCTGGTTGAAGATCATGTTCCCCTGGCTGATGAACTGACGGGCAGCCTGAGCCATCAGGGCTACGCCGTAGACTGGCTGGCCGATGGTCGCGATGCGGCTTATCAGGGGGCTAGCGAACCTTATGATCTGATCATTCTCGATCTCGGCCTGCCGGGAAAACCCGGTCTCGAGGTGTTGCAGGAATGGCGTGCGGCAGGCCTGGTCACCCCTGTCCTGGTGCTTACAGCGCGTGGCTCCTGGGCTGAACGTATCGAGGGATTGAAGGCCGGGGCGGATGATTACCTGACCAAGCCTTTCCACCCCGAAGAGCTGCTACTGCGTATTCAGGCACTTTTACGTCGTGCACACGGCCTCGCCAACCAGCCACAGTTGGAGGCCGCTGGCCTGCAGTTGGATGAGAGCCGCCAATGCGTAACCAAGGGAGGGGAGGCCGTCGACCTGACTGCAGCTGAGTTCCGGCTCTTGCGCTACTTCATGCTTCACCCTGGGCAAATTCTGTCCAAGAGTCACTTGGCTGATCATCTATATGATGGTGAAACCGAGCGCGACTCCAATGTGCTCGAGGTGCACGTCAACCGACTGCGTGGCAAGCTCGGGCGCAACGTGATCGAAACGCGGCGAGGGCAGGGTTACCGCTTCACTGGAGAGCAGGCTTGAGGTCCATTCAGCGTCGCCTTGGCCTTGGTCTGGCGGGAACGCTGTTACTGGCTGGCGTGATTCTGGCTCAGGCCAGTCTCTGGGTCTTCGACCGTGGTCTGCGTACCTATCTGGAGGATGACCTGCGTGACGAAGCTCAGGGACTGTTGACCGCTCTGGTGCGGGGCCCGTCTGGTTTGCAACTGGACGAGCAGCGCCTCGACCCATCGTTTCAGCGTCAATTCTCCGGGCATTACTTTCGTGTCGATTTCTCCGATCGCAGCTGGCGTTCACGTTCGCTGTGGGATCGCGAACTGCTCAAACCGAACGGCACGGGCATGCAGGCAGAACTGGGAGATGGCCCGCAGGGACAGCGGTTGCTGGTTTATCGTGCCGACTACCGCCGCTACGGTGAGAACCTCTCCATCAGCGTGGCGCAGGACTACCAACCCATCCTCGATAGTTTCCGCCGTATGCAATGGGTGGGGCTGGGACTGGGGGGGATTGCACTGCTGTTGATACTGGTGGCTCAGCGCTACACCGTTCGCCGGGCGTTGAGACCTCTGGAGCAGGTAAGGCAGCAGATCGTGCAACTGCAACAGGGCAAACGTAGCGATCTGGATGCCGAGGTACCGGAGGAGCTGGAGTCTTTGGTGGCGCAGATCAATCATCTGTTGGCCCATACCGAAGACACCCTCAAGCGTTCGCGCAATGCGCTAGGCAACCTGGGGCATGCTTTGAAAACGCCGCTGGCGGTTTTGGTCAGCCTTTCGGGGCGAGAAGAACTGGCTGCGCATCCGGCATTACAGGCCAGCCTGCGCGAGCAGCTGGAGCAGATCGAGCAGCGCCTCGGCCGCGAATTGGGACGTGCTCGCCTGGCCGGCGAGGTACTGCCTGGCGCACGTTTCGATTGTGCGCAGGAATTACCGGGGCTGTTCGCGACCCTGTCGATGATCCACGACCGTGGCCTGGCGCTCGACTGGCAGGCGCCTGCAGGTCTTGTGCTGCCACGTGATCGTGAGGATCTGCTGGAGTTGCTCGGCAATCTGCTCGACAACGCCTGTAAATGGGCCGAGCAACGCGTGGAGTTGAAGGTGGAGGAGAGTGGCGAGGGTTATCGACTATATGTCGATGACGACGGGCCCGGAATCGATGCTGAGCGCCGCGAGGCTGTTCTCGGTCGCGGCACCCGGCTGGATGAACAGGTGGCGGGGCACGGCCTGGGATTGGGCATCGTACGTGACATCATCGAGGCCTGGAACGGTCACATCGAGTTGCGGGACAGCCCACTGGGTGGGCTGCAAGTGATGGTCAGCCTGCCGCGGCGTTGAGCCGAGCGCCAGGTTACATGCCGTTGGCAAAAGCCGGATTGTCGAAGTGGATGGCCGCGCGCACTGGCTGCAGGGCCTGACCGTAGCGCACCAGTACGTCGAGCGCGTAATCGATACGGGCGCGGATGCGCTCGTCAGCCTCATCCACCGGCTGCGGGGTGTTCAGGACTTTCTCGACCTGGCGCACGATCAGGTGTTCCGGCAGATAGCACAGGCGGCAGTTCTTGTAGCTGGAAGCACGCAGCTCGCCGATGGGATACGCACCGCCGATACCCGACGAAACGCCCACCAGTAGCCCGGGCTTGTGCGCCAGTTCGGCCTTGCTGGCGTAAATGAAGAAGTTCTTGATCGCCGGACAGGCCATGCCGTTCCACTCCGGGGCAATGATCACCAGGGCATCGGCGGCCGCCAGTTGCTGCTGATACATCGCCCAGGGGCCAGTGTCTTCCGCCGGCCAGAGTGGTAACGGCGCCAGGCCCAGGTCGATGATGCTGCTGGAATCATGACTGGTGTGGCCCAGTTCGATCAGGCGCTGACGCAGCACGCGTGCGACCTTTCCCGATTGACTGTTGTTACGGCTGGAGCCGGCGACCAAGGCGATATTGAGCATACTGCTTCCCCATAAAAAGAACGCAGGCTAGGCGATTGACCGCCTGCCTTGCAAGGAAAGCGCCGCCAGCTCAGGGATGATTTGGCGTCACACGCGGAACTGATCCATGAGGCTCTGCTGGTGGTTGGCCAGGCGATTGAGGCTCTGGCTCACCTGGGCTGACTCATCGGCCTGCGCACTGATTGACTCCGTGACATCACGGATCGACGCGACATTTCGGTTGATTTCCTCAGCCACAGAGCTCTGCTCCTCAGCAGCGCTGGCGATTTGCAGATTCATGTCTGTGATCAGACTGACTGCCTGGCTGATACGTTGCAGGGCCGCAACGGCCTGGCTGACCTGCTCCACACTGCCTTGGGCCTGGCGGTGGCTGCTGTGCATGGTGCTTACCACGTCGCGGGTGCCGCTCTGCAGGCCTTCGATGACCTGACGAATTTCCTCGACCGAGTCCTGCGTGCGCTTGGCCAGATTGCGTACTTCATCGGCGACTACGGCGAAACCGCGTCCGGCTTCTCCGGCACGAGCAGCTTCGATGGCGGCGTTGAGGGCGAGCAGGTTGGTCTGCTCGGCAATGGAACGAATCACTTCGAGCACGGAGCCGATCTGCTCGCTACTGCTGGCCAGGCCCTCGACTTCCTGCATGGCGACATTCATCTCGTTGGCCAACAGTTCGATACTGTTGGTGGTCTGAGCGATGACCTGCAAACCTTCTCGACCGGCCTGGTCCGCGTTGCGTGCACCCTCGGCGGCTTGCGCTGCATTGTGCGCGACGTCCTGAGCGGTTGCGCTCATCTCCTGGAAGGCTGTGGCCACTTGATCGACTTCACGATATTGCTGTTGCATGCCGGCGCTGGTCTGGCTGGCTATCGCGGCGGCCTGGTCTGCGGTGCTACGGGCATCGAGCACGCTGTTTTTCACATCAGCGATGATGGGCTGCAGCTTGTCGAGAAATCGATTGAACCATCCGGCCAGTTCGCCGAGTTCATCTTGTCTGGGGTACTGCAAGCGGCGGGTCAGGTCGCCTTCGCCGCTGGCGATATCCTTCAGCATGGCGGCTACATCAAGAATCGGCTGGGTAACTCCGCGTGCGGTCAGCCACATCAGAAGCAGGCCGGCAAGCCCCGCGACTAGGCCTATCAAGAGGGCTGCCAGGCTGTCGCTGGCGCGGTTGGCATCGAGTTGAGCAGCCAATTTCATGGCGCGTTCCAGAAGCACTGGCTGAGGCACTTCAAGTAGAACGGTCCAGGGCTTGGATTCGGGAATCGGTTTGAAGGGGCTCAGCTCGCGGAGCATGTCTGCGTGACTCAGTTCGGCATCGCTGCCGCTCTGAATCAGGCCGCGCAGCTCGCTGGCATGATCCGGGAACGCGCGATCGACGGGCTGGCTGAGCAGGCTGCCGTCCCTGCTGTGTCCAGCGAGCAGTGCACCGGGGCTGAAGATGCTGACGTGGCCTTGGCCGTTGTAAAGCTCGCTGTTGGCCTCCTGGCTGATCTGCTGCAGGCTCGCCAGGCTGATGTCGACGCCCATGACACCGATGATCTTGCCGTTGAGTTGCAGTGGAAAGGCGATGCTGGTCATCAGTATCTGCTGGCCGCCGACTTCGTCGTAGTAGGGTTCCAGCACGCAGGGCTGATGAGTGTCTCGGGGGCAGGTATACCAGGCGTTGTAGGCCACACCGTTTTCACCGGGAGTGGTGTCGCCAAGCATTTCTTCGCTCATGGCCTCGGCTTCCAGTTGGCCTGCCGTCGGCTGCGCCCAGTACAGCGCAAAGCGCCCGGCCCCGTTGCTGCCAAGGTCGGGCTGATCCGCGAAGAGTTCGTCCTTGCCATCCAGTGCGTCGGGCTCGAATACCAGATAGAGGCCGAGCAAAGCTGGGTTGGCTTCCAGGCTGGTACGTACCTGTTGCGTCAGGTCCTCACGCAGGTCGAATGCATCGAGGAAGCGCTTCTCGGCTTGTTCGCGCAGAAACAGGATCTGTCTGGAGAATCCTTTGCCGTACTGATAGGCGTCCATGAAGTAGCGCTGGATGCGGATCGCCTGCAATTGAGCTCGGGCCTTCAAGCGCAGTTTGGCACTCTCTTCCAGCATGCCGGAACTGGCCTCGCGCACCATATTGGTGCTGCGGCTGGATTGGAACTGTGAGGCGCCAACCAGCAACGTGACGATGGCGAGCAGGCAAAGGCCGGCGAGCAGTGTGATCTTCCATTGGATCGAAAGACGGCTGAACAGCATGATGCGTTCCTTTCTACAAGGGCTAATGCGGTTATCGGTGCCCGGGCAGCTTTCTTGACCGTTATGGCGCGCGGTCGAAATTATGCACGAAATGCTTTAGATAATGAACGCAGGCCATTTTTGACAGGATAGTCAGCTTGCGGCAGAGTACGCGGCTTTTTGCGCCGGCCCTGGCTGGCATACCTGCAGGTAGAACGTTTTATGAATGCTGTTATAGCCGCAGTCGGCATCATGTTGCTGCTCAGTCTCTGTCGCGTGCATGTGGTGGTGGCGCTGATCATTGGGGCTTTTGTAGGCGGGTTGTTGGGTGGGCTGGGTATCGAGGGCACGCTCCAGGCCTTCAACCAGGGATTGGGCGGCGGTGCGACGGTTGCATTGTCCTATGCACTACTGGGCGCCTTCGCTGTGGCAATTGCCAAATCCGGCCTTGCTCATGCCCTGGCGGACAAGGCTCTGGCACTGGTCGGCAAACAGCAGGAAGGTGGCGGTGGAGCGCTGAAATGGGTGCTGATCGGGCTGCTGCTGGCTGTGGCCATTTCCTCACAGAACCTGCTGCCGATTCATATCGCTTTCATTCCGTTGCTGGTGCCGCCACTGCTCTATGTATTGAGCAAGTTGCAACTCGATCGTCGCTTGATTGCCTGCGTGCTGACGTTCGGTCTGATCACGCCATACATGTTCTTGCCGGTCGGCTTCGGTGGCATCTTTCTCAACGAGATTCTTCTGGCCAATGTCGCCAAGTCCGGTATCGATGTGACGGGTATCAGCATCACCCAGGCGATGGCCATTCCGGCATTGGGCATGTTCTGCGGTCTGCTCGTGGCGGTGTTGTTCACTTACCGGGGCAAGCGTGTTTATGACTTGGATAAGGTTGCACAGAGCGAGCGCCTGGATGTGCAGTACAACCCACTGAGCCTGCTGGTAGCGGGTTTGGCGATCGCAGCTGCATTCGTCGTGCAGCTGTGGCTGGATTCGATGATCATCGGTGCGCTGGTCGGTTTCGTGGTCTTCTCGGTATCCGGCGTAGTGCGCTGGAAAGAAGCGGACGGCCTGTTCACCGAGGGCATGAAAATGATGGCCATGATCGGCTTCATCATGATCGCCGCTGCCGGCTTTGCGGAAGTGATGAAGACCACTGGCCAGGTCGGGATGCTGGTTGATAGCGCTGCCAAGTTGATTGGCCACAACAAGGCTGTCGGTGCGCTGTTGATGCTGCTGGTGGGGCTGCTGGTGACCATGGGCATCGGTTCGTCCTTTTCGACCATCCCGATCATCGCCGCGATCTTCGTGCCGCTCGGCATGCAGCTCGGTTTCAGCCCGTTGGCGATCGTCTCTATCGTCGGTACTGCCGGCGCCTTGGGAGACGCGGGTTCACCCGCTTCTGACTCGACCCTCGGGCCAACCTCGGGCCTGAACGCCGATAGTCAGCACAATCACATCTGGGACAGCGTGGTGCCTACGTTTCTGCACTACAACCTGCCGCTTCTGGCGTTCGGCTGGGGCGCCGCTATGCTGCTGTAAAGGTGTGCACATGATGCGCTGGATTAAGTTCTCGGCATCTCTAGTCGCTTAACTCCTGTACGGGGCTGCCGATATATCGGTAGCCCCGTTTTGGTTCGTACATAAGGACAATAAGAATGCGCCTGACATTGAAAACCAAGGTAATCCTGCTTGCGCTGGTTCCGGTCATCCTGTTCGCGTTGGTGTTGAGCGGCACCGCAGCCAAGGTATTGCAGAGCATGGCGGCGAAAGAAGTGAGCGAAACACGCGAGCGCTTGCTGCAGGAGAAGCGCAGTGAGCTGGAGCATTACATGCAGATCGCCTTGGGTTCCGTTCAGGGGCTGTACGACGGCGCTGCTCAGGGTGACCTGGCCGGTCGTGCCCAGGCCATCGTGATTCTCTCGAAGATCAAATATGGCGCCGACGGCTACTTCTTCGGTCATGACTCCAACGTCGTGCGGCTTTTCCGCGGCGATAGTCCGGTCGATGTCGGCAAAAGCCTGGCTGACCGTCGTGACCCGAATGGGGTTTACATCAATCGCGAGCTGGTCAACGTGGCGAAGAACAACACCTACTTCGTCAACTATTCCTCGCCGCTGCCGGGTAACGAGTCGGTACAGGTACCCAAGCTGGCGTACAGCTATTACCTGCCGAAGTGGGATATGGCGGTGGGCACGGCGCTGAATCTCGATGGTATCGAGGCACAGGTCGGGGAGGTCGAAGCAGAGATCAAACACCGTATCAGCACCATCATCACCAGCATCATGATCGTTGCGGCGGTGTTGCTGCTGGTCTTCGGAATTGTCGGTGTCTGGCTCGGCAATGCCTTCCTGCGCCCGTTGCAGCAGATCAAGGCCAATCTCGATGATATTGCCGCAGGCGAGGGTGACCTGACACGTCGTCTGCCGATCACCAGTGAGGATGAATTGGGTCAACTGGCGGGCTCTTTCAACCGCTTCGTCGAAAAAGTGCATGGTCTGGTGCGGCAGATCGTCGAGATGACGGGCCAGCTCACCGAATTGGTTACCCAGGTTTCGCAGCAGGCCCAGCGTTCCGAGCAGGCCATGGCGCAGCAGCGTCACGAGACCGATCAGGTCGCCACGGCGATCAATGAGATGTCGGCTGCTGCGCACGAGGTGGCCAAGAGCGCACAGAATGCGGCGGAAGCTGCGCAGCAGACGGATCGTGAAGGTCAATCGGCGAAAAGCGTGGTCGACGGCAGCATCCAGCGTATTCATTCATTGGTCGAGGACATCCGCAGCAGTGGTGTCTCGCTGGATAGTCTGCAGCAGGACGTGCAGTCCATCGTCAGCGTGCTCGATGTCATCCGCTCTATTGCCGAGCAGACCAACCTGCTGGCGCTCAACGCTGCCATTGAGGCGGCGCGCGCCGGTGAGGCCGGCCGTGGTTTCGCCGTGGTCGCCGATGAGGTGCGTGCGCTGGCCAGTCGGACTCAACAGAGCACCCAGGAAATCCAGGGCATGATCGATCGCCTGCAGCAGGGCACTCAGGAGTCGGTGACCTCGATGCGTCGCTCCAGCGATGCCGGTGAGATCACCAGCGAGCAGGCCAACAAAGCCGGGGAGTCGCTCGACGCCATCGCTCAGCTGATTGCCACCATCAACGCGATGAACGCGCAGATCGCCAGCGCCGCTGAGGAGCAGACGGCCGTTGCCGAGGAGATCAACCGCAGCGTGCATCAGATCGCCGTCGCGGTGGACAGCGTGGCGGACGAAACCGAGCGTGGCGCGCAGACCGCACGCAGCCTGGCCGGGCTCGGCGAGCGTCTGGGTGCGCTGGTGCGTCAGTTCCGTATCTGATTCAGTCCGGCAATTTCCAGCGGCTTATCGCTTCGCTGAGGTGCTCGATCCAGGCGCGGACCGCCGGCGACATGCCGCGCCTGTGTGCATAGGCCAGCTGCACATGGCCCTGTGGCACATGCCACTCCGGTAGCAGGGCAACCAGCCGGCCATCGAGTAGCTCCTCGTTGCAGAAGGTCGTTGGTAGCAGGGTGATCCCCAACCCTGCCAGTGCTGCCGATTTGCGAATGGGGAAGTCGTCGATGGCCAGCCGGGCTTCCATGGCAATCTCGCTGACCTCATGCGTCGCTTCATGGTGGAAACGCCAATGAATGCGCCGGTCGGCTGCAACTGCACCCAGGGCCGGCAGCTGTTGCAGGTCGCTGGGGTGGCTCAGTGGCAGCCCGGCAACCAGATTCGGGTGAGCGACGATATAGGCCCGCGCCGGTACCAGGCGCCGGGTGATCAGGCCAGGTTCTTCGTCCTCGGCCATGCGCACACGCAGCGCGACGTCCACTGCCTCGTTGAGCAGATCCACGCGTCGATTGGTATGCAGTACTTCCAGCTGAACCTGCGGGTAGCGTGCAAGAAACCCATTGATGATCTCGGGCAGCAGGGTCAGCCCATTGGGGCTGGAGAAGCGCACCCGGCCGCGCGGTTCGCTGGTCAGGTTGGCCACGGTTTCTTCGGCCTGCTCGGCCTCCAGCAACATCGCCTGACAGTGGCGCAGGTAGCGTTCGCCAATGTCGGTCAGCGCCAGCTTACGGGTGCTACGTTGCAGCAGGCGCGCGCCCAGGCGCTGCTCCAGCTCGGCGATACGTCGTGAAAGGCGCGACTTGGGAATGCCCAGGGCCCGTCCGGCTGCGGCGAAACCGCCAGCTTCCACTACCTTGGCGAAGTAGAACAGATCGTTGAGGTCATGCATTTCAGTGTCCTATGAGTGGGACGAACTATCGCATTTATGCTGTCTTATCGGCTATTGGTTCCATTAGTAGTATCCACGCCATCACTTTGTCGACTCTTACTACTCTCGGAGAGCCTCATGAAACTTCTGCACCTCGATTCCAGCATCCTGGGTGATGCATCTGCCTCTCGTCAGCTCAGCAAAGCCGTGGTCGAAGCCTGGAGCGCAGCCACTCCGGGTGTCCAGGTTACTTACCGTGACCTGGCCAGTGATGCGCTGGGCCACTTTTCCGCTGCCAGCCTGGTGGCTGCAGGTACTCCGGCAGAGCTGCGTGATGCTGCACAGAAGCACGAAGTCGAACTGGCGGAGCGCACGCTGGAAGAGTTCCTCGCCGCTGACGCCGTAGTCATCGGTGCGCCGATGTACAACTTCGCCATTCCCAGCCAACTCAAGGCGTGGATCGATCGCATCGCCGTAGCCGGCAAAACCTTCAAATACACCGAGACCGGTGCGGTAGGCCTGGCTAGTGGCAAGACTGTGATCATCGCCTCCAGCGCCGGTGGTATTCATGCCGGTTTGCCGTCGGGGCAGGCGCACGAGGACTATCTGGTGCGCATGCTGAACTTCGTTGGCATCGATGATATCGAGATCGTTCGCGCCGAAGGTCTGGCCTATGGTGAAGAGCCGCGCGCCGAAGCGATGAAGGGCGCCGCGCAGCGTATTACCGAGCTGTTCGCTACTGCCTGAGTCGACAGCCGCAACAAAAAGCCCGCTTACGCGGGCTTTTTCGTTTCTGCAGGCAGCAGGCTCAGACGATGATGCCCTGGCTGCGCAGGTAATCGTCGTAGGTACCGCTGAAATCGGTCACGCCGGTATCCGACAGTTCGATGATGCGGGTGGCCAGGGAGCCGACGAACTCACGGTCATGGCTGACGAACAGCAGGGTGCCCGGGTAGTTTTCCAGCGCCAGGTTGAGCGCTTCGATCGATTCCATGTCGAGGTGGTTGGTCGGTTCGTCCATCACCAGCACGTTGGGCTTCTGGCAGGCCAGCTTGCCGAACAGCATGCGGCCCTGCTCACCGCCGGAGAGCACCTTGACCGACTTCTGGATCTCGTCGGAGGAGAACAGCATGCGGCCCAGGGCGGCACGGATGTTCTGTTCGCCGCTGGTCCACTGGCCCATCCAGTCGAACAGGGTTTCGTCGGCTTCGAAGTCGTGCGCGTGGTCCTGCGCGTAGTAGCCGACTTCGGCGCTGTCGGTCCACTTCACGGCGCCGGCGTCGGGCGTAAGCTCGCCGACCAGGGTACGCAGCAGGGTAGTCTTGCCGATGCCGTTAGGGCCGATGATGGCCACGCGCTCGCCGGCCTCGACCAGCAGGCTGAGGTTGCTGAACAGCTGCTTGTCGTCGAAGCCCTTGCTGATTTTCTCCAGGGTCACGGCCTGGCGGTGCAGCTTCTTGTTCTGGTCGAAACGGATGAACGGGCTGACGCGGCTGGACGGTTTGACCTCTTCCAACTGGATCTTGTCGATCTGCTTGGCGCGGCTGGTGGCCTGCTTGGCCTTGGAGGCGTTGGCCGAGAAACGGCTGACGAAGGTTTGCAGTTCGGCGATCTGCGCTTTCTTCTTGGCGTTGTCGGCCAGCAGACGCTCACGCGCCTGGGTCGAGGCGGTCATGTACTCGTCGTAGTTGCCTGGGAACAGGCGCAGTTCGCCGTAGTCCAGGTCGGCCATGTGAGTGCAGACCGAGTTGAGGAAGTGACGGTCGTGGGAAATGATGATCATGGTGCTGTTACGTTGCACCAGGACGTTTTCCAGCCAGCGGATGGTGTTGATATCCAGGTGGTTGGTCGGTTCGTCGAGCAGCAGCACTTCCGGGTCGGAGAACAGCGCCTGAGCCAGCAGCACGCGCAGTTTCCAGCCCGGTGCCACTTCGCTCATCGGGCCGAAGTGCTGTTCCAGCGGGATGCCCAGGCCGAGCAGCAATTCACCGGCGCGGGACTCGGCGGTGTAGCCGTCCATCTCGGCGAATTCGCCTTCCAGCTCGGCGACCTTCATCCCATCTTCTTCGCTCATTTCCGGCAGCGAGTAGATGCGGTCGCGCTCCGCTTTGACTTCCCACAGGCGCTGATGGCCCATGATCACCGTGTCGATGACGCTGAACTGCTCATAGGCGAACTGATCCTGGCGCAGCTTACCGAGACGCACATTGGGCTCGAGCATGACCTGGCCAGCGCTCGGCTCCAGATCGCCACCGAGAATCTTCATGAAGGTCGACTTGCCACAGCCGTTGGCGCCGATCAGGCCGTAGCGATTGCCGTTGTTGAACTTGACGGAAACATTCTCGAACAGCGGCTTGGCGCCGAACTGCATGGTGATATTAGCGGTGGAGATCAAGAGCTTATCCTGGGTTACAGCGGTGATTGGTCGCCGTCTTCTCATCTCTGCCAATCCATGATCTGGCAGGCTGGTTCCGGGCTTGGGCCGGGAGCTTGCTCAGCATGTCGGCAAGGATGGAAGCAACATCTGCACGCCATGCCCTAAGACACTCAGCATGAACGGGTTCATGCTGCTATCAGGCTGAGGATCGCGTGGGAGTGTCGGGCGTTGTGTTACGGGCGCCGGGGATACTAGAAGCATCCGGTGCGACGACGAAGTGGCAATGGTAACACTTGGCCCGTTGATCCACAGCCCATCCATGCTCTACGCGAGACAAAAGGTGCTCGCACAACTGCGCTTCTGAACTGGGACAGCAATTTTGAATGGCGCCACTTCAAGCGGTCCAGACGTTCGACGGAGATCATCCTGAGCGAAAGGCAGACCCGGTGATGGTCTGACCTGGCTGGGCTCTGGAAGGGGATTGACCCGGGTTTGATCTTTTATAATGTTATGACATAACATTTCTTTTGTGCTCATTGGACGGCTCATGCCTTGGGTTCTGTCCGGTCGAATTTCATCTCGTCACATCAGATCGCAGATCTGCCTCTGTAAGGATCGCTATGCCTGTCTTGAAGATGCGTCGCTTCGCGCCGCGCCGTTCTTTGTCGTTGCTTGCATTCGGCTTTTTACCGCTAACCGGCCAGGCCGAAGTGCTGGCGCTGGAACCCACCGTGGTAAGTGCCACCAGCACCAAGCGGGCACTGAAGGATGCGCCTGCCAGCATGTCCGTGATTACTTCCGAGGAGCTGAGCAAGCGTCCTGTGCGGGATCTGCAGGAGGCACTGCGTGGCAGCGAAGGCCTGCAGTTCAACGGCATCGGTATGAGCCGACGTGGCATCAGCATTCGTGGCATGTCCAGCGAGCACACCCTGATACTCATCGACGGCAAGCGCATCAGCCCATCGGCTGGTGCCATCGCTCACTCCGATTTCGATCTGGGGTGGGTGCCGGTCGAGGCCATCGAGCGCATCGAGGTGGTTCGTGGGCCGATGTCGTCACTCTATGGTTCGGAAGCATTGGGCGGCGTGGTCAACGTGATTACGCGCAAGGCGACCGACACCTGGTTGGGCAGCGCTGTTATCGATGGCGGTGTGCGTGAAGACGATCTGGGCGGACAGACGCACCAGATCGGCGGTTACGCCAGCGGCCCTCTGTTGCCGGGTGTTCTGGGGCTGGCACTCAATGCCGAGAGTCAGCGCCAGCAGGAGACGCCTGATTTCGACAGCCGCAACCTTTCCGAGCTGGAAGGGCGCAACGGCAACAGTGGTGGGGCAACGCTGAGCTGGACGCCCGATGACGTACAGCGCATCGACCTGGGCTACGAAACCGGCCGCGAGCGGCGTTGGCGCAACACCGAAACGGGCGGCCCGGCTTCGACTGACTACGAGTCGACCGACATCATCGAGCGTGAGCGCTGGTCGCTGGCGCATTCCGCTGACTGGCAGTGGGGCAGCAGTCAGTTGCGTGCTTATCGCAACCAGCTGGACCGCAAGAATGTTCGCAGCGACGGGGTCGCACCCAGCAGCCCGCAGCGTCTGACCGACAGCGTAGTGGATGGCAACCTGAGCGTGCCGTTGCTCGACATACACCGGGTGACCGTTGGCGGCGAATGGCGCAAGGAGGAGCTGGAGGATCGCTCGGTCAACGACCAGGGCGAAGATGAAGCGCTGCATCGCGCGATCTTCCTGCAAGACGAGATTGCCTTCAGTCCCGATTGGTCGCTGACGCTGGGAAGCCGCTTCGACAAACACGAGCAGTTCGGCTGGGAGAAAAGCCCGCGTGTCTATCTGCTGCATCATTTCAATGATCGGCTGACCCTGCGCGCCGGTGTCGGCAAAGGCTTCAAGGCGCCAAGCCTGAAACAGTTGTCGCCGGGTTACTCCGCCGTCGGCGGCGGTGGTCGCTTCACCATCGTTGGCAATCCCGACCTGCAGCCGGAGACCAATACGTCCTATGAGCTGGGCGCGGACTATCAGGCGCAGGGCTGGTCGCTGAGCGGCATGCTCTTCGAGAATGACGTGGAGGATCTGATCCAGACGGTCTGCGTCGCCAGCTGTGGCGTTCGCGGGCGCGAACTGCGCAACTACGAGAACGTGGACAAGGCCCGCATTCGCGGTGTCGAGCTGGGCGCCGGGGTGGATCTGAGCAGCACGCTGAGCTGGAAGCTCAACTACACCTACTTGGACGCGCGCAACCGCACTCTGGGCCAGCGCCTGGGGGATCGCTCCCGACATCTCGCCAACAGCGTGGTGCAGTGGCGCCCGACATCCACCTTCGATGCTCAGTTGCGCACCGAGTACGTTGGCAGTCAGCTGACCTACAGCAGCAACGTGGCCTACTCGCTGCCGGCATACAGCCTGTGGCATCTGGAAATGAGCCAGAAGCTGAGCAGTAACCTGACGCTGCGTGGGGGTATCGAGAACATCGGTGACGAGCGCCTGGCGGATCAGAATGAACGCTTCGTCTATGCCGAGCCTGGGCGCACCTATCACATCGGCCTGGTCGCCACGTTCTGATGCGTGGCCTGATCCTTCTGCTCTGCTGCCTGAGCTGGGGCCTGCAGGCCGCTGCCGAGCCTGCACAGGTACGCATGCTCAGCAGCGACTTCGTGCTGGCCGGCAAGCATGCCCGCCTCGCTGCCTGGGCGAAGCAGCAGGGCGTCGAGTTCGCCAGCCTGCGCAGTGGTGCCGAGCAGGCGCCTGATGACGAGTGGCTGGCGGCGGTCGATCTGCTGATCATGGACACGCCGCGCCCGTCCGATCTTCTGGCCGTGCAGCAGCGCCTGGGCGACGTGCTGGAGCGTGTGCCCGTGCCCTGGATTCGCGTCGGTGGCGGCCCGCCAGCCTACGGCAACCTGCCGCCGCCGCTGGCGATGCGACTGATCGGCTACTACGGCAATGGTGGCGAGGCCAACCTCAAACAACTGTTCAGGTTGACTCAGCGCAGGAAGGCGGGACTGCCTTTCGATGATTTGCCGGCCCCTGTCGAACTGCCGAAAACCGGCTTCTATCATCCTGATGCGCCGTCGCCATTCGCCACGCTGGATGACTACCTCGAATGGGGGCGCGAACGGTGGCAGCCAGGTGCGCCACGGGTGGCGTTCGCCATTCACCGCGGTGCCATTGCCGATGCCCAGTTGCAAGCCATCGACGAACTTATCGAACGCAGCGAGCGACATGGGCAGTTGCCGCTGGTGTTCTGGTTCGATGATGCCAACCCGCATGCGCTTGGCGAGCTATTCGCCACTGCCGAGCTGCAGGCGTTGGTGAATCTTCAGCACATGCAGAACGGTCCGGCGCGAAAGCTGGAATTCCTGCAGCTCGGTGTGCCGGTGTTGCAGACATTCGCTCATCGCGGCGGCAACGAGCAGCACTGGCAGGCCCAGAGCAGTGGCATGGAGGCGCGCTCGGCGGCGACCTTTCTCAGTGTTCCGGAAAGCTGGGGCATGAGTGACCCGCTGGTGATCAGCGCGCTGGAGGAGGGGGAGCCAAGGCTCATGCCCGGTCAGGCCGAAGCGCTGCTCGACAAGCTGGATCGACTGATTCGTCTGCGTCAGCTGCCAGCGCAGGACAAACGACTCGCGCTGATGTTCTGGAATCACCCGGACGGCGAACGTAACGTTGCCGCGTCCCATCTCAACGTGCCTGCCAGCCTGGCCGCGCTGAGTGCTGCGCTGAGCCGCGCGGGATACGAGGTGCCCGCGACGTCGGAGGCCGATTTGATCGCTGCCGCTCAACGCCTGCTGGCGGCTTACTACCGCCCGGAAACCCTGGATGAACTGCTGCATGAGGGGTTGGCCGACACCCTGCCATTGCAGGATTACCAGGCCTGGTTCCAGCGCCTGCCGCCGGCGATGCGCACTGCACTGATCGCGCGCTGGGGCGAGCCGGGGCAGCACTGGGCGCTGCGCGAGGTCGATGGCGTCATGCAGTTCGTGATCCCGGCCATGCACCTGGGCAAGTTGCTGCTTTTACCCCAGCCACCGAGAGCGGGGCGGCCAGGTGAGTCCTACCACGACAGCAAGGTGCCGCCGGACCATCTCTACATGGCGGCCTACCAACTGGTGCGCGAGCGCTTCGGCGCAGATGCGCTGATCCATTTCGGCACGCACGGTACGCAGGAGTGGCTGCCAGGAAAGGATCGCGGCCTGTCCGCCGATGATTATCCCTTTCTCGCCGTCGGCGACCTGCCGGTCTTCTATCCCTATATCCAGGACAACATCGGCGAGGCCATTCAGGCCAGGCGCAGGGGGCGCGCCGTCACCATCAGCCATCAGACGCCGGCCTTCGCTCCGGCCGGCCTCTATGACGAGTTGCGCGATCTGCACCAGATGATTCACGAGTACCAGCAGCTGGACGAAGGCGCTGTACGCGAGCAAACCGCCGAGCAGATCCGCAGCGCGGTCGTGAGCATGGACATGCTCGCCGACCTGGGTTGGGACGAGGCGTCGATGCGCGCGGACTTCCCGGCATTCTTCGCCGTGTTGCACGACCATCTGCACGAACTCGCAGGCGGCGCCACGCCGCTCGGGCTGCATACCTTCGGTGAGCCAGCGTCGCCCGAACATCGCCTGAGCACGGTGATGCAGCAGCTGGGCACACCTTATTACCAGGCGCTGGGGCTGGAGCGCGACGAGGTATTCGCCAGCGATTACAGCGCACTGCAGGAGTCGCTGCCTTACCTAACCCTGCAGCGTTATCTCAGGGATGGCGTGGCCGCGGAGACGATCGAGTCTGCCGAACTGCGTGAGCTGATCGACAGGGGCATCGAGCTGGATCGACAGCTTGACGATACGCAGGAGCTGGAAGCACTGTTGGCAGGTCTTTCCGGTGCTTTCGTCGCGCCGGGGGCGGGCGGTGACCCGGTGCGCAATCCCGACGTGCCGAGTGGCCGCAACCTGTATGCCTTCGAGGCTGACAAGGTACCGACACGAGCCGCCTATGCGGCTGGTGAAGAGGCGCTGGCGCAGTTGATCAGTCAGTACCAGGCCGACCATGAGGGCCTGGCGCCGCAAAAACTCGCGTTCAGCCTGTGGTCATCGGAAGCGCTGAGGCACCTGGGCATTGTCGAGAGCCAGGTGCTGCATGCCATGGGCCTTCGCCCGGTGTGGGATGACGCTGGCCGTGTGCTGGCGCTGGATATCATCCCGGCCGCCGAACTGGGGCGGCCACGCATCGATGCCGTCCTGCAGGTCACCAGTGTCTACCGGGATCAGTTCGATGGCTTCATGCGCTTGCTTGCCGAGGCAGCGGATCGCCTGGCCGAGCTGGACGAGCCGGGAAATGTCATCGCCGCGAACAGCCGGGCGCTAGCCTCGCGTCTGCAGGCGCAGGGCATACCCGCGGAGCAGGCCCGGCAGCTGTCGCGTCTGCGCGTGTTCGGCAATGAGCCCGGTGACTACGGCAGCGGCGTTTCCAGGCTGGCGCTGGATTCGACGCAATGGGACGACGATGCGGCGCTCGGTCAGCAGTTCCTGCAGCGCCTGCAATATGGCTACGGTGCGCAGGCCTGGGGCGTGAAGCTGGAGGGCGGCAACCTTTTCGCCGAGCAGCTCAAGGGGGTTCAGGCCGCCGTGATGTCGCGCTCGTCCGAACTCAATGGCCTGCTGTCCACCGATCATCCCTTCGAATTTCTCGGCGGCCTCTCGGCTGCAGTGCGCCATCTCGATGGCAGCAGCCCGGCGCTGTACATCGCCGATTTGCGCAAAAGCGAGCCACGTACCACGGGCGCAGCCCGGTTCCTCGCGACCGAGCTGCGTGGCCGCTATCTGAATCCGCAATGGATCGGCGAGATGCAGAAGGAGGGCTACGCCGGCACGCTGGAGATGCTCAACCTGGTGAACAACCTGTGGGGTTGGCAGGCCACTGATCGCAACATGGTGCGTGATGATCAGTGGCAGGCGATTCACGACACCTACGTCATGGACAAGCGCGAGCTCGGTCTCGACGCCTGGTTCGAGCAGCACAACCCAACGGCCCAGGCTCAGCTCATCGAGCGCATGCTCGAGGCCATACGCAAAGGCTACTGGGATGCCAGCGAGCAGACCCGCCGCGAGCTGGTCGAGCGTCGTCAGCAGTTGGCAAGCACAGAAACGGGTGAGGTTGGCGAAGCGCTTACCCGGCAGTTTGTCGAACAGCTGGCCGCAGGTTTTGGCCTGGACAGCCCCGGCCAGAGCACTCCGCTGCCGGATGCAGGGGCTGCAGCTCAGGTCGTCAGCGGTCAGGTGCTCGAGGAAGTGATGCCTGCCCAGGGCGATGAGCAACCTCAGTGGCTGTTATGGCTCGGCTTCGCCCTGCTGTTTGCCTTTTTCATGGCCGGTGCCATTCGGCAAGGTCTTACAAATTCTCGAATGACGGAACACGCGTTATGAACGGTCTAGAAACCAGCATCTACGAAATCACCCGGATTTTTCTCGTTCCAGTCATGCTCCTGATTCTGGCGT
The DNA here is from genome assembly GCF_050473265.1 of Pseudomonas pichavaramensis. NCBI lineage: Bacteria > Pseudomonadati > Pseudomonadota > Gammaproteobacteria > Pseudomonadales > Pseudomonadaceae > Pseudomonas > Pseudomonas pichavaramensis. The sequence goes on along the minus strand of NZ_JBJKFJ010000007.1, from coordinate 267,529 downwards.
CGCTGGCTTATGCCTGCTTTGCTCTGGGGGCTTTCGCGCTGGAAGCCTGGCAACGTCACCGTGCCCGCTATCAGTCGAGGCTGGCCAGGTGGTACGCGCAACATGGCGGCAGCAGCGATGATCTCGAACTCTGGATCATGAAGCAGCTGGAATGGCTGCGGATCACCTCGCGCAGTGCACCGATGCTCGGCCTGGTGGCCACCATGATTCCGATGGGGCCTGCGCTGCTGGCGCTGACCCGCAACGACGCTCAGGGCATTGGCGAGAACATGGTGGTGGCCTTCTCCTCGGTGATCGTCGCCTTGGTCAGCGCCAGCATCACCTTCTTCATCCTGACCGTTCGCCGTCGCTGGCTGTTGCAGGAGCTGCGCAGCATCGAGCGCGCGCAGGAGCAGGCCTGATGCGCTTTCTCGAACATGACGAGGCGGATGATCCGATCATTTCGATGGTCAACCTGATCGACCTGTTTCTGGTGGTGATCGGCATCCTGATGGTGGTCATCGTGCAGAACCCGCTCAATCCCTTCAGCCAGGACAAGGTCGTGGTCATCGAAAACCCCGGTGAAGCCGATATGCGCATGCTGGTCAAAGATGGCGAGGAACTGAAACGCTACGAAGCCAATGGCGCCATTGGTGAAGGGCAGGGCACCAAGGCGGGGGTCACCTATCGTCTGGCGGATGGGCGGATGATCTACGTTCCGGAAGACGCCGCCGTCGAGTAGTCGGCACAGCGGCCCTCGAGAGGTGCTGACGTCGTTCCTGCCAAGGCGGGTGCGGTAACCGCAGCGTTTCAGTGTCTCTCTCGGCGTAAACGCTTAAGTCTACGAAGAGGGCCCGGCACAGTTCTGACCGTTCAGATGAGTGTTGAAAGGTTGAAATAAGAATGATTCGCTATTAATGTTCGCGCGGTCGCCATGCACCTTCATGGTGGTTAGCCTGGTGGTTGGGGCCGCGCTATGTCTTCGTCTGAAACCAATTCGATCATTCCTCTCGAGGTGCTGTACGGCACGCATCAGGGCTGGCTGCATGGCTGGTTGCGGCGTTCGGTCGGCTGTTCGCAGCAGGCGGCGGACCTGGTGCAGGACACATTCGTGCGCTTGCTGGTGCGCGATCAGCCGGTCGACAGCCGCGCCCCGCGTGCCTTGCTGGCACGGATCGCACGCGGGCTGGTGATCGATCAGTGGCGGCGCGATGCGCTGGAGCGGGCCTATCTCGAAGCGCTGGCGCAGATACCCGAGGCCAGTCATCCCTCGCCGGAGGTGCGCTATGAAACGCTGCAGTCGCTGGAGCGCATCGCCCAACTGCTCGAAGGCCTGAAACCGGCCGTGCGCGAGGCTTTTCTGCTGTATCAGCTGGGCGGCCTCAGCCATGCGCAGGTGGCCGAGCAACTGGGTGTCTCCAGTCGTACGGTCGAGCGCCATGTGGCCAGCGCGCTGCTGCACTGTTATCGGCTGTGTTTCGAGGCGTCGCTGTGAGCGCTGGGCGTCCGACGGAAACCATCGTGCGCGCCGCCATCGAGTGGCAGATGCGTCTGCGTGCCAATCCCGGCAGCGCCGTGCTGCAGCGTCAGTTGCAGGACTGGCTGGAGCAGGACGAACGTCACGATCTGGCCTGGCAGCGTCTGCAGCAGATGGCCGGGCTTTTCAGTGTCAACACACTGGGCGATGGCGCGCAGAGTATCCCCTTGTTGCAGCGGGCCGAGGCGGACCTGAGCCGTCGTCGCGCGCTCAAGTTGCTCGGCCTCACGGCCGGCAGCGCCACGCTGTTGGCCGCGGGCGCGGCGCCGTTGTGGCGCGCGGACTATGCCACTGCCACGGGGGAAACGCGCCGGCTGAATCTGCCGGGCGATGTCGAGGTGCTGCTCAACACTGGAAGCACGCTTGATGTGCATGGCGAGCAGCTGGCGCTGCGCAGTGGTGAGGCGCTGGTTGAGGGTCGCCGCTGGCAGCTGCGCTGCGCCTTTGCCGACTGCCAGGGGCGTGATGCGCGCCTGGTGGTACGTGAACGCGAGGGGCGCAGCGAGTTGCGGGTCGAGCAGGGCGAAGTGCTGGTGCGTGCGGCAGGCGGGCAGCGCCAGCTGCAGGCCGGTGACGGGCTGGCGGTGAGCGCCAGGGGGATGATGGCGTTGTCGCGCGGTGCGCTCGATCCTTTCGCCTGGACGCGCGGTCTGCTGGTGGTCAGCGATATTCGCCTGGCGGATTTCCTGGCCGAGGCCGGGCGCTACCGGCGTGGCTGGCTGGGCTGCGATGCGGCGGTCGCCGACCTGCGTCTGTCCGGGGTGTTCCGCCTCGCCGAACCTGAACTGATGCTGCGCAACATCACCCAGCTACTGCCGGTCGTATTGGTCGAGCGAACCCGCTGGTGGGTACGCGTGGTGCCCGTCGCGTAAAAAGTTTGTCGGACTTTGGCGTTTCATCCGGTTAGGGATGATCACTCCCTGAATGGATACCCTCATGCGCTATACCTGCTCTCTGCCATCGCATCTGCAACCGCGCAAGCTGTCCTCTGCCATCTGCGTCGCTCTGCTGCTGTGCGGCGGCGCCATCAGCCCCGTGCTGATGGCGGCCGAGCCAGCTGCCCGCGTGACGGCACCGGACGTGCCCGGCGGTGCGCTGGACCAGGCGCTGAGCCTGTATGCCGAGCGCGCCGGTATTACCCTGTCGTACTCCCCGGAGAGGGTTCGTGGCCAGATGAGCCTGGGGTCGAGCGGCGCGCAGTCGGTGGAGGAGGGGCTGGCGCAGCTGTTGCGCGGCTCCGGGCTGGTGGCCGAGAAAACTGCCTCCGGTTACGTGGTGCGGCCGCTACGTGCCGATGACAGCTATCAGTTGCAGCCGGTCACCGTCGAGGCCGCACCGGCGCAGAGTGCCTTCGCTCCAGTGCCTGGGTACTTCGCCAGCAGCGCCAGTACCGCGAGCAAGACCGATCTGCCGATTCTGCAAACCGCCCAGAGCATCAGCGTGGTCACGGCCGGACAGATCGCCGATCGCAAGGTCGACCGTATCGAGGACGCCGTGGCCTACAGCGCCGGCGTGCGCACCGGCGGCTCGGGGCTCGATCCGCGTTTCGATCAGATCAATATCCGCGGTTTCGACACCACCATGTCCGCCGACTTTCTCGATGGTTTGCGCCAACCTTACAACGGCTGGCTGTCGATTTACGGTACCGAGGCCTTCGCCCTGGAGCGCATCGAGGTGCTCAAGGGGCCGGCCTCGGTGCTGTACGGGCAGATCAGCCCGGGCGGCATGGTCAACCGGGTCAGCAAGCGACCGAGCCTGCAGGCCAAGAATCAGGTGGAAATCCAGGCCGGCAATCATGAGCACCAGCAGGGCCAGTTCGATATCGGCGGCAAGCTGGATGAGGACGGCGACGTGCTGTTTCGTACCGTCGGCGTCTATCGCGACGCTGAATATGACATCGAGCAACTGAACAATGATGTGCGCCTGCTGGCACCCTCGCTCAGCTGGCAAATCGATCCGGACACCAGCCTGACCCTGCTCGCGCAGTACCAGGAGCGCGAAACCGCCGCCTCGCCGATGCTCTACCACGACGGCAACCGCCTGACCGATTTCTGGCAGGGCGACGAGTACTTCGACAAGCTCGACCAGCGTCAGTGGACGTTCGGCTATGAGTTCGAGCACATCTTCAACGACACCTTCAGCCTGCAGCAGAACCTGCGCTACGGCCAGCTGGCGACCACCAACCAGTACCTGCAGCCCGATACGAATGCGCCCATCGTCAATGGCATCATGCAGCGCTATGCCGTCGGTGTGTACGAGGATATGGAGTCGGTGAGCAGCGACACCCGCCTGATCAGCCGCTTCGCGACCGGTCAACTGCAGCACACGCTGCTCAGCGGTTGGGATTACACCTGGTTCGACAGCTCGGTGCTCTATGCTTCGGGACCGGCGCCGGCCATTGATATGAATGCGCCGGACTATCACCAGCCGGTCAACCGCCCTGGCAGCCCGCTGGCCGATGAGGACAGCCTGACCCAGCGCAGTGGCATCTACCTGCAGGACCAGATCGAACTCGACCGCTGGCGCCTGTCCGCCGGCGTGCGCCGTGACTGGGTGCACGTACGCAACAGTGACAACCTGACCGACAGCAACAGCAAGATCAGCGATTCCGCTACCACCTACCAGCTCGGCGCGTTGTACCTGTTCGACAATGGCCTGGCGCCTTATGCCAGCTACGCCGAGTCCTTCCTGCCGCAAAGCGGCAGCAACGCCGCCGGCCCACTCAAACCGACCGAAGGGACGCAATACGAGATCGGTCTGAAGTATCAGCCACCTGGCACCAGCGCCTTGTTCACCGCCTCGCTCTATCACCTGACCCAGCAGAACGTCTCCACCCGCGACCCACTCGATCCGCTTAATACCGTACAGACCGGCGAGCAGGTGTCGCGCGGGCTGGAACTGGAGGCAGTAGCGGACCTCAGCGAGCGCCTGCACCTGACGGCCAGCTACAGCTACAACGACCCGGAAGTGACCAAGAGCAACGACGGCAACGAAGGCAAGGATCCGAAAGACACGCCGCGCCACATGGCTGCGTTGTGGCTGGATTACAAGCTGCCGTTCGGCCTTGGTTTTGGCGCTGGCGCGCGCTACACCGGCAGCGTCTACGGCAACGATATGAACACGGTGAAAAGCGAGGACTACACCCTGTTCGACGCCGGGGTGCACTATGACTTCGCCGGCCAGCTCGATGGTGTGCGCCTGGCCGTAAACGCGCGCAACCTTACCGACAAGCAGTACGTCAACTGCCAGGACGGCTACTGCTACCGCGGTGAGGCGCGCAGTGTAGTCACCAGCCTGAGCTACAGCTGGTGAGTGCGCTGAACTGGTTGCGCAGCGCCATGACGGCGCTGCTGTTGGGGGCTGTCGCTGCTCATGCCGATCCGGTCCAGCTGGACGGCAGCGAAGTGTGGCAGATGAAGAGTGCCGAGGGCCGCGACTACCGCATCATGGTCAGCCTGCCGGAGGGCGATGTGCCCTATACCGGCGGCTATCCGGTGATCTACCTGCTCGACGGCAATGCCTACTTCCCGGCCTTCCACGCCGCCAAGCGTGCGCAGGAGCGTTGGCGCACGGCAATCGTCGTCGCCATCGGCTACCCCAGCGACACACCGCTGGATTTCCAGCGCCGCGCCTTCGACCTGTCGCCACCGCAACTGCCCGAGCGCAACGACCCACCCCAGGGTGGCCAGGATCTGTTTCTCGATTTCATCGAACAGCGCCTGATGCCGCGGGTCAACCAGCGCTTTGCGGTCGATCAGGATCAGGTCAGCCTGGTCGGGCATTCCTTTGGTGGTATGTTCGGCATCTACGCGCTGTTCACCCGGCCGCAGCTGTTCCAGCATGTGGTCGCCATCAGCCCTAGCCTGTGGTGGCGCGACCGTTACCTGCTGGAGCATGAGCGCAGGTTTACCGAGCAGGCGCGGGCGGGTGAGCTGAACCTGACCCACCGCAGCCTGAGCATGTGGGTGGGCGATCGCGAAATGCCGCAGGAAATCCAGGACGTGCGCTCGCTGCAATTGCGCCTGGAGCGCCTGTCGCAATATGGCTTACGCAGCAGCTTCGAGCTGGAGGCGGGCGAGGACCACATGTCGATTCCGTTTCGAGTTACCACGCGGGTACTGGAGGAGCTGATGAGCACGCGGCGCTATTGAATGACCCGGCTCGCTGAATGCGAGCGGGTTGTGCCAGCACTGCAGACGCGTCATATACATATGATTAAACGGTATTTAAATTAATTTTTTTATACCTATAAGGTTTTACCCATGCGTACCTGCCGACCAATCGGCGCGCCGCACTGAACACATGGCCGAGTTTCGGCCGGTCAAAGTGATGCGCCGATTGGCGCCCTTGCATGGAGTCTTCTATGTCGGCAGCAGCTCATTCCCTCCCGTCGGCGTCCGCCCAGGCCTTCGAGGTTCGTCCTTTCGAGGCACCGTTCGGCGCCGAGATCATTGGCCTGGATCTGTCCCGGCCGCTGATCGACGCCGATTTCGCCCGCGTGCATCAGGCTCATCTGGATCACGGCCTGCTGGTCTTCCGCGATCAGCGCATCACCCCGCAGCAGCAGATCGATTTCAGCCGCCGCTTCGGCCCGCTGCAGATTCACGTGCTCAAGCAGTTCCTGCTGGAAGGTCACCCGGAAATCTTCATCATCTCCAACATCAAGGAGAACGGTCAGCCGATCGGTCTGGGCGATGCCGGCAAGTTCTGGCACTCGGATCTGTCCTACAAGGAGTTCCCCAGCCTGGGCTCCATGTTGCTGGCCCAGGAGCTGCCGGAGGAGGGTGGCGACACCCTGTTCGCCAGCCAGCAGCTGGCTTATGAAACGCTACCCGCCGAGCTGCGTCAGGCGCTTGAGGGCAAGCGCGCCGCACATTCCTATACCGCACGTTATGCCGACGAAGTGTTTGCCGGTGTCCGCCGCCCGACTTTGACCGAGGCGCAACTGGCCGAGGTCAAGGCCGTGGTTCATCCGGTGGTGCGTACCCACCCGGAAACCGGGCGCAAAGGACTGTTCGTCAACGAGAACTTCACCACCCACATCCTCGATGTGGCGGAGGACGAAAGCCGGCAGATTCTTGCCGAGCTCTACGCCCACAGCGCCAAGCCCGAGTTCATCTATCGCCATCAGTGGCAGCCGCACGACATGGTGTTCTGGGACAACCGTGCGCTGATCCATCTGGCCACCGGCTGCCCCAGCCATCTGCGTCGGCGCATGCACCGCACGACCATTCAGGGCGACGTGCCGTTCTGATCCCGCGCAGTCGCGCACTTTCTTTCCCGCTCTCTTTTAAATGGAGTCACGCCATGTCTCTGGGCAAGCGCTTTCCCTTCATTCCGCGTTTTGGCCGCCTGGCCAGTGCTATCGGTCTATCCCTGAGCCTGCTGGCAGGTTCGCTGGCGTTGCCTCAAGCGTCGCATGCCGAAGGGCAGATCCGCATCGCCGAGCAGTTCGGCATCGTCTATCTGCTGCTCAATGTGGTGCGTGACCAGCAGTTGATCGAGAAGCACGGCAAGGCCGAGGGCCTGGATATTCAGGTCGACTGGCAGCAGCTCTCCGGTGGCTCGGCGGTCAACGATGCGCTGCTGTCCGGGGCCATCGACATTGCCGGCGCCGGTATCGGCCCGTTGCTGACGGTCTGGGATCGCACCCAGGGCAAGCAGAACGTCAAGGGCGTGGCCTCGTTGGGGAATTTCCCTTACTACCTGCTGAGCAACAACCCGCAGGTCAAGACCATCGCCGACTTCACTGACAAGGACCGTATTGCGGTACCGGCGGTGGGCGTGTCGGTGCAGTCGCGCTTCCTGCAGTACGCCGCCGCCAAGCAGTGGGGTGATGACCAGTACGACCGCCTGGACAAATACACCGTGGCCTTGCCGCACCCGGATGCAACCGCGTCGTTGAAGGCCGGCGGCACCGAGCTGACCGGGCATTTCGCCAACCCGCCGTTCCAGAATCAGGCGCTGGAGAATCCGGACGTGCACGTGGTGCTGAACACCTACGACCTGCTCGGGCCGAATTCACCGACCGTGCTCTATGCCACCGAGAAATTCCGCAACGACAACCCCAAGACCTACAAGGCCTTCGTCGCCGCGCTCGCCGAAGCGGCGCAGTTCGCGCAGAACGACAAGGGCGCAGCGGCGGAAACCTACATCCGTGTGACCGGCACCAAGATCAGTCGCGAAGCGCTGCTGAAGATCATCGACAACGAGCAATTCCAGTTCAGCGTCACGCCAACCAATACCTACCCCCTGGCGGAGTTCCTCCACCGTGTGGGCGCGATCAAGCACAAGCCGGCCACCTGGCAGGACTACTTCTTCGCAGATACCACCATCGGTCAAGGAAGCTGAGCCTGATGAACGCTTTACTGCAAGGCCACACGGCCAGCACCCAGAACCCGGCGGCCTTCGACACGTTGCTCGAGGTGGAGAAGGTCAGCCTGGAATACCGCACCCCGCAGCGCGTGGTACGCGCCACCCACGAAGTCAGTTTCGAGGTGGATCGTAGTGACCGCTTCGTCCTGCTCGGCCCTTCGGGGTGCGGCAAGTCCACGCTGCTCAAGGCCGTGGCCGGCTTCATCGAACCGGTCGCCGGCAGCATTCGCCTGGATGGCGCCGAGGTGCGTGAACCCGGGCCGGATCGCATCGTGGTGTTTCAGGAGTTCGACCAGTTGCCGCCATGGAAGACGGTGAAGCAGAACGTCATGTTCCCGCTGCTGGCTTCACGCACGCTGAAGCGCAGGGAAGCCGAGGAGCGCGCGCTGCACTACCTCGACAAGGTCGGCCTGGCGGCATTTGCCGACGCCTACCCGCATACCCTGTCCGGCGGCATGAAGGCACGTGTGGCGATTGCCCGCGCGCTGGCCATGCAGCCGAAGATCCTGCTGATGGACGAGCCCTTCGCCGCGCTCGATGCCCTGACCCGACGCAAGATGCAGGAGGAGTTGCTGCAGCTGTGGGAGGAGGTGCGCTTCACCTTGCTCTTCGTCACTCATTCCATCGAGGAGGCGCTGATCGTCGGCAATCGCATTCTGTTGCTGTCGCCGCATCCGGGGCGGGTGCGGGCAGAGGTCGGCAGCCACCAGTTCGACCTGCACAGCCTGGGCGGCACGTCGTTCCAGCAGAGCGCGCAGCGCATTCATCGCCTGTTGTTCGAGGAGGACAGCGAGGAGGGCGCACGCGCCGCTGCCGAGCTGGGCTTCCACGACATCCGCATCGCCTACTGAGGAGCGACCCGCATGAGCCTTTCCCCCGCACGGCGTGAGGAATACGAAATACCGCTGCAGCCCCTGCCGGATCTCAGGCTGGAGCGCGAGCTGTCGTTTGTGCAGCGCCTGTGGCAACAGGGCTGGTTGCGCAAGACGCTGATCCTGCTGGCGCTGGCCTTGATCTGGGAGCTGGCGGCCCGTTACCAGGCCAATGACCTGCTGCTGCCCAGTTTCCTGCAGACGGCCAGGGCCTTCTTCGAGGGCATCGGCAGTGGCGAGCTGGTGGAAAAGGTGGCGATCTCGCTGGCCGTGCTGGTCAAGGGTTACCTGGTCGGCATCGGCCTGGCCTTCCTGCTCACCACCCTGGCGGTGTCGACCCAGTTGGGGCGCGATTTGCTGTCCACCCTGACCTCGATGTTCAATCCGTTGCCGGCCATCGCGTTGCTGCCACTGTCGCTGCTGTGGTTCGGCCTGGGTGAGAACAGTCTGATCTTCGTGTTGGTGCATTCGGTGCTCTGGGCGCTGGCGCTGAATACCTATGCCGGCTTTCTCGGCGTCTCGGAAACCCAGCGCATGGCTGGGCGCAACTATGGCCTCAGAGACCTGCGCTTCGTGCTGTTCATTCTGGTGCCCGCCGCGCTGCCGTCGATTCTCGCGGGCCTGAAGATCGGCTGGGCCTTTGCCTGGCGCACGCTGATCGCCGCCGAACTGGTATTCGGTGCCTCCAGCGGCAAGGGCGGCCTCGGCTGGTACATCTTCCAGAACCGCAACGAGCTTTACACCGACAAGGTATTCGCCGGCCTTGCCGCGGTGATTCTGATCGGCCTGCTGGTGGAGAACCTGGTGTTCGCCAGCGTCGAGCGGCTCACGGTCAAGCGCTGGGGTATGCAGCGGTAGACATGCTCCAACGCCATCCGCGGGAGCGGCGGTGACTGCGGTATGGGTGTAGGAGCCCCGCCCCGGGGCGAAGCTTTGGCTTTGTGGCGTTTGGGCGAGCGCTTCGCGGCGGGGCGCCGCTCCTACAGGGACATAGATCTTCACTTCCACCCAGCCACAACACCGGCCACCACTCGATTCGAACCACAAACAGACACTTAACCGCCTGGCCAGCCAACGCCGGGCACACAGGAGAGCATCATGAAAAAAAACCGCATCGCCGTCGCACTGAGCTTGCTCGGCGCCCTGACACTACCGCTGGCCGCCCAGGCCGAAGGACAGATCAGCATCGCCCAGCAGTTCGGCATCGGCTACCTGGTGTTGCATGTGGTCAAGGACCAGCAACTGATCGAGAAGCATGCCAAGGCCCAGGGCCTGGACAAGATAGACGTGGAGTGGCGCACCATCTCCGGTGCCACCGCGATGAACGAAGCCCTGCTGGCCGGTGCCATCGATGTGGTGTCTGCCGGCGTGCCGCCGATGCTGACTGTCTGGGACCGCACCCATGGCCGGCAGAACGTCAAGGCCGTGGCCGCGCTCGGCTCCCTGCCAGGCTACTTGCTGAGCAACCGCGAGGAGGTGAAGACGCTGGATGACCTGTCGGAAAAGGATCGCATCGCTGTGCCAGCCGCCGGTGTCGGCTTCCAGTCGCGGACCCTGCAGATCGAGACGGCCAAGCGCTACGGCAATGACGACTTCCAGCGCTTCGACAAAATCTCCGTCAGCCTGCCGCACCCGGACGCGACCGCAGCGCTGAGCAAGGGGGGATCGGAAATCACCGCGCACTTCTCCAGCCCGCCGTTCCAGTACCAGGCACTGGAAAACCCCAAGGTGCACAAGCTGATCAGCAGCTATGACATCCTCGGCGGCCAGGCCACCTTTAACGTGCTCTATGCCACCGAGAAGTTCCACGACGAGAACCCGAAGACCTACCGCGCCTTCTACGATGCGCTGGTCGAAGCCGAGCAGATCATCAAGGCTGACAAGGCCGCCGCTGCCGAGACCTACATCCGCGTGGAGAACTCCAAGCTGCCGCTGGAATTCGTGAAGAAGATCATCGAAGACCCGGAGAACGACTTCACCGTGTCGCCACAGCGCACCTTCATCTATGCCGAGAAGCTGCATGAGCTGGGCGTGCTGAAGAACAAGGCCGCGTCGTGGAAGGACTACTTCTTCGAAGAAGCGCAGGCCAATCCAGGCAGCTGATGATTCAGGGGCCGCCTGTCTGAGTTCCTTCAGATACGCGGCCGCAGTTTCAGTTCGGGCGTGGGTTTCGGGGCCCCTTTGGCCGGGTGGCTGTCGGGGTGCTGCTCGATCATCTGGGCGATGGCCCGCAACTGCTCGAGCATGGCCTGCGCCAGGCCGGCCTGGGTGCGATAGAGGCCGCTGTCCGGGTCCTGCTCCAGGTCGTTGAGCCCTTTGAAGGGATAGCTGTAGCGCCTGGCTTCGGCGGTGAAGAAGCGCTGGTAGTCATGCGCGCTGCCGTGCAGTTCGCGGCAGGCAGTTTCCAGACTCTGCAGTTGTTCGGCAACGCTGGCCAGTTGCAGGCGCAGGCGGATGATCTGGTGATTTTCCCAGTTCATCGGCGAGGCCTCGGCAGTGGGCTGCCAGTACGCCGGGTCGCCGAAGCGCAGGACGAATTGCTGGCCGGCTTCGCGTCCGTAGCGGGTCAGCCGTTCGATACGCTCTCTGGGCATGGTCAGGTTGAGGCCGCCTTCTTCGCGGGTCAGCTGGATCAGCCCGATGCGGTCACGAAACCCTGGCATCAACGACAGGGTTTCGTGGTTCCAGTCCTTGGCGACGTTGCTGAGCTGAGCGAGAAACCCGCGTAGCGCCGGCAGGCCATACTGGGGGAAGCGTCGCCAGTAGGCGAGCCGGGCATCGCCATTGTTACGTGGGAAGCGCACGCGCTGCGGGTCAGCACCGTCGGTCGGCCCCAGATCCAGGCCGAAGGTCGGGCGCCGGGGCAGGGCGGCGTCGAAGAAGTGAATGGGGAAGTTGGAACTGATACCGCCATCGGTGAACCAGCAGCGCTCCAGCTTCTTCTCGCTCTTGCGGTAATCCACGGCATGCAGCGGCACGGCGCTGAGCAGCAGGGGAAAGCTCAGGCTCATGCGCACCGCCACGATCACCGGCAGGTCGTCTGGCAGCGGCATGCGCAGATAACCGTCTTTGCGCTCATCGCCACCAGGGCGTTGATGGGCACTCATCCAGGCCACCACGCGGCGGGGGAAGAGGCGCGAGAATTCCTCCTCGCGGAAGTGAAACTGGTTGTTGTCGCGTACCTGCTCGTCATCGCGAAATGGCAGGCGGAAAGGCCGCGCCATGCTCAGGCAGGTGGTCATCACCTGCAGATCGATCCCCTGCTGGCGCAGGTCGCCGAAGGTCAGTGGCCGTTCGCACTCGATGTGTTCTGTCTGCCCGGCGCAAAATGCCTGCTGCCCGCTGAGGCGGTCCAGGTAGTGAGTGAGCCAGCTGGTCAGGGCTTCCTCCGGGGCCTGGTCATCGGCTCCGGGCAAGCCGGTGCACAGACCGAAACCATTGTTCGGCAGTTCCCGCAGTGCCGATATCAGCAAGCGGCCAGCGACAGCCACCACGCTGCCGATTGCAGCGAACAGCAGCACCCAGAGCCAGACCAGCAGATTGCCGCTGCTGATGGCGCTCCACCACAGCGGGCCACCCGCGAGCAGGGCGCCGGCGAGGGCGGCGAGCTTGTGGCGCGCCAGCATCACCTTGAGGGGCGCAAGCAGGCGGGCTCTGGTGCCCTTGCCCTTGGCTTCGAGTATGGCGATGAAGGTGTCGAACAGCGTGCGCAGCGCAGGAATGGGTTTGAACAACGCCAGCAGCTTGGTGCCCCGATCTTCTGCCGCAGGCGTGCAGAGGTATTCCGGCAGGCGTTCGATTTCGGCAAAACCGGCGGGGTCGCTGCTCAGCTGACCCTGTCGATAGCGCTGACGGCCCAGTTCGGCGGCAGCGGCTGCAGCTGCGGCGATAGCGCCGGCGCTGGTGCCGCCGATGCTGCGCAGACGAAATGCCTTGGCAATCTCGGTTATCGCCAGCGGGTAGACGATGCCGCTGGTGATGCCGCCTTTCATGATCAGGTCGCATTCCCTGGCGAATACCGCCTGGCGCGAATCGTTCATCTACTGCTCCTTGTCGTCATGCCGAACGCGGGCGCGGGCATGATAACGCGGCTTTTACGGCTATATGCCAGTATCGCGAGCGATGATCAGAATCAACAGGTGGGCAATGCCATTCGGGGCGAGTGGCGGAGGTGGGAAGGGGCGCTGCACTGCGTCGTTCATTTCTACGCAAAGTTGCCGTCCCTGGCGTTTCCAGCGTGATGTCAGTGTCCTTTGCTGCACGCATCCGAGAGCGCCCTGAACTTCAGCGTTTGCACTTTTCCAGCGGAGTCCACGTACTTCATTACCTGGTCGACCGTCTTGCAGGTATGGGTTTTCGGCTTCGATATGGATAGAACCTTGGCTATATCAAGTTTCATTCCATATTCGTAAGTGGTGGCACTGCTTGCAGCCAGTGCGTTGCAGGACAAGAGTAAGGCGAGGCCGGCAATCAGAACGTTTACCGGTTTACGAGTGCGGGTCATGTGAAAACTCCAAAAAAAGACGAATAAATGCCGCGTGCTTCCAGCAGCCGAGCTGAACGGTCAGCTGACGTGCGAAGCAGACGATTGGGTTGGGTTCGGGTCATTCGACCTGACAGCCTGGTACTTCAGTGCTGTCAGATCGTGGCCACAGCGGTAGTGGCGGTGCTGGCTCGGGCGAGCGCGTGCTTACAGCGGTAGCTCACAGGTCAACTGTCGCTCGGCTTTTCGTAGGGTGTGCCGTGCGCACCAGGCAAGCACTACGGTCTTCACCGTGCGCGCAGCGCACCCTACCCAAAAGCACCCGAGCACATGCCGACATGTGATCCGTGTTGTGACGCTAGGATGCTGGCGCTGTAATGTCGAAACCCTCGACGTCGCCACTCGCGTAAGCAGTCTCTTGAATGTGATAGACCGTCGGTTCCTCGGAGAAATAGTTCTCCAGAGCCGCCATGAACGTCTGATGGTCTTCACTCGCCTCGAAACCCGGCGTGTGATCCTCAAGGGATTGCCAGCGAACTATCAGGTTGAACGTCGCGGGGCTTTCGATACCTTGCGCGAGCAGATGGCCGCCGTAGCCTTTGGCGCGCTTGAGCAAATGAACCACGTCGGCAAATGCCTGTTTGAACGGTTCGATCTGTTCGGGCTGAACAGGCAGTAGTGCGATTTCATGAATCATGGTGTGTTCCTCCGGAAGGTCTGCGGTTAAGCGTTGGCATCGCTCAAGTCGGTTTGGGGCACGACGGCAATTGCGATTTTTCCCTGCAGGCCATTGTTCGGCGTTTCCAGGCGGGCATGGGCGGCCGGGATGTCGGCGAGCGAATACACCGCGCCGACATGCGGCCGCAGTTGCCCGCGTTCGACCAGGGCGCTGAGTTCATCGAGCTTGCCGCGGTTCTGGCGGGTGAACACGAAGTGATAACTGGCGTTCTTGCCCCAGGCCTGAATCAGGTTCTGCGGGATGGCGATGTCCACGATCGAGACCACACGGCCGAGTTGGGCGAGCGCGTCGGCGCTGCGCGACAAGGTGTCGCCGCCGATGGTGTCGAAGATCACATCCACGCCATGGCCGTCGGTCTCCCGCAGGATGGCGTCCACGTAGTCCTCTTGTTCGTAGTCGATGACCACATCGGCACCCAGGCTTCTGGCGAACTCGAAATTCGCTTCGCGTACGGTGGTGAACACACGAGCGCCCATGGCTTTCGCCAACTGAATCGCCACATGACCGACGCCACCGGCGCCGCCGTGCACCAGGATGCTTTCACCCACCCGGAGGGATGCGCGCACCACCAGCGCTTCCCACGCGGTGCCGCCTACCAGTGTCAGAGTGGCCGCCTCGAGGTGGCTCAGGGAGGCAGGTTTCTTCCCGACGATGCTTTCGGACGCAACGTGATACTCGGCGTAGCTGCCATCGCCGTCGAAGATCTGCGGGGTGTACCAGACTTCATCGCCCGGCACGAAGCTCGTCACCCCCGGGCCGACCGCTTCGACGACACCGGATACGTCATGCCCGGTAATGGCGGGGAGGGGAACGTAGTCGACGTAGTCGCCACGGCGTACCTGGAAGTCCAGCGGGTTGATCGAGGTGGCGTGAACCCGCACCAGGACTTGCCCTGCCTGAGGGATAGGTTTGGCCACTTCGCTCAGTTCGAACGATTCCGGGCCGCCAAAGGATTTGAGAATTTGCGCTTTCATTGTGGTTCCTTGTTTCTGGAATAAGGGATATAGGGAATTTTCGATATGTTGAATCAAAAAAATTTACGCGGCTGTGCTTAGGCTCTCTCCATTGGCAGTCCTCGTTTCGATTAAAAGGGATATCGAGAAATATCGATATACAAGATCAAAAAATTACAGCTCTTTGCCAATGATCTCGGCCAGGGCGCGGATGTTGGCTTCATTGCGTTTGTAGTAGGTCCACTGTCCGACCCGGCGCACTTCGACCAGGCCCACTCGTTGCAACGTCGCAAGGTAATCCGACACCGTCGACTGGGACAGACCGACACCTTCCTGAATACTGCTGACGCAGACGCCCACGGTATGAACGTCCCCTTCATCCTGCGGAGGGAAGTTCTTCACCGGGTCCTTCAGCCCCTTGAGGATTCCAAGGCGCGTGGGATTCGAGAGGGCTTTGAATACGTTGATCAGGTCCATGGGGGCGATAATATCGAGATTTACCGATATGTCAATTCATGATACGACCATTCGTCGTCCATCTGTTTTTGGAGGGGAAGGGGAGCGAGGTGGCGATGTTGTAGTGAGGTTTGACAGCCAAGCCCCGGAGCTCCGGGGCTCGGCATCTGCCTCAGCGCTTGTTCAGGCGTTGTGCCAGGCGATCCCCGCCCAGCTGGATCAGGCTGACCATCACCACCAGCACGACGATCACGGTGAGCATCACCTGGCTGTCGAAACGCTGGTAGCCGTAGCGATAGGCGAGATCACCCAGGCCGCCCGCGCCGATGGCGCCGGCCATGGCCGAGGAGTTGATCATGGTCACCAGGGTAATGGTGAAGCCGCCGACAATGCCCGGCAGGGCCTCGGGCAGCAGCACGTGCCAGACGATATGCCGGCGTCGGCAGCCCATGGCCTGGGCCGCTTCGATCAGGCCATGATCCACCTCGCGCAGGCTGACTTCGGCGATACGGGCGAAGAATGGCGTGGCGGCGATGGTCAGCGGTACCACGGCGGCCCAGACGCCATAGGTGGTGCCGACAATCAGGCGGGTGAAGGGGATCAGCGCCACCATCAGGATCAGGAAGGGGATCGAGCGGAACAGGTTGACGATGGTGCCGAGCAGCCGGTTCAGGCGCGGTGCCTCGAAGATGCCGCCCTGGCTGCTGGTGACCAGAAACACCGCCAGTGGTATGCCGACCAGCAGCGCCAGCAGTGACGACACGCCGACCATCAGCAGGGTATCGAGCAGCCCTTGCCAGAGGCGTTCAAGCAGTAGCGACATAGCCCAGTACCTCCAGATGATCGGCCAGCGGCCGCGCGTTATCGAGCAGTTGTTGAGGGGTGAAGGGCGACTGGCCGACGGCAACGATGAGATGGCCGACGCCGTGCCCCTGGATCTGTTCCAGGCTGGCGTCGAGCAGGGTCACGCGGCCCCCCAGCGCCGCGCCGAGGGCGGGAATATCCGGCTCCAGCCCGGTACCGGTGAAGTGCAGGCGTAGCACCAGCTCATCCCCCGGTGTCTTGCGCTCATCGCTCAGGCGTTGCTGCAGGCGCGCGGGCAGGGCGTGTTGCAAGGGCGCCAGCAAGGTGCGGGTGACCTCGTGTTGCGGCGCACCGAACACCTGCCACACCGGCCCTTGCTCGACCACTTCGCCTTGTTCCAGCACCACCACGCGGTCGCAGATCTCGCGGATCACCGCCATCTCATGAGTGATCAGCACCACGGTGAGATTCAAGCGGCGGTTGATGTCGCGCAGCAGGCCGAGGATGGCCTGGGTGGTTTCCGGGTCCAGGGCGCTGGTGGCTTCGTCGCAGAGCAGAATCTGCGGGTCATGTACCAGGGCGCGGGCGATGCCCACGCGCTGCTTCTGCCCACCGGACAGCTGCGCCGGGTAAGCGCTGTGCTTGTCCTGCAGGCCGACCAGTTCCAGCAGCTCGCTGACCTTGCGCTGGCGTGCTGCGCGCGGCAGCCCGGCGACCTTGAGGGGCAACTCGACGTTCTGCCACACGGTCTTGGCCGACATCAGATTGAAGTGCTGAAAGATCATGCCGATGCGCCGGCGCAGGGTGACCAGGCGTGTTTCGTCATAGGCCGCGATATCGCTGCCGTCGATCAGCACCCGGCCGCTGCTGGGGCGTTCCAGGCGGTTGATGGTGCGCAGCAGCGAGGACTTGCCCGCGCCGCTGCGGCCGATGATGCCGAATACTTCGCCACGCTGGATCGTCAGGTCGATGTTGCGCAGCGCCTGGACCGTACCGTGCAGGCTTTCATAGTGCTTGCCCAGGTTGTCGAAGCGCAGGTGCGCCTCGACGGCCTGGCTGACGGCTGCGGCCTGCTGCAAGTGGAGATCGAAACCGCTCATGTCAGCTTTCCCAACCCGGCTGGTAGAGTTTGCCGTGGGCCTTGTCCAGTGCCGCGCGTACTTCCGGCGAATGCTGGTAGATGTCGATGAACTTGAGCAGGCGGGCATCTTGGACCTTGGCCGGCTGAGCGACGAACTGGATGATGTACTCCGGGTTCTCCAGACCGTCGAACAGCAACGCCGACTCTGGGTCATGGGTGCCGGCCAGGCGGATGTAGTGCGGGTAGCCCAGGGCCAGGTCGACTTCATCCAGTGCGCGTACCAGTTGCACGGCCTCCAGCTCGATGATGCGGATGTGTTTCGGGTTGGCGGTGATGTCCTCCAGGGTCGCCTTGTAGCCAACGCCATCCTTGAGTTCGATCAACCCGGCCTTGCGCAGCAACTGCAGGCCACGCCCGCCATTGATCGGGTCATTGGCGATGGCCACCGTGGCACCGTCCGGCAGGGTGGAGAAGTCCTTGTGCTTCTTCGAGTACAGACCGACGTTGTTGAGCACGCCACGTGCGACCGGCTGCAGGTCGTAGCCGCCTTCGGCCTTGGCGTTTTCCAGGAAGGGGATGTGCTGGAAGTAGTTCACGTCGATGTCGCCATTGGCCAGGCTGACGTTGGGCGCGATCCAGTCGCTGAACTCGATCAGCTCGACCTCCAGCCCCTGCTTCCTGGCTTCGGCCACGGCCACCTCCAGTGGCGGTGCGAAGGCGGCGGTAGTGCCCAGCTTAAGGGCTGGTTCGGCCAGGGCCAGGCTGCTGGCGGCAAGCAGGGTGCCGAGGGTCAGGGTTTTCAGGGTTTTGAGCATGATGGCGTCCTTTTATGGGGTCGGTGCAGGAGCCGGCTTGCCGGCGATCCCAGGTTTCAGCGGTGTGATTGATCGCCAGCAAGCTGGCTCCTGCGACGGGGGCTGTGAAAGGTTTCGATGTGTTGGCGAAACGCCGCGCCAGGGTGATCGGCCGGCAGGCGCGGACCCTGGCCAAACAGCTTGTGGCGCAAGGCCCCGTCTGCGTAGGCGGTCTTGTAGCGGCCACGGCTTTGCAGCTCGGGCACTACCAGGTCGATGAAGTCGATGTAGCTTTCCGGGGTGACGGTGCGGGTGAGGTTGAAACCGTCCAGGCCGGTCTCGTCGATCCAGCTCAACAACTGCTCGGCGACCTCTGTGGGTGAGCCGACCACCTGCGGATAGCGGCCGCCGAGGGCGTGCTGTTCCAGCAGACGGCGCTTGGTCCAGCCACTGAAGCTCTTGACCACCGACTCGATGGCGTTGGTCTTGCGTTCCGTGATCGGCTCGTCGAGGCCGAAGCCGGCCAGGTCGATCCCGGTGGAGGCGGAGAAATGCGCGATGCCGGCCTCCGGGCTGGCATGGCGCAGGTATTCGGCCAGCTTGTCCTGGGCCTCGCTTGCCCTGGCTGCGACCACCAGGGTGATGCCCATGAACACCTTGATCGCATCCGCCGGACGACCGGCAGCGACGGCAGCGGCGCGCACCTTGTCGACCTGGCTGCGCACGGCTTGCTTGTTCTGCCCGCCGATGAATACGCACTCGGCGTGGCGCCCGGCGAACTGCAGGCCGCGTGCCGACGAGCCGGCCTGAAACAGCAACGGCGTGCGCTGTGGCGAAGGCTGGCTGAGGTGATAACCCTCCACCTGGTAGAACTCGCCGTGGTGACGAACCGGCTGCACCTTGTGCGGTTGGGCGTAGATGCGCCGCTGGCGGTCGGCGAGCACGGCGTCGTCTTGCCAGCTGCCTTCCCAGAGCTTGTAGAGCACCTCCAGGTATTCATCGGCCTGGTCGTAGCGACGGTCGTGTTCGACCTGCTCGGGTTGGCCCATGGCGCGGGCCGCGCTTTCCAGATAGCCGGTGACGATGTTCCAGCCGACACGCCCGCCAGTGAGATGGTCGAGCGTGCTCATACGCCGGGCGAAGGTGAAAGGAGGCTCGTAACTGAGGTTGGCGGTGACGCCGAAACCCAGGTGCGAGGTGACGCCGGCCATGGCCGAAACCAACAGCAGCGGATCGTTGACCGGTAGCTGGATGCCCTCGCGCAGGGTTAGGTCGACGCCGCCTTGATACACGTCGTAGACACCGAGGATATCGGCGAGAAACAACCCGTCGAACAGGCCACGTTCCAGCAGGCGAGCCAGGTCGGTCCAGTAGTCGAGGCGATTGAAGTCCACGGAGCGGTCGCGCGGGTGGGTCCACAAGCCATGGTTGATGTGGCCGACGCAGTTCATGTTGAAGGCGTTGAGAAGAATATGCCTGGCCATCAGATGGTCCCCCGGCGTGGCGGCAGTCGGTCGTTTAGGTAGTAATCGCCGATGGCGTGGTACTTCCAGCGCACCGGATCGTGCAGGGTGTGAGTGCGGGCGTTGCGCCAGTGGCGATCCAGGCCGTGCTCGGCCAGCGTGGCGCGGCTGCCGGCCAGCTCCAGCAGCTTGCTGCCGAGCAGCAGCGAGGTCTCCGTGCTGATGGCGCGGGCCTCGGCCACTGCAATGGATGCAGCGGCGACGCTGTCAGCATCCGGCTCGGCCTGGGCGCGGTCGACGAACTCGCCGGCACGCTCCAGCAGCGCCTCGCTGGCGGCCAGGCGCACGCGCAGCTTGCCGATCTCCTGCTGGGTGAGCGGGTCGTCGCTGGCCTTGTCGATGCCGGCATCGATCCACGGCCGCGACTTGTGCCGTACGAACTGCAGCAAGTCCTCGTACGCGCCGCGGGCGATGCCGGTGTCGATGGCGGCGTGCAGCAACTGGGCGAACGGGCCGACCGTGGTCGGACGCTCGAAGGCGCTCTGGAACGGCACTACGTCCTCGGCGGCAACCGCCACAGCATTGAACAGCACGCTGCCGGTGGTGCGCTGGCCGAAGCCGCTCCAGTCGTCGACCACCTCCACACCGCTGGCGGTGCGAGGGACGAAGGCCAGAAAGCCGACACCGTTTTCATCCACGGCCAGGGTGGGGATGCGCTGGGCGAACAATGCGCCGGTGCAGTAGAACTTGCGTCCATCGATGCGATAACCGTCGCCATCGCGGCTCAAGCGGGTGTTGCGATCAAGTGCGGTTTTGGTGCCCAGCTCGGCCAGCGCATTGCCAAAGCGCTGGCCGGCCAGCACCTCGGCGTACAGCCGGCTCTGCTGCGCCTCGCTGCCGTTCACCCGCAGCACTTCCAGGGCATAGAAATGGTTTTGCGGAATCTGCCCCAGCGAGCCATCGGCCTGGGCAATCCGGGCGATGACCTTGGCCAGGGTGACGCTGGAAAACCCGGCGCCGCCAAATGCCCGGGGCACGCTGATGCCACCCAGGCCGGCCTGGCTGAACTGCTCCAGTTCCGCGTGCGGTAGCTGGCGCACGCGGTCACGGCCTGCGGCGCCGCTGGTGAATTGCTGGGCCAGGCGTTCGGCGCTGGCCAGCGCCTGGGCATCGTCGCGGAGTCTTGCCGCGCCGGTATTCAAAGGTGCGTTCATGGCTCAGATCCAGGAATGGCGGTTGGGACGGCTGGCGTTGAGGTGCCAGGCGCCGATGGCGTGGTATTTCCAGCGCACCGGGTCGTGCAGCGTGTGAGTGCGGGCGTTGCGCCAGTGGCGGTCCAGGCCGAACTCGGCCAGGGTGGCGCGGCTGCCGGCCAGCTCCAGCAGCTTCTCGCTGGCAGTCAGCGAGATTTCGGTGCTCAGCGCCTTGGCTTCGGCCACGGCAATCGACGCACGCGCCGCCGCATCGTCGTCGATGGGCGCAGCGTCGACCGCGTCGAGTACGCTGCCGGCCTTGCGCAGCAACGCCTGAGCGGCGTGCAGCTCGATCTGCAGGCGGCCGACATCGGCAATCACATAAAGATCGTCGGCGGCGCGCTCGACCTTGGCGTCGATCCACGGGCGGGCCTTGTCGCGAACGAAGGCGATGGCATCGCCCACGGCACCTTCGGCGATGCCCAGGTCGATGGCCGCCTGGATCAGTTGCGAGAAGGCGCCCTGAATACTGGGGCGCTCGGTCAGTGGCCACAGCGGAACCAGGTTGTCCGCATCCACTTCCACCTCGTTCAGACGCACCGTGCCGCTGGCCGTGGTGCGCTGGCCGAAGCCGGACCAGTCGTTGATCACGCTCAAGCCGGTACGGCCGCGCTGGATGAAGGCCAGCCACGGACGGCCTTGATCATCCAGCGCCTTGGCGGCGATCCAGTGGGCGAAAATCGCGCCGGTGGAGTAGAACTTCTCGCCGCTGAACAGCCAGCGGCCGTCGTGTTGCACCAGGCGTGCCTGGATATCCAGCGTGTGCTTGCTGCCACGCTCCGGGCCGCCGTTGCCGATGCGAGCGCCGGCCAGCACGCTGGCGAACAGGCGTTGCTGCTGTTCGACACTGGCGCCGGTGCGCAACAGCTGCAACAGGCCAAACTGATTCTGCGGAATCTGCCCCAGAGCCGGGTCGACGGCGGAGATGATGCGAAACACCTCGGCGATGGTCACGTACGACAGTTGCGGGCCGCCGAATTCACGTGGCACGGCGATGCTGCCCAGGCCGCTGGCGGTGAAACGCTCCACCAGCTCCCACGGCAGGCGCCGCTCGCGGTCGCGCAGTATCACTTCGGCCTGTGCCGCCTCGGCCAGAGCATGCGCGGCCTGCAGGGCGTCGGCATCAGTGGCGAGAATGGCGGCGGGGTAGAGTGGAGGGGCGACGTCCTGGTCGCTGTCCTCAAGGGCAATCGGACTGCTCATGCAAACCTCATCTGTCGATATGCCGCAACGGCACCGGGATGAGGGCGCAACGGAGCAGCGGGAAATTCGAGGCTCCGGTGGTCCGGTTTTTATACCCTATAAGTTTTAAAACTCTTAGATAAATACATTTTTGGAATATTCATGTGCCTGGAAGTTGTTTGGCTTGGGGGCGACCCCCTGAACCGTTCCGGGAGCACCACGCACTAAAGCGCCGGCGAAGTGGCCATGGCGCTTTTGCACTTTGAGTAATGTTCAGGTTTCAAGCCCGGTCACGGGTTTGGCCGTGACCGGGTGGACTGACGCGTGGGATAGGGCGAGCGGGAATCACTGAGGCACAACGCCAGAGTCCTGCTCAATGGATTTGACTCTGGTCAGAGCGCCATTCCCGCTGTTCCTATTGCTCGGCTGCTTTCTCGATCATCCGGGCGACGGACTCGGGGTGAGACACCATCACCACATGTGACGCGCCCTTGACCACTTCAACGTCTTTGGCCTGCGCCCGCTTGGCCATGAAAGCCATGGCCTGAGGCGGGATGTTCTTGTCCGCATCGCCATAGATGTGCCACGAGGGAATGCTCTTCCAGGCGGGCGCAGTGGCCTTTTCGTTCAGGGCTGCCTCGGTGACCGGCCGCTGCGTGGCAGCCATGAGCGCGGCTTGCTCGGTGGATACGTCCGCGGCGAACTGGTCGTGGAACTTGTCTTGCTGGATGTACAGATCCTTGCCGCCATCGGCGAGTGCGACGGGGGCGGCCAGCGTCGGGCCGAGCGTGCTGCCGGGGAATTTACCCGCCAGCTGCGCGACGGTTTCACCGGCCTCGGGAGCGAAGGCGCTGACGTAGACCAGCGCTTTTACATTCGGCTGGCCGTAGGCGGCGCTGCTGATGACGTTGCCGCCATAGGAGTGCCCGACCAACACGACAGGCGTCTTCACGCTGGTCAGTAACGCGGCCACGGCTGCGCCATCGCTCTTCACCCCACGCAAGGGGTTGGCCGCAGCGATGACCTTGTAGCCATCGTGTTCCAGGATGTTCACCACGCCATTCCAGCTGGAAGTATCGGCGAACGCACCGTGTACCAGAACGACGGTGGGTTTCTCTGCGGCGAGGGCGTTATTGCCCATGGCAAGACTGGTCGCGATGGCCAGTGCGGCAACGATGTTTTTCATGCGGATTTCCTCGAAGTGGTAGGTACGGCAGTGTTACTCGGTGCGGGGCGGGTGGACCTGCACCGGGTTGGCGGTCAGAGGTGGTCTGCGTCGATCACCGCCTGAGCGAAGGCTTGCGGCGCCTCTTGCGGCAGGTTGTGGCCGATGCCGCCACTGATCAGGCGGTACTCGTATTTGCCGGTGTAGCGCTTGGCATAGGCCTCGGCGGGCGGGTGTGGTGCGCCGTTGGCATCGCCCTCCAGGGCGATGGTTGGCACGCTGATGGCGGGGAAGGTCGCCAGCTTTTTCTCGATGGCGTCGTACTGCGGCTCGCCCTCGATCAGATTCAGGCGCCAGCGATAGTTGAAGATGGTCACGGCGCTGTGATCCGGGTTGTGCAGCGATGCTGCGCTGCGCGCATAAGTGGCGTCGTCGAACTTCCATTCGGGCGAGGCGAGCTTCCAGATCAGCTTGGCGAAGGCCTCGGTATTCTTCTCGTAGCCCAGTCGGCCGCGTTCGGTGGCGAAGTAGAACTGATACCACCACTGCAACTCGGCTTCCGGCGGCAGAGGTGCCTTGCCCGCGTCCTGGCTGCCGATCAGGTAGCCGCTCACGGCAACCAGCGCCTTGACCCGCTCTGGCCACAGGGCCGCGACAATGTCAGCGGTGCGCGCACCCCAGTCGTAGCCGCCGAGCACGGCGCGATCGATCTTCAACGCATCCATGAAGTCGATCAGGTCGCTGGCCAGCGCAGCCGGTTGGCCGTTGCGCAGCGTTTTGTCGGAAAGGAAGCGCGTCTCGCCATAGCCGCGGGCCGACGGGATCAGCACCCGATAACCCTTCTTGGCCAGCGCAGGTGCCACATCGAGATAGCTGTGAATGTCGTATGGCCAGCCGTGCAGCAGGATCACCACGGGGCCATCGGCCGGACCAAGCTCCGCGTAGGACACATCCAGCAGCCCTGCCTGGACATGCTTCAGCTCACCGAACGAAGTGTGGCTGCCGACGCTGATGGCCTCGATCTTGCCGGCCGGAACTTCGGTGGCCTGAGCGCCGAGGCTTAGCAGCACACCACCTTGCAGCAGGGCAGCGGCAAGCATCGAGCGGGCAAGCCTGCGTCCCGGCAGAACGGTATTCACAGCAGTGCTTTTCATCATGACTCTCCAGTTCCACAAGCGAGCGGCCCGGTGCCGTCTCGATGGGGTTATTGGAGTCCGCAGAGGTATCTGCCATGTGTCACGAACGACGGCGAGCGTAATCGTTCGTGTAGCTACACGGCTTAGATACAGAGCGATACAAATGCGGTGGAGAGGCGTCCGGCCGTTATTGGGTGGCGCGCCGATGCGGCAGTGATCCGTACCGATACGAAAAGATGGGCTTCATCCAGCCAGAGATCAGGGGGCGTTACCGATAGGAGTGCCGTCAGTTGATGGCGAGCAGAGGATCGATTTGGTCAGCATCTATGGCGATGAAACCGATCGAGTGGAAGCGTTAGAAACGGAGAAGTTGACGAGTTGGTTAACAAAGACCCGACAAACGTCGGGTCTCTGCGCCGTGCCCTGTGTGATCAAGAATCGGCTGTCAGACACCGATGCTGATCTACCAGGTCCGGCAACCAAGAGCAGGCACCAGGTTTCCGGACACTGCGGCTGAACTGAAATGTTCCAGTGAAGAGCGTTCCCCTTTTCAGCACCGAGAAATTTCCGAACTCAATGGCCTCAGGGAAAAGGTCAGGGAGCCGCCGGCTAACCGAGCATCTTGATGGGTTTGAGCTGCGGTGGCTTCTGCAGCTCTAATGACGCCGCCGCTAGAATTTGCTCCCGGGTGCCATTGCGAGGAGGGTAGATGCGCTCGCGGTTTATCACCGCTTTGGTCTGTTTGGCCTGATGGCCTTGAGCAACGACCTCGCGGTCCCAGCCTTGCGTATACACCGCTCCCCATGAGCCCAGGTCAATGATGTTGGTGTACCAATCGATGGTCAAAGGCTCCATCTTCATGCCAAATACTTCGTTAACTGCGTTATGTCCTGCGAATCGTCCCATAGGACGGGCGTGTTGGCAGGACATAACGGATGGTTGTTCGCCATCGATCAATGCATGGGCGGTATCGCCTGCTGCAAAGACATGCTCGACTCCTGTCACGCGCATGTATTGATCAACCTTGAGGCGCCCCTGAGGGTCGAACTCTCCTGCGACGTTACCGGTTAGATCGCTGGCTCTCATCCCGGCGCACCAAACGATGGTGGATGCTTCAATACGGCTGCCGTCAGCCAACGTCACACCCTGAGCGTCCACGGACGCCAGGGAAAAATTCGGCAGCAGTTCTATCCCCAGCTCACGACACGCCTGTTCTATTACCGGTTGGCCACCTCCCAGCCCACCGGCAATCATCGCTCCACGATCAGCCAGGATCACCCGTATCGGAGCCGCCGCACCATTCAGACCAAGTTTCGCCGCAACTTCGCTCAGCCGGGCCGGCAACTCGCATGCGATTTCGACACCGGTCGCACCGGAGCCCACCACCAATGCGGTGAACCGCCCGGCGGTGATCGGTGCGTTTGGCAGACTATCGATATGACTTTGCAGTTGAAGAGCGGCCGCATAAGAGTCCACATCGAATGTATGTTCGGCCACACCTGGCGTGGAGGGACGCGCCAACTGGCTGCCGCTGGCAAGGATCAACTTGTCATAACCGATAAGTCTGGACGCCCCCTCTATCTGAGCTGTAACGACTCGAGTGTCCGTATCGATGGAAACCGCCTTGCCTACCAGCAAACGAACGCCGATCGGTGAAAGTAACGAGGAAAGGGGCAACCGTGTATCTGACAGGTCTTTTTCATAATTACGAACACGGATGCTATGCCAGGGATCCGGATTGATGAGGGTTATATCGGCTACCTGCTGTAATTCGGCAAGTTGGCGAGCAGCCGAAGCGGCACTCCACAACCCCGCGAAACCGCCACCGATGATCAGAATTCGTTTCAAAGCGCTTTCCTCCAATCGAGCCCACGTCAGTTTGACGACAGGCGTGAGAGCGCAAATAATACGAGCTATAACTCGCATAAAGTACTCGCCTCAGGTCATGCCCGACACTCGTACCTCTAGACCCCGAAAACTCCCGCGCCAGAGCCGTTCCGTCGCGATGGTGGACGCTATTCTCGAAGCGAGTGCTCGCATTTTGCTCGAGCGTGGCTATGCCGGAATGAGCACCAATGCCGTAGCTCAGTGCGCTGGAGTGAGCGTGGGGTCGCTGTATCAATATTTCCCCAACAAGGAATCGTTGTTGGCGGCATTGCATGATCGCCACGCCGAACAGATGGGGCACTCCATTGGCGTGATTCTGGCCGAGCCGCTGGGCGGAGCGGGGTTGCGAGGGGCCATAGTCCGGTTTGTGCGAGCGGCTATGGCGGCCCACGAGGTGGAGCCTGAATTGCACCGGCTGCTGGAAAAGGAGCGCCCATTCTTCGAGGGTAACGCCCACAGTAGTGGGGTCGATGGCGAGGTGCATCGCCATATTCAGCGATTGCTTGAGGAGCACCCCAGTGAGGTCAAGCACCCTAATCTAGCGATTGCAGCCTGGATGATCATGCGCATGACCGAATCGCTGGTCCATTCAGCCATTCTCTATCCCCCACAGGATTTGGACGTTAGCCAGGTCGAGCCCGCAATCGTGGATGCTATATACGCCTTCCTGACTTATCCCCTTCGATCAACGCATTCCTGAGCGCCAGGGCAGAGGCCCAAGACCACGAGTGGCTTTCGAGGTCACCCGAAAATGCGCGGACTTCGCGCGTTTATAGAGCGCTGGGGCAATCTGTGTGATTTACGGATTGTGGTCAGAAGCTACCCGTCGCTAGCATCAATCGCCTCATCCCATACGACTCGTCCTTTTGGAGCGTCCAGTAGCAACAGTGCAGCCCTTACAAACGGGTTAATTGACTTCCGGCACCTGCGCGCTTCGCTCGTTATTGAGTAATGTTTGTGCCTTGCAGTCGCGGCGCCCAGTCCTCGACTTGTGCCTTGTCCAGGCGCCGCTCGAGCGTCTTTCGCCACGACGGCACCAGTGGCAGAGCCAGACATTTACGCAACAGCTCCGGCTCCACGCGTCTGTCGAACAGCACAGCCGAAAGGCGGCTCAGTGACCAGTCAGCATGCGCGCGCTCCACCAGTTGCAGAGGATCACCCGCCCGAACCATGCCCTCCTCGATGACCCGGTAGTACCAACCCGTGCGCCCGGACTCCTGCACCCGTAGCGCCAGATCGGCAATGCCGAAACGGTCGCTCAGCTTCCAGCATGGCATGCGCCCCTGGGAGACCTGCAGCAAGGCGCTGCCGGCCCTAATGACGTCCCCCAGACAGACATCGTCTTCGGTCCAGCCCGTGGTGCTGAAGTTCTCGCCGAAGGCACCCGGCTGTTCCAGAAGGGGGTGTTCACCAAGCTCGCGACGCCAGGCGGCGTAGTGTTCGCTTGGGTAATGGTGGATGGCCTTTTCTGCGCCGCCGTGCACCCGCAGGTCGCCCTGCTCGTCGCCAGCCAGCCCCAGCGTAGTCACCGCCAGGGGCTCCTGGCGTGGTGTCTTGGCGATGCCGCTGCGCGAGCCAGGCCGGATGAAGGGCTGTGCGCGGCCTGTCAGCAGGGTGTCGAGTAGCAAATCGTTCATGCGGCCTCCGGGGGCTGGTGCTCGCGACAGATCAGCCTGGCATCACCTGGCTGCAGCGGCTCCTGAGTCAGGCCACAGAACGGCTGGCCATCGACCTGCTGATGAAAACGACAACTGCCGCACAGGCCAAAGCTAGGCACATCTGTGTCACGCTGAATTTCCCGCAAGAGGTCGGTCAGCAAGGCTTTGAGCTGCTCGCCACGCGCGCCCAGACGAGCTTCGCCAGCGGCGAGAAAGTCCGGTGGCAGCAGAGCTTCTAGTAACTGCCAGGCGGGATCGGTCAGCGCCAGGTGCACGCTGCGCTTGTCGCGCGCGTCCTGCGTCTTGGCGATCAGCCCCTTGCCTTCCAGCGCCTTGAGCGACTGCGACACCGTGCCCTTGGTCAGGCCAAGGTAGTCGGTCACCCCCAGCGGCGTATTCGAATAACGGTTACAGCGCGCCAGGTACATCAGCGCGCTCAGCTGGATGGGCTGCAGCTCGGCCAGCAGCGGGTGCTGGCGAAACCAGATGCGGGTCAGGCTGGACAGCCGTTCGAGCAGATCGAAGAGAGTCGTGTCGGTCATGTATCACTCCTGTCGAAATATAGTATCGACTAAATACCATGTTGACAAAGGCCAATTTGAGCGTAGCCTGCATATCGGTATCGAATCGATACTAAATACTCAGCAGGAGATTGACCATGACTCAAGCACGCTTCTATCACGCTGGCTGCCCCGTCTGCGTATCGGCCGAACAGACCCTGCTGAACCTGCTGGCTCCGGAGGTCAAGGTGGAGATCGTTCACCTCGGCGAGCAGTCCGGACGGGTAGCGGAAGCCGAACAGGCCGGCGTCAAGTCGGTACCCGCACTGGTGGTCGATGGCCAGGTGCTGCACCTGAACTTCGGCGCTTCCATCGAAGATCTGAAGTAAGGAGATGGCCATGAAAGCGCCTTTCGCGTTCGCACTCACTGCGTTATTCGCCAGCTCTGTCTGGGCCCATGGTCCGGGTGGCATCCATAGTGAGAACGGCTCCCAGGTCGAGGCTGCTTTCGACTTGGTGCATTCCCGCGTGTTCAAGGACGGCCAGGATCTGGTATTCGAGCAGTTGGTCGATGGTAAAGCCGGCAGCCGCACACCCACTGCCAAAGGCAGCTTCGCCGGTGCCGAGGTCTACAGCTATGTCTGGCCGACCAGTCTGAACAGCGGCGCAGTTGGTTTCGCTGACGACTCGGGCATCCTCGCGTTGGCCCTGACTTCGCACCCGGACTTCGATGACACGCCGCAGCTCGATGAAAATGGCGATGGCGACAACGCCAATGACGGTGGTCTGTGGCATTCACATTGGGTGGTGCTGAGCAAGGACGCCAGCTGCGGGCCTAGTGGCCTCAAGGTTCGCGACATCCCCGAGGGCGCCAAGCCGAAGCTGCCAGCCACCTGGCCTGGAGCGCCTATCTATATCGATTCGCCCGGCTACGACCTCAGCCTGAACAAAGACGCCGTGCAAATTCGCGTTCCCTTGGCTGCGGTCGGGTTCCCGGCCAGCTTCAACTACGACGGAGTGACCGCTGCGCTGCAGGTCAACGCCGATCTGCATAACCCGTTGCTGTGTGTCTCCAGCGTGTGGGACGTAGCCTCTGGCGACTTGTCGCTGCCGGCTACCTGGAAGGAGCAACCGTGATGAAGGTGAACGTATTCGACACCCATGTGCGCACCCGCGATGGCCGCTATCTGCACTTCGACGTCTTGATCGAGGGCAGCGACCAGGCTCGCGCTAACCAGTACGCCCGCGACTGGATGACCGAACTCGGTGTGCAGGATGCCGACATCGAACAGAGCCGCTGCCAGTTCTGTCACAGCCAGCCGGCTCACCCCGAGATCGCTGCCGCCATCGCGCGACAGGGCTACTACATCATCAAGCTGCAAGGCTGTTAGGAGACCCATCTATGAACAGGTATCAGCCCCTGAACTGCGATTTGCACGATTACCTGGAGATCGCCTGTATGCACCGTTACGACCTGCATATCGAACTGCTCGACGGACCGAGCTTCGCAGCCAGGGCGCTGACCACGCGCACGGCGTCGAGCAAGGAGGAGTTTCTCGTGCTGCACAGCGATAACGGCCAGTTCGAGGTACGCCTCGACCAGTTGCTGGCCATTACGCCGCTTGGCGCCAATGCGAGTTTCGGCCGTATCGAACTGGCGGGAAGTCATTGCGCATTTTGAACCTTCGTTCGAGCTGCGCGCCCAGGCAGGTGAGACATAACCTTACCTGGCCGAAGCTGCCCAGCGTGTCATCAGCTGTTGGCTGAGCGCCTGCCACTGGCAGGTGCCGGCTGCGGCCCCGAACTGCTGCACTTACTGCTGAGTGAATAGGATGACTAGATACCGACTCATGGTCCACAGAGACGAAAAATTGCTGGGACATTTCGACTCCATAACGCCCTGGGCGCAGGAAGCCGTGCAGGAGATCGCCGATTGTTTGAGCGCCGCCGGTTACGGGCTTGAGCTTATGATTTCCGATAGCGAGCGCCGCATACTGGACTGTGGCCCAGAGGGCATTCGCGTCATGCACAGTGAACCGATATTCAGACGCGACAACTAACATCCGGATAGGCCCTGCTTGCTGGACAGTTCAGTACCTCTTGGTGAGGTTTGCGAGCCCGGGCACCTCAGTACATTCATTAGCCCAGCGGCTTGATGCCAGCGTTGCTTCGGGCTGATGCAGTTGAGAACGCAGCTGCCTATTCATGCCTTCCGCGGAGTTGCTCTGTGAGCAAGGTACAGCAACCGGAGCACAGCGGCGCCTGGGACGGATTGCCCATGTTTCACACCTCATGCCAAAGCAGGTAACCGATGCCGTCGACACCACCACTCTCTCTTGCATCCGGCATTGCTGCGCTTGATCGCCATTACCGGGACGCTATCGTGCCATTGCCGCGAAAGCCCGCAAGCCTCATCTCGGGTGCCGATTGACTGGCCCATCTTTGCCCAGGGCCGCGAAATCATCCCGACGACGCTGTTTGGGATGTGCGATCAGGTGTTTGGCATGGGCGCTCGCGGCATCCATTCCTCGCGAGCGGCCAGCGATACTGCGGTTAAGCCACCGGGATTTTTGCTCGAGCGAGGTGGCAGCCTCCTGCCAGAGAGGTCCGCATCTCAATGGTCTGCTCGTGGGGCACTCCAAGGGCAATGGCGCTGGCACTGTTCAGACGCGCGTAGTCCGACTCGGACAACTGCAGATCAAGGGCGCCAAGCGTGGCGTCAAACTGCGCGCGCGTGCGCGAGCCAAGGATTGGAATCAGGCTGGTGCTGGACTGCCGGGCCTTGTGCAGCAGCCAGGCAATGGCAACCTCGGTTGGCGTGCTACCCATGGTCCCTGCGACATCGATAAGCGTGTCGATGATCGCGGTTTCCCTGGCGCTGGTTTCAGCGTGCACGAGCATACCCAGCTTGGTCGCGCGGCTGTCGTCGGTACCGCTGCGGTACTTGCCCGTTAAAAGCCCTCCAGCCAGCGGTGACCATTGGGTGACGGCCAGACCCAGGGCCTCTGCCATGGGTATCAGCTCACGGTCGGCGCTGCGTTCTGCCAAGCTGTATTCGAGTTGAATGCCAGCCACTGGAGCCCAACCGCGTAACTCAGCCAGCATGTCGGCGCGGGAAATGCGCCAAGCGGGAAAGTTGGAAAGACCCACGTAATGGATCTTGCCGGTGCTCACCAGATCGTCGAAACCACGCATGATCTCTTCCATAGGCGTCAACTCATCGCTGATGTGTGCCCAGAGCAAATCGATATGGTCGGTGTTCAGGCGCCGCAGGCTTTCTTCTACTGCGCGCACCATGTTCTTGCGGCTATTGCCGAGCTGGGAAATGCCGGCCGCCGGTGTCGTGCCCATGCTGTACTTCGTGGCGAGAACGAAATGGTCGCGGTCGGATGCGATGAATTCTCCAAGCAGGGTCTCTGCCTGGCCCGCCTGATAGCCATTGGCGGTGTCGAGGAAGTTGCCACCGGCTTCCACATAGCCGTCGAAAATCTGCCGGGCTTCGCCGCGTTCGGCGCCATGGCCCCAACCCGTGCCAAAGTTGCCAGTGCCCAGAGCGAGCTCGGATACGCGCAGGCCGGTGCGCCGGCCGAAGGTGCTGTAACGCATGGGAATCCTCCTGATGGCCGCTGAAGGCAGCCACCGCTTTTAAAAAAAGCATGAAGGTTGCGTATCGCGCCCTCCATGCAAGGCGGCGCGGATTACTGGCCGAGCCGCTCGATGGCTGCTGCAACCCCGGCACCATAGGCCGGGTCGGCCTTGCTACAGTTGCCGATGTGACGTTCTATCACCTGCTGCGAGGCGCCGCGGATTGCCCGCGCGGTGTTGTCGAACAGCGATTGCTGCTGCGCTGGCGACATCAGGCGGAACAGCGCGCCAGGTTGAGAGTAGTAGTCTTCGTCGACGCGGTGATTCCAGTGATCGGCCGCGCCCTCCAGCGTCAGCGGCGGCTCCGCGAACTCGGGTTGCTCGGCCCACTCTCCGTAACTGTTGGGCTCGTAGGCCAGGCGCGCACCCTGGTTGCCGTCCACGCGCATCTGCCCGTCGCGGTGGTAGCTGTGATACGGGCAGCGCGGCGCATTGACCGGGATATGCGTGTGGTTGACGCCGAGCCGGTAGCGCTGTGCATCACCGTAGGAGAACAGTCGCCCCTGCAGCATCTTGTCCGGCGAGAAGCCGATGCCGGGCACCACGTGGGCCGGGTTGAAGGCGGCCTGTTCGACCTCGGCGAAGACATTCTCCGGGTTGCGATTGAGCTCCAGCACGCCGACCTCGATCAGCGGGTAGTCCTTGTGCGGCCAGACCTTGGTCAGGTCGAAGGGGTTGATGGGGTAGCGGCCGGCGTCCTGCTCCGGCATCACCTGCACGTAGAAGGTCCAGCGTGGGAAGTTGCCCCGCTCGATATTGTCGTACAGGTCGCGCTGGCTACTCTCACGGTCGCTCGCCACCACCTGCCCAGCCTCTGCGTCGCTGAGATTGCGAATGCCCTGTTGGCTCTTCCAGGTGAACTTGACCCAGTGCCGTTCGTTGGCTGCATTGATGAAACTGAAGGTATGGCTGCCGAAGCCGTGCATGTGTCGGTAGCCGTCGGGAATGCCGCGGTCGCTCATGACGATGGTGACCTGATGCAGCGCCTCCGGCAGGTTGGTCCAGAAGTCCCAGTTATTCTGCGCGCTACGCATGCCGGTGCGCGGGTCGCGCTTCACCGCATGGTTGAGGTCGGGGAACTTCAGTGGGTCGCGCAGGAAGAACACCGGCGTGTTGTTACCCACCAGGTCCCAATTGCCCTGCTCGGTGTAGAACTTGATGGCGAAACCGCGAATATCCCGTTCGGCGTCCGCTGCGCCGCGCTCACCGGCCACCGTGGAGAAGCGCACGAAAATGTCGGTCTGTTTGCCCACCTGCGAGAACAGCGCAGCACGGGTGTAGCGGCTGATGTCCTGGGTCACGGTAAAGGTGCCGTAGGCGCCGGAGCCCTTGGCATGCATGCGCCGCTCTGGGATCACCTCGCGGTCGAAGTGGGCGAGTTTTTCCAGGAACCACACGTCCTGCAGCAACGCCGGGCCGCGGGGGCCGGCGGTCTGGATGTTCTGGTTGTCTACGACAGGGGCGCCGGAGGCGGTAGTGAGCTTCTTCATCGTTTTGCTCCTTCGACTAAGCAATGGCGGTTGGCACAACAGCTGCTGTAGCGGGCAAGCCTCCGTTCAACCCGAAGACTTGCCCGCCTTCAGCAGTGGGTTCTCATGCGGCGCTGCGAGCCTGACCGAGGTACTCGGCGGTGGAGATGACCGGTGCATAACCGAACTGCAGCGCCGCCATGAACGCCGCATGCACCTGCTCGGCCGGCACCTTCACGCCGTTGAACTCCAGATCGAGGGTGGCGCAGGCGTCGTGCAGCACGGTGGTTTGGTAGCCGAAGTCGACGGCGGCGCGGGTGATGCCATCCACGCACATGTGGCTCATGTTGCCGACGACCACCACCTCGCTCACGCCATGCTCGTCGAGTACCTGCTTCAACTCGGTTTCGCGGAACGAGTTGATGTAATGCTTGAGTACGACCGGCTCGCCCGGGTTGTTGAGCACGCTGGGGTGAATCTGTGCGCCTTCACTGCCGGGCCGGAAGAAGGGGGCGTCCTGGCTCGTGAACTCGTGGCGGATATGCACCACCAGGTCGCCACGCTCGCGGAACAGAGCGATAACCTGGGCCGCCTTGGCGGCAGCGGCTTCGACCTTGCTCAATGTCCACAGGCCGCCAGGGAAATAGTCGTTCTGAATATCCACCACGATCAGTGCTTGCTTGCCGTTCATTGCGTTTCTCCTATTCGAGGTGGCCCGCCAAACTGCGGCGGGCATACGAGTGCTTAGCTGCGCACAAATGTCAGCAGGTCGTTGTTGAGCTGATCTTTGTGGGTATCGGTAATGCCATGTGGAGCGCCGGGGTAGATCACCAGCTTGGCGTGAGGCACCAGCTTGGCCGAGGCGCGCGCCGCCGCATCCACTGGCACGATCTGATCGTCGTCGCCGTGCAGGATCAGGGTGGGCACATCGAACTTCTTCAGGTCTTCGGTGAAGTCGGTCTCGGAGAACGCCTTGATGCAGTCATAGGCACTCTTGTGTCCGGCCATCATGCCCTGCATCCAGAACGCATCGATTACGCCCTGGGAAGGCTTGGCGCCTGGGCGGTTGTAGCCATAGAAAGGGCCGCTGGCGATGTCCTTGTAGAGCTGCGAACGGTCGGCTAGGGAGCCTGCGCGAATGCCATCGAACACTTCTCGCGGCAGGCCGCCGGGGTTGGCCTCGGTCTTCAGCATCAGCGGTGGCACCGCAGAGATCAGGCCGACTTTGGCCACGCGTTTGGTGCCATGGCGACCTATATAACGCGTAACCTCGCCTCCACCAGTAGAAAAGCCGAACAGCACCGCTTTCTGAAGATCGAGTGTTTCGAGCAGCTCCGCGAGGTCGTCCGCGTAGCTGTTCATTTCGTTACCGTCCCATGGCTGGCTGGAGCGGCCATGGCCACGGCGATCATGGGCAATCACGCGGTAGCCGTTATTAGCCAGGAAGATCATTTGTGATTCCCAGCTATCCGCGTTCAACGGCCAGCCGTGACTGAAGACGATGGGCTGGCCGCTGCCCCAGTCTTTGAAGTAGATCTCGGTACCGTCGCGAGTGGTGATTGTGCTCATGGTCGTTCTCCGTTTTCGTTTGAGGTATCACAGGCAAAGCAGCGTGGTGTCCGATCATGGGTGATGGCCGGCGCACGCATGGGTGGGTCAGTGATGGGGGGTGGCGTGTTGCAGGTGCGCTCGCTGGCCGCGCAGGCGCAGCAGCTGATAGCTCAGGCCGACCACGAAGATCACCCCAGCGATGAACACTGCGGCCTTCACTTGCGGCGATTCGGGGCCGTTGCCGATGGGATTGCCAACCGGCAGGCGCGAAAGGGTTTCGTTGAGTCCGGGGATCATCAGCACCAGGTAGCTGAAGCTCATGGCGCTGACTTGCAGGTATTCACGAGCCTTTCCCAGACGCCGCAACCGTGGCGCGCTGCGACCGACGGCGATAGCCGCCAGTGCAATCAGGCCCAGAGCATGCCCGGTGGTGAAACCTCCCGTACTGGACAGGCCGAAGGAGGTGAGTACCGAGGCGAGCAGGCCGTACTGATAGCAACGGCCGCTAGCCAGATCGGGAATGATGCGCCCGTATTGGCGAAAGGCGTAGGCGCCGGCGATGACAGGCAGAAGACTCAGCGTGGAGTGAATGATGCCGAGCGCGGACAGTGAAGTGGCCATGTTCCTTTTCCTCATGCAGACAAACCGCTGGTGAGGGCTCCGTATGCCAGTGGCAACTGCACGGAAGTGCCGTCTTGTCAGGCCGGGTCGAACGTGTTGGCCTGGTGAGATCGACTATAGGAACGTGAACTTCGGTAAACCATTCTACGAAGGGTCGCTGCGGCTATATCTAGGTATGAGATGGGTGATCGGTAAGGTTACAGGCGTGCCCGCAGGCAGCTGGAAATGCACGCACCTATACCTAGGTATGAGGCGATTGAACCAATGGCCTGGTGCAACAGCTTCATTGGCGATGTCCATGTAGATGGGCGGCTGACTAGAATGCAGGTACTGATCCCGGCCCGCCTTGAAGGAGTTCCTGATGGCCAACCCGCTTTCGCTGGTGCACATCATCGACGACGATGAATCCCTGCGGCAGGCACTCGATAGTCTGTTTCGCTCGGTAGGCATGGCCACGCGGCAATACGGATCAACCCAGGATTTTCTGAATGCCGAGCGCCCTGATTGCCCTTCCTGCCTGGTGCTGGACGTGCGTCTGCCGGGAAAAAGCGGGTTGGATTTCCAGAACCAGTTACTCGAGATGAATATCCCCATCCCCATCGTGTTCATGACCGGCCACGGGGATATATCCATGTCTGTGCGCAGCATGAAGGCTGGCGCCGTGGATTTTTTGACCAAGCCCTTTCGTGATCAGGACATGCTGGATGCGGTGGCAGCTGCTATCGAAAAGGACCGTATGCAGCGCGAGCAGGACCTTGGAGTCGCAAAGTTACATGAGCGGTTCGCCAGTCTCAGCCTGCGCGAGCGTCAGGTAATGGCACTGGTCACCGCAGGGAAAATGAACAAGCAGGTAGCAGCTAGCTTGGGCCTCAGTGAGATCACCGTGAAAATTCACCGGGGGCATGCGATGCAGAAGATGCAGGCGCGCTCGCTGGCCGACCTGGTGAAGATGGCCAGCATTCTGCAGCTCAAGGCTAACGGCAGCCTTTGAAAGGCCGATGGTCGGACTGATGCTCGGGCAAGTTTTTGAAAGTCGCGCCGCCCAGGCACAAGCCAGGTGGCGCGCACTGAGGATGTAGATGTGCCGCATGACCTGATTTCCATCATTGATGACGATGAGTCGCTGCGACTGGCGACCTCCAGCCTGCTGCGCTCGATGGGCTACATCACCGAGTTCTTTGCCAGTGCTGAAGATTTTCTCAACTCTGGCGACCTGTCACGCTTTGCCTGTGTGGTCGCCGATATACAGATGCCTGGCATGAGCGGCATCGATCTTACGCACAAGCTGATTGCCGCCAATGGTCAGGCGAAGGTGGTACTGATGACTGCCCGTACCGAAAGCGATATTCATAAGCGGGCGCGGGAGAGCGGGGCGGTTTGCCTGCTGCAGAAGCCATTCGGGGCTGACTCGTTGCTCAGGTGCGTGGACAAGGCTCTGGAGTCGGAAGGCGAAAGATAAGGGCTGACTGGTGCGCTATATCGGTTCTATATCGTGCAGAACATCCGCTGGCGGGAGCGCATCTGGCCCGCCGAATACCTGCAAAGCACTGAGCGCGCCAGTGTCGAATAGCTGCTGCAGCAGTGGCTCGAATACCTGGTCGATGCTGAGCTGCAGCGCCTGTTGATCCAACCATTCAAACCTCATGATCCAGTGCCGTGCACTGCGCCTGCTGGCATGAAGCTGGCAAACCATGCAGCCGGGCAAGCGAAGAGTGGCTGTCGCCGCCGCTAGCAGTTGTTCGTGCAGGGTGGCCGCCTGGTGTGCCGTGGCCTGGATCAATAACAGCTTGGCGAGGCCAGATCTGCCTTTCGCTTGCCTTTTCATCGATGTGCTCCCTGTCTGGCGGATACCGCGAGGGTTGCTGCCGGCCTATGCCGGTCATATTCGATGATCGCGAAAGTAGAGGCGGACGCCAATCATCGATGGGCATAGCCACATGCAAACCATGGTATGAGACGCGGGATCAACCAACCGTTGGCAGGCTTACGCTGAAGCGCGCTCCGGGGCCCCGCGCATTGTTACCGGCGTGGATGCTGCCTCCCAGGCTCTGTACCACAGTGCGGCAGATCGGCAGCCCCATGCCCATGCCGGTCTTCTTCGTGGTGAAGAAGCTATTGAACAATTGGTCGAGGTTGTCGCTGGCGATGCCGGGACCATTATCCTCAACCAACAGCTCAATGCTGGAGGCATCCTGGCTGGTCGTGCTGATGCTCAACTTCGGCGACGCGGTTTGTGCCTGAGTCATCGCTTGCATGGCGTTAACCGCGAGGTTCACGATCACCTGCTGCAACAGGGTGCGATCGGCGCGTATGCGTGGCAGATTTGGCGTCAGCGCCAGGCACAGCTCGACGTTCTGCGCCTGCAGCTCGTGGCGGAGGAACTGCACGGCTTCCTTGACCACGTTGTTCAGTGGCAAGGTTACCCGCTGAGGGGCTTGATGGCTGGCCATGGTGCGGATACGCGCAATGATGTCAGAGGCACGGCGGGCATCGGCCACCATGCGTACCGTCAGATCGTGGACCTCGCTGATTTCCGGCTCGGGGCGGTTGAGCCAGCGCAGACCGGCTTCGCCGTTTGTAGCAATGGCAGCCAGAGGCTGGTTGACCTCGTGAGCAATGGATGCCGTCAGCTCGCCAAGCATGGATACACGTGCGGCATGCATCAGGTCTGCTTGCATGTTATCGAGCGCGATCCGCGAGGTGACAAGCTCGCCTATATCGATGTTGCCGACCAAGACCATGCCCTTGGCGCGCATTTCCGGCGGTGCGGTGACGAAGAACAGAACGTCGATTTCCCTGCCGTCGAGGGCGCGGGTCTTGGTTTCCGCAAGGTAGCCTGACTCACCGCGATAAGCGGCCTCGATGCTGCGTCGGAAGGCATCGTATTGGCCCGGAATCCAGAAGCGGGTGACCGGGCCCAGCATCTCGGCCCGGTCCTTTGCGCCATACAAAGTCAGGGTACGCTGGTTGACATCGATGACTCGGCTGGCGGACATGGCTTTTTCGACGAAGTCCGGATGCTCGTCGATGTAGGTCGAGAGATCGTTGACCCCCTGTTGACGCAACTCGGCAAACAACTGATTGAGACCGCTCGAGTCCAATTGCCAGAACGACACTGCCATCACCTCGAAGAGGTTGCGGTAGCGGAACTCGCTCTGCTCAAGGGCCGCGAAGGCCTGGTTGCGCGCAGAAAGGTCGATGACCCCGACCATGAGAATGCCTTTCTGCATGTTCTCCGGCGGGAAGGAGGCGGTGAACAGCGCATCGAACTCGCGGCCGTCGATCGTGCGCAGGGTCGTTTCCTTGACGTAGCTGAGCTTGCGGGATACGGCGGCGAGAATGCTCTGCGCAAACACCTGTGTGCTTGCTTCGGGCCAGAATGGCTCGACCGAGGTGAGCATTTCCTGCTTATCGCCACGACCGAACAGCGCCACCGTCTGCTCATTGATGTCCAGCACGCGGGTCGCGCGCATCATCTCGCGAACCAGTTCGGGGTGGTCGTTGAAGTGCTTGCCCAGGTCCTTCACTCCACTGGCGAAGAGACTCTTGACCATTGTCCCGACCTGGGTGAAGTCCAGTTCCCAGAATGATGCGGCCATGGCCTGGAACAGGTTGCGGTATCGGTACTCGCTTTCCGCCAGGGTCAGCTCGGTGGCGCGTCGCGCCGTGATGTCGCGACCCGTTTCGACGATGCCGATGGTATTGCCTTGCGCATTGCGCCGCAGGGACCAGCGCGCTTCGATCAACACTTGCTCACCCGCCGCGTTGATGCGCCTGAGCTCGCCATCCCAGCGGCCACTGGCGCGCACCTGGCTTTCGAACTCAATAATCGAGGCGGCGGGCTGCGAGGAGAGCAGGTCGTGGGCTATCTGCCCACACGCTTCGGTGCTGCTCCAGCCGTATAGCTCTTCACTGGCCTTGTTCCAGTAGCGAATGCGTCCCTCGAGATCGCGCAGAAAAATGCTCTCGTGGATCAGCTCGAGAATGTCCGAGCCCAGGTCTGACGTCAGTTTGCGATCATCGATCATGCCGCACCGTCCTGTAAGGAGTTGGCGTGTCCTGCACGCGTCTCCCTGTCGCTGATGCCAACGAGGCTCATACCAAGATATGAGCTGAATGTCCGCCGGTCTGATGGCGGGCTGTTCCGGAGCGTCTCACTATCCATTCACGCACTGCCAGTGATCAGAGGCTCGAAACGCTACTCGCTGATCTCCAGCGAATGATTCGAGGCCTGGCAACTGTAGGGGCCTTGGTAGTGCGGAAATATTCGCATCCAGAAATCCTAATCAATCCCGGAATATTTAACTAGCAGGAGCCGAGCATGAATACTTCACGTACTGCGTTGGCCAGCGATAACGCTCTCAGCCGCGTTAACCCATCCGAATCAACGCTACAAAAGCATGGCCTGGCCACATACTTGATGATGACGCTCATCGCCGTCTTTGCAGCGCGTGCGTTAGCTTATGAGCCTGGAGGTATCCACAGCGAGAAGACCGCGAAGGTCGATGCCGCCTTCGACCTGGTGCATACCCGCGTCTCACGTGACGGCGACATGCTGGTTTTCGAACAACTGGTCGACGGCAAGGCTGGCAGCCGCATGCCGTCGCCCAAGGGCAGCTTCGCTGGCGCTGAGGTGTACAGCTACGTCTGGCCGACCAGTCTGGACAGTGGTGCAGTCGGGTTTGAACAGGAATCCGGGATTCTCGCCCTGGCCCTGACTTCCCATCCGGACTTCGACGACACCCCGCAGCTCGACGAGAACGGCGATGGCAAGAAAGACAACGATGGTGGCTTGTGGCATTCGCACTGGGTGGTGCTGACCAAGGACGAAACCTGCGGCCCATCGGGGCTCAAGGTGCGTGACATCCCCGAAGGCGCCAAGCCCAAGCTGCCGCCGACCTGGCCCGGCGCGCCGATCTATATCGACTCACCCGGCTACGACCTGAGCGTGAAGGACAATGCCGCGCAGATCCGAGTGCCGCTCAAAGCGGTGGGTTTCCCTGAGAGTTTCAACTACGACGGGGTGACCGCTGCGCTGCAGGTCAATGCCGATCTGCACAACCCGCTGTTATGCGTGTCCGGTGTTTGGGATGTGGCTTCCGGCGATCTTTCCTTGCCCGCCACCTGGAAACGGCAACCCTAGTGTCTGAGTCTGCAGCCGCACTTCGCGGCGCCAGCCAGCAGGTGTGATGACCTGCTGCGCCTGGCTCGATCCTCATCTCGTGGAGTCTGTCATGAGCCTTCCCATCTATGCCCGAGAAAGAACCGCTCTCTTGCTGGTAGACCCTTACAACGACTTTCTCAGCGAAGGCGGAAAGTTGAGTGGCGAGGCCAAGCTGGTAGCGGATGCGGTTGGCACACTGCAGAACCTGAAAGACTTGGTCGAGGCGGTGCGCGCGGCGGGCATCCAGATACTCTACGTGCCGCATCACCGCGCGCGGCCTGGAGACTATTTGATGTGGAAGCATCCCAGCCCTTATCAACTAGGTGCTCGGCAACTGCAGGTATTTGCGGCTGACAGCTGGGGCGGAGAGTGGCATCCCGACTTCCGGCCTCATCCCGGGGATATCGTTGTTCAGGAGC
The DNA here is from genome assembly GCF_050473265.1 of Pseudomonas pichavaramensis. Taxonomy (NCBI): domain Bacteria; kingdom Pseudomonadati; phylum Pseudomonadota; class Gammaproteobacteria; order Pseudomonadales; family Pseudomonadaceae; genus Pseudomonas; species Pseudomonas pichavaramensis. The sequence goes on along the minus strand of NZ_JBJKFJ010000007.1, from coordinate 226,343 downwards.
ATTGGGGGGCAAGTGGTTTCGCCAATACCGACCTGGATTTCCAGCTGAAGCAGCTGGGGGTTGAGAAGGTCGTGTTGGCCGGCATGCTGGCCAATACCTGCATTGAATCAACTGGAAAGTGGGCCGCCGAACTGGGTTATCACGTGACATTGGTGCGCGATGCGACTGCCGCTTTCTCAAGCGAGGCAATGCATGCCGCTCATGAAATCAACGGTCCAACCTATGCACATGTGATCGCCACGACAAGCGAGTTCATCGTTGCCCTTGGATAAGGAATAACAGCCATGACTGAGTCGTACAGCCAGGCGCCGGCTTGGCAAGTAGAGCGCTGGTTCAATACCTCCGAACCCCTTAGCCTTGAGCGTCTGCGTGGCAAGGTCATTGTCCTGGAGGCCTTTCAGATGCTTTGCCCAGGGTGTGTGAGCGAAGGTCTGCCGCAAGCCCAGCGGGTTCAGGCAAGCTTTCCGTCCGAACAGGTTGCCGTCATCGGATTACACACGGTATTCGAACACCACCAAGCAATGACGCCCGTCTCTCTCGAGGCATTTCTATACGAGTACCGCATCACTTTTCCAGTCGCCGTCGACCTCCCAGATCCTCAAGGTTCCGCACCTCTGACCATGCGGGCCTATGCTATGCGCGGTACCCCGAGCATGGTGCTAATTGATAAGGCGGGACGTATTCGCCTGCATTACTTTGGGCGGGTAGATGAGCTGCAATTAGGTGCCCAGATCGCATTTCTAATTGCCGAGGCGGGCTCATTGAGCGAGGCGAATCAGGATCCTTCATCTGAGCAGATGTCAGGATGTGCCGATGGTGCTTGCGTTCCTTAGGGCTCTTGATTGTGGGGCATTCGTATCCATGCGAGCTGGCTTTTGATCGGCATCTAACCTGTTTTCAGCAACTGACCAGAAGCACCTGCTTCTGGCCGAAAGCTGGCCCCGCAATTCATGCCTGCCTCTCTCCCATCAGGGCAGGTCGCGCCAAAGCCGCTTTCAGTTTCTTTCACCTCGGCCTATCACCCAACACCGTCGCGCGATGCATCACGCGCCGCTGCGGGCGGTAGTCGTCGACGGCGTAGTGCTGGGTGATGCGGTTGTCCCAGAAGGCCACGTCGTTCTCTTGCCAGCGCCAGCGGATGGTGAATTCCGGGCGGGTGGCGTGGGCGAAGAGAAAGCGCAGCAGGGCGTCGCTTTCGGCGGCTTGCAGTTCGTTGATGTGGGTGGTGAAGCCGTCGTTGACGAACAGGCCCTTACGACCGCTAACGGGGTGGCTGCGTATTACCGGGTGCACCACGGGCGGGTGGGTGCGCTGCACTTCGTGATAGTGCGCCAAGGCTTCTGGGGTATTGCCGAAGCGCTCCAGCGGGAAGGAGCGGGTGAAGTCATGGGTGGCGGTAAGTCCGTCGAGCAACTGCTTCAGCGGCTTTGACAGGGCATCGTACGCCGCGCTGCTGCTGGCCCACAGGGTGTCGCCGCCGTAGGCTGGCAGGTGCTTGGCGGCGAGTATTGCACCGAGTGCCGGGGTTTCTAGAAAGCTGACGTCGGTGTGCCAGATGGCGTTGTCGCGTACATCGGTCACGGCGGTGTCGAGCACTAGGATTTCCGGCTGCTCGGGCACGTTGGGGTAGAGCGGATGGATGTGCAGGTCGCCGAACTGGGCGGCGAAGGCGGCCTGCTGTTTTGGGGCGATGGGCTGCTCGCGGAAGAACAGCACCTGATGCTGCAGCAGGGCATCTTCCAGTTGCTGACGCAGGTCGGCAGTGAGTGGCTGGCGTAGATCGATGCCGCTGACCTGGGCGCCGAGTGCCGGGCTGAGTGGGGTGATGTGCAGGCTCATGTCTGTCTCTCGCTCAGTGCGCCTGGCCGTGCCAGGGCACCAGCTTGCGTTGCAGGGCGCGCAGGCCCATTTCCAGGGCAAAGGCGATCAGGGCGATGACGAGGATGCCGAGGATCACCACATCGGTGACCAGGAACTGCGCTGCCGACTGCACCATGAAACCCAGGCCTTCGGTGGCGGCGATCAGTTCGGCGGCGACCAGGGTCGACCAGCCGACGCCAAGGCCGATACGGATGCCGGTGAGGATATCGGGCAGGGCGCTGGGCAGGATCACGTGGCGCACCAGTTGCGCGGGCGTGGCGCCGAGCGATTGCGCGGCGCGCAGTTTCGCCGGGTCGACGTTGCGCACGCCGGTGGCAGTGGCGATGGCTACGGGGGCGAAGATGGCCAGGTAGATCAGCAGGACCTTGGACAGCTCGCCGATGCCGCACCAGATGACGATCAGGGGCAGGTAGGCCAGTGGCGGGATCGGCCGGTAGAACTCGATCAGCGGGTCAAAGATGCCACGTGCGATGCGGTGACGGCCGATGGCGATGCCCAGCGGCACGGCGGTGAGTACGGCGGCCAGCAGGCCAAGGCCGATGCGCCCGAGGCTGGCGCCGAGGTGCTGCCAGAGGCTGGCATTCATGTAGCCCTCGCCGAGCAGTTGCCAGCCGCGTGCAAGTACGGCTTGCGGGCTGGGCAGGAACAAGGGCTCGATCAGGCCTGCGGTGGTGACTGCCCACCACAGCCAGAGCAGGCTGGCGATGCTCAGGCTGCTGATGACTGGCAGGCTCAGCTCACGGCGCGGCTTGGGCGCGCGTTGTTCTTCTGGCGTCTTGGCGTAGAGATATTCGTAGCTGCTCATGCGCGATTCACCTGGCGTTGGGCAAAGACCTGGGCGAGTACGTGCTCGCGGGTTTCGATGAAGGCGGGGTCGGATTTGATCGCCCGGGCGCTTTCGCCAGCCGCGTAGCGACGGCCGAAGTCCAGCCGCAGGTGCTCGACGATGCGCCCCGGATTGGGGGCCAGCAGCACCAGGTCGCTGGCCAGGAACACGGCTTCCTCGATGTCGTGGGTGATCAGGAATACCGGCTTGTGCGTGCGCTGCCAGACCTGCAGCAACAGCTCCTGCATCTGCTCGCGGGTAAAGGCATCGAGGGCGCCGAACGGCTCGTCCATCAGCAGTACGCGCGGGTCGGCAGTGAGTGCGCGGGCCAGGCCCACGCGCTGTTTCTGCCCGCCAGAGAGTTCCCAGATGTGGCGCTGTTCGAAACCAGCCAGGTCGACCAGGGCAAGCAGCTCGCGCGCTTTGGCTTCGCGTTCGGCGCGGCCCACGCCGGCCAGTTGCAGGCCGAAGGCGACGTTCTCCAGCACGTTCTGCCAGGGCAGCAGGGCGTCGTCCTGAAACACCACGCCACGCTCGGCGCCAGGGCCGGCAACGGCCTTGCCGTCGAGACGGATGCGCCCGGCGCTGGGCGCAACGAAGCCGGCGATGAGGTTGAGCAGGGTGGTCTTGCCACTGCCGGAGGGGCCGAGGGCGACCAGCAACTGCTCCGGGCCAAGGTTGAAGGACAGGTCGCTCAGTACCGCCTTGGCGGCGCCCGGGTACTGTGCGCTGATGTGCTCCAGTTCGAGTAGGGCCATGTTCAGGTTCTCTTCAAGGCAGGCGCGGGTTCAGGGTTTGATGTACTGGCTGCTGACGTAGGGCGAATAGTCCGGCAGTACGCGGTCGGCCTTGCCTTGCTCCTTGAGAAAGGTGGCGGTGGCGGCGATGTCGGCAGCGGTGCGCTCGCCGAGCAGGGCCAGTTGTTGCGTTTGATCGGGGAAGGCGGAGCCCGCCAGCAGTTCGGGCACGTCCTCGGGGTTGGAACCGGTCAGCCTGGCGATCTTGCGCACCGGTTCGGAGTCGGCTGTCCACTGGTCTTTCTCCGCCGCATAGCGGGCGAAGCTGTCGAGGGTGACCTTGGCGAACTGCTCCAGTACTTCGGGGTGCTTTTCGGCGAAGTCCTTGCGCGCGACCCAGACTTCGAAAGTAGGTGCGCCCCAGGCGCCGACTTCGGCGGCGTCGGTGAGCACCTTGCCGGTTTTCTTGATTTCGCCCAGGGCCGGCGACCAGACGAAGGCGCCATCGATGTTGCCGCGCTGCCAGGCGGCGTTGATCTCGGCCGGGTTGAGGTTGACGATGCGCACCTTGGTCGGGTCGATCTGCCAGTGTTTGAGCGCGCCGAGCAGGCTGTAGTGCGAAGTGGAGACGAACGGCGTGGCGATGGTCTTGCCTGCCAGGTCGGCAGGTTGCTCGATGCTGCTGCCGTCGCGCACCACCAGGGCTTCGGCGGCGTTGATCTGCGCGGCGACGATGAAGGTGACGATCGGCAGGTTGCGGCTGGCGGCGGCGGCCAGTGGGCTGGAGCCGAGGTTGCCGATCTGCACGTCGCCGGAGGCGATGGCGGTGACCACTTCGGCGCCGCTGTTGAAGCGGCGCCAGTCGATCTTCTGGCCGGTGGCACGTTCGTAGTCGCCATCGGCCTGGGCGACTTTGCTCGGGTCGATGCCGGTCTGGTAGGCGATGGTCAGGTCAGCCGCCTGTATGGCCAGGGAGGCGCTCGACAGCGTCAGTGCGGCCAGCACGCGGCGCACGAAGGGAAGTGGGGTCATGCTGGTGCTCCTCGAAAACGGGCTGGCCCTGCAAACGAGGATGCCGAGCCGCGGGACATTGTTCGGGTGTTGCTGGGTGTCCGGCGGTCCGGTGGAGCAAGACTATCCATGCTAAATGGAATAGATAAATACTTTTTTAGAATATTTTTATATTTTTCTGCGAGGCGTCTGTAGGCGGGTGAAATGCCACAGGCTCGGGAGAGGGTGGCTGCCTGACAGGCATCCAGGGGGGGCGGCAGTGCTTGTCGGGGGGAGCGATGCCGGCAATGCGCTGCCCTTGTCGCTGGCGAGCGACAAGGGCAGGCGGAGCCGCTTAGTGCTGGCTCAGGCTGGCGCGGACCTTGGCGACCTGCTCGGCACTGACCGCAGGGGCCTGGTTCGACCAGCCCTGGCGCAGGAAGGTGGCCAGTTCGGCGACTTCGCCATCGTCCATGCGCTGGGCGAAGCCCGGCATCGGCAGCACCGAAGGCGCGCGCTCGGTGGACGGCGTCTGCGCGCCGGCGAGGATCACGTGGATCAGCGCGCTGGGGTTGTCGGCGTTGACCACCGAGGCACCATCCAGACGCGGGAACACGCGCTCGGCGCCGCTACCGGCAACGAAGTGGCAGGCGCCACAGTTGTCCAGGTACAGGCGCTCGCCCAGGCTCAGGTCCTTGGCGGCGGTCAGCTTGCTGGTGGTCGCTGCGCTGCGTTGCGCCTGATGGCTGTAGCTGGCCTCGCCGGTGGCGGGCAGCGACTGCAGGTAGGCGGCGATGGCGTGCAGGTCGTCGCTACTCATGTGCGAGGTGCTGTTGGCGACCACGTCGGTCATCTCGCCGGCAACCGCGGCCTTGGCGTTGCGGCCAGTGGCGAGGTAGTCGACCAGCTCGTCTTCGCTCCAGTGCTTGACCCCGCGCAGGGCCGGAACGGCCCAGTGGTTGAGCTCGCTGCCGCTGAGGTACTGCCCATCCGCCTCGTCGAGGCCCTTCTCCTGCAGGGTCAGGGCGCGCGGCGTGTGGCACGAACCGCAGTGGCCCAGGCCCTGCACCAGGTAGGCGCCGCGGGCGATCTGCGCGCTGGCGTCGGCGCTGGAGCGTTGCAGCGCCTTGGCCGCGTCCTCGCTGGAGGGCGAGAACAAGGTGCGCCAGTAAGCCAGCGGCCAGCGCAGCGACAACGGCCAGGCGATGTCGTTGGCCTTATCGGCCTGCGTCACCGGCTCTACGCCCTGCATGAAGTAGGCATACAGCGCTTCGGTGTCGGCGTCGCTGATGCGGGCATAGGACGGGTAGGGCATGGCCGGGTACAGCGCATCGCCGTTGTGGCCGATGCCACGGCGCACGGCGCGCTCGAACTGACCGTAGCTCCAGGCACCGATGCCGGTCTGCGGGTCCGGGGTGATGTTGGTGGAATAGATGGTACCGATCGGCGAGGGCATGCCCAGACCGCCGGCGAACGGCTTGCCGCCGCGGCTGGTATGGCAGGCCACGCAGTCACCGGCGCGGGCCAGGTACTCGCCCTGGCTGACCAGTTGCGGGGTGATGGCCTGGCTCATTTTCGCGTCGGCGTCGCCGGAGCTGTTCAGGGCGAAGCTGAGCAGCCAGGCGAGCACGGCTAGAATGACCAGGGTGATCAGGGCGGAACGCAATTTCACAGTCATCTTCACGCTCCTTATGCCTGCACCAGCGGGCCTGGGTTTTTCAGGTACTGATCCTTGATGGCCTGCGCCGAGAACAGGGTCAGGGCACCGATCAGCGCGGTGGGGTTGGCCTGGAAGTTCTGCGGGAAGGCGTTACCGCCCGGCACGAAGACGTTGTGCACGTCCCAGCTCTGCAGGTAGCGGTTGAGCGCGCTGGTTTTCGGGTTTTCGCCCATGACGGCGCCACCCACGTTATGGGTGGAGACGTACTTGGTGATGTCCCAGTGCGAGTCCATGCTGAGGAAGCTTTCCGAGTAGCTGTCCGGGCCAAGCTCCTTGGTGATGTTCTGCACGATCTTGCGCAGGTGCTGTTGCAGCAGCAGTTCGTTGCGCTTCCAGTCGAAGGTGATGCGCAGCAGCGGCTGGCCCCAGGGGTCCTTGTAGGTCGGGTCGAGGTCGACATAGTGGTCGCGATACGACATGCAGCCGGTGCTGATGCTGACCTTCATCGAGTGGCCGTACCAGTCCTGCATGCCTTCCTTCCAGCCCTGACCCCAGCCTGGCGTGCCGCTCGGCAGTGCGGTACCGATGGGGGTGCCGGTGGCTTGCGAGCTGTGGATCTTGGCGCCGCCGATGAAGCCCAGGGAGGGGCCGTCGTAGTTGCCGGGGGAGACGTCGTTGAACATCTGCCCGGTGGCGCCGGCGGTGGCGAACGGGTTGAAGTGCTTGTCCTTGAAGAACAGGGTGGTGCCGCCGTTGCTGAGGAAGGCGTAGTTGCGGCCGATGGTGCCGGTCTCGGTGATCGGGTCATACGGCTTGCCGATGCCGGAGAGCAGCATCAGGCGCACGTTGACGAACTGGAAGCCGGCCAGCACGACGATGTCTGCCGGCTGGAACACGGTGTTGCCGTCGGCGTCGACGTAGGTCACGCCCTTGGCGGTCTTGCCGTCGGGGTGCAGTTCGACCTTGAGCACGTTGGCGTTGCAGCGGTAGTCGAAGTTGGGCATGCGCTTGAGCGCATCCATCACCGCCGTTTGCGGCGAGGCCTTGGAGTAGTTCAGGCAGGGGTACTTGCTGCAGTAGCCACAGTAGTTGCACGGCGCGATCTGGTTGCCGTAGGGGTTGGTCCAGGCGCGCGAGACGTTGGCCGACGGGTTGGGGAAGGGGTGGTAGCCCAGCTTGCGTGCGGCGTCGGCGAACATCGAGCAGTTCAGCGTGTCTTCCAGCGGCGGCAGCGGCGCCGGGTTGGAGCGCGGGCCTTCGAAGGGGTCGCCGCCGACGAGGATCTCGCCGCGCAGGTTGCCGGTCTTGGCGGAGAGGCCGCAGATCTTGTCGAACTTGTCGAGGAAGGGCTCGATTTCATCCCAGGTGAAGGGGTAGTCGCCGATGCGCATGTCTTCCTGGAGGATGCCCGGCTTGTAGGCCTGGTCGGCGTAGGTCTTGAGCTTGATGTCGGTGGGCGTCGGGCGGATCAGCACGCCGGTCCAGTGCAGGCCGGAGCCGCCCACGCCGGTGCCGGGCACGAAGGCGCCCCATTTGCGCGTCGGCAGGGCAGTGCCCTGCATGTTGTGACGCACGGTGAGGGCGCCATCCTTGGGGCTGACCATGATCTTGTTGCGTACGGCGTAGGCGTACTGGTCGGCGGGTTTGGGGTAGGCGAAGTCTGCGTTGTTGCGATCTTCACCGCGCTCCAGGGCGCGTACCTTGAGGCCGGCTTGCGCCAGCTCGATGCTCATCAGCGAGCCGGTCCAGCCCAGACCGACGACGACCACGTCGACGGCATCATTGGTAATGTTTGCCATAAGAAACCTTGCTTGCGTGTAACGCGTTGCGAAATGGGGTTCAGCCGCGGTCGCCGTTGAGGCTGACCGGTCCGAGCGGGTACTGGACGTTGTGCTGGGTCACCCATTCCAGGTAACTCGCGCGGGCGCCGGGGAAGCCGATGGCGATCCAGGCCTTCATGCCCTTGTTGCCGCCGTAGATCGGGTCGGCCAGATAACCCTGCTGGGTCAGGGCCAGCAGTTCGCTGAAGAACACCTTGGCCTTCAGCACGTCTTCACCGAAGGCGCTGAAGTCGGCCTGGCCGCTGTCCAGTTGCTTGAGCAACTCATCCTGCTGCTCCGGCTTGAGCAGGGCGAAGCGCTGGCCGTAGGCCTGCTGGCTGAGGGCTTCGGCGCACTGGATGCCTTTGCGGATGATCTCCTGCGGGGTGTAGGGGATCTGGTAGCCGAGGGTGGGCGGGGCGTTCAGGTCGAACGGGCCTTCGAGGTAGATCTCGCTGCCGATATCGCCGGCCAGTTGCTGGTCGAGGAACACCGGCACGTTGGTTTCCAGCGCGCCGGGGCCACGGCCGCCAGCCGGGATCAGGCGGTCGCAGGCCGCCATGACGAAGGTCCATTCGGCGCTGCTGAAGAACACCGGGCTGTAGCTGAGCAGGTCGGGCGCGATCATTTCCGCGGCGGCGGCGGCGCTCAGGCCCTGGACGGCTACACCCAAGGCGGGAAGGGCAATCAGCGAGGAAAGCAGAAACTTCCTTCGCGAGGTTGGTTTGGACAACAGCATCTCTATGTTCACCTATGGCTGCACACGGGGCACTCCGGATGAACAGCACAGATGACTGGGCCCTGTGGGCCACCTGAACAGCGAACATGGCGGGTAGCCGAAGGCCTCACATCGAGGTGATCGCTATCGGCTGTTCAAGTTCTGGACGGGAGTGGCGATGGGGTGGAGCGCACGCGCATCAAAGCGTTGCCTGACGGTCGGCATGAAGCCGGCATGGACGCTCAACCTGATATCGCTCGGACGCGAGGGTCCGATCCAAAACAGGGCTGGCAAGCCTCAGGGCTGCTCTATTTGTGATTCGCTTGGTGAGGATGTCGGGCATCAGCAACGCCCGGCACAGTACGGCTGTGTGATGCGCTGAGGCATCGTCCGCTCATCACGGGAGCGCTGACCTTAACACATTCATGGGTGTATGTATCTTTTTGTTTCGCTGTGACTGATAAGTCTATAGATGATCGTTTTGCGACCGCTAACGCGGGCTGTCTGGGCGTTTGCTGCCATCCTGGTGTCCTTTGCATGGACGGATGAGCTGCGGCAGTGGTGGTGCGAGAACGTTACTTGGCGAATAATCGCGACCTCTTCACTGTCATCGAGCCACTATCAGGATCGCCATGAGTGCCAATTTGCCGCCCCTCGTTCTGTCCATCCAGTCGCATGTCGCCTGGGGCCATGTGGGCAATGCGGCTGCCGTGTTTCCGCTACAGCGCCTGGGCTTCGAGGTGCTGCCGATCCACACCGTGCAGTTCTCCAATCACACTGGCTATGGCCAGTTTCGCGGCCAGGTGTTCGGTGCCGAGCATGTGCGTGAGGTGCTGCTTGGCTTGCGTGAGCGCGGCGTGCTGCCGCGTCTGTCGGCGGTGCTTTCCGGTTACCTGGGCGATGCCGACACGGGACGGGTGATTCTCGAAGCGGTGGGGGAGATTCGTCAGCACAATCCAGCGGTACGCTATCTGTGTGATCCGGTGATGGGCGATGTTGGGCGCGGTGTGTTCGTCAATCCGGCCATTCCGGATTTCCTGCGCGATCAGGCGATCCCCTTCGCCAATATCATCACGCCCAACCAGTTCGAATTCGAGCTGCTGACCGGCTCGAAACCGGCCAACCTGCACGAGGCGGTGAAGGTCGCGCGTCAGTTGCGTGGGCGCGGGCCGGATGTGGTGATCGTCACCAGCCTGTCCACCCCGGACATTGCCGATAACGAGCTGGGTACGCTGGCGGTAAATGGCGAGGGCGCCTGGCTGGTGACGACACCGCGCCTGGCATTGCATCCGCTACCCAATGGCATGGGGGATGTGTTTTCGGCGACCCTGCTTGGCCGGTTGCTGGCGGGGCAACCACTGCCGACTGCGCTGGAGCTGGCTACGGCGACGCTGTACGCATTGGTCGGGCAGACCGGCGAGGGCGCGCGGGACCTGCCGTTGGTGGTGGCTCAGGAGCAGATCGTGGAGCCTGCCCGGCGTTTCGTGGCCCATCGCTTACCCTGAACAGGCGTTCGTCGGAATCGGCGTGATTTCATAATGATATCGCGGTAGTCTGGCCTGACTTTCGGTCACCGTCTCGCTGTGGTGACCGTTTCTACGGATGGATTTTGACCTTAACCCCAGCAGGCCATTACCACCGTAGATCCTCCGTCATGCCGTCCCAACGACTTATTGCCTTTCTGTCGGCTGTGGGCCTGTGCCTCTCGGCCAATCATTCTCTCGCTGAGCAGATCAGCGGGCAGCTCCAGATCAGCCTCACCATTCTCAAGACATGCGAAGTGCTCACCCAACGCACGGAGGCAGTGGTGCAGGTCGATGGGCGCGGTTGTGGGGATGCGCCTTATCAGCTGCAGGATGAGCGTGGGCAGCCTTTGCCATTGACCTCGGGTACAGCCGCGTCGAGGCAATCATTCGAGAATGCCGGCTCGACACTGGTGGTGTACTGGTAACGCCTCAATAGTTGATGATCAACAGCACATTGTCGGTATAAACCCCTACCGGGGCATTGGCCTGCCCGGGGTCGAGTATCGCCTGGTAGGTAAAGTTCTGCGAATTGCCGGTGCCGCTGGCCGTCAGTGGCGAGGCGTTGTTCCAGATCAGGCTGCTGCCGTTGTGATAGAGGTTGTAGCGTATGTATTCGCTGCCGTTTCTCAGTCGTCGCCAGGGTGCCTGGTAGTTCTGGCCGTTGTCGAAGGTGAGTGTGTAGCCCTCGCTATTGGTGCAGGTGACCGCAAAGGTGCGTTGTTGCGCGCTGAACTGACTGATCAGCGCATTCGCACCGAAATTCACGGTCGGCAGGGTGTCGATGCGACAGGCTTTGTTGACGACCAGGGTAATGGTCAGCGTGGCGAGAGAACCCGTACCCCAGTTGTTGGGTGGGCCACAGATTGCCAGGCAGGGTTGAGTGAGGCCGGGGCTGCGGCTCCATGAGCAGAGATTGATCAGTCCGACCGTGCAGATGGCCCAGTCCCAGCGCAGGGTTACCGTGGCTGTGTAAGTGCCCGCCGGAACGTTAGGACCGAGGTTGGTGCGAAAGTACAGGCCGATCGCACTGGCGCTGCCGCCAAGTGCCAGCAGGTTGATCGCATCGAGCTGCTGGGGCTGACCCGCTACCAAGGCCTGGTTGTAGCCAGCGTCCCGATAGATCTGGAAGGGGATCTGGTTGCCTTGGCCGTCCTGCAATACCAGGGGGCCAGCTTGTTGCAGGGTCACCCTTACGTAGGCAGCGGTCAGCACCTGGAGAACACCCGGGCAGGACAGTCCCGCGCCTGCTGCAGCCTGTTGTGGCATATTGCGTAGGCTCAGGGAATTGGTGTTGCCCAGGCTCACGGAGGCCGCATAGATATTGCAGGCCTGTGCTGGTACGGCTGCGAGTGTCGAGCAAAGCAGTAATGCGAGAAGCACCAGGCGGGTCATGGTCGACCTCCGGGGCTCAGGCACGGTAGCGGTCCCAGCACCGCCATTTCCACGGCTTTGTCGTCCAGAGCAAATTCGCTGCTGCAACTGTTCCCATCGGGCGTACGCACATCCAGCCGGTTTTTCTCTGCCAGTCCCTCGAAATAGAGCTGGCCGTCCCAGCCGATGTAGGTGTTTTGCCCGCTGGGGTGGTGCACGACCTGGCTACCGCGAGGCAGTGGCTGGCCAGCTCCGTCGACCAGCTGAATGCTGGCGGATAACGTCATGACCATGGGGAAGTCGAGCACTGCGCCGCTGCCCTGATGGACAGCGATGCGTTTGCGCGTTTCGGAGAGTTGCAGATTGCTTGGCAGGTCCAGTAGATCCACTTCGTACTGGCCGGGGTAGTAAGCCGGCACCCAAGGTACCAGCAGATATCCTGCGTTGTCGGTACGGCCGAGCAATTGGTGCTCATAACGGACCGGCACGTTCGCCTGGCCTTCGGTGCTGACCAGTACGAAGGCATCGTCGATACGGTTACTGGCGAAAACCTGCCCCTGCATGGCCACCAGCGAGCCACTGACGCCGCCCCATTGCGTGGTAATACCGTCGTTGTCGTACATGCCAGCCTGAATCTGGGCATGAGGGGTACGCCAGGTCAGATCCGCCTGACGGTATTGGCTGTCGCCGTCGGCGACGCCCAGGTTCCAGCCGACGCCGCCTTCGCTCGGAGGGTTGCGGCTGTAATTGACCCGGGCTCTCTGGTTGCCGTTGCCGTCGCGCTCTACACCTGTCGTCAGGCTGGCATACAGGTCAAATGGGACGACCAGTTGGGCCTGAACGGAGTGGGTGCCGTCGTCCAGTTGGCGGTTGAGGGAAAGATAGAAGCTGCTGTTGCCCCACAGGCTGCGTGACCAGGACAGGTTGAGCAGTCGTGTCCGTCGGCCGCTGTGTTCCTGGCTGGCGAAATAACCGATGCCGAAGGACCCGAGGCGTTCCGGGCTGAAGCTGAAGGTGAGCTGATCCTGAATCTTGCTCAACGGCCCTCCGGCCAGGTCATTGTCCAGTGCATGGGCAACGCTCAAGTCGGCGTAGTCGGAAGTGCGTTGAATACGCTGCGCCGTGATGCCGAAGCGGCGCGCATAGTAGCTGTAGCCAAGGCTGTACTGCTGGCCATTGCCAATACCGCTGCTCTGGCTGATCGAGCTGGTCAGCGTGCCGAGCAGGCCCAGCCCTAGCGTGGCGCCTGCGCCGGCCTGTCTCAGGCCTGCGCCAGTCTCGCCGTGTGCTTCCAGAGTGATTCTGTCTGTCAGCCCGTAGCGCAGGCTGCCGCTGCCTACGAAGCTGCCGTAGGCGAAGTCCTCGACACCATAATTGCGGCGCAGCTTGCCCAGTGACAGGGAGAAGTCGGAGAGGCCTTTACGTAACAGGCTGTCGGTGACGTAGAAGGGCACGGTCGTCGACACCTGTCTGCCGAGTACATCCGTGGTGACCAGTGTCGCCGTGCCTGCGCCGCTGATGTAAGGCACGGTATTGAGGGTGAAGGGGCCAGGGCGCAAATCCTGTTGGCTGATGCGCGCATCATCGATGAACAGATCCAGCGTACTGGGAACCGCTGCGTCGCCGTCGAAGCGAGGCAGGGGATAGGTGATCAGATCCGGGCGCAGGGAGAAATCACGGGAGATCTGCACGCCGCCGAGGCGTACCGCACTATTCCAGGTCAGGGCGCCAGTGATGAGGTCGCCGCCGCTGAAGCTGAGCATGCGGCGTTGATCGTTGAAACGCCAGGTGGTGTCGTAGCGGGTATAGCCATCACGGTAGCCGGCGCCCGAGAAACTGTGGCGATAGACGCCGGTGTTGGAGATCATGCCGAAACCGTCGAACACGCGCTGCTCCAGCCAGGTGTTGGCAAAATGGGCTGCGTTCTCGGTGTGGTTGTAATAAAGGTCATAGTTGAACAGTGCGCCGAAGCTGCTTTGTGCTGGCACTGGCTCACTCAGGCTGTTCGGCCCGAAGCGCTGATGCGGCAGCCACTCGCTGGGCAGGGTCAGTAGCAGGCGTTGGCTCTCCTGCTGGTATTCGCTCTGCAGCGCCTCGATCTGATCAAGGGCAATCCATGATGAGGTCGTCGCAGGCAGGCGTACGCCTGCTGCGAGCAGATCGTCGCGCTGCACGAATAACCGACCCTGTTGTTCCTTCACTTGCGTGACCTTGCCGCTGGGCAGTTCATTGACGACCAACTCCAGATACAGCTCTTGAGCCTGCGCCAGTTGTTCCATGTCTTCCCCGCAAGCGAATTGCACGGAGAGCGAAGCAACCAGCACCAGCAGTGCGAGCGACCTACTCAGGTAGCAGCGTCTGCGCTTGTCGACTTTCGTTGATGCGGGCCTGTACCTGGCCGCTGCGCGTTCCGGCCGGCAACGGCCAGCGCATCTGCGCGCCAGGAAGCACATAACCGAGAAGCCCTTCAGCAAAGGATTTGCGGCCACTGCCTTGCAGCAGGTCGACCTGAGACAGTCTTGCTGGCGCCGGACCGGTATTGCGCAAATAGAGGAAGGTGCCGTCTTGCCCGTCGACGAAGCGGTAGCGCAGCTCAGGGGCCAGTGGTCGGCCTTGCCTGGGTGGCTCGCGCAGCCCGTCATCCAGATAGGCCCCTGGTCCGACTACCACCAGCGGCACCGAATAGCGCATCTGGAATTGCACGCCCAGTTGTGACGGACGGGCCTGTGGCGGCAGAACCTCGTCTACCAGCACACGATAGGTGCGCAGCATGCCGGCACTTGGCGGTTCCAGGTTGACCAGCCTTACCAGTTGTCGCTTGCCGGGCTGCAAGGTAGCCATCGGCGGGCTGCCAACCACCTGCTTCTGCGGCGTCAGCCGATCTTCGAAGGCTTCCTGCTCCCAGGTCAGTACCCTGACTTGCAGGTCCACAGGGTCTTGCCCCCGGTTTTCCAGCCAGAGCGCGGCAGACTTTTGACGATCCGCCTCGATCATCGGATTGATCGGCCAGATGAGTATGGATGTGGCCGCGTGCGTGGTCATGCTCATCACGGCAGCTATCAGAAGCAGGAAGCAGATCAGCAGGGCGCGCGTCCACATGGTTCAGTAACTCACGGTAACGGTGATGGTGTCGGTGTAAATACCAGCAGAGGGCATGGGGCTGACACTGAACAGCCTGGCGTAAACGGCATAGGTCTGGCTGGCGCCACCGCCCGGAAAATTGATGCTCATGCGGGTACCGCCGTTGCTGTCGTCGCCCCAGACGACGCTGCGCGCAGCGTCCTGATAGAGCTGGTAACGCAGGCGCTCGGTGCCCCTGGCAAGGTACCGGCCAGTCCCGATACCGGCGCCGCCAGTATTCAGCCCCGCATTCAACGACAGGCTCACTGCAGTGCCCGGCGAGCACTGCAGAATGATCGAGCCGTTGCCCGGTGTACTGACGATATCCAGATTGCTTGGCAGGTTGCTGATCTGGCCGAACGACATGTTGCCGAACGAAGTGGCGTCGCTGGCGCCCGTCCCGAGCAGGCAGCCGGGCACGATTTCGGCGCGCAGTTGAAAACTCTGGCTGACGATCTGGTCGTTGACTCCCGTGTCGGCCTGCAGTGGCGGCGCAGACGCCGTCATGGCGAACAGGCAGACCATCTGGGCTATGACGAGCGTTTGCCTGTGGCACGGCATCACCAACTCACCGTGACGGTCAGGGTGTCGCCATAGCTGCCGGCTGGCGGAGCGCTTTGCGCGAGAACGCGGGCGTAGATCGGTAGCCACTGGTCTTGACCGTTGCCCAGCGCACTCATGCCAGTGGTGTCGTCCCAGATCGTCGTGTGGTCTGCGTTGGTGTAGAGGTTGTAAGCAACGACTGCGCTTCCAGGGCCGGCCATTTGCCGATTGCTGGTGGTACCGCTGTGGCCCGCATTGATCAGAACGCGATAGGGGACGTTCTGCTGGCAGTTGACGCGAAGTGCGCCGGCGCCGGGTTGGCCAACTTGGCTGATCAGGTTGTCGAGCCGAATATGGGTGCCGAAATCCAGGGTGCCGAAACTGACTCCCGAGCCACTGTTGGTCCCTGCCTGGCAGGCTGGAAGCACCTCTACACTCAGCCCGATGGTGGCTGTCTTGTCGACTGCGAGCAGCATTCCCGGCGTCAGCAGTAGTAGAAAGGCGATCAGACGCTCCATGACGATTCTTCCCTGGGCTGTGTGCGGTCCTCTTGCGTGAAGGAGGGGATTACCAGGCGATGGTGACTTGCACGGTGTCCGTGTAAGTGCCTGCTGCCGGTGTGGTTTGCGCCGGCACACGACCATAGACGATCACTTCCTCGTCGCTGCCTGTGCCTGTCCCGGAGACGATGTCACCTGTTGCGCCACCGTCTCCCCAGGGGTCGGAGCGGGCGCTGTCCTGGTAAAGGTTGTAGGCCACGTACGCACCGCCACTGATCATGCGTCGCTGTCCGCCGGTTGCATTCTGTCCGGGACTCAGGGCGATGGTGTAGGGCGTATCCTGCGTACATTGAAGGCCGAATGAACTACCACCCGCACTGCCGAATGAGCGGCCGTCGATCAAGTTGTTGAGGTCGGTGTAGTCGCCGAATGAAATCGAACCGAAGGTATTACTGCTGCCACTGGCACTGCCGTTTGTGACCGTGCAGCCGCTACCAATGGTGATCTGTACGTTCAGTTGGCCTTGCAATTCACCGGCTGAAAAGGCCGGCGTGGAGAGGAGGGAAAGAGCCAGAACAGCGGTTCTCATGGCGCACTTCATCGGTCAAGTACCTTCCAGATGGACTTGTCTGGACCATAGTTCAAGCACTGCAAGTGCTCAAAAAGCACGTATTTCCGACGGTTACGCTAGGAATTGAATCGTCACTGATAAATGACTGATTGGTCAGTAAAATTCGCGGCCATGTAAGAGATTTCAGAAAGGCAGAATCGTCAATTTCTTACATTTATTTGAGAGCGTTGCGTCAACTGCGCATGAGGCGTCGGTGCGCCCCGCGTGGCGTTACATCTTGCTGACGCCTGCGATCACTGGCGTCCCGCTCACTGGGTCGCGTAACAAGGTGCAACTGACGCCGTACAGTCGTTCCACCAGGTCCGAGGTGACGATCTCGTCGGGGCTGCCGCTGGCAATGACATGGCCCTGATGCATGGCGATCAGATGGTCGGCATAGCGACAGGCACTGGAGAGATCGTGGACCACCATGACGATGGTTTTGCCGGCTGCAGCCAGTTGCCGGATCAGTTCGAATACCTCGATCTGGTGGCCGAGATCCAGCGCCGAGGTGGGCTCGTCGAGCAGCAGCAGAGGCGTGGTCTGGGCGATGGCCATGGCAATCCAGGCACGCTGGCGCTGGCCTCCGGACATCGACTCCAGAGGGCGATCAGCCAGTTGTACCAGGTCAGCCGCGACTAGCGCGGCGTCGACGATCGCCTGATCTTCCTCGCTCCACTGGCGCAGAAGGCTCTGGTGGGGCTGGCGGCCGAAGCGGATCAGTTCGCTGACGGTCAGGCCATCGGGTGCACTGGCATCCTGCGGCAGCAATGCGAGCCGACGCGCCACCTCGCGCGAGGGCAGGCTACCGATCGCTTTGCCGTCGAGCAGTACAGAGCCCGAAATGGGCTTGTGCAGGCGTGCCAGCCCGGCCAGCAGGGTGGATTTGCCGCAACCATTGGGGCCGACGATGGCGCTGACCTTGCCGGTGGGGATCAGCAGGTTGAGGTTGTCGATGATCAGGTTCTGGGCATAGCCCATGCTCAGGTCGCGAGCTTGCAGCGTCACGTCTGGCTGGCTGGCGTTGCCGAGCAGAGAGGAAAGCAGGGTCATGTCGAGCTCCGCGGGGTCTGACGCAGCAGAATCCACAGCAAGTAGGGGCCGCCGACCACAGCGGCAATGATGCCGACCGGAATCTCGATGGGGGCCAGCAGGGTACGACCGATCCAGTCGGCCAGAATCATCATCAGCGCACCGGACAGCGCTGCGTTGCATACCGGAACGCCATGGCGGCTGCACAGGTGGCGGGCCATCTCCGGCGCGGCCAGGGCTATCAGCCCGACAGGGCCGACTACAGCCACGGCCAGAGCAGTGAGCCAGACGCACAGGATCAGGGTGAGCAAGCGCATCAGCCGCAGGCGCACGCCGAGGCCAATGGCCACGCTGTCGGAAAAACGCATCAGGCTCAGCGCACCCACCAGCAGCTTGGCCAGCGGCAAGCCAAGCGCCAGGCCAATGCCCAGCAGCATGACCGAGTCTGCCGGACGTGCATTCAGGCTGCCGACGGTCCAGGGGTAGGCGGCGTTGGCCGCGTCCATGTCGCTGCGCGCCAGCATCAGGTTGGTCAAGGCGCCGAACAGCGCGCCAATGGCGATACCGACGACGATGAAGCGATAACCTCGGGCGCCACCGCCTGCGGCCAGCGCGAAAGTCAGTGCCGCAGCCGTGGCGGCGCCGCTCAGGGCCAGTGCCGAGGGCGCCAGGCTGGTGGGAACGGCAACGATGGAGGCGACGGCAAAGGCCGTCGCGCCGTTATCGATGCCGATCACCCCGGGCGTTGCCAGGCGGTTGCGCGCCAGGGTCTGCAGCAGGCAACCCGCGGCGCCCAGTGCTGCGCCGCTGAGCAGGCCGGCGACAAGACGCGGCAGGCGTAGCTCTTGAATCAGGAATACCTGCAGTGCTTCGCCCTGGCCGAAGGCGGCCTGCAGTGCCTTCCAGGGCGTCAGGGCGTCGTCACCGGCAGCCAGCAGCCAGGAGCTCACCGCGAGCAGCAGCACGCCGAGAATGCAGGCGACGGCCAGGCTGCGGCGATGCAGCAACAGACTGTATCGGCCCATGCTTAGCAGGTAATGACCGTGAGGGGCGAGTAGCGGGCGTGAGGAAGGTGCGTTCATGTCACAGGGTCGGCATGCGGTGGTTGCGCACCACGGCGATGAGGATCGGCGCGCCGACAAATGCCGTCACCACGCCGACCGGCAATTCGTAAGGGCGCACCAGCAACCGCGAGATGACGTCCGCAAGCAGTAGCACGCAAGGACCGAGCAGCATGCTCAAACCCAGGGTACGGCGGATGTCGGAGCCGACCAGGCGGCGGGCGATGTAGGGCACGATAAGACCGATGAAGGCGATGGGACCGGCCGCCGCAGTTGCCGTACCGACCAGAATCGCCACGGCCAGCAGGGTGCCCAGACGGGTCAGTTGCGGATGGTGGCCGAGGCCGCTGGCAACACGCTCGCCCAGCGCCAGGGCGGCCAGTGGTCGAACGACCAGCAACGCCATGACCAGCCCGGCGATAAGCCCGGGCAGGCTCCAGTCAAGTGTATCCAGCGGGCGACCTGCCAGAGCGCCGATGACCCAGAAACGCATCTCGTCGGCCGTGCGTTGGTCCCACAGCAGCAACAGGCTGCTCAGCGCGCCGAGCATGCCGGAGAAAGCGGCACCGGCCAGTACCAGGCGTACCGGATCGTCACCGACGCCGCGCAGGCGAGTCACCAGCAGCACCAGTACGCAGCCGACAAGTGAACCGAGCATGGCGACGCCCAGATGCAGGCTGGCGGCGGATGCGCCCAGGTTGATCGCCAGTACCACGGCGAAGGAAGCACCGGCGCTGACGCCGAGAAGCCCGGGTTCGGCCAGTGGGTTGCGGGTCACCGCCTGCAGCAGAACACCCGCAGCGCCGAGGGCGAGCCCCACCAGCAGCGCCAGCTCGGTACGTATCCAGCGCAAGTCGAAGACGATGAAGCGGGCGTCGTCATCGCTACCGCCCAGCAGCGCCTGCAGGCTGGGCACAATGCCGATATCACCTGCCCCCAGGAGCAGGCTGGCGACGCACAAAAGCAAAAGGCACAGGGCGGTCAAACCCAGTGCCTTGGCAACTGGAAGGCGTGGCGCGAGCATCAGTCGAGCAAAGCCTTCTCCACGTCATCGAGCACCTGCTCAGCGGCCAGGTAGCCGGCGCTACTGCTCCAGATCTGCCCATCGACGGTTACCACGCGATCTTCGGCAACAGCTTTCAGGCGTGAGAACGCGGGTTGCTTGCGGGCTTCTTCCAGGGCTTTACGGCCATCCGGATTGAGCGTGGCAAGGAAGATCCAGTCGGCATTGATGCGTGAGAGATTTTCCAGGCTGAGTACATCGCTGTGCGGCTTCTTGTCCTGCGCGGCGGCCAGCTCGTTGGGGCGCAGGCCAAGCTCATCGAGCAATTGGCCGACAAACAGGTGGCTGGACATGATCACCGGCCCCTGCGGATTCCAGCGCACCACGCTGACTTCCTGGCCCTGCTGCAGGCGCTCACGCAGCGCAGCACTGCGTGCCTCGATCTCGGCGATGCGTTGCTTGCCGTCCTCAGCCTTGTCGAGCGCCTCGGCATAAGTGCCGTAGGTCAGGCGCCAGTCCTGGAAACTGTCGCCCTTGGGCACCACGGTTGGCGCCATCAGGCTCAACTTCGCATACATCTCCGGTGCCAGTTCGCTCGAGGCCAGTACCAGATCCGGTTGCAGGCGCAGAATGGCCTCGAGGTTGGGCTCACGCACGCTACCGACCAGGGTGATCGGGCCGGTCTTGGACTTCAGGTAGTCCGGTACGTCATCGCCGCCGCGACTGGCCAGGGTACCAACCGGCTGAATGCCAAGCGACAACGCCGCATCCAGGGCGCTGTCGCCCAATGCGACCACGCGCTGTGGCGTGCCGCTGAGCGTGAGCGGGCCATGCGCGCTATCGAGGGTACGTTCGCTGGCGTGCAGGGGGGAATTGAACAGCAGTATCGCGGCGGTCAGCAGCGCCGTGCGCTTGAGAAAAGAGGGGATAGACATGCTGGACTCCAGGCCGAAACAGCCAGCAGGGGAGCTGGCCGGTACAGGATCGAAAGCAAGCTATCTTTTACTATTAAAGTTAATGAAAATCCATTGCGTTTACTAAATGTTTACACCCGTAACTCAGCTGTAGTGCGGCCTATACGTTTGCAGCTTGTCGCAGCCCCAGTAAGCAGATGTAATGTGAGAGACCCTGGGATAAGGCTTTCCTGGCGGCTTTTCGTGGGAGCCCCGCCCGGGGCGAAGTTGTTCTGGTACAGATTCGCGGCGGGGCGCCGCTCCTACACGTGCGGTGTTGCTGGGCGCGGATCCGTATTTTCTTTTTCTGTTTGAAACTCCTAGCTGTTTCGAGCGCTTTTTTCGCTTGCTTGCCTGGTTCAGACTAGCGCCCGTTTCGCGTCATTCATTGATCAGGAGATTGTCCATGAGCCCCGTTTCCTTCGCTCGCCAGCGCTATACCACCAAGGCTTACGATGCCAGCCGCCAGGTGGATCAGGCCATCATCGACGAGTTGCTCGAATTGCTGCGCCTGGCGCCGTCTTCGGTCAATTCGCAGCCCTGGCACTTCATCGTGGCGAGCACCGCCGAGGGCAAGGCGCGTCTGGCCAAGGGTACCCAGGACGGCTACGCCTACAACCAGCCGAAGATTCTCAACGCTTCGCATGTGATCCTGATCTGCGCACGTCGTGATATCACCGAGGCCCATCTTGCTGACGTACTGCAGCAGGAAGCGGACGACGGCCGTTTCCGCGATGACGCGGCGCGCACCACCCAGCAAAACACCCGTAGCAGCTACGTGGAATTGCACCGTGATCTTGGCGATATGTCGCACTGGACGGAGAAACAGGCCTACCTGGCGCTGGGTACGCTGCTGCTGGGGGCTGCTGCCAAAGGCGTGGATGCCACGCCGATGGAGGGCATCGACCATGAGGCTCTGGACAAAGAGCTGGGTCTGGCTGCCAAAGGGCTGAACAGCGTCGTCGCCGTGGCACTGGGTTATCACAGCGACAGCGACTTCAACGCCGCGCTGCCGAAGTCGCGCCTGCCTGCCGAGCGTGTCTTCACCCATCTCTGAGTCTGGCGCAACACATCCCTTTGCATGGCGCAGAGGGATGCGAAGGACTCACTGTGGCAGCTTGGCGATCACCTTGATCTCGAAATCGAAGCCGGACAACCAGGTCACGCCGATGGCGGTCACGGTCGGGTAGGGCGCCTGGCCCCAGTACTCGGCCGCGGTTTCCCAGATGGTTTCGAATTGTGCGTGGGGATCGACCATGAAGATGGTCGTGTCGACGACATCGTCGAAGCTGCTGCCAGCCTCGGCCAGGATTGCATTGAGATTGATGAAGGCCAGGCGCACCTGCTCCTTGAGGTCCGGTTCGGCGGAACCGTCCTTGCGGCTGCCGACCTGGCCGGACACGAACAGAAAGCCGTTGGAACGAATCGCCGGAGAATAGCGGTGAAGTTCGTACAGCGCATGGCGGTCGGCCGGGAAAACCACATCACGTTTATTGCTCATCACATGCCTCCATCTGGGCTGGATTACCGCCCGTTGTTAACGATGGAGTCACTGTAAAAAGACGGCCGGCCTGGATAAACCGGCAACTCTGGTCATGACTGTTTGTAGAATCCAAACAATCAAGAGTCGAGAGAGGCGCGATATGGACCGTTTCGATGCGATGCAGGCATTCGCTCGGGTCGTTGAGACCGGCAGCTTCACCAAGGCTGCCGCGACCCTGCACATGAGCAAGACCAGCGTCACGCAGCTCGTCCAGCAACTGGAAGCGCGCTTGCGTGTGCGCCTGCTCAATCGCACCACGCGCAAGGTCAACGTCACCGCTGACGGTGCGGCCTATTACGAGCGAGTCGTGCGCCTGCTGGCCGATGTCGACGATGCCGAGACTAGTCTGTCCAGCGCATCGATGGCGCCACGCGGCCGTTTGCGAGTGGATGTACCGAGCCCGTTCGCGCACATGCTGCTGATTCCTGCGCTGCCGGCGTTCTACGCACGCTATCCGGAGATTCAGCTGACGCTGGGCGTGAGTGACCGCATCGTCGACATCATCGGCGAAAACATCGATTGCGTGGTGCGCGGTGGCGAGATCACCGACCAATCGCTGGTCGCCCGTCATGTCGGCGATCTGCAGCTCGGGATCTATGCCACGCCAGATTATCTGCAGCGCTGCGGTACGCCGATGCATCCGCGAGAGCTGGAGGCAGCGGGGCACAGCACGGTGGGCTTTCTCTGGTCGCGCACCGGCAAGGCCTTGCCCTACGCCATGCAGCGAGGTGATGAGCGCGTCGAGGCGCAGGGCCGGCCATTGCTGACGGTTGATGACGGTAACGCCTATCTGGCGGCCGGCCTGGCGGGCCTGGGCATGCTCTGGTTGCCGCACTACATGGCCAGGCCGCATCTGGCCAGCGGCGAGCTGGTGCACTTGTTCGATGACTGGCAGATGACACCGATGCCGATGTACCTGGCCTTCCCGCCAAACCGACATGTTAGCGCCAAGCTGCGGGTATTCATCGACTGGGTGGTCGATCTGATGGCCGAGCATGCGCCCAGGTTAGCGCGCCCCTAGAGCGCGATTGCGCTCGCGCACAGGGGCAACGCAAAGACGGTTCTGTACGCTCGCTTGACGGTGGAGAATGATCGTTCTAGTCTCTTCGAGAGCGATCATTCTACTTGTTGGCTGAACATGCACGAAGACCCTTCCATCCAGCACCGCCTGCTACAGGCAACCGAACGCCTGGTCTACGCCGGAGGCATCAATGCCACGGGCATGGATGCCATCGTCAAGGCCTCGGGCGTGGCGCGCAAAAGCATCTACCGCCTGTATCCGACCAAGGAGGCTCTGGTGGCAGCGGCGCTGCGGGCCCGTGATGAGCGTTGGATGCAATGGTTCATCGCCGGCACTTCCAACGGTGAGCCCCAGGAACGGCTGCAGGCGATCTTTCCGTTGTTGCGCAGTTGGTTCGAATTGGCAGATTTCCATGGCTGCGCCTTCATCAATGCGGCCGGTGAGATAGGTGATCCGGCCAGCGAAATTCGCGCCGTTGCGGTACTGCACAAGCAGCGGCTGCTCGACTACCTGAATCAACTGACTGAAGCCTGTCGGTTGGCTGACCCCGAAGGCGTGGCCAGGCAACTGTTGCTGTTGATCGATGGCGCGACTGCCGTTGCCATGGTCACCCGCCAGGCCGACGCTGCTGACTGTGCAGGCAAAACCGCGTCAATACTGTTGCAGACCCTGACCGCCCGGTGACGGGCACAATTCCCTGAAAGCAAGAGGTGCCGTTATGTCGTCCAATGAAGAGGTTCGTCCGCCGCTACCGCCGTTCACCCGCGAGAGCGCCATTCAGAAAGTCCGTCTGGCCGAGGATGGCTGGAACAGCCGCGATGCGGCCAAGGTGGCGAAGGCCTATAGCCTGGACACACGCTGGCGCAACCGTGCCGAGTTCATCAACGGCCGTGACCAGGCACAGGCCTTTCTCGAGCGCAAGTGGGACAAGGAACTGGAATATCGCCTGATCAAGGAGCTCTGGGCCTTCACCGATAACCGTATCGCCGTGCGCTATGCCTATGAATGGCGCGACGACTCGGGCAACTGGTTCCGTTCCTACGGTAACGAGAACTGGGAGTTCGGCGCCGATGGCTTGATGATCAATCGCTACGCCTGCCTCAACGACCTGCCGATTGAGGAATCTGAGCGCAAATTCCGCTGGCCGCAGGGCCGTCGCCCGGATGATCACCCAGGGCTGTCCGAACTCGGTCTCTGAATGGGCTGCCCAGGCATGAGACTTGCTGCTTTAATGCGCCGTCAATTCTGAACTCCAAGGATGCTGGATGAATCGCAACGACCTGCGCCGTGTCGACCTCAATCTGCTGGTGATCTTCGAAACGTTGATGTTCGAGAAGAACCTGACCCGCGCCGCCGAGAAGCTGTTTCTCGGTCAACCGGCGGTCAGCGCGGCGTTGGCGCGCTTGCGTGATCTGTTCGACGACCCGCTGCTGGTGCGCAACGGTCGTGGTTTCGAGCCGACGGCGCGGGCTCTGGCGATTCTCAAGGAGCTGCAGCCGGCAATGGACACCATCTCGGGTGCAGTGAGCCGCGCCCGCGAGTTCAACCCGGCAACCAATCGCGACACCTTCCGCATCGGGCTGTCGGACGATGCCGAGTTCGGGCTGTTTCCGGCGCTGCTCAACCAGATCCGCGAGGAGGCACCGGAGGTGGTGATCGTGGTGCGTCGGGTCAACTTCCTGCTGATGTCGTCGATGCTGGCATCTGGGGAGATCTCCGTTGGCGTCAGCTACACCACGGAGCTGCCAGCCAACGCCAAACGGCGCAAGTTACGTGAGATGCGGGTCAAGGTGCTGCGTGGCGATGATCGCCCGGGGCAACTGACACTGGATGAGTACTGCGCGCGGCCACACGCGTTGGTGTCCTTCTCGGGCGACCTGTGTGGCAACATCGACAACGATCTGGCCCGTCTGAATCGATCACGTCGTGTGGTGCTGGCGGTGCCACAGTTCAGTGGCCTGCGCTCGATCATCGCCGGTACGGAGATGCTCGCCACCGTCCCGGATTTCGCAGCTGCGGCATTGATCGAAGGGACCCATCTGCGAGCCGACGATCCACCATTCGAGTTGGTCAACTCGGATCTTTCCATGGTCTGGAGCGGGGTGACCGACAACGATCCTGCCGAGCGCTGGCTCAGGAGCAAGATCGTCGAGTTCATGGGCGAGACGGACGCCTGAGCGCGGCTCAATCGCGGTAGAACACCTGGATCAGGTGATAGCCGAATTGGGTCTTCACCGGGCCGTGCACCTCGCGCAGGGGCTTCTTGAAAATCACCTGATCCACCGCGCGGACCATCTGCCCGGGACGGATCTCTCCCAGATCACCACCCTTCTTGCCGGAAGGGCAGGTGGAGTGCTTGCGTGCCAGTACATCGAACGCTTCTCCGGCAGCGATGCGCTTTTTCAGGGCGGCGGCTTCCGCTTCGGTCTTGACCAGGATGTGGCGGGCCATTGCCTTTGCCATTGATGGGGTCCTCAATTCTTTCAGAGCGCTATTGTGCCAGCATTCGCTGCGCCAGCAGAATGACGTCAATTTTATGGGACATGTGTTGTCCGCACAGCGGATCAATCATGGCCTATGGTATTTCAATCGCTGCTGACGGAAACGCCGCCATGGATCTCCACGCAATGCTGAAAATCCTGTCCAGCCAGGATGGTTCCGATCTCTATCTGTCTACCGGTGCGCCGCCCTGTGCCAAGTTCAACGGTGTGCTCAAGGCGCTCAGCCAGGAGCCGATGAAATCCGGGGACGTCGCAGCCATCGCCGACTCGATCATGGATAGCGCGCAACGTGAAGAATTCGAGCGTGAACTGGAAATGAACCTGGCCATTTCGCTGGCTGGAGTCGGTCGCTTCCGTATCAATATCTTCAAGCAGCGCAACGAGGTGTCCATCGTCGCGCGCAACATCAAGATGGAGATCCCGCGTTTCGAAGATCTGAAGCTTCCCGAGGTCTTGCTCAGCACGGTCATGGAAAAACGTGGTCTGGTGCTGTTCGTCGGTGGTACCGGCTCGGGCAAGTCGACCTCGCTGGCGGCGCTGATCGACTACCGCAACCGCAACAGCGGCGGACACATCATCACCATCGAAGACCCGGTGGAGTACGTGCACCGGCACAAGAAGTCGATCATCAACCAGCGCGAGGTCGGCGTGGATACACGCAGCTTCCATGCGGCGCTGAAGAATACCCTGCGCCAGGCGCCGGACGTGATCCTGATCGGCGAGATTCGCGACCGCGAGACCATGGAGCATGCGCTGGCCTTCGCCGATACCGGGCACCTGGCGATTTCCACCCTGCACGCCAACAACGCCAACCAGGCGCTGGACCGCATCATCAACTTCTTCCCTGAAGAGCGCCGGCCGCAGTTGCTCAACGATCTGGGCAACAACCTCAAGGCCTTCGTCTCTCAACGCCTGGTCAAGACCGTCGACGGCAAGCGCCGCGCGGCAGTGGAGGTGATGCTGGGTACGCCGACGGTGCGCGATCTGATCAAGCGCAATGAATTCTCCGAGCTCAAGGAGATCATGGAGAAATCCAAGAATCTCGGCATGCAGACCTTCGATCAGGCGCTGATCGATCTGGTACACGAGGGCGCCATCGATGAAGAAGAGGCGGTGAAGAACGCCGACTCGGCGAACAACGTGCGGCTGAAACTCAAGCTCTACCGCGACAACCCGGCAAACGCCAAGCCTGCGCCAGCCGCCGCTGCTCCGGTGGCAGCGCCTGCCCCTGCAGCCAAGGCCGCGTCGGCTGGCGACTGGGGCTTGGAGCTGAAACTGGAAGATATCGAACAAGAGCAGCCGCCGGAGGATCCGGGGCGCCAGGGAATATAAAACTCAGGGGTCGGGCTGCAGGGGGAGATAGGCCTGGCGCAGGAGGTGGTTGACGCCTTCGTGTTCCAGTTCCTCGATGGCGTTACGGAGCTGTGCGACCAACTGCGCATCGCAGTCCTTCGAGCAGCCCAGGTACAGACCGGTGCTGGCCAGTGTCGGGCTGCGGCGCAGGTTCTGCTCGCGATAGATGGACCTTTCCCAGATATACAGCGCTTCCGGCACGCCGGTGAACCAGGCGTCGATACGCCCAAGGCTGAGCAAATGGGCCGGGTTCTCACCCAGCGCGAACTGTACGATCTGCTTATCGCTGAAGCCTTCACGCTGCAGAATCTGCACCTGAGCGGTGCCCATGCCAACGCCTATGCGCTGGTAACGCTGGCGCGCCTGGGCGAAGGTCTTGACCGGTTCGTCGAGGCTGAAAAATGCGCGCTCCAGCTGCATGATCGGTGCAACCCAGGTGTACAGCTCCTCACGCTCGGGTGTTCGCGACAAGGGAATGATCAGCATGTTGCGTCCCCTGGAAACTCTGACCTGAGCGCGCAACCAAGGCTCGACGACCACGTGCGACAGTTTGCCTATCTTCGCCAACGCTGTGAGAACTACGTCGCCGACCATGCCGTGGCCTCTCTGGTAATCGGGGAGAGTCAAGGGTGGTGCATCTGGCATGTACAGCTCCAGAGGCTCGTCGGCTGATGCCGACGTTGCGAACAACCAGGCAGCGATCAAGCAGAGAAAGTAGGGCAAGGCGAACATCCCGCTGTTCGAGTCGAGTGAGTATAGATTCCCTGTGGTGCACGAGCGTTTGTGCACCGGTGGTTATTCCTGCCGCAGTTCGGGCAGATCGCGATAAAGCGCCAATGCCTGTGGATTGGCCAGTGCATCGGTGTTCTTCACCGCGCGTCCATGGACGACATTGCGTACCGCCAGTTCGACGATCTTGCCGCTGATGGTGCGCGGTATGTCGGCGACCTGGACGATCTTCGCCGGCACATGACGAGGCGTGGTGTTGGCGCGAATCACCCGACGAATTTCCTCGCGCAGCGCGTCGTCCAGTGTCAGGTCATCGCGCAGGCGTACGAACAGCACCACCCGCACGTCACCTTGCCAGTCCTGGCCGATGGCGATGGATTCCAGCACCTGCGGCACCTTTTCCACCTGGCGATAGATTTCCGCAGTACCGATGCGCACGCCGCCGGGGTTGAGCACTGCATCGGAACGGCCATGGATGATCAGACCACCGTGCGCGGTTTCCTCGGCATAGTCGCCATGGGCCCAGACGCCGGGGAAGGTCGCAAAGTAGGCCGCGTGGAATTTCTCGCCGTCCGTATCGTTCCAGAAGCCCACCGGCATCGAGGGAAAGTGCCGGGCGCAGACCAGTTCGCCCTTGTCGCCATGCAGCGGCTGGCCGGCCTCGTCCCAGACCTGAACGTCCATCCCCAGGCCCTTGCACTGCAGTTCGCCGCGCCAGACCGGCAGGGTCGGGTTGCCCAGTGCGAAGCAGGAGACGATGTCGGTGCCACCGGAGATCGATGACAGGCAGACATCGCGTTTCACATCTCGATAGACGTAGTCGAAGCTTTCATGCGCCAGCGGCGAGCCGGTGGAAAGAATGGCCTTGAGCCGCGTCAGTTGGTGACTTTCGCGCGGTTTGACGCCGGCCTTGTCCAGCGCGGCGATGAATTTGGCGCTGGTGCCGAAAATGGAAATGTCCTCGGCATCGATCAACTCGACCAGGCGAGTTGGCTCAGGGTGGAAGGGCGAGCCGTCATACAGCACCAGGGTGGCGCCCAATGCCAACCCGGATACCAGCCAGTTCCACATCATCCAGCCACAGGTGGTGTAGTAGAACAGGGTGTCGGTGGCGCCCAGGTCGGTGTGCAAACCGTGTTCCTTGACGTGCTGCAGCAGGGTGCCACCACCGCCATGCACAATGCACTTGGGCACGCCGGTGGTGCCGCTGGAGTAGAGGATGTACAGCGGCTGGTCGAAGGGCACAGGTGTGAACTGTGGAGCGCCACCGGGCTGGTAAAAGTCCCGCCACAGGGATATCTGGGCAGGTGAGCGGTAATCTTCGGGGCAGGCCAGAGGTCGTGCATAGGGCACGATCAGCAACTGCTCCAGGCTGGGGAGTTGCTCGAGGATTTCGTTGAGCTTGTTGGTCAGGTCGAGGTCCTTGCCGGCATAGCGATAACCGGCAGCGGCGATCAGCACCTTGGGTTCGATCTGGCCGAAACGGTCGATCACGCCCTGAGTACCGAAGTCCGGCGAGCAGCTCGACCAGGTCGCGCCCAGGCTGGCCGTGGCCAGCATGCCGACTACGCTCTGCCAGGTATTGGGCATGAATGCCGCGACGCGGTCACCTATACCCACGCCGGCATCACGCAGGGCACGCTCCAGGCCGGCGACCTGTGCGGCCAGTTGCGCATAGCTGAGTTGTTCGCGGCTGCCATCCTCGCCAATGGCCACCAGCGCCGGGTGACCGTCGCGGCGGCGTAGCAGGTGTTCGGCGAAGTT
Organism: Pseudomonas pichavaramensis; assembly: GCF_050473265.1. NCBI lineage: Bacteria > Pseudomonadati > Pseudomonadota > Gammaproteobacteria > Pseudomonadales > Pseudomonadaceae > Pseudomonas > Pseudomonas pichavaramensis. Next base: position 197,081 of record NZ_JBJKFJ010000007.1, on the reverse strand, counting down.
CAGCGTAGCGCCGGGAAACCACTGTGCATCGGGCATCGCCGGCCCTTCACGCAAGACACATTGGGCGGGCGTGTGGAAACGAATGTCGAAGAAGTCGACGATGGCCTGCCAGAAAGCCTCGCGCTGATCGACACTCCAGGCGTGCAGGGCAGGGTAGTCGTCCAGCTGCAAGGTGTGGCGCTCGTTGACGAAACAGCGGAAAGCATCCATTCGGCTGGCGGCGATACGTTCGGCGGAAGGTGCCCACAGAGGTTGCGGCATGGCGAGTCCTCGTCGTACTTGTCCCTAAGCTTCAGATTAGTGCGTTCGGGGCATTCGACCTGTAACCCAGGCGACCGTTGCTGCTATCGCACCGACCTTTTTCAGGTGTTCAGAGGCTATCGTCGATACGCTACACCTAGCTGTAGGAGCGGCTTTATCCGCGAAAATCGCGGCTAAAGCCGCTCCTACGGATTGCAGTTTGGCGTCCAGTGACTCGCCAGCCGCGCTCGCGCCACCCGCGAGCCGTTGGCCTTGCCCAGTACCTCGCAGATGCGCTGGCCAGCTGCGATCAGTTGGTCCAGGTCCACACCGGTCTCGATGCCCAGACCTTGCAACAGGTAGAGCACGTCCTCGCTGGCGACGTTGCCGGTGGCGCCCTTGGCGTAGGGGCAACCACCAAGCCCGGCGACCGAGCTGTCGAACACGCCGACGCCTTCGAGCAAACTGGCGTAGATATTGGCCAGGGCCTGACCGTAGGTGTCATGGAAGTGCCCGGCCAGTAGGTGGCGCGGCACTTCGCGGGCCACCGTCTCGATCAGTTGCCGGGTCTTGCCAGCGGTACCGGTGCCGATGGTGTCGCCCAGCGACACTTCGTAGCAGCCCATGGCATACAACTCGCGGGCGACGCTGGCGACCTGAGTCGGTTCGACCTCGCCGTCATAGGGGCAGCCGAGCACGCAGGAAACGTAGCCGCGCACGCGCACGTTCGCCGCTTTGGCCGCCTCCATCAGCGGCACGAAACGCTGCAGGCTCTCGGCGATGGAGCAATTGATGTTCTTCTGCGAGAAGGCTTCGCTGGCGGCAGCGAACACTGCGACTTCATCCGCTTTCGCCTGCAGCGCGCCTTCCAATCCCTTGAGATTCGGCGTCAATGCGGCGTAGGTAACGCCCGGTTTGCGCTGGATGCCGGTGAACACCTCGGCACTGCCGGCCATCTGCGCTACCCACTTGGGCGAGACGAAACTGCCGACTTCGATGTAGCTCAGGCCGGCGCTCGTCAGGTCGTCCACCAGGCGCACCTTGTCGGCGATGCTGATCGGTTGTTTTTCATTCTGCAGGCCGTCGCGTGGGCCGACTTCGACCAGGCGCACGGATTTAGGCAGGTTCATTGGGTTCCCTCGTGTTCATCGTAGGGTGCGCCTTGCGCAGCATGGATTTGACGATCTTTCGCAGCCTAGTGCGCAGGGCACAGCCTACTCGAGCTCCACCAGCACCGCGCCCTCACTGACCATTTCCCCTTCACGGCAATACAGCGCCTTGACCGTGCCGGCTTCGGGGGCGCGAATGCTGTGCTCCATCTTCATCGCTTCCAGCACCACCAGTGCGGTGCCGGCTTCCACCGCCTGGCCCGGTTCGACCAGAACACGGACGATACTGCCGTTCATGGGGGCACTCAGGCCGCCGTGTTGGGCATGGCCGGCCTCGGCGACGGCGATCGGGTCGAAGCAGGTGATGGCGTGCAGTTCGCCACACCATTGCAGGTAAAGGGTGTCGCCACGGCGGATGGCGCACAGACGTTGACGTGTGCCGTCGATCTCCGTCTGCAGCTGTTCGCCTTGCAAGCTGGCTTTGTTGGTCGCACGTACCTTGCGGCTTTCCCCCTGGCAATTCAGGTGCAACTCGATTTCCGCCGCGCCACCGGCGCGCCAACCACTGCGGGCGGCCCAGGGTGAATGTGGGTCGTCGTCGCGTTGTTGCGCTGTTTCGCTCTGCACCCAGGCATCGGCGGCCAGTTGCCAGAAGTCTTCCGGCAGCTCAGCGGGGGCGGGCAGCAACTGCTGCTGGTGACGCGGGATAAAGCCCGTGTCTAGTTCGCATGCGGCAAAAGCCGGGTGAGCGAGGATGCGGCGTAGGAACGCCAGGTTGGTTTTCACCCCGCCAACCAGGGTGTCTGCCAGCATGGCCAGCAAGCGCAGGCGCGCCTGTTCACGGTTCTCGCCCCAGGCGATCAGCTTGCCCAGCATCGGGTCGTAGAAGGGCGAAACGCTGTCGCCCTCGGTCACGCCGCTGTCGATCCGGCGACCGTCGCCGCTGGCGGCCTCACGGTACAGCGCGAGGGTGCCGGTGGCAGGCATGAAGTCGTGATCCGGGTCTTCGGCGTACAGACGTACCTCGATGGCGTGGCCATGCAGCGGCACCTGATCCTGGCGGATCGGCAGCGGCTCGCCACGGGCAACGCGAATCTGCCAGGCCACCAGGTCGAGGCCGGTGATGGCTTCGGTGACCGGGTGTTCGACCTGCAGACGGGTGTTCATCTCCATGAAGAAGAAGTCGCCGCGTTCGTCGAGCAGAAACTCCACCGTGCCGGCGCCGACATAGCCGATGGCCTGCGCCGCTTTGACTGCCGCTTCACCCATGGCGCGGCGCAGCTCGGGACTCAGCCCAGGTGCCGGCGCTTCCTCGACCACCTTCTGGTGGCGGCGCTGGATCGAGCAATCGCGCTCGTTGAGGTACAGGCAGTTGCCGTGCTGGTCGGCGAATACCTGAATCTCCACGTGGCGCGGTTTGAGCACGTATTTTTCCACCAGCATGCGCGAGTCGCCAAAGGCCGATTGCGCTTCGCGCTGCGCCGACTCCAGCGTCTCAGCGAGCTGGGCTTCGGATTCGGCCACCTTCATGCCCTTGCCACCGCCGCCGGCAGCAGCCTTGAGCAGCACCGGGTAGCCGATGCGCGCGGCGGCCTCGCGGAAGGTTTCATAATCCTGCGCTTCGCCGTGGTAACCGGGCACCAGCGGCACACCGGCGGCTTCCATCAGCGATTTGGCCGCCGACTTGCTGCCCATGGCTTCGATGGCCGAGGCGGGCGGGCCGAGAAAGATCAGCCCGGCCTGCTCGATGGCGCGGGCGAAGCCGGCGTTCTCCGAAAGAAAACCGTAGCCGGGGTGGATGGCCTGGGCGCCGCTGGCCGTGGCGGCGGCGATTATGGTGTCGATCAGCAGATAGCTTTCGCCAGGCTTGGCGCCACCGAGGTTCACCGCGACATCGGCCTCGCGCACATGGCGTGCGTCTGCGTCGATGGCGCTGTGCACGGCCACGCTGCGGATGCCCATGGCCTTGGCCGTGCGCATCACGCGGCAGGCGATTTCACCGCGGTTGGCGACCAGCAGGGTGTCGATCATGGTCATTGCTCCTGCCAGGACGGTTGGCGTTTTTCCAGGAACGCGCGCAGGCCTTCCTGACCCTCGGGACTGACACGCAGGCGGGCGATGGCGTTCTCGGTGTAGCGGCGCAGTTCTGGGCTCAGCTCGCCGCTGCCGACCTCGCGCAGCAGGTCCTTGCTGGCGCGCATGGCCTGTGGGCTGTTGTGCAGTAGGTTGGCGACCCAGGCCTCGACCTGGGCGTCCAGCTCGCCACTCGGGAAGCACTCGGCGAGCAGGCCCAGTTCGCGGGCACGCTTGCCGTCAAAGCGCTCGGCCGTCAGCGCATAGCGCTTGGCCGCGCGTTCGCCGATGGCCTGCACGACGAAGGGGCTGATCACCGCCGGGGCCAGGCCGATACGCACCTCGGACAGCGAGAACAGCGCGTCCTCGGCGCCGATGGCCATGTCGCAGCAACTGGCCAGACCCACGGCGCCGCCGAACGCTGCGCCTTGCACCACGGCCAGCGTTGGGATCTTCAGCGCGTTGAGGTTGTACATCAGTTCGGCCAGTTCGCGGGCGTCATTCAAGTTGGCGTTGTAGTCGAGGGTAGCGGCGTGCTGCATCCAGGCCAGGTCGGCGCCGGCGGAGAAGTGCTTGCCACGGCCGCGCAGCAGGAGAAAACGCAGGCTCTTGTCCTCGCCGACGGCGTCGAGGGCGAGGATCAGCTCGCGGATCATCTCGGCGTTGAAGGCGTTGTTCTTTTCCGGGCGGTTCAGCCACAGGGTGGCGAAGCCGCGTTTGTCGGTTTCAAGCTGTACGGTGGTGAAGTCGGTCATGGTCATTCCGTAGGGTGCGCCGTGCGCACCGATACATGGGATTCATTGTGGGAGGGGCTTTAGCCGCGATAATCGCGCTGCCAGTCGCGGCTAAAGCCCCTCCCACGGATTACATGCGGAACACACCGAAACGGGTCGGCTCGATGGCGGCGTTGAGGCTGGCCGACAGCGCCAGGGCCAGCACCTCACGGGTCTGCGCCGGGTCGATCACGCCGTCGTCCCACAGCCGCGCGCTGGAATAGAGGGCGTGCGCCTGCTGCTCGTACTGCTCGACGATAGGCTGTTTCAAGCGTTGTTCCTCGTCATCGCCGAACGGCTGGCCAGCGCGTTGCGCCTGTTCGCGTTTGACCTGCACCAGCACGCCGGCGGCCTGCTGCGCACCCATCACGCCGATGCGCGCGTTGGGCCACATCCACAAAAAGCGCGGATCATAGGCGCGGCCGCACATGCCGTAATTGCCGGCGCCGAAGCTGCCGCCGATGATCACGGTGAACTTCGGCACCTGGGCGCAGGCCACGGCGGTGACCAGCTTGGCGCCGTGCTTGGCGATACCGCCTTCTTCGTACTTCTTGCCCACCATGAAACCGGTGATGTTCTGCAAGAACAGCAGCGGGATACCGCGCTGGCAGGCCAACTCGACGAAGTGCGCACCTTTCTGCGCCGATTCGGCGAAGAGGATGCCGTTGTTCGCCAGAATCGCCACCGGGTAGCCGTTGATACGGGCGAAACCGCAGACCAGGGTAGTGCCGAACAGCGCCTTGAATTCATCCAGTTGCGAGTCGTCGACGATACGGGCGATGACCTCGCGCACGTCGAATGGCTGCTTGGCATCGGCTGGAATCACCCCGTACAGCTCCTCGGCTGCATAACGGGGGGCGATGGGCGCACGGCTGTCCAGCTGGCCGAGCTTGCGCCAGTTCAAATTGCTGATGCTGCGCCGCGCCAGGGCCAGGGCGTGTTCGTCGTTTTCGGCATAGTGGTCGGCCACACCGCTGGTCTTGCAGTGCACGTCGGCGCCGCCCAGCTCCTCGGCACTGACCACCTCGCCGGTGGCGGCCTTCACCAGCGGCGGGCCGGCGAGGAAGATGGTGGCCTGTTCCCGGACCATGATGGTCTCGTCGCTCATGGCCGGCACGTACGCACCGCCAGCGGTGCAAGAGCCCATGACCACGGCGATCTGCGGGATGCCCAGCGCACTCATATTGGCCTGGTTGAAGAAGATACGACCGAAGTGCTCGCGATCGGGGAACACCTCATCCTGGCGCGGCAGATTGGCGCCGCCGGAGTCCACCAGGTAGATGCACGGCAGGCGATTCTCGCGGGCAATGGCCTGGGCGCGCAGGTGCTTCTTCACGGTCAGCGGGTAGTAGCTGCCACCTTTTACCGTCGCGTCGTTGGCGACGATCATGCATTCCACGCCTTCTACGCGGCCGATGCCAGCGATCACCCCGGCTGCTGGCACGTCCTCGCCGTAGACCTCATGGGCGGCAAGTTGGCCGATCTCGAGGAAGGGCGAGCCGGCGTCGAGCAGACGATTGATGCGTTCGCGTGGCAGCAGCTTGCCGCGTGCGATATGGCGCTCCTGCGCCCTGGCGCCGCCGCCTTCATGGACGCGGGCGAGCAGGGCGCGCAGGTCGTCCACCTGAGTGAGCATGGCCGCCTGGTTGGCGGCGAACTCCGGTGAGCGGGTATTGATCTGGGTGTGCAGGATGGCCATCTGGGGCGCTCCGTTTCTGGCTACCGTGTGTAGGGTGCGCCGTGCGCACCATGCCGTTTTGGGTGGTGCGCGTGGTGCACCCTGCGGGCTTACTTGCTCTCGTTGAACAGCTCACGGCCGATCAGCATGCGGCGGATTTCGCTGGTGCCGGCGCCGATCTCGTAGAGCTTGGCGTCACGCAGCAGGCGACCGGCCGGGTACTCGTTGGTGTAGCCGTTGCCGCCAAGCAGCTGGATGGTGTCCAGCGCCATTTTGGTCGCCATCTCGGCGGTGTAGAGGATCACCGCGGCGGCGTCCTTGCGCGATTCCTCGCCACGGTCGCAGGCGCGGGCGACGGCGTACAGGTAGGACTTGGAGGCGTTCATGCCGGCGTACATGTCGGCCAGTTTGCCCTGCACCAGTTGGAATTCGCCGATCGACTGCTTGAACTGCTGGCGCTCGTGCACGTAGGGCAGCACCACGTCCATGCAGGCGCTCATGATCCCGGTCGGGCCGCCGGAGAGTACGGTGCGCTCGTAGTCCAGGCCGCTCATCAGCACGCGCACGCCGCCCCCTTCGACACCGAGGATGTTTTCCTCGGGTACCTCACAGTCCTCGAACAGCAATTCGCAGGTGTTGGAGCCGCGCATGCCGAGCTTGTCCAACTTCTGGTGGCGGGAGAAGCCCTTGAAGTCGCGCTCGACGATAAAGGCAGTCATGCCGCGCGAACCGGCGTTGATGTCGGTCTTGGCGTAGATCACGTAGGTGTGGGCGTCCGGGCCGTTGGTGATCCACATTTTGTTGCCGTTGAGCACGTAGTGGTCGCCGCGTTTCTCCGCGCGCAGCTTCATCGACACCACGTCGGAGCCGGCGTTGGGCTCGCTCATGGCCAGGGCACCGATATGCTCGCCGGAGCACAGCTTGGGCAGGTATTTCTGTTTCTGCGCTTCGCTGCCGTTCTTGTGGATCTGGTTGACGCACAGATTCGAATGCGCGCCGTAGGACAGGCCCACCGAGGCCGAGGCGCGGCTGATCTCTTCCATGGCCAGTACGTGGGCCAGGTAGCCCATGTCGGTGCCGCCGTACTCTTCCTTGACCGTCATGCCGAGCAGGCCCATGTCGCCGAACTTGCGCCACATGTCCATGGGGAATTCGTTGTCGCGGTCGATCTGTGCGGCGCGCGGCGCCAGCTCGGCCTGGGCGAAGTGGTGCACCGCGTCACGCAGCATGTCGAGGGTTTCGCCGAGGCCAAAGTTGAGAGTTGGGTAGCTCATGGGGCACCTCTTGTTGTTGTCGTAGGGTGCGCCGTGCGCACCGGATCGGATTCAGTGGTGCGCACGGCGCACCCTACGCTTGAGTCTCGGCCAAGGCACTCAGGCAGCGCTCTTCGGCGGTATCCAGTTCCAGTTGCATCTGCTGGATGTCCAACAACTGTTGTTCAAGCTGCAGGCGGCGTTCGGCAATCTTGCCCATGAAGGTTTCCAGCTGTTTGCGGTTGCCGGTTTCCGGGTCGTACAGCTCGATCAGCTCGCGGCACTCGGCCAGCGAGAAGCCAATGCGCTTGCCACGCAGAATGAGTTTCAGCGTCACCTTGTCCTTGGCGCTGTAGATACGTTCCTGCCCGCGTCGCTCCGGGGCGAGCATGCCTTGCTCCTCGTAGAAGCGGATGGCGCGCGTGGTGATGTCGAGTTCGCGGGCCAGATCGGAGATGGAATAGGTGGTTGCCATGGTCATTGCTCGTTTACCTTTACGTTAACGTAAACCTGTGCAAATCTGGCGTCAATCTCACCCCACAACAATCACAGAGGTTGAGCATGCGTATCGACGAATCCACGTTCCTGATCAGCGGCGGCGCTTCCGGTCTCGGTCTGGCCACTGCCCGTGAGCTGGTCGGGCAAGGCGGCAAGGTGGTCTTGCTGGATATCAACGTGGAGGCGGGCCGGCAGGCCATCACCGAATTGGGAGTAAGCACGCGTTTCGTGCGTGCCGATATCACCTGCGAGGAAGATGGCCGCAGCGCGGTGGAACAGGCGCTGGAGGCGTTCGGCAGCCTGCACGGACTGGTCAACTGCGCAGGGATCGCGCCGGCCGAAAAAGTGCTGGGGCGCAATGGTGCACATGGCCTGGACAGCTTCCGCCGTACGGTCGAGGTCAACCTGATTGGCAGTTTCAACCTGCTGCGCCTGGCCGCCGAGGCCATGGCGCAGAACGCGCCGAACGCAGGTGGTGAACGTGGGGTGATCATCAACACGGCCTCGGTAGCCGCATTCGATGGGCAGATGGGCCAGGTGGCCTATGCCGCTTCCAAGGGCGGGGTGGCGGCGCTGACACTACCAGCGGCGCGTGATCTGGCGCGCTCGGGCATCCGTGTAATGTGCATCGCCCCCGGCGTATTCGAGACCCCGATGATGGCCGGCATGCCGCAGGAAGTACGCGACTCGCTGGCAGCCAACGTGCCGTTCCCGCCGCGCCTGGGGCGACCTGATGAGTACGCCGCGCTGGTGCGGCATATCGTCGAGAACCCGATGCTCAACGGCGAGGTGATCCGCCTCGATGGCGCGCTGCGTATGGCGGCGAAGTAACGGTCGCCCGGATGCAATCCGGGAAGACCCCGCGCCCACATTCCCCGGATTGCATCCGGACTACAGGATCTGCAGGTGAACTCATGAATCAGCAACTCGATCCCATCGTCATTGTCGGCGCCGCCCGTACGCCCATGGGTGGCTTTCTCGGTGATCTGGCCGGGCTTACTGCAGCCGAACTGGGCGCAGCGGCGATTAGCGCCACCCTGCAACGTGCCGGCGTCGCTGCCGAGGCGGTGGACACGGTACTGATGGGCTGCGTGTTGCAGGCCGGGCAGGGCCAGGCACCGGCGCGCCAGGCGGCGCTGGGGGCTGGTCTGAGCCAGGCGGCGCAGTGCACCACGTTGAACAAGATGTGTGGCTCCGGCATGCAGGCCGTGATGCTTGGCCACGACCAGTTGCTCGCTGGCAGCACCGACGTACTGGTGGCCGGCGGCATGGAAAGCATGTCGGGTGCGCCCTACCTGCTGGCTCGCGCCCGCAGCGGTTACCGCATGGGCCACGGCCAGGTGCTTGATCACATGTTCCTCGACGGACTGGAGGATGCCTACGAACGCGGTCGACTGATGGGCACCTTCGCCGAGGATTGCGCGCAGCAGTATCGTTTCAGTCGCGAGGAGCAGGATGCTTATGCGCTGGAGTCACTGCGTCGCGCTCGGCAGGCCATCGAGCAGGGTGACTTCGCCCGTGAGATCGTCGCCGTGAAGGCACCGCAGGGCCGTGAACAGCGTCTGGTCGATAGCGATGAGCAGCCGCCCAAGGCGCGCCCGGAGAAGATTCCCACTCTGAAGCCGGCATTTCGCGAAGGCGGCACGGTGACGGCGGCCAATGCCAGCTCCATTTCCGATGGCGCTGCCGCGTTGTTGCTGATGCGCCTGTCCCAGGCTCAGGAGCGTGGCCTGGCGCCGCTGGCCCGTATCGTCGGTCACGCCGGACATGCGCAGGCGCCGAACCTGTTCACCACGGCGCCGATAGCAGCGATCCAGCGCCTACTGGCGCGTATCGAGTGGGCGCTGGAGACGGTGGATCTGTTCGAGATCAACGAGGCGTTCGCTGTGGTGCCAATGGTGGCCATGCGCGAGCTGGGCATCGATCACGACAAGCTCAACGTGCACGGCGGCGCCTGCGCCCTGGGCCATCCCATCGGGGCGTCCGGTGCACGCATCCTGGTCACCCTGCTGGCGGCGCTGCAACAGCGAGGCCTCAAGCGGGGCGTTGCGTCCGTTTGCATCGGTGGCGGTGAAGCCACCGCCGTGGCCATCGAGTTGTATTGAACCGACCCGTAGGGTGCGCTGTGCGCACCCAGAGTTTCTGCCAATCAGCGGTGCGCACGGCGCACCCTACGTATGGAGCCAGCCATGCTGCCCAACGAAGACGAAATACTCATCCGTGACATGGCTCGCCAGTTCGCCCAGGAGCGACTGAAACCCTTCGCTGTCGACTGGGATCGCGAGCACCGCTTCCCGGCTGAAGCGATCGACGAGATGGGCGAGCTGGGGTTCATGGGTATGCTGGTGCCGCAGCAGTGGGGTGGTGCCGAGACCGGCCACCTGGCCTATGCCATGGCGCTGGAGGAAGTGGCGGCTGGCGATGGCGCTTGTTCCACCATCATGAGCGTGCACAACTCGGTGGGCTGCATGCCGATTCTGAAATACGGCAGCGAGGAGCAGAAGCAGCGCTTCCTTCGCCCATTGGCCGAGGGACGTATGCTTGGCGCCTTTGCCCTGACCGAGCCGCAGGCCGGCTCCGACGCCAGTGATCTGCGCACCCGCGCCCGGCGTGATGGCGAGCATTACGTGCTGAACGGCGCCAAGCAATTCATCACCTCCGGCAGTCAGGCTGGCATGGTCATCGTCTTCGCCGTGACCGACCCGCAGGCGGGCAAGAAGGGCATCAGCGCCTTTATCGTGCCGACCGATACGCCGGGATTTTCCGTGCTGAGGGTCGAGGACAAGCTTGGCCAGCATGCCTCCGACACCTGTCAGATCCAGCTCGATGAAGTGCGCATCCCGGCGAGTCTGCGCCTGGGTGAGGAGGGCGAGGGCTACCGTATCGCCCTGGCCAATCTGGAAGGTGGACGCATCGGTATCGCCGCGCAGTCGGTCGGCATGGCGCGCGCCGCGTTCGAAGCGGCGCGCGACTATGCGCACGAGCGCAAGACCTTCGGCAAGCCGATCATCGAGCACCAGGCGGTGGCCTTCCGCCTTGCCGACATGGCCACGCAGATCGCCGTGGCGCGGCAGATGGTGCATCACGCTGCGAGTCTGCGCGAGGCGGGTCAGCCGTGCCTGACTGAGGCCTCGATGGCCAAGCTGTTCGCCTCGGAGATGGCCGAGCGGGTGTGCTCGGCGGCGATTCAGACGCTGGGTGGCTATGGCTACCTGAAGGACTTTCCGGTCGAGCGCATCTACCGCGACGTGCGGGTGTGCCAAATCTACGAAGGCACCAGCGATGTGCAGCGGATGGTGATAGCGCGGAGCTTGTGATGGGACATGTGGGAGGGGCTTTAGCCGCGACAAGCGCTCGCCGCTAAAGCGCCTCCCACAAATCAACCCGCCTCAATCGAACTGATACTGCACGCCTGCGCCGACATACCAGGCGCGTTCCGGGCCGGGTTCGTAGTAGCGACCGTTGCCATCGCCGACGATCACCGAGCCGATGTACTGGCGATCCAGCAGGTTATCGATGCGCAGCACCTGATTGAAGGTCAGCGCGCCGGCCTGCTGTTCGAAGCGCGCCTGCCAGTTGAGCAACGCATAGCTGGGCGCGGCCTTGGCGTCGTTGCTGTCCTCGACGTAAAGCTTGCTGCGGTACAGGCCCTCGAGAGCGGTGCTGAAACCCTGCCACGGTTTCCAGGCGAGCTCGCCGTACAGGGTGTTGGTTGGAATGCCAGGCAGGTGATTACCGGATTCGATCAACCCGGTGCGAGTCGTGAAGTCCTTGCTGTAAGTGGCGTCGATATAGGTGTAGGCAAGATTGGCGCGCAGGGTTTCGCTCAGCCGGCTTTCCAGCGCCAGCTCCAGGCCGCGGCGGCGTGTCTGCGCAGCGTTCTGAAAGCGCGAACGGCCTCCGCTGGCCGATTCCACCACCAGTTCGTCGTCAGTATCGATCTGGAACAGCGCCACCTGCAGGCTGCTGGCTTCGGCAAGGCGCGCCTTGAGGCCGACTTCGATTTGCTCGCTGGTCGCAGGCTTGAGGTCGAAACCGAAGCTGTTGTCGGGACCCGAGTAGGACAGCTCGTTCAGCGTCGGTGTCTCTAACCCCTTGCCCCAGCTGGCGTAGATATTCAGTTCCGGCAGCAGCGCGTAGCTGGCGCCCAGGGTCGGGGTCAGCTCGCGGTAGGTCACCGAGCCGCTGTCATCACCATTCCCGAGGAAGCGGTCGTCGACGTCGAACTCCACCTGGCTGTGGCGTAAGCCCGCCTGCAAGCCGAGGTCGCCGAACTGCCAGGCGGCCTGTACATAGGGCGACAGGCTGGTGACCTCATTACGCTCGTCGCGGCGCAGATCGCCCTTGACCCCAAGCGTGCTACCGACGAAGTTCTCGTAACCCTGGCGGTCGTCGCGCGAATAGTCGTAATCCAGACCAGCGGTAACCGTGAGCAGGCTGCTGCCGAGGTCGAAGGGTTGTATCCAGCGGTTGCCGATGCCGTGGAAGTTGCGCTCGAAATCGATCACGCCGCCGGACTGTGAAGCTGGGGCCTGTACTGCCACCGGTATCGACTGGAACTGGATCACCCGCCGTGTACCGCTGTACAGCGTGCTTTGCCAGGTGCCAGCGGCGAAGCTGCGCTCATAGTTGAGGGCGAACTGGCGATGGTCGACTGTCTTGCGCGTATCGAACTGCAGGGCACTGGGCGCGGCGCTGCGGCGATCGTCGCGTACCTGATCCCAGGTCAGCCCCTGCGGGTCCAGGGTGTCGTTCTGGTCCAGTTCGCTGAAGCTCAGGCTGAGTTTGCTGAGGTCGTCCGGGTGCAACGTCAGCTTGGCGAAGGTCTTGTCGAGGATGGCGCCGCTGTGGTCGCGGTAGCCGTCGGTTTCGAAGTGCGAGCGGTTGATGATGAAGCCGGCCTTGTCGTTGCCGCCCTCGGCAGCCACGCGTGTGCGGCTGCTGCCATAGGCGGCTTGCGAAGTGTCGACGGCGATCTTTGGCGGGCCTTCGCCATCACGCGAGAACAGCTGGATCACGCCGCCGGAGTTACTGCCGTAGACACTGGCGAACGGGCCGCGCAGCACTTCGATGCGCTCCAGGGTGTCGAGGTCGAAGGTGGCGGCCTGGCCCTGGCCATCGGGGTTGGACAGCGGCACGCCGTCGGCCAGCAGCTTGATGCCACGAATGCCGAAGGCTGCGCGCGAGCCGAAGCCGCGCGAGGAAATCTGCAAATCCTGTGCGTAGTTCTGGCGGTTCTGCACGACCAGGCCCGGCACGCTGCCCAGTGCTTCGGACAGGTTCACACCCGGCTTGCCCAGCGTCGCCTGCTCGGCATCGACACGGTTGACGGAGAAGGGCAATCGCCCGCCGCTGGCCTGGTAGCGGCTGCCGGTAATCACCAGCTCGTCGATCTCGTAGGGTGTCTGTTCAGCCAAGGCCAGCCCCGGTAGCAGGGCGATGCAGGTCAACGTGAGGCGCATGAAACGATCCTTCTTCAACTTCTTCTTGTATGTACCGCTTGCGGCGCAGTTCGGTGCCGGCCACGCAAAGCAGTGGCATCCATAGGTCGTGCCAGGTTTGTCGGGTGTGTGTCGAAGCGCGTACGGCAGGATCAAGGCCACGCCGGTTTATGGCTGACAGTTCGCCGCGGGACTGGTTTGTGAAGCGCCAGGACGCTGTCGCGAGGCACGCAGGTTAGCAGGCGAGCCCTTGGGGCAGGCCTGCGCGCTGGCCGAATGTGTTACGGCGCATTTGCCGAGGAGTGCCGCCGCGTTTCTGTAGCAGCGCTGCAACAGCTGTTGCGTCCGGCGCTACACCTGTAGCGCGACAAGACTGCGATGCGATGCTCTGTGGATCGGCGAAAGCCAAGCAGCATAGGGGCTGCAGACAATCTCCAGGCTCTGGCATAGGCGTTGCTCCAGTGCTTGCAAGCCGCGAAACCATGTTTGCGGTCACAACAATAACTGGAGAAAAACCATGAGATCGATTGGCCCGGACATGCCTATCGCCCGCTCGATTCTCGGCAGGCATCTGACCTCGCGTCTTCCGCGTACCGCCTTGTTCACCGCCATGCTGCTGAGCGGCTTCTGCCAAGCCGTGCAGGCGGCCGACGTCGACGGCAAGCGCATCATCGCTGCTGACCAGGAACCTGGTAACTGGATGACCCATGGTCGTACCTACGACGAACAGCGCTTCAGCCCGCTGCAGCAGATCAACCAGCAGAACGTCGACCAGCTCGGCCTGGCCTGGAGCTACAAGCTGGATCTGGACCGAGGCGTGGAGGCCACGCCCATCGTGGTCGACGGCGTGATGTACACCACCGGGCCGTTCTCGGTGGTGTACGCGCTGGATGCGCGCAACGGCAAGCTGTTGTGGAAGTACGACCCGCAGTCGGACCGCAACCGTGCCGGCGAGGCCTGCTGCGATGCGGTCAACCGTGGCGTCGCGGTGTGGAAGGGCAAGGTCTATGTCGGCGTGCTCGACGGGCGTCTGGAGGCCATCGATGCCAAGAGCGGGCAGCGGGTCTGGTCGGTCGATACCCGCGCCGATCACACCCGCAGCTACACCATCACCGGCGCGCCGCGGGTGGTCAACGGCAAGGTGGTGATCGGCAACGGCGGTGCCGAGTTCGGCGTGCGTGGTTATGTTACCGCCTACGATGCCGAGACCGGCAAGCAGGCCTGGCGCTTCTACACCGTGCCGGGTGATCCCAAGCTGCCGCCGGAGAACAAGGCGATGGAGATCGCCGCCAAGACCTGGCATGGCGATGCCTTCGCCAAGCAGGGCGGCGGCGGTACCGCGTGGGATTCCTTCGCCTTCGACCCGGAGTTGAACCTGCTCTACATCGGCGTCGGCAACGGTTCGCTGTGGGACCCGAAATGGCGCAGCGAGGCCAAGGGCGACAACCTGTTCCTGTCGTCCATCGTCGCGGTCGACGCCGACACCGGCGAATACGTCTGGCACTACCAGACCACGCCGGGCGATGCCTGGGACTTCACCGCCACCCAGCACATGATCCTGGCCGAGCTGGAAATCGACGGCAAACCGCGCAAGGTGCTGATGCAGGCGCCGAAGAACGGCTTCTTCTACGTCATCGACCGCGCCACCGGCGAGCTGCTGTCGGCCAAGGGCATCGTGCCGCAGAACTGGACCAAGGGCATCGATATGAAGACCGGCCGGCCGATCATCGATGAGGAGAACGCCGCCTACTGGAAAAACGGCAAGCGCAACCTGGTCACCCCGGCATTCTGGGGCGCGCATGACTGGCACCCGATGTCCTACAACCCGCAGACCGGGCTGGTCTACATTCCGGCGCACATCATGTCCGCCTACTACGAGCACATCCCCGAGGCGCCCACGCGCAATCCGTTCAAGAGCATGTACCAACTGGGCCTGCGCACCGGCATGATGCCCGAGGGCGCCGATGGCCTGCTGGAAATGGCCAAGACCTGGTCCGGCAAGCTGATCGCCTGGGATCCGGTTAAGCAGCAGGCCGTTTGGGAACAGCCTTACATCACCATCTTCAACGGCGGCACCCTGAGCACTGCGGGCAATCTGGTGTTCGAAGGCAGCGCCGATGGCCGGGTGATCGCCTACGCCGCCGAGGATGGCAAGAAGCTCTGGGAGCAGCCGGCTGCCAGTGGCGTGATGGCTGCGCCGATCACCTACTCGGTGGACGGTGAGCAATACGTCACCTTCATGGCGGGCTGGGGCGGCGCCTTCTCCACTTTCGCCGGCGCTCTGTCGCTGCGCGCCGGGGTGCAGCCCTTTGCCCAGGTGCTGACCTACAAGCTCGGCGGCACGGCCAAGCTGCAGGAGCCGACACCACCGGCTGACGCGCCGAAACCGCCGCCCCTGACCGGCGATACCGCCAGCGTCGAGGCCGGCGCCAAGCTGTACGACAGCTACTGCTCGCAATGTCACGGCATCCATGCGGTGAGCGGCGGCGTGCTGCCGGATCTGCGCAAGCTGACCCCGGAGAAGCATCAGATGTTCCTCGGCATCCTCTATGGCGGCCGCGTGCCGGACGGCATGCCGTCCTTCGCCGAGGCCTTCGACGCCAAGCAGGTCGATCAGATTCACCAGTACCTGATAAAGCGCGCCCACGACCTCCAGGAAGAAGGCGAGGCCTGGAAGAAATTCAGCGCCAACTGACCATGCCAGCGCACGCCTGAGCGGCGTGCGCTGGTCACTCCCATCGCACAGCGAGAGCGACCATGAGCGAAACCATTTATCAGAACTACATCGACAACGCCTTCGTAAGCAGCGACAAGCTGATCGAAGTGCGCAACCCGGCCAACGGCGAACTGCTGGCGCGGATTCCCGAGGCCGGCAACGAGCAGGTCGACCGCGCCATCGCTGCCGCCCGCAAGGCGCAGCAGGGCTGGGCGGCGACGCCGGCCATCGAACGCGCCGGTTACCTGCGCCGTATCGCCGAGAAGGTGCGGGCCAACGCGCCGCGCCTGGCGCAGATCATTACTCGCGAAGGCGGCAAGGTGCCGGCGCTTGCCGAGGTGGAGGTCAACTTCACTGCCGATTACCTGGACTACATGGCCGAGTGGGCACGTCGTCTGGAAGGCGAGGTGCTGACCAGCGACCGCGCCGGCGAGCACATCTTCCTGCTGCGCAAGCCGCTGGGGGTGGTGGCCGGCATCCTGCCGTGGAATTTCCCGTTCTTCCTGATCGCGCGCAAGATGGCGCCGGCGCTGATTACCGGCAACACCATCGTCATCAAGCCCAGCGAGGAAACCCCGATCAACTGCTTCGAGTTCGCCAAGCTGGTGGCTGAAGTGGGCCTGCCAACTGGCGTGTTCAACGTTGTCGGCGGCACCGGCGCCGGTGCCGGCAGCGCACTGACCAGCCATGCCGGGGTCGATCTGATCAGCTTCACCGGCAGCGTCGGCACCGGCTCGCGGATCATGGCTGCGGCGGCGCCGAACATCACCAAGCTCAATCTGGAACTGGGCGGCAAGGCGCCGGCGATCGTCCTCGCCGACGCCGATCTGGATCTGGCGGTGAACGCCATCAAGGCCTCGCGGGTGATCAACAGCGGGCAGGTGTGCAACTGCGCCGAGCGGGTCTATGTCGAGCGCAAGGTGGCCGATCAGTTCATCGACAAGATTGCCTCGGCGATGGCCGCGACCCGCTATGGCGACCCATCTGTCGAGCGTGATCTGGACATGGGCCCGCTGATCAACCAGGCCGGCCTGGACAAGGTGGCGCAGATGGTACAAACCGCTATCGGCCATGGCGCGCAGGTGGTTACCGGCGGCGCGCTGGCCGATCTGGGCAAGGGCTTTCACTATCAGCCGACGGTGCTGGCCGGCTGCTCCGCCGAGATGGAGATCATGCGCAAGGAGATCTTCGGCCCAGTGCTGCCGATCCAGATCGTCGACAGCCTCGATGAAGCCATCGCCCTGGCCAACGACAGCGAGTACGGCCTGACCTCGTCGATCTACACGCGCAGCCTCAGTGCCGCGCTCAAGGCCAGCCGCGAGCTGGACTTCGGCGAAACCTACATCAACCGCGAGAACTTCGAGGCGATGCAGGGCTTCCACGCCGGTACGCGCAAGTCCGGCATCGGCGGCGCCGACGGCAAGCACGGCCTGTACGAGTACACCCACACCCATGTGATCTACGCGCAGGAATAAGGCAGAGGGCATACCGGAGCGGACCCGCGCGGCAGTGCGGGTCCGCTCTTTTTTGTCTCGATGACGGGTAATCTTGCACCTGGAGAAGGGGCAGGCGTTACGGCTCAATCGCGGCTGAAGCCGCTCCTACACTGCGTTCTTAGCTTCATGCGCAGCGATCAGAAGCGCTCGTTGGGCTGTACGATCCCGTACTTCTTCATCTTGCGGTACAGGGTCGAGCGGGCCACACCGAAGGCCGTTGCCACGGCGCTGATGTTCCAGCGGTGCTGGCGCAGCGCCGTTTGCAAATGGCGGGCTTCGTCATTCTCCAGCTGGCTGGCAAGGTGGCCTGCGCCGCCAGGCGCAACGCTTTCGACAAACTGGCACGTCTGCTGCACGTCGGCTGGCAGGCAATCGAGGTCGATGTAGCCATCCTCGGCCAGCGCCGCGGCATAACGCAAGCAACTGCTCAACTGGCGGATATTGCCGGGCCAGGGGTGTTCGAGCAGGCGCTGGCGTGCCGCTTCGCTCAGGCGCAGGTGGCCGTAGCCAAGCAGCAGGCTATCGATCAGTTCGCCACGGTCCGCGCGCTCACGCAGGGCGGGAAGGGCCAGAGGCATGCCGTTCAGGCGATAGAAGAGATCCTCGCGAAAGGCTTTGCAGGCAATCATCTGCGCCAGGTCCTGATGGGTGGCGGAAATCACTTGCACGTCCAGCGGCACCGGAGTGTCGGCGCCCAAGGGTGAAATCTCGCGCTCGGCAAGTACGCGCAGCAGGCGCGTTTGCAGGTGCGCCGGCATGTCACCGATCTCATCGAGGAACAGGGTGCCGCCATTGGCCAGCTCCAGCTTGCCCTTCATGCCCTTTCTGTTGGCACCGGTGAAGCTGCCGCCACGATAGCCGAACAGCTCGCTCTCGATCAGGCTTTCCGGGATTGCTGCGCAATTGAGTGCCACGAACGGGCCACGTGCTCGTGCGCTGGCCTGGTGAATAGCGCGGGCGAACGCTTCCTTGCCTGTGCCGGTTTCACCAGTGATGAGGATGGCAATGTCCTTGTCCAGTACCTTGCGCAGGCGTCGGACACCTTCCTGCAGGCGTGGGTCGGCGCTACTCAGGCGGTCCAGCCCTGGGTGTTCGGCAGGGCCGGGTGTTGGCGTTTTGGCCGGCCTGGGTCGCGACACAGCCGGTACGCGCAGGCTGACGCCTAGGGGCACGTCATTATCCAGTGAGCGCAGGTTTACACCACGGGCACCGCCGGCGCTGAGGCTCAGCAACTCATCGACATTTGCGGGGAGTAATTGATCGATACGTCGCCCCAGCAGGTCGATCTGCCGTTCGCTCTCATAGCTGACGAAGGCAGCGTGGTTGGCACCGATGATGCGGCCTTGTTCATCCAGCGCCAGCAGCTGTTCATTGGCCAGGTCACTGATGTCGTCGTGAGACTTGAGCGACAAGGTCACGCGGTCGCGGTAGCGCTGGCGAAAACTGGCGTTCTCGATCATCCGTGCATACATGATCACCAGTTGCAGGGTCAGGTACTGAGTCTCCTTCGGGCCAGAGCTGTTCAGGCAGGTGGCGTTGAGGCAGCCGCGCAGAATGTTCTGCGCGTCATAGATGGGCGCCACCGAGCAGCTGAGACGGAAGTTGGAAACCAGGAAGTGTTCCTGCTGGTGAATGGTCATGGCCTGACGTGATGCCAGCGCGGTGCCGATGCCATTGGTGCCAACGGTGGATTCGTCCCAGCAGGCGCCGGCGATCAGCCCAGCCTCGGTATAGAGGTCGTACTGCAGCGGGAGGCGAGTATCGAGGGTCACCCCATGCTCGTCGCCCAGCAGCACAGCGAAACCGGCCGGCACTACGCGTTTGGCCAGACCGGTCACGCCCTGGCCGGCAATGGCCAGGTATTCCTGATGCTGGCGCTGATGTTCCCGTAGCTCGCTGGCGGTGAGTACATGCTTCTCGCCGAGACCATGGGGATCGAGACGATGCTGCACCACGCTGCGGTACCAGGAGCGAGCGATTTGCTCGTCCGGGTGGATGCCGCGTTCCTGAAAATGGTCGGCGACGAAGGCAGAAAGGTCCCTGGTTTCGGACCCTGAGAGATGGAAGCTCATGGGCGATCCTTCAGTGGTGCGTTGTATCGCAACCTTTTGTTGTTTCACCGCTGCGGTCTGGCAGGCAGGCCAGGCAAGCGGTTTGACTGACACTCTAGCTTCAATGGCAGGGGTTGGGAACCGGCGGGTCTGATCGGGACTGCGTACAACGGTCACTGGCCCGGATCGGAAAATGTTCTCTGCATGGGGTTGTCGGATATTTTGGATAGCGCTAACATCCGGCGCAAACAATGAGCGGCCCACCTCGATGGTGCCCTGGAGTTTCCATGCAACAGCAGCCTTCCGTACTGCCTTCCCACACTGCCCTGGTGGTTATGGGCGTCAGCGGCTCCGGCAAGAGCGATATCAGCCAGGCGGTCGCTACCGCGCTAGGCTGGCGCCATATCGAGGCCGATCATTTCCATCCTGCCGAGAATGTCGAGCGCATGCGCGCGGGTATCCCGCTGAGCGACGACGATCGTCGCCAATGGCTGGATGCCCTGTGCGAGCAGATGCTGGCCGCGCAGGCAGCAGGCGAGGGCTTCGTGCTGGCCTGTTCTTCACTCAAGCGTGTCTACCGTGATCGTCTGCGCGCTGCAGTGACTGGCTTGCAGTTCGTCCACCTGGACATCGATCACGCCACCGCCTTGCAACGTGTTGGTTCCCGTCCCGGGCATTTCATGCCGACTTCGCTGGTCGACAGCCAGTTCGCCACCCTCGAGTCTCCCGCTGGTGAGCCGCTGGTGCTGGTGCTCGATGCGCAACAGTCACGACAAACACTGGTTGGCGAGATCGAAGCCTGGGTGCGGCGCGATCTGCAGGAAGCTGCCGGCAGCGACGAAGCCGCTATTGATGATGCGGAGATTGATAGCGCTAACCAAGACGCCCAGTTGGGTGCCGAGCCCATTTATGAGGGGCGTGTGGCCCGCATCTTCGACCGCCTGACGGACGGCCTGATGGCTGCGCTGATGGCGTTCATGGTGGTGGCGGTCTTCGCCAACGTGGTGTTGCGCTACGTGTTCGGTACGGGCTGGCCGGGTGCGGAAGAGCTGTCGCGCCTGGCTTTCGTCTGGCTGGTCTTCGTCGGTGTGGCCTCCAGCATGCGGCGTGGCGAGCTGATGACCTTCCGCATGATTCGTGATCGTTTCCCGTTACTGGCGCAGCGGCTATTGGATTCGCTCAGCTGGATATTGGTGACAGGGGCCAGCCTGCTGTCGGCCTGGGGCGCCTGGAATCAGGTGCAGTTCGGTTGGGGCAATGTCAGCACGGTGGTCGGCTACCCGGTGGTGCTGGCCATGTTCCCGGTGCTGGCCAGCATGCTGGTACTGGCCATCCTGGCGTTCGTGCAACTGATCAATCTCTGGCGCCGTACGCCGCGGCAGTCGATGAGCCAGGCGCTGGTCGAATGATGTTTGGCCCATTCCAACAAGACGGGCACTGCCCACCGAGGACCTGCCGATGACGGTCGCAGTATTTCTTTCCTCCCTGCTGGGATTCATGGCATTCGGCATGCCCATCGCGTTCGCCCTGATTCTCACAGCGGCAGTATTGATGTGGTATCTGGATTTCTGGGATGTCCAGTTGCTGGCGCAGAATCTGCTCGCCGGTGCTGATAGTTTTCCGCTGCTGGCGGTGCCGTTCTTCATCCTGGCGGGTGAGCTGATGAATGCCGGCGGCATTTCGCGGCGCATCATCGCCATGGCGCAGGCGTACTTCGGCCACCTGCGAGGTGGGCTTGGCTATGTGGCCATCGCTGCAGCCGTATTGCTGGCCAGCATGTCCGGTTCGGCACTGGCCGATACCGCTGCGCTGGCGACCCTGCTCCTGCCGATGATGCGTCAGCGTGGTTATCCCGTGCATTCTTCGGCTGGCCTGGTCGCGGCCGGCGGCATCATCGCGCCGATCATCCCGCCGTCCATGCCGTTCGTGATCTATGGCGTGGTCACCAATACCTCGATCAGCCAGCTGTTCATGGCCGGCCTGGTGCCGGGCTTGATCATGGGCGCTGGCTTGATCATCGCCTGGACCCTGATCGCCCGTGGCTTCACCGAACCAACACCGCCCAAGGCCAGCGCCGCCGAGCGTCGCCGTGTGCTGGTCGATGGCGTGGCGGCGCTGATGCTGCCGGTGATCATCGTCGGCGGGCTGCGCTTCGGCATCTTCACGCCTACCGAGGCGGCGGTGGTCGCTGCGGTCTATGCACTGGCCGTTTCCACGCTGCTGTATCGCGAGCTGAGCTGGAGCCAGTTGATGGAAACGCTGACGCGTGCCAGCCGTACCACTGCTTCGGTGATGTTCCTCTGCGCGGCAGCGACGGTGTCGGCCTACATGATCACCCTGGCTCAGTTGCCTGACGAAATCGGTGCCATGCTCGGTCCGTTGGGCGAGCATCCGCGTCTGCTGATGCTGGCGATCATGCTGCTGATGATCGCGGTGGGTATGGTTCTGGACCTGACGCCGACGATCCTGATCCTGGCTCCGGTACTGGCGCCGATCGCGATCAAGGCCGGGGTCGACCCAGTGTATTTCGGCGTGATGTTCGTGCTGATCGGCTCGATTGGCCTGATCACGCCGCCGGTCGGTACCGTGCTCAACGTCGTTGGCGGTATCGGCAAGTTGCGCATGGAGATTCTCGTGCGCGGTGTGCTGCCGTTCTTTCTGATCTACCTGGGTATCGTCGCGTTGCTGCTGGTTTTCCCGGCCATCGTCACCGTGCCGCTGGCCTGGTTGCGTTGAGTTGATCCACCGGCGCTGGCGCGCCGGCTTAATTCACAACAATAAGAGGTAACCCCGATGAAACGTCCACTGCTCGCCATCCTCACCGCTGCCATGCTGTGCAGCCCGCTCGCCAGTATGAGTGCCCATGCCGACGATGTGCGTTCGCGCATGATCCGTTTCGGTTATGGACTCAACGAGAACAGTAACCAGGGCCGCGCGGCCAAGCTGTTTGCCGAAGAGGTGGCCAAGGCCTCCGATGGCAAGCTCAAGGTGCGTACCTTCGGCGCTGCCAGCCTGGGTTCCGATGATCAGATGCAGAGTGCGCTGATCGGCGGTGCGCAGGAAATGATGGTTGGCTCCACCGCGACCCTGGTGGGCATCACCAAGGAAATGGCGGTTTGGGACACGCCGTTCCTGTTCAGCAGTGCCGAACAGGCCGATGTGGTGCTCGACGGCCCGGTTGGCCGCCAGGTGATGGACAAGTTGGAAGAGAAGGGGTTGGTCGGGCTGGTCTATTGGGAGAACGGCTTCCGTAACCTGACCAACAACACCCGGCCGATCAGCAAGCTGGAGGACTTCTCCGGCGTCAAGCTGCGGGTCATGCCCAATCCGGTGTTCCTCGAAACCTTCAAGCTGATGGGCGCCAACGCGGTGCCGATGCCGTTCTCCGAGCTGTTCACTGCGCTGGAGACCAAGGCCGTGGACGGTCAGGAGAACCCGTTCAATACCATTCTTTCCTCGAAGTTCTACGAGGTGCAGAAGTACCTGACCGTGACCAACCATGTGTACAGCCCGTGGATCGTTACGGTGTCCAAGCGCTGGTGGGACGGTCTGTCGCAAACCGAGCGGGACATCCTGTTGGAAGCGGCGAAGAAGGCGCGTGACTTCGAGCGCCAGGACACCCGCGAGGAAGCCGCCCGCGCGCTGGCCGAGCTGAAGGACAAGGGCATGCAGATCAATGAAGTGGCACCGGCTGAGATGCAGCGCATGCGTGAGCAGGCTGCTCCGGCTATCCAGCAGGTCGTCGATAGCGTCGGCCAGCAACTGTTCGATCAGGTTCAGGCCGAAGTCGACAAGGCTGCTTTGTAAAGCTGAGCCGTGATCAGGCCGGGTAGGGCTGATCACGGGCAGCTTGAAGTTTCGCGGGGCACGCAGGTGGCAACGCTCCTTGCATGGTGGCGTTTCCCCGGGCGGCGTGTCCCGCGCTTTATTCACCGGCTGGGCTGGTAGAATCGCCCGCTGGTAAACAATGGAGGCGCTATGAGCCAACGCCGTCGCCGCTCTGCAGAACGAGTCACCCTGTCCGATGTAGCCAAGGCAGCGGGTTGCTCGCTGATGTCTGCGTCGCGTGCGCTGTCGCAGCCGGGGCGGGTTTCTGACGCGTTGCGTGAGCAAGTGATGCGTGCGGCCCAGGCGTTGGGCTATGTGCCCAATCCCGCGGCCAGGGCACTGGCCAGCTCACGCTCCAATCTGGTGGCAGTGGTGATCCCGTCGCTGTCGAACTCGGTATTCGTCGATACTGTCGAGGCGATTCAGCGGGTGCTGATGCCGGCCGGCTTTGAAATGATGATCGGCGTCAGCCACTACCGGGTCGAGGAAGACGAGCGTCTGCTGCGCTCCTACCTTGCGCATCAGCCGGCGGGGCTACTGGTCACCGGCTTCGAGCGCAGCGACGCGGCGCGCGAGATTCTTGGTACCAGCACCTGTCCGCTGGTGACGCTGATGGAACTGAGCGAGGAGCCGGAGGATTACTGCGTCGGCTTCTCCCAGATCGAGGCCGGTGCCGCTATGACCCGAGCCCTGGTGCAGCGTGGCTATCGGCATATCGCCTTCGCTGCTGCGCAGCTCGACCCGCGCACCCTGCAGCGCGCCGAGGGCTATCGCCAGGTCATGCGCTATCTGAACCGTCACGACCCCGCACTGGAGTTGCTGACGCCGGAACTGTCTTCCATCGGCCTTGGCGCCGAGTTGCTCGACCGCCTGTTGGCGCAGCAGCCGCAGATCGATGCGGTGTTCTTCAACAACGACGACCTGGCCATGGGCGCCCTGTTCCGTGCGCGTCAGCTCGGCCTGGATGTTCCCGGGCGGCTGGCCATCGCCGGGTTCAACGACCTGCCGGCAGCGGCCTGGATGCATCCGGCGCTCAGCACCGTGCGCACCACCCGTGGTCGTATCGGTGAGCTGGCGGCGAACATGCTGCTGGAACTGATGCGCGGTGAAGTGCCCGAGCAACACTGCATCGACGTCGGTTTCGAGCTGGTGCTGCGCGACAGCGCCTGACCTGTTTATTGACGTTTGGCAGCCGCCAGCTGTTCGGCGGCGTCCAGGCGCAGGCGTTCACGCTCGTCGAATCCTTCTGTCGCCAGCGCTTCTATGGCGCTGCGTTTGTCGCCGCTGCTGAGCCCCGGGTTGTTCTCGATCTGCGCTTTGGCGGCAAGGTAGGCGTCCAGGCGCTTTTGCCAGCTTTGTCGTTGGCTATCCAGCGTCTCCAGGCGGGCTGTGGCCTCGGCTCCAACCAGTTGTTGGCGCATCTGGCGAATCTGCGCCGCACTGGCGCCTTCGGCCTGCAAACGGGCGGTGCTCTGTCGCAGCTCCTGCTGCAGTTGCGGCAGTACTGCGTCCTGCAGGTCTTCGGGCAGAGCTGCTCGCAGTCTGTCGACAGCGGCGCCTTTCTCCTCGGCGCTCATTTCCCCATCATGCTGGATAGCCAGTCGCTCCAGAGTGAAGCGGTTGTAGCCTTCCTCACGGGCGAAGAAGGCCTGATGGGTTTCGCCATCGAAAATTCGCGCACGTAGCGCCAGCACCGCACTTTCTCGTTGACGCATGGCATCCAGGCTGGCCATCTGCGGCAGGTCGCGCTCCAGCAGTACCAGCTCACGTTTGTAGTTCAGATACTGCGCCAACAGCGCCTGGGCGTGGGCTCGCGCGGGTTGCTGCAATTGACTGTCGATGTAGCTGCGCAGCCGCGAGACGCTGGCTTGCAGGCTCTCTTCGCCGATGCTGGCGAGGAAGTAATCGAAGATGCGACGAATATCCTCGCTGACGATCAGATTGCCTGCGGCATCGACGCGAAAGCTGCCGTCGACTTCGGTGCCAGCGAAGGAGCTGGGCAGGGCCAGCTTGGCGGCGCTCTTCTGCGTGTCGCGGTTGCTTGGCGATACGGCCTCTGCAGTCGGTTCCGGTACAGGCTGCACGGCAGTGGCGGTGGCAGGTGTGAACGAGGTCGGTTGGTGTCCGGGTTGCAGGTAAAGCATCAACGCCAGAGCGGCGGTGATCAGTACAGGGAGGACGAACAGGGCTTTCTTCACGGCAGGTTCCAGTCGTGCGCCGGGTCAGGATGGTGCCTGCTCCGAAGCGGGGCTTAGAGCAATACCTCGCAGGGTGCTTCATGGGCACCCTGCGAGGAACAGCAGGTTAAAGTCCGGCGTTCTTCAGCCGATTGGCGTGCTGGCGATAGACCGTCACCGGATCGGTCTCGAACAGGCTGGTCAGCCCCAAGGTCTGGTTGACCTCATCGAGGTGGTTCATCCGGTAGTTGTCGCGGATCACCTGGCCCATGCGCGAACTGCAGCGGCCAACCAGTCCGTCATTGGCTTCGCTGTCGAAGGTCAACGACGAGGCGCCCATGAGCAGATCACTGGGGTCCAGCACATTGGTCAGTGGGCTGGTGCCGCTCCAAGAGTAGTAGCGCACGCCATTCACGCTGTAAGCACCTTCGCCACAGGCGCTGGTGGGCAGGCCTTGCGGAAACCTGGCATTGAAACGCGCAGCGCCTTCACTGTTGAGTGATTCGAGCGAGCCGAGCGCATTCTGTGGTGTAGTGCTGGAGCTGCCGGAAAGGAAGTTGATCAACGTGCCGAGGCCGTTGACGATGCCGACCAGTACAGGGGTTGCCACCGGCCCGGCTGGCCCGTCGCTGATGCCCTTGAGGAAGTCGGCAGTGGCCGAGCCTTTGTGCGGCGCGCCGACGCTGGTGACCGACGCGACCAGCTCCGGACGCACGGCGGCGACGTAACGGGTGGTCGGGCCGCCGTGGCTGTGACCGATCAGGTTGACCTTGCCCTTGCCGCTGATGGCGACGATCTCTTCGACCTGCTGCAGCAGTTGCTCGCCGCGTGCCTCGGAGGTGTCCAGCTGACTGACCTCGGTGACGTACACGCTGGCACCGTCACGCCGCAATGCCGCGGGGATGCCGTACCAGTAATCGACGCCGAGGATGCTGTCGAAACCGAGCATGCCGTGGCCAAGGACGATGGGGTATTTGGTCTGGGTGTAGTCGGATGAACCGAACCAGAAAGCCTGAGTCTGGCCGCTGGCGAGCAGGCCGGCGCCGAGGCAGAGGGCGAGCAGAGTCTTATTGTTCTTCATGGGTGCTCTCGATGGTTTTGGGAAGGCGGTCAGCAGCGTCCTGCAATATGTGCGCGCCCATCCGGTGGCGCGTAAGGCGCAATCGATAGCGCAGGAAACATGCCAGCATCTGCGCGTTGCGGGCGGGCCCTCTAGTTCGGTATTTCTCTGCAGCTTGCCTTGTTTTAGCGACCTGATCGCTTCTGTTTCTCTGTTACGAGTCGACACGTCAAGGCGAAAAAGTGAAGCGACTGCCTTGCTTTGCGCGCGTAAAAAAACAAGGGTGAGGCGGCTTCCAGGGAGCGCTGGCCGCCTGGGTAGTGCGTCAGCCAATCGAAGGTTGGGGTGGCGTCTTGACAGCTCGCCATGTGCTTCTCTAGGATGCGCGCTGCGCCGATTTAAACAGCTACTTGCGGGGCGCCTCAGGGTGTTATCTACGACACCTGAAATTCCGCTAAAGCGCTGGTTCGGTGTCGCCTCTCACCGCTGCCCAGCGGGATTCTCGAGGCGGAGACTTGACCATGATCTGTCCCCAACCCCTTATTCGCCTGGCGCCCATCACTTCGGGCCTGCTGCTGCGCAATCCGCGTGTGCTGCTTGGCGGCAGCCACCAGCCTACCTTGCTGCGTTATCTCGAAGGCTGGCCCAAGCGCTGGGTCGGGTCGCGTGCGTTTCGTATCCAGTTCGTGCAGAACGGCGAGTCGCTGAGCCGCTTTGCCCGCGACAGCTTCGACCTGGCGGTAATCCAGGCACCCAGCGCCGAGGACGTGGCACAAACCGTCGGCGAGCTGGTTCGTGTGGCGCGCCAGGGACTCATTACCCGACGTTAGAACCCTGGAGGCGCGAAGTAAGTCTTGTGGGAGGGGCTTCAGCCGCGACCTGCTGCGCTCCTTAGGGATACTCGATCTCGACGATATAGCAGGTCTTCTCGCCGCCAGGGCTATGCACACGGACTTCGGCATCCAGAGGTTTGCCCACCAGCGCACGTGCCAGCGGCGAGTCGATGCTGATCAGACCCTGCTTGAGATCGAACTCGTCGGGGCCGACGATGCGATAGCGCGACTGTTCGCCGTCCTCATCCTCGATGCTGACCCAGGCACCGAAATACACCTTGTTCGGGTCCGACGGCTTATCGCTGACGACCTTGAGCTTCTCCAGGCGCTTGGTGAGAAAGCGCACGCGGCTGTCGATCTCACGCAGCATCTTCTTGCCGTAGGTGTATTCGGCGTTTTCCGAGCGATCACCCTGCGCGGCGGCTTCGCTGACCGACTGCGTCACTTGCGGTCTGCGCACGTGCCAGAGTTCATGCAGTTCGGCGCGCATGCGTGCTTCGCCTTCGGGCGTGATCAATGGTGTACCGGCAGGGCGAGGGGGGCGATAGCGGCTCATGGTAGTTCTATTGGCTGGCAGGGGCGCCAGTCTAGCAAACCCCTGCCGTCACGCTCAGCCCTCTCGCAGCACGCTCAGTGGGCTGGCATTCAGTGCGCGGCGGGTACCCAGGACGCCGGCGAGGCCGATCAGCAAGGCGCCGATCAGTGGCAGTAACAACAACCAGGGATGCGGCTGCCAGCTCATGTCGAAGGCATAGCGATAGAGCAGGAAGCTCACCAGTTCGCAGCCCAATGCGGCGAGCAGGCCGGCAGCCGCGCCGAGTAGGCCGAATTCCGCGCGGCGAGCGCTGATCAACAGCTTGCGTTCGGCACCCAGCGCCCGCAGCAGAGCGCCCTGGCGAATACGCTCGTCCAATGTCGCCTGCAATCCGGCCAGCAGCACGGTGACGCCGGCAGCCAGTACGAACAGCAGTACGTATTCGATGGCCAGGGTGACCTGGGCCAGAATGCTGCGCAGCTGCGCCAGCAGCGCGTCGACCTGTAGCAGGGTGACGCTGGGGAACGCGCGGCTGAGGGCGATCAACTCGCTGTCATGGCCTGGCGGCAGGTAGAAGCTGGTCAGGTAGGTGGCCGGCAGGTCCTGCAGGGTCTGCGGTTCGAATATCATGTAGAAGTTGGGTTGGAAGCTGTCCCAGTCGACCTGGCGCAGGCTGGTGACCTGCGCCTCGCGCTCGATGCCACCCACATTGAAACGCAGACGGTCGCCGAGCTTCAGTTGCAGGCTTTCGGCCAATTCAGCCTCGACGGAAACGCCCGGCAGTTCGCTGGCGTGCGCGACACCCCACCAGCTACCGCTGCTGATCTGGTTATCCGTTGGCAGTTCCTCGGCCCAGGTCAGGCTCAGGTCGCGCTGAATGGCCCGCTCGCCGCGACTCTCCTTGGTCACCAGCTGCCGCACCGGCTCGTCATTGATCATGATCAGGCGGCCTGGTACTACCGGATACAGCGGTGCAGGATGGGGCGAAAGCTCAGCCAGGCGAGCAGCGAAGGCATCGCGCTCGGCAGGCAGTACGTTGAGGGCGAAATGGTTTGGCGCGTCCTCTGGCAACTGGTCCTGCCAGGTATCGAGCAGCTCGCCGCGCAACAGGGCGATCAGTGCCATGGCCAGCAGGATCAGGCCGAACGCCAGCGACTGCCCGGCTGCTGCCAGTGGGTGACGCAGCAATTGGCCCAGCCCCAGGCGCCAGGGCAGGGCCGCTCGTTGCAGCAGTCGACGCAGGCTTTGCAAACCGAGCAATAGCAGGCCGCCAAGTAGCGTGGCGGCCAGCAAACCACCCCCCAACAGGGCAAGGGTCAGGCGCAGATCCAGGCTCAGACGCCACATGATCAAGCCAAGTGCGACCAGCGCAGCACCATAGACCAGCCAGGAGCTGGCAGGCACCGGCAGCATGTCGCGACGCAACACGCGCAGCGGCGGCACACGGCCCAGGGCCGCCAGTGGTGGCAGGGCGAAGCCGGCCAGTGCCACCAGGCCCGTCGCCATGCCTGCGAGCGCCGGCCAGATACCGGCGGGCGGCAGATCGGCCGGGATCAGGCCGCGCAGCAGATGGAACAGGATGTACTGTCCGCCCCAGCCCAGCAGAGCCCCCAGCAGACAGGCTACGAGGCCGAGCAAAGCCAGTTGCAGGGTGAAGAGCGTCAAGGCTTCACGTCTTGAAAGGCCGAGGCAGCGCAGCAGGGCGCTGGCATCGAAACGCCGCGCGGCGAAGCGTGCCGCCGACAAGGCTACTGCCACGCCAGCGAGCAACACGGCCGCCAGGCTGGCCAGATTGAGGTAGCGCTCGGCACGGCCCAGGGCACCGCCAACCTGGCGGTTGCCGTCGCGTGCATCATCGAGTCGCTGATTCGGTTCCAGGTCGGCTTCGACAGCCTGGCGATAGGCTGCCAGCGTGTCGGCATCGCCGCGCCAGAGCTCGCGGAAGCGTACGCGGCTGCCGGGCTGAACCACTTCGGTCGCCGCCAGGTCATCGAGATGCATCAGCACGCGTGGCGTCAGGCTGTAGAAATCGCCCGCAGTGTCGGGGTCGTAGGTGAGCACGCGGCTCAGGCGCAGAGTCTTGGCGCCGATTTCGATCTCGTCGCCGATCTTCAGGTTGAGCGCCACCATAAGCCGCGCTTCTGCCCAGGCTTCCCCATGCTGCGGACCGGAGCCGACCTGTTCGGGGGCATAAGGTTCGGCCGCGCTGCGCAGTTCGCCGCGCAACGGGTAGCCGTCACCGGCTGCCTTGATGCTGGCCAGTTGGATCCCGTCCTGCGCCGCAACCACGCTGGAAAACTCCACCGCTTTGGCATGGTCGAGCCCCAGTTTGAGACCCGCATCAATCTGTTCCTGGCTGGCAGGCGTGCTGCCGCTAAGGCGCAGGTCGGCGGCGAGAAATTCGCTGGCGCGCAGCAGCATGGCGTCATTCAGTCGGGCGCTGAAGTAACCGATGGCGCTGCTGGCGGCCACTGCGACGAGCAGGGCGAAGAACAGTACCCGCAACTCGCCGGCACGCGCATCGCGCAGCAGTTGGCGGGCAGCGAGCGAAAACAGGCGTGTGGCGGGAACGCGATTCATCAGGGCTCCACACTGTCGATCAGATGTCCGGCTTCCAGGCGGATCAGCCGCTGGCAGCGATGCGCCAGGCGCTCGTCATGAGTGACCAGCACCAGGGTGGTGCCGCGCTCCTGGTTGAGCTGAAAAAGCAGGTCGCTGATACGTTCGCCGGTGTGGCTGTCGAGGTTGCCGGTCGGCTCATCGGCGAACAACACGTCGGGGTCTGCTGCGAAGGCGCGGGCGATAGCCACACGTTGCTGCTCGCCGCCGGAGAGCTGGCGCGGGTAGTGGGTCAGGCGCTGGCCCAGGCCAACGCGCTCGAGCAGGGCGCGGGCACGTTGGCGGGCATCGGCATGGCCTTCGAGTTCCAGCGGCAGCATCACGTTTTCCAGTGCATTGAGGCTGTCGAGCAACTGAAAGGACTGGAACACGAAGCCAACGTGCTCGGCGCGCAGGCGTGCGCGCTGGTCTTCATCGAGTTCGCTGAGGTTCTTGCCAGCCAGCAGCACGGCGCCGCCGCTAGGCAGGTCGAGGCCGGCAAGCAGGCCGAGCAGGGTGGATTTACCTGAGCCTGAGCTGCCGACTATGGCCAGGCTGTCGCCTTTGGCCAGCTCAAGGTCGAGGTCATGGAGGATGGTCAGCTCACCTTCCGCGCTGCTGACCACTTTGTTAAGGTTTCGCGCAGCGAGAATGCTCGAAGTCATGGAGATTCCAAATGCGTGCATGGTGGCTCAGTGGTGCCTTGGCCCTGATGTTCTGGGCTCAGGGAGCGGTTGCAGGCACACTGCTTGTGGTCGGCGATAGTATCAGCGCCGCTTTTGGCCTGGATAGCCGCCTGGGCTGGGTCGCTTTGCTCGAAGAACGCCTTGAACAAGAGGGTTTCGAGCATTCGGTGGTCAATGCATCGATCAGTGGTGATACCAGCGCAGGCGGCGCCGCACGGCTCTCTGCGCTACTTGCGGAGCACAAGCCAGAGCTGGTGATTATCGAACTTGGCGGTAACGATGGTCTGCGCGGCCAGCCTCCTGCGCAATTGCAACAGAATCTTGCGTCGATGGTCGAGAAGTCGCAGCAGACTGGGGCCAAGGTACTGCTTTTGGGCATGCGCCTGCCGCCGAACTACGGCGTGCGTTACACCACGGCTTTCGCCGAGGTATTCCCCAAAGTGGCCGAAGCGTCCGGCGCTGCGTTGGTGCCATTCGTGCTGGAAGGCATAGGTGGCGTGCCTTCGATGATGCAGGCCGATGGCATCCATCCGAATGTCGCTGCTCAGCCAGTGCTATTGGATAACGTCTGGCCAAGTCTCAAACCATTGCTCTGAAACAATCCTGAAGTAGGTCAGGAGGCGCCATCTTAATGGCTGGCTCAGGGCGTCTGTCAATCTCGATTTGTGCCAGGGTTGTGCCAGTTTTTGTAACAGTCGCAGGGGCCAAGGGGGTATTCCTGGCAGCGCTCTATATGAGATGGGGGCTCAAATTTTTGGCCCATTTTCTCAAGGGCTTCACAGGGGACAATTTGTCCCCTAAGGCCGACCCAGCAGAGACCAAGTAATTCAGTCGGGTATTACAAAAAGAAGCCCCGAGGCCATAAGGGCGCTCGGAGCTATCAAGGAGGTTTCTCAGGTTACGAGAACCAATGTCTGCCAGTTGTCGGCTATGGACTCGGTAGGACGGCCCCAGGCTTTCCAGGGGCTCAATCCTTTGTGGTGGGAGGGTGGTTATCAGCTATTCCCTCCACGCTTAGGCGACTCAGCGAACACCCCGAGATGGCTCAAGGCGCCGGCTCGTCAGCCAATACGATTTGCTTGATGATCGGCAGTGCTACCGAGGTCGTCTCCCAGTCCGAGCCGCCTACCTTTACCTCCACCATGGCGGTGGCCATTACGTCCACCACTGCGGTTACTTCCAGTTCCCAGCTCATCATGGAGCTATTGCGGGATAGCTCAAGGCGCCACACGTCACCGTCCTTGTTCTCACGGAAGGACAGCATGGCGAATGCCTTGGGCGCCAGGAAGATGCCCCGGTCGGTGCCGCTGTAGACCTGCACGCGGGTGCCTACCAGCTCATCGATGTCTTCAAGGCCTGCACGCTGGGCGGCTCGGTTTAGGACGGGGCGAAGGCTCACGGGGATCAAGACACCAAACTCGGAAATATCGCGGCCCCAAAAGGTATCCAGGCGGACGGCGATAATGTCGAGGATGTCTTCAGCTTGAGTCGCAGGCGTTCCGCTGAGTTGCCCAGCGTAGACCTTGGAGACCGAGGGCTGTCCCTCAAGGTTCTGAGCGATCTTACCGGCCAACGACAGTTCAAGGTCGTTTAGTGCCTTGTCCCCGGTCTGCTGCATAGAGCGTTCCGTGAAGCCGAATTGAACGGTGTGATCAAGGATCGATACTCGGGCGGACACCAGTACGCCAACCTCAGGCGCCTGCATGGACACCAGCGAGCCTGCCACTGCGACACCCTTGGACACTGAGCGACCATCGTAGGTCTGGCGGGGATCGAAGGACACCGAACGATCAGCCATCAGGGCGACCTGAGGACATGTCGGAACGGATCCGAACGGGCGAACTTCAGAAGGGAAAGCGGCGTTCATGTTCTCACGCCATTCGCCACCATTGAGGTGATCGTCAGCAGCTTCGAGCAGCGCTTGGGCGTAAATCACTGGGTCAGTCGCGGCCATCTCAGCGGCGCGGATGTCTGAGCCATGAAAGGACACTTGGGTTAGCCCGAGGGACGCGACGGATTGGGTATAGACCCGCTCCGGGGCTTTGTATTGAAACGGTTTCATTGTCTGTAACTCCTAAGGATTCTGTAGGTAAATGCTGTCAGCGGCCCATCTGGGCACGCAGGCGTGCGCCGTGGTCACGAATTGCCGCAGCCTTGCGCTCACGCTCGGCTTTCTTCTCGGCAATCTCCTGAGGTGTGGGCACTCGGCAGCGCTCAGCGTGTGCTTTGGCCTCGGCACGCTGTCGGGCCTCAAGGCGGGCCTGTTCGATCAGGTGCTCACTGTGAACACGGGAAGCGACCGGGGAGGCATCCAGCGGCAAGCCTGCGAGGGCGAACGCCTTGGCGACCTTGAGGACTCCTGCGTGGTCTTTCCCCTGAGCGGCTACCATCAGAGGCAGCAAGATGCCCTCGGCATATTCGCGGGCCATGGGCTGACCGTTGATGGTCGCCTTGGTGGGAGTTACAGCGGTGATGATGATTTTCATGGGTAGTTGTCTCCTGCCCATAGAGCATCCTTCAGTCCGCACGGTAGGCGCGACAAGACACAAGGAGACGTGGACACGCCGACCCTGAAGGATGCTCTATGGTTTCTTGGTTTCGATTGGATGCCCAGCGGTGGGCTCAGGTGTGAGCTGACGAACAGCTAACGAAGTCGCTTCAGGTGGGGGCTGAAGGTAAAGCGGGGTGTGGCAGACATCTGCAACATACAAGATTCTTGTAGGTTCCGATTCGGTCTATCGGGCATTCATTACGAACCGCGCCGGGACGCTGAGTGCATCCCGAAGAGGAACCCCGGATGCCTCCAGGGACGCCAGCAGCTTGGACAGCAGCGGTGATCGATTACGCTCAATCAGATATTGCTGTTCGCTTTGCCAGTCTCGGTGGGGCTTGAAGGATGCCCGAAGGTCGATCAGCAGCTTGACGCGTGCTGCATTATTGTCGATGGCTTCACGCAGACCTCCCAGGATCGCTAAGTGTTCTTCGGTGGCGTTCGGAGTGGCTTGGATTTGATGGCGCATTGTCGTGTTCCTTTTTGATTGCTCCCTGAGTTCGCTCCCGATGACCGGCACACAGACCCACGACAAGGGATCGGCATCGGCACAAGGAGCAATCAGAAAAGCTGTGTTGATGGTGGCGCCCAGCGACGGGCGATGACGGTGAGCTGGCAAGCAGCTACGGGACAACCTGAGCGGGTGTCCTACAAGTGAGGGTTTTTAATGGATGACCCAAAGGAGTCGGGATCGTGGTCTGAACAGACCCGTCCTTGCTTCTGGAATCCTGAAGGGTTTAGGTTTATCTTCAGGATTAACTAATTGATATAATTACTTGTTTTATAACAAGATAATTATTGATCCTAAGAGAATCTTTAGGTTCTTAAAGCCCCCTTGTTCTCGTGGTCAGTTCGAGCGCCCCCAGTTCTCGAAAAGGCTCGGGACACGTCAACCCGAGCGAACACCACGATACCCCTGTCTGCCTGAGGGTCGGGCTCATTGCGCTACTCAGTGGTGCTAATCACACCGAAGGTAGCTGTCCCGATTGTCCTCCTGTGTCCGCCTTGGCATGACCCGGTGTGAGCTGGTGAACAGCTAACGAAGGGCAGCGACTGGCGACGGACAAGGAGGCGGCCTTGTGATCGGCCAGCAGACCAGCCCGAAGGCTGGCGGTAGGTGAAACGGAAGGGCCGTGGGGTGATGCCACGGGCTTACCTTCTATCTCCCTAATAGTGAGGGTTTTTGGCTGCCAGCAATGGATTGGACATCAGCGCCGCGCTTTCTTAAATTCCAGTCTTCACGGTAGTGGATTTGATCATGGAAGCGATTATGGCTATGGGGCTCGGTGAGCGTCTCAATGTAGTAGGGTTTTGGCTTTCCTTTGTAGGAGGCTTGGCCGCGTTGTCGGGTGGGGCCTTGATGTTTGTGGGCAGCAACCTTGCTGGAGAAGGCGTTTGGCAAACTCTTCTTAAGGTTCAAGGCACTGCTGAACAAGCAACTGTTCCCCATGAGCGCCAGTGGTCGGAGCCGGTAGGTGTCTCAGTGGAAAGTTTCGCGCCACCAACGGCCTCCCAAATCCTTGTTGGGTACTCAATGCAGGCATCGGATACACGTACTCCCTTAGAGATGCGGATTGCATCAGAGGCTGACGGTAGCGGTATTCAGGCTTTCGCCTCTGGCTCTTCGGGGCAGCTATCGATGATGCTGGTTAGCCGGACGATCTACATCAGCGTTTCCCACTCTGATATCAAGTGGAATGTCAGTGTAATGGGGTGGGAGGACGGTCTCTGAGTTCCTGGCGTAGCGCCTCCAGGGTCTCGCCCTGCTTCAGGATGATCCCTTCGAGGGACATCAGGCGGTCCATGATGCCTTGGGCAATGGGGTTGGAGGACTCTTCGGCGTTGTATTTGCCGGTCTTGCGGATCGAGGGTAGGACTTCCTCGGTGACCCATTTGCGGAACGGTTCGGAGGCCGGCGCATGGCCGCGAAGGAGCATCTGGTAAACAGTCCCCTCAGGGAACAAGAACATCTTGTGCCAGGTGGGGGCGTGAACTCCAGATGGTCTCATAGAAGCCAGATTGGCTCCTAAGGCTTCAATGGCGCGGCAGGCAGGATACTTTTCAGCCACACGCTTGAAGTGGTCGGACCCAGCCTTCAGGCCCGCCGCCCTTGCCACCTGTGCAGCGATGAACAGCAAGTCATGCTCAGGGTGACCCACGAGAACATCCAGCTCGATGCCCATGAAGTTCTTCTTCTCGAATTGCATGGTCATCACAGTTGCACCTCGATACGGCCCTGGATGTCCTTGAGCTGATACACATACAAAGGGCCGACCCAGTTAAGGGCCGACCCCTGGTGTTCACAAGCCGCGCTTGGATTTGTTCACTGGCGTCTCTGGCGTTCCTTCTCCCGCTCGTGCCACGACCTGCTGCCTGGAATGAGCCAAGGCTTGTCCCGTAGGCGCCGCTTCAGCTCCTTGTCGCGGTACTTCGGGTCACGGGCCATCCGCTCCTGATAGGTCTCGAATAGTCGCCGCTTCCAGTCCCAGTCCAGCAGAAGAAGAAAGCCACCGTAGGAAACGGCCATCGCACCGAGTAATTCCCAGATGGTCATACTGCATCCTTCTTGACCCCTGAGGCTCTGGGGTGAAGCAAGACGCGAGGGAGGTCCCGCCAATCGCTACCGCTGCCCATGTCGAGAATCAGCCAGTAAGACACACCGTCACACTGGAAGCAGCGGGCCACGTCTACGGAATCAGCGCGACCCTCCCTACTGGCGCCACTGGGAAACGTGTAGTCCGTGGTGGCGTACTCGACGGATGCTGTCTGCTGGCAGTGAGGGCACACGAACGTGCCGATGGGATTCGATAGGCCCTCAGCATCGTATGCTTCGCAGAGCTGTGCGGCTTGCGGATTCATGTCCACAAAGGCGTTCATTGGGCGTCCTCCATCAGACCTTGCTTGAGTGCTTCGTAGACCCGCTGGATTGGTGAGCCTGAGCCATATGTGTCGTATGCGATGGTGCCCGAGGATTGTCCGGCTGCGGCCTGCGCGAAGGCTACGGGAACGCCTGCGGCCTGCATTGAGGAGATCAGGTGGTGACGCAGTGAATGCAGCGTCTGGTTCTCACCTTTGCTATCCCCGAGAGCGTCCCTCAGCATCTGATTGAGCCGCTTACTGGCTTTGCCAGGATTAATGCCATGGTCAGAGGGCAGGGCGCCCTTTTCGACAGCCTCAAGGAATGCAGGCAAGTTGAACCCAAGGGCGCCATCCACAAGAGGCACGCGGCGTTTGCTGTGCTTGTTCTTGATGGACTTACCATCTGCATCCTCGTTGATGTCGATGCACCACAGACCCTCTACCTGCTTGATGTCAGCCTTGGTCAGATAGCTGACTTCACCCACACGAGCCCCTGTGACTGCCAGAAGGGAAAGCGCCCAACGCTCCCAGGAGGCCGATGGTAGAGCGTTGGTATGCGCCATCAGGGTTTCTACCTGTCCCCGGAGGAACGCCACGCGCGCGCTGTCTGCGCCCTTGGTGAGCTTGAGCCCTGCCGTGTACTCCTTAGCCAGCTTGTCAGATTGGACAGCCCAGACCATTACAGCTCGGAGCTGCGCCAAAAGATTGTTCACTGTGGACGCCTTGCGCTCATCCAGCAGGTTCGCCCGAAGCGTCACCATGTCATCTCGTGTGTGAGTCCGTAGGTCAGTCAAGCCGATGGCCTCAAAGGCGTTCCCGATGACCGTATGGGCGGTTATGGCGGCTTTCCTGCTGGAGTCCTTGAGGTTGACTCTACGTTCTTCCATGTACAGGGCCGACAAATCGTCCCAGCTTATAGGGGCGCCTACAGATAGGGACAGGTGAACACCAGATTGACTATCGATTTGGTCTCCACAATTGAGCCTATCAATAACGTCCACCAGTGCCCCAGGTCGGCCCTCAAGGCGAGCATGCGTAGCTGCCATGATGCCCTGACCAATAGACACAGCCCGGTGCTGGGCAAGGCTCATGTCGCCCTTTTTGCTGATCGTGCGCAAAGCCCCATACATGTCGTGGTAGAACTCGCTTCGTGCGTAGTCCGACCCCAGGTCACCAAACTCTGCCTCAAGGCACTCCTGTGCGATTGCGCGTAGTCGCTCCCGAAGCTCTGGCCAAGTCGCCTCAGGATTGCTGAGGTGAAAGTAGGCAAGCGCCTTCTGGATGTTGTTGGAGATTTCCATGGCTGTGGCTCGGTCTGTGGTGCGCAGTGAGATCGTGAAGACGCCCAAGGTCTGATTCCGTGGCCTAAATCGGAGGTAGTAGCGACCATGGCGACGAAAGTGCCAGGGCTTTGCGAGCTGGGTGGTCAGTTTGGGCGGCGCGACTTGTAACAGACTTGTGCCAGTTTGGGTATGCGTTATGCTGTTCATTGGCTGGAACCCTTGGAATTGATGGGGTTCCTGTCCTTCAGTCCGAATTGCAACAGAATCTTGCGTCGATGGTCGAGAAGTCGCAGCAGGCAGGGGCCAAGGTACTGCTTTTGGGCATGCGCCTGCCACCGAACTACGGCGTGCGTTACACCACGGCGTTCGCCGAGGTATTCCCCAAAGTGGCCGAAGCGTCCGGCGCTGCGTTGGTGCCATTCGTGCTGGAAGGCATAGGTGGCGTGCCTTCGATGATGCAGGCCGATGGCATCCATCCGAATGTCGCTGCTCAGCCAGTGCTATTGGATAACGTCTGGCCAAGTCTCAAACCTCTTCTTTGAAGTGAAACCGAGTGACGGCCAGGCTTTTCCGCCTCATGCCTTTCGGCTAATGTGGCCGACCTGTCACGGAGCCCCAGATGCCGCGTCCCGCCTGGTCCTTGTATGCCTATCACCTGATCGAGCCAGACGAGCAGCTGGATCTGTTCGCCTGTCGCGAGGCGCGTGTGCATCTGGTCGCCCGGCAGCTACGCTTGGGCGGTCACGCCGACAGGACGCTCTGCGGCGGGCTGCTTCCGGCAGGGCCGCGCTGGCACCAGTTGGACAAGGCCTGGCTGCGTGATCGTCGACTGTGCCCGGATTGCCGGGCGACTTTCGAGGCACAGCGGCAGGGGCTGTGCTCGAACTGGGCGGATGGCTGACGTCTGCCCGGCCGCGGAATGGCGGTGTACAATCGCTGCAATATCACTCAACTAACTCTTCAAGGACATCTTGAATGTTCTCGCGCTTCTCTGCGGTCAACCGCTGTCTGACTTTCGTTGCGCTTTGCGCCAGCTCAAGCGTTCAGGCGCTCGAGTTTCCTCTGCCTGCACTTGGCGAGGATGTAGTGGGGCAGGTGCAGGTTATCAAAGCCAAATACGAAGACACCTTTGCGGATCTGGGTACCGCCAACGACCTGGGCTATCTGGAGATGGTGGCGGCCAACCCGGGCGTCGACCCCTGGTTGCCGGGCGAGGGCGCGGAGATCATTCTGCCGACCCGCTACGTGCTGCCGTCTGGCCCGCGTGAGGGGATCGTGATCAATCTCGCCGAATACCGCCTCTACTATTTTCCGAAAGGGCAGGATGTCGTGCATACCTTTCCTCTCGGTATCGGCCGTGAAGGCTGGGGCTCGCCTCTTGGGGCGGGTCGCGTGACCGTGAAAACGCCGAACCCGGCCTGGTATCCGCCCAAGTCGATTCGCGAGGAGCACGCGGCAGAGGGCGATTTTCTGCCCACCGTAGTGCCGCCTGGTCCGGATAACCCGCTGGGGCCGTACAAGTTGACGCTGTCGTTTCCGGGATACCTGATTCACGGCTCGAACAAGAAGTTCGGTATCGGCATGCGCGTCAGCCACGGGTGCTTCCGCATGCTCAACCACAACGTGCTGGAGCTGGCTGCAATGGTGCCGGTGGGCACGCCGGTGCGTATCGTCAACGAGCCTTACAAGTTCGGCGTGAGTGGTGGCAAGGTCTACCTGGAAGCGCATGCGCCCCTGGACGATGAAGGCAATGCCTCTGTCGTCGACAAGCACACAGCGGTGATCAATGCGCTGCTCAAACGGGACGAACTCAGTGGCTTACGCCTGGACTGGGAGATGGTTCGCGAGGTGGTCGCTTCTGAAGATGGCCTGCCGGTGCCAATTGCCGCCCAGGTCGACAACGCAGTGGTCAGTAGCAACGGTCCATTCTGACCTCGGCTGACCAAGCAAGCCCGCCCGCACTCGTGTCGGCGGGTTTTTTATTGTCTGGTGATCATGTAGGCAGGCAATAAAAAAGCCGGCCCAGTTTCCTGGGCCGACTTTTGAAAAAACGAGTCGCAAATTACTTGCGGCTGGCTTTTTCCAGCATACGCAGAGCGCGCTCGTTGGCTTCGTCAGCAGTTTGCTGAGCTTTCTGAGCGGCGGCCAGAGCTTCATCAGCCTTGCGATAGGCTTCGTCGGCACGGGCTTGGGCGCGAGCAGCTGCGTCTTCGGTAGCAGTCAGACGAGCTTCGGTTTCTTTGGACATGCTGCTGCAACCGGTAGCCAGAACTGCGGCCAGAGCCAGAGCAGAGAATTTCAGAACGTTGTTCATCGTGTTCCCCTTGAGGTGGAGTTTTCCATATAAAGCAATTCCCCAATTGCGGGAAATTAGCCGGCCTACATACTACCTATTACTTTTAGTAAGTAAACGGAGCAGGGGCAAGAGTTGCACTTTTTTTTTCTGGCAAGCAGGGCTGAAAGGCAGGGATCATGGGGGTTGCTTAAAAAACAGCCAGATTTTCCGCTGTTGCGGTGCAGCATCTGCACGAACTGTTATAACTGTCCTGGCTGGAGAACTAAAACAATAAAGGGGGGATGGAGATGCTGGGAAATTTAGGCTTGTTACTGGGCTTGGCGCTACTGATCTTCATGGCGCTACGTGGGGTTAACATCTTTATTGCGGCATTGACGTGTTCGATCCTGGTCGCGCTGAGCAACGGGGTGGCTGTACCCGGCGCCTTACTCGAGCATTTTCCATTCGGGCCATTGGGGGCGTTCACTTTTGCCGGGAAGTTCTTCGTGCTGTTTCTCTGCGGCGCCATCTTCGGCAAGGTAATGGCGGCAAGCCAGGCCGCCAACAGCATTGCGCAAGCGATCACTCAGGGTTTGGGCACGCAGCGCACGCTGTGGGTGGCAATGCTGGTATGCGCCGTCCTGACCTACGGTGGCGTCGTCGTATTCGTGGTGATTTTCACCATGTACCCCTTGGGGATTACCCTGATGCGTGAGGCCAATCTGCCCAAGCGTCTGTTCTGTGCGGCTATCGCACTGGGTGCCGGCACTTTCACCATGACGGCACTGCCAGGTTCGCCGTCCATTCATAACGTGATTGCGGCCAGTGCATTGGGCACTGACCTGTTCGCAGGGGCCTGGATTGGACTGTTTGCCACTGCGGTGATGATTGGCCTGGGTATGGGATATCTGCAGCGCGAGTGGCGCCTGGCTCGTGAGCGTGGCGAAGGGTTCGAGGTCAATGCTCAGGATGAACGCATGCAGCAGTTGGCCGGCGCCCCGGGAAGCGGTCCGCACTGGGGCATGGCGCTGGTGCCGATCATCGTGGTGCTGGGTGTGATCCTGCTACCGCGTCTTTTTGTGCTCTCTGGAGCTGTAGTCGCGGGCGAGGGCGTTCTTGGCAGGCTGCTGGCATTCAGCTTGGCCCAGCCGATACTCTGGCCCAGTCTGGCCCTGGTAATCGCTACGGGCGTGGCGGTGCTGATGTTCCCCGCATTGCGCCGCAACACTCTGGGCTTGCTGGGCCAGGGAGCAGACGACGCGATCATGCCGCTACTCAATACGGCAGCGGTCATCGGCTTCGGTGGTGTTGTCACACAGACTGCAGGATTCGCCCAGTTTGCCCAATGGGTGCTATCGGTGGACCTGCCGCCGTTGCTGTCCGTTTTCGCATCCGTCAGTGTGGTCTCTGGAATCGTCGGGTCGTCTTCTGGCGGCCTGCAGATATTCATGCAGACGCTGGCACCACATTATCTGGACATGGGCGTCGACCCCGAGGTTCTGCATCGTATTGCCAATATCACGGCAGGCGGGCTGGACTCGCTGCCGCATTGCGGTGCGGTAATCGCCATGCTGATGATCATGGGGTTGACCCACAAGCAGGCCTACAAGGACATTTTTGTCATCACGGTATTGGTCCCGGTGGTGGCTGCGCTGCTCTGCATCGGGGTACTGAGCCTCTGAAAGAGCCTGGTTTGCCTGTGGTAAGCTCCTGCAGTTGCACCTGAGCAGACAGGAAACGGATTTGCGCTTTTGTCAAAGCGTCGGTATGAAGTAGAAATGTGCCGTGAGTGGTTCGCGGCTAGAGGAGAGAAGATGAGCGAGGGTTTGTCCATTCACCATGACCAGGCGAGTCATCAGTTCGTGACCACCATCGAAGGTGATCGTGCCTATCTGGCCTATATGGATCTGGGCAAACAGACGCTGGACATCTACCGCACCTTCGTACCCAACGCATTGCGTGGTCGAGGGATCGCAGCTGCACTGACCGAGCATGCCCTGCGTTATGCTGAGGGTAGGGGCTATACGGTTATTCCATCCTGCTCCTACGTCGAACGCTATATGGAGCGTCGTCAGCGTCACCAGGCTAGCTGACGCCTGGTGTCGACAGCAAAACGCCGGGCATTGCCCGGCGTTTTCGTATCTGCGCCTGCAATCAGCCGCGCTGGCGCTTGGGCAGCACATCCTTGAGTTTGGCGTGCATGCTGCGCAGGCTCTTTTCGGTGGTGTCCCAGTCGATGCAGGCATCGGTGATGGAAACGCCGTACTTGAGGTCGCCCAGATCCTTCGGAATCGACTGGTTACCCCAGCCCAGGTGACTTTCCACCATCAGGCCGACGATCGAGTTGTTACCTTCGAGAATCTGATTGGCCACGTTCTCCAGAACCAGCGGTTGCAGGGCCGGGTCCTTGTTGGAGTTGGCGTGGCTGCAATCGACCATGATGTTCGGGCTAATGCCGGCTTTTGTCAGTTCCTGCTCACAAATGGCGACACTGACCGAGTCGTAATTGGGCTTGCCGTTACCGCCGCGCAGTACAACGTGACCATAGGGGTTACCCTTGGTGGTGACGATGGACACGCCACCTTCCTGATTGATGCCGAGGAAGCGGTGCGGGCTGGATACCGATTGCAGCGCGTTGATCGCTACGGTCAGGCCGCCATCGGTGCCGTTCTTGAAGCCGACTGCCGAGGACAGGCCCGAGGCCATTTCCCGGTGGGTCTGCGATTCGGTGGTACGTGCGCCGATGGCCGACCAGCTGATCAGATCCTGCAGGTATTGCGGAGAAATCGGGTCGAGTGCTTCGGTGGCGGTGGGCAAGCCCATTTCTGCCAGGTCACGCAGCAGCTGGCGGCCGATATGCAGGCCATCCTGAATCTTGAACGAGTCATCCAGGTACGGGTCGTTGATCAGACCTTTCCAGCCAACGGTGGTGCGCGGTTTTTCGAAGTACACGCGCATGACCAGAAACAGGCTGTCGGACAGCTCGGCGGCCAATACCTTGAGGCGCTCGGCGTACTCGTGAGCGGCCTTGATGTCATGGATGGAGCAGGGGCCGACTACCACGAACAGGCGATGATCCTTGCCATCGAGGATGTCGCGTACCACCTGACGACCCTGAGAGACGGTCTTCAGCGCGGCATCGGTCAGGGGGATTTCGCGTTTGAGCTGGTCGGGAGTGATCAGCGTTTCGTTGGAGGCGACGTTGAGGTCGTCGATCGGTAAATCAGCCATCGTGCTACTCATCGGGTCAGGTCGTCGGGTCACGTTTGCCGGCCGCCAGCAAGCCCCTGTGGCGGTGCACAGCTAGTTTGCGCAGGGGGAGCCGAACCTTAGCGCGTACGCGGCTGCGCCACAATGGGCGATGAGTTCAATGCGCCTCATAGATTGGTCGTATCGGTGCGGGTGGACGCAACCATTTTAAGTTTCTACTGCCGCGGCGACGTCTCAGGCAAGGTAAGGGAATTCAGCTGCATGCTTGGCTATCCAGTCCTGAGCGCATTGCTCGATGGCCATTGGCTGGCCTGATTCCTGTTCCAGTTGTTGGCGGTAATGCTGGATCTGGCAGACTTGTTCGACCATGCGTGCGCGGAACAGCGTGTCTTCGTCGATGAAGGCAACGCCAACCAGATAGCCGTTCTCCAGGCGCCGACACCAGGCGACGATCCCGGGATAGCGCGCCTGATCGCCCAGCAGCGGAATACGCAACTCGA
The DNA here is from genome assembly GCF_050473265.1 of Pseudomonas pichavaramensis. Lineage (NCBI taxonomy): Bacteria > Pseudomonadati > Pseudomonadota > Gammaproteobacteria > Pseudomonadales > Pseudomonadaceae > Pseudomonas > Pseudomonas pichavaramensis. The sequence continues at coordinate 153,358 of NZ_JBJKFJ010000007.1, read as the reverse complement.
TCGAGGTGCCACGGCGAAAGCCTCGCGATGAGTTGCAAGCGACCCCGCCGAGGCTGATATTGTTCAGCCGCTGCCTGGGAATACAGGCCTGTTTGCGCAACACCAGCTCCACTGGCATGTCGCTTGGATGACGCAGAAACTTACGCATGAACACCGACCTTGAATGCAGGCAAACTGATATCAGTGAATTCAGTATAGCGGCGCAACTGGAACTGACCGATTTGGATGCGGATCGCCGCCTGCTCGACCTTTCCGGTACGTCGTTAGTAGTGTTCACTAGCACGGGATGTGCCAGTTGCCGCTGGGCACGTCAGGCTCTGCCTGGCATGGGGCTGCCGATCGACCGCTTGTGCTGGATCGATGCGGGGCATAACGCCGGGTTGGTGGCGCGTTACGAGGTTTTTCATCTGCCCGCGCTGTTTCTGGTCAGAAACGGACACTTCTTTGGCGCATTGCGCGCCCGACTCACTCTTTCCGATTTAACGACTGCCATGGACGAGGCGCTGCTTCGACAGGCTGAGGAGCTTCCCTGATGTCTCAATCACCAGCGCCGCGCATTGGCATCATCGGCACGGGGGCTATCGGTGGCTTTTATGGGCTGCTGTTGGCGCGAGCCAGTCATGACGTTCACTTTTTTCTGCGCAGCGAGTATGCGGCCGTGGCAGAGCGCGGGTTGCAGCTGAACAGCGCTGTACATGGCGCGCTGACGCTTGCGCCCGTACAGGTCTATCGCAATATCGAAGACATGCCGCAATGCGACTGGCTGCTGGTCGGCGCGAAGACCACGGCCAATGTCGAACTGGCGCCGCTTATTGCAAAGGCTGCAGCACCCAACGCCAAGGTGGTGCTGTTGCAGAACGGGCTGGCGGTGGAAGATGAATTGCGACCGCTGCTGCCTGATGATCTCCATCTGCTTGGAGGCCTCTGCTATATCTGCGTCCATCGCAGTGCGCCAGGGGTTATCGAGCACCAGGCGCTGGGTGCGATCAACCTTGCCTACCATTCCGGCCCTGCAACTGATGAAGCGTCACGCCTGGCTCTGGTGGAAGAGGGCGTTGGCTTGTTGCGTGGCGCAGGGTTGGAGTCGACCCCGATGCGTGACCTGGCCCAGACGCGCTGGCAGAAGTTGGTATGGAATGCGCCTTACAACGGTCTTTCCGTGCTGCTCGATGCCGACACGCGGCGACTGATGGGCAACCCTGACAGCCGGGCGTTGGTAGAGGGCATCATGCAGGAGGTGGTGCTGGCAGCCCAGGCACTTGGCTACAGCATGCCGGAGCACTATGCGAGCAAGCTGCTGAGTGCGACCGACAAAATGCCGGACTACCTGCCGAGCATGTACCACGATTTCGCTCAGGGTCGCCCGGCAGAGCTGCATGCGATTTATGAGGTGCCGCTGGCGGCGGCCGATGCCATCGGTTTCGATATGCCTAAGGTACGTGCGCTGTATCAGGCGCTGCGTTTCATTCAGGCTCGCCAGGAGGCTTAGGCATGGGCAAAGGATTGGGGGACAAGCTGGTATTGGCGATCTCCTCACGGGCGCTGTTCGACCTTGGCGAGAGTCATCAGATCTACGAAAACGAGGGTGTCGAGGCCTACCGCCGTTACCAGATCGAGCATGAAGACGAAGTGCTGATGCCGGGGGATGCCTTTCCGCTGGTGGAAAAGCTGCTCAGCCTCAATCAGCGCCTCAGCGAGCAGCGTGTCGAGGTCATTCTGGTGTCACGCAACAGCGCTGATACCGGCCTGCGGGCCTTCAACTCGATCCAGCATTATGGCTTGGGTATTTCCCGCGCGGCCTTCGTCGGTGGGCGTAGCCCCGATCCTTATCTGGCAGCCTTTGGTTGCCACCTGTTTCTGTCCACTCACGCCGATGACGTACGTAATGCACTGAAGGCCGGCTTCGGTGCAGCGACGCTGTTATCGGGCGGTACGCGGCGGGCGAACAGCAACGAGCTGCGCATCGCTTTCGATGGCGATGCCGTACTGTTTTCCGATGACTCCGAGCGTGTCTACCAAAGTGGCGGGCTGCACGCCTTTCAGAGCCATGAGCGCGAGGCGGCCCGGCAGGCACTGCCGGGTGGGCCGTTCAAGCCATTTCTCGCGGCGCTGCACAGCCTGCAGCAGGAGTTTCCGGAAGTGGATTGTCCGATTCGTACCGCGCTGGTCACCGCGCGCTCAGCGCCGGCACATGAGCGGGTGATTCGTACCTTGCGCGAGTGGAACATTCGCCTGGATGAGTCCTTCTTCCTTGGCGGGCTGGACAAATCGGCTGTGCTCGAGGCGTTCGCGGCGGATGTGTTCTTCGATGATCAAACCGGGCACTGCGAGAAAGCCCGGCAGGTCGTGGCTACAGGTCATGTACCCCATGGCGTGAGCAACGAATTGCTGCCTTGACTGCTGGCCCGCTGCTTACCTGCATATAGCCATTCGTCCTAAATAATGCGGCCGACCTTGCTTTACCTGATGCGCTGCTAAGCTCAATCAAGGGCCTGCGCCAGCAGTCAAGGAGGCCACGTGATCCGCTCGATACTCTATGCCACCGACCTGGGGCTCTATGCCTCCTATGTGCTGCAGCATGCCCTGGCGGTAAGCCGCAGTTTCAAGGCCGATCTGTACGTGGTGCATGCAGTCGAACCCATGGGCTTGTTCGCCGAGTCCGTGCTGCAAACCTACCTGGATGAAGAAACCCTCGGTGAACTAAGGCGTAACGGTCTGAGCACGGTGATGGCCAGTATCGAGCAGCGTGTCCTCGAGGGCTTTCGCGACGAACTGGGAGACGGGCTTCAGGATTTGCACCTGATTCGTGCGGTGCGGGTGCTGCAGGGTGATCCGCCGACGGTGATTCTCGAGGAGGCGCAGAAACTTGGGGTGGATCTACTGGTCGTAGGCAGTCACAGCCACGGCGCGGATCTTACCGTGCCACTGGGGCGCACCGCCGCCCGTATCGTGCAGCTGTCGGAGGCTCCGGTGTATCTGGTGCCAATGCTGCAGCACCGTGGACATGGTGATTTGTAAATGGGGGGATCTATTAAAACGTTCTAGGCTGTCAGATTAAACCAATAATATGGTTATATACGGCATTGGCGGCTGCTGGCCTGCCTTACTGCTCTGAGGGAAATCTATGAAGCTTCAGCAACTGCGCTACATTTGGGAAGTCGCGCACCACGACCTCAACGTATCGGCTACTGCGCAAAGCCTTTACACCTCGCAACCAGGGATCAGCAAGCAGATTCGTTTGCTCGAGGACGAGCTGGGCGTGGAGGTTTTCGCCCGCAGCGGTAAGCACCTGACGCGCGTCACCCCCGCCGGAGAGCGCATCATCACCACCGCCGGTGAGATTCTGCGCAAGGTCGAAAGCATCAAGCAGATCGCCCAGGAGTTCTCCAACGAGAAGAAAGGCACGCTGTCCATCGCGACTACCCACACCCAGGCGCGTTACGCCTTGCCGCCTGTCATCAGCACTTTCATCAAACAGTATCCGGACGTGGCGCTGCACATGCATCAGGGCTCGCCGACGCAGATCGCCGAGATGGCCGCCGATGGCAGCGTAGACTTCGCCATCGCCACCGAAGGGCTGGAGTTGTTCAACGATCTGATCATGATGCCTTGCTACCGTTGGAACCGCTGCGTGGTGGTGCCGCAGGGGCATCCGCTGGCCAAGCTGCCGAAGCTGACGCTCGAAGCGCTGGCCGAACATCCCATCGTGACCTATGTATTCGGTTTCACCGGCCGCTCGAAGCTGGATGAAGCCTTCAGTCATCGCGGTCTGACACCGAAGGTGGTATTCACCGCAGCCGATGCCGACGTGATCAAGACCTACGTGCGCCTCAACCTGGGGGTTGGCATCGTGGCCAAGATGGCCGTCGACAGCAAGCTGGATCAGGACCTGGTAGTACTGGACGCCGACGAGTTGTTCGAGCCTAGCGTGACCAAGATCGGCTTTCGCCGTGGCACTTTTCTGCGTGGCTTCATGTGCGACTTCATCGAGAAATTCGCCCCGCACCTGACCCGCGACGTACTGGCCAAGGCCGTGCAGTGCCATAACAAGTCCGAACTGGAAGAACTGTTCGAGGGCGTCGACCTGCCGGTTCACTGACACTTGCGTGAGAACGAAAAATGGCGCCCTTGGGCGCCATTTTTCGTTTCACCTATCTGCCTCAGTGACTGAGGTGTAGGCCGCACTCACGATTGTCTTCGCCCTTGGTCGGGTCGAAGTAATCGAATTCGTTCGGCAGGTCATGGGCGACCAAGTACTGATACAGATCCTTGGAGGACCAGTGCAGCAGCGGGGCTACCTTGATCAGACCATCGGGGTTGATGCTGATCGGATCCATCTGTGCACGCACGGCGGTATCGGTGGCGCGCAGAGCGGTGAACCACACGCTTGGCGCAGTCTCGCGCAAGGCGCGGGCGAAGGGCTCGAGTTTGACCTCTTCGGTGAACGCCGCGTGGCGCGGATCATCCAGAGCCGGTACCGGGCCGTCGATGGCTTCGCGGTGTGCGCGCGAGCGTTTGGGCAGGTAGGTGATCAGGTTGAGGTTCAGCTTGCGCGCCACTTCGTCAGCGAAGCGGTAGGTGGCTTCGGTGTTATAGCCGCTGTCCATCCAGACCACCGGGATATCCGGTTTGACCTGGCTGACCATGTGCAGAATCACCGCTTCGAAGGGGCGGAAGTTGGTGGTGCAGATGGCAGGTTTGCCTAGCCCGATGGCCCACTGAACCAGCTTTTCAGGCTGGTTGCCGAATTCGGCATTGAGCGCGTCCAGGTCGAGTTCCATGCTGAGGACTCCAGATCGTGTGCGTGAAGGCGCGATGGTAGCAAAGGCTGGTTATGCTTCTAAATAACCAGCTACTTCTAAGCCCTTTAATTTGGTTATAAGTCTGCCAGGTTTGCGCGGGTGTGATCCTCTGGTTAGAGTTCTGCCACCTTTTGGCATAACCAAGGAGTGTGCTGTGGAAATCGCGTGTCTCGACCTGGAAGGTGTACTGGTCCCGGAAATCTGGATTGCCTTTGCCGAGAAAACCGGTATCGAGTCGCTCAAGGCGACAACCCGCGACATCCCCGACTACGACGTGCTGATGCAGCAGCGTTTACGCATCCTCGATGAGCATGGGCTGAAACTGAAGGACATTCAGGACGTGATCGCCACGCTCAAGCCGCTCGATGGCGCCGTGGAGTTCGTCGACTGGTTGCGCGAGCGTTTTCAGGTGGTGATTCTTTCCGACACCTTCTATGAATTCTCCCAGCCGCTGATGCGCCAACTCGGTTTCCCGACCTTGCTGTGCCACCGCCTGATCACCGACGAGAATGATCGCGTGGTCAGCTACCAGTTGCGCCAGAAGGATCCCAAGCGTCAGTCGGTGATTGCCTTCAAGAGTCTGTACTACCGGGTGATTGCCGCTGGCGACTCGTACAACGACACCACCATGCTCAGCGAAGCTCACGCCGGCATCCTGTTCCATGCGCCGGACAACGTGATCCGTGAGTTCCCGCAGTTCCCGGCAGTGCACAGCTATGCCGATCTCAAGCAAGAGTTCCTCAAGGCGTCGAATCGCAAGCTGAATCTGTGAAGCCCTGAGAGCCCTCGTGAAAACGCCGCGACTTCAGTGAGAAACCGCGGCGTCTTACTAAGTGGTCATAGGTGTGTTTACAGACGTTCGAGCGTATCCAGCAGCACCTTCACCTTGGTGATGGACTCCTGATACTCGGCCTGCCAGTCGGAGTCGGCGACGATGCCGCCGCCGCCCCAGCAACTGATCTTGCCGTCCTTGACCAGCAGGCTGCGGATGGCGATGGAGCTATCCATCTCGCCACGTACGTCCAGATACAGCAGCGAGCCGCAGTAGAGCCCACGACGGGTGGGCTCCAGCTCGTCGATGATCTGCATGGCGCGGATCTTCGGCGCACCGGTAATCGAGCCGCCAGGAAAGCTGCCAGCGATCAGGTCCAGGGCATCCTTGTCGGGTGCCAGTTCAGCGGTCACGCAACTGACCAGATGGTGCACGTTGGGGTAGCTCTCCAGGGCGAACAGCTCGGGGACCTTGACCGAGCCGATGCGGCAGCTACGGCCAAGGTCGTTACGCAGCAGGTCGACGATCATCAGGTTCTCCGCACGATCCTTGCGGCTGTCCAGTAGCTCTTGCGCCTGCGCCTGGTCATCTTCCGCATCGCTTCCGCGACGCCGAGTGCCCTTGATTGGCCGGGTTTCCACCTGGCCGCCGCTGACCTTGATAAAACGTTCAGGCGACAGACTGAGGATGGCAGCGCCATTGCCCAGGCTCTGAAAGCCCGAGAACGGTGTGGGGCAGGCCTGACGCAATGCCAGGTAGGCGGTCCAGGGATCACCCTGGCAGGGCGCCTGGAAACGCTGGGTGAAATTCACCTGATAGCAGTCGCCCGCGAGGATGTAACGCTGAATCTGCTCGATCGCCTGGCGATAACGGCTTTCGTCGATATCGGCCTGAAAGGCCTTGGACAAGCGGAAGCTGGCCGGCTCCTCGCTGCATGGTGCTTCGAACAGGGCTTGCAGGCGCTGGCGTTCGCTTTGCGGCAGCGCGGGGTGGAACATCAGTACCGTACGCCCGAGTTGGTGATCGCTGATCAGTGCCCAGGCATACAGGCCGAACACGGCGTCTTCGATGCCGAGGTCGTCGGCGCTGTTGCCTGGCAGGTGCTCCAGACGGCGACCGAAGTCATAGGACAGATAGCCGATCAACCCACCGACGAATGGCAGGCTCTGTTCTGTCGGAGCCTCGGCCTCGCCAAGGCTCTGCAGCGCGCCACGCAGGCGTTGCAGGAAATCGTTGGCCGATTCGTCGGGCGCTGGTGCCAGTTCTGCCAATGGCCAGGCGCTCATAACGTCATAGCGTCCACGCTCGGCACCCGGTCGCCCGGCATCCAGCAGCACAGCCCTTGGCGCGTGGCGAATACGCTGAAAATAGTCGCTGGGGTCCGTGTGGTAGGGCAGGGAGTGCAGAGAGCAGCTTGGCATGCGTGGACATCGGTGTTGGCTGAAAGCGCGATTGTAGTCCGCCGCCAACATTCATCCTAGAGCTTGCGCCGGGTTTACTCAGGCGCATATGGCTGATTAGTATTGAGCCGCGCCAGGACATTGAACTGTCGTACCAGAACAATAATTAAATGAAGGGATCCAGGCCATGGATGAAGTCATAGGTCCAGCCGCTGGAAGCCTGCAGCGTTCGAAATTGTCGCCGCCTCAGGCGTTCACCGAATACCTGGCACGGCCTCAGGTCGAGGCGGCGCTATCAGCCCATCCCCACCCCCGCCTCGTGCTTTTTTCCGCGCCGGCCGGTTTTGGCAAGACCACTGCCTTGATGATGCTGGCCGAGCGTCGTCGTGAGGCGGGCGCCTCGGTCGCCTGGGTATCGCTGAGTGCCGGTGATGACGATCCGGTACGCTTCTTCCAGCAATTGATCGATGCGTTGGCTCGTTCTCTACCGGGGTTCGGTGAGGACGCTCTGGGGTATTTGCGCAACACCATGCGCGTGCCGGTCGAGGCCGTCATGGAGAGCCTTCTCGCGGAGCTGGCGCACTGTGCAGAACCTTTGTTGCTGGTACTCGACGATCTGCATCTGCTGCAGGATGTGGAGTTGCTTGGCACGCTCAATCGCCTGGTCAAGCTGGCGCCGCCAGGCTTCACCCTGGCCATCGGCAGCCGTTCGCAGCCGGCCCTGAGCCTGGCAACCTTGCGCGCCAAGGGCATGCTGCTGGAGTTCGGTAGTGAAGAGCTCAGGCTCAGTTCGGAAGAGATGCGTGGCTATCTCGAGCGCGCTGGTCTGCAACTGGATCCGGATGCATTGGCAAGCTTGTACAGCCATACCGAAGGCTGGATGGTCGGTGTGCACCTGGCCAGCCTGTGGCTCAGGCATCATCCTCAGGCCGCACAGCAAATGACCGACCTGGGCGCTGACCAGACCGCGGTGGGCGACTATCTGTTGCGCTCGGTGTTCGAGCAATTGCCGCTGGAGCAGCAGGAGCAATTGTTGGCATTGGGCGTCGCGCAACAACTCAGCGGCGACCTGGCCAACGCGCTGACCGGGCGCCAGGATGGTCAGCAACTGCTGGAAGAATTGGAGGCCATGCAGTTGTTCCTGATGCCTCTGGACCGTGAGCGTCAGTGGTACCGCTTCCACAATCTGTTCGCCGAGTTTCTTCGCGCGCGGCTCAAGGAGCGTGATCCTGAGCGCTTCAAGCAGCTGCATTTCAACGCGAGCCTGTGGTTCACCAATCACCATATGCAGAACCTGGCCATCGAGCATGCCTGCCTCGCCGAAGACCCCGAGATGCTTGCCGCCCTGCTCGATGGCTGTGGGCTTGAACTGATCAATCGTGGCCAGCTGAATCTGATCTACAAGTGGCGCCAGCACGTTCCGGACGAAATCGTCGAGGGCTTTCCGATGCTGGTACTGGCCGATGTCTGGACTCGAGCGACTGAGCTCGGTCTGCACGAAGCCAACCGCGTGCTCGATGAGTTGCTCGAGCGCTGGGGCGTATCGCGTGCAACCGGGCCGCTGAGTGACAAGGTGCTGGCGACCCTCGCGATCAAGGCGGTGATCGCGCTGCAGAAGGATGATCTGGATAGCTGCGTGAGCCTGGCCCGCCGCATCGAAGCGCAACTCGGCCAGCACACTGCCTTTCTCGAGGTGGCAATCCTGGCGGTCGGTGCGCTGGCCAATGTGATGCTTGGCCAGGACGAGCAGGCGCGCCGCTTGTTGGCGCTGGCGCAGCAACGCAATCAGTTCCTCGAAGGTCGTTATCTCGATATGCAATTGGCCAACGTGGAGGTGCTTCTATGCCTCGAGCGTGGGCAGATCAAACAGGCGCAGTTGCTGTTCGAGCAGCTGCGCGGGCGCATGCTGCCCTGCTTCGGTGAGCGAGCGCGCGCGCTGGCACTGCCAACGATCAGCGAGGCGCTGATCGCCTACCACCAGGGGCGTCTGGATGGCCTGCAGGACAGGTTGCGTTGGGCGCTGGCCACCGTCGACGTGATCAACCCAATCGATCTTTATGCGCGAGCCATGCTTTGTCTGGCGCGCGTGCAGCGCTTGCAGGAAACCTCGAAAGAGTCCGCCGCGACGCTGGTGCTGATGCAGAATCTGGCGGCGCGCAATCATTCCTGGCGCTTCTACGTTCAGGCCGTGGGCGACGAGATCGCGCTGATTCTGCAGGAACCAGCGGCGGACCGCAGCAAGCGTGCCGAGCAACGACTGAAGTCCGTCGACTGGAACAAACTGGCCGCTCATTACAAGGCACGCAGTTTCAATCCGGTGCTCTGGGTCCTCGGGCTTAGCCGCGTCCGCCTGCAGCAGGCGCGTGGGCACTTCAGTGAGGCGCTGCACGAAATCACCCAGTTGCGTGGCCAGTTGCAAGATGGCTGGCATGGCTTGCAGCGCCTGCGTCTGGACCTGTTGGCTGCATTGAGCTATCAGCGCCTGGGCTATCAGGAGCGGGCCCAGAGTCTGTTGGTGCAGTGCCTGATCAGTGCCGAACGGGAAGAAGTGCGCAGCCTGTTCATGGAAGAGGGCGAGGCGATCCGCCAGCTGCTCCAGCAACTGGAGGCAGCGGAGCGTCAACCGGCGTTGCAGGCCTTCATTCGCAGCCTGTTGAGCGTCTGGCCGGGCCAGGACTCACGCCAGGCGCTGGACGTACTGGAGGAGGGCCTGACCGAGCGCGAGCGCGAGGTGGTCTGTCTGGCTGCCAAGGGCATGTCCAACGAGGAAATCGGCCAGCAGCTCTCGCTGGCCCTCGGTACCGTCAAATGGCATCTGCATAACATCTACGAAAAGCTCAAGGTGCGTAACCGTACTCAAGCCATCCGTCGTGCCCGCGAGTTGAGTCTGCTCGAATCATGAATAGTCATCATTCCGCCTGTCATGCCCCTGTGCCGTTGTTGCGCACCAAACTTTATCCTGCCCATGCCGAGGGTGCGCTGTTGCTGGAGCGCTCCGCGCTGCTAGAGCGCCTGCTGGAGGCCCGCGATCAGCGTCTGATCGTGCTGAGCGCGCCCGCTGGATTCGGCAAGAGCACCGTGCTCAGCCAGTTACGCAGCCGTCTACAGGCAAAGGGAGCACGAGTTGCCTGGCTGTCCTGCGATGAAAGCGACAGCGAACCTGCGCGATTTCTGCAGTACCTCGTGGCTGCCGTCGACGCGGCCTGTCCGGGGTTTGGTAGTAGCGCCTCGGCATTGCTGCAAGGCGAGATCAGCTGGCCATTGGAGGCGGTGATCGATGCGTTTCTCGATGACCTGAATGCCTTGCACGAAGCGCTCTATCTGATGCTCGACGACTTTCACCGTATTCGCCATCCGTCACTTGGCCAGGGCTCACGTTATCTGACCGAGCGTCTACCCAAGCATGTAAGGCTGGTAGTCAGCACGCGTCATCAACCTCGTTTTCTCAACGAACCACCGTCGCTCGGAGGCTGGGCATTCTGTCTTCGTGCTGAGGACCTGCGCCTGACTCGCGCGGAAACCGCAGCGTATTTCCGCGATGTCAAGCATCTGGCGTTGGCAGAGAGTGAGCTGAGTCAGCTGTTCGCGCGCACCGAAGGCTGGATCACCGCGCTGCACCTGGCGGCTCTGGCCTTGCCGCGGCAGCAGAACCGTGCGGAGTTTCTCGCCGGACTGTCCGGTGCCGAGCGCAACATTGCCGACTACCTGGCGGAGGACGTGGTGGCCAGCCTGCCCGAGGCGCTGCAGTTGTTCCTCGACCAGACCTCGGTGCTCGATGAGTTCAATGCGCAATTGTGCAATGCGCTCACCGGCCGCCAGGACGGTGCCGACATGCTGCGTCGCCTGCAGGGCGAGCAGTTGTTCGTCATCGCCCTGGATGAGCAGGGCGAGTGGTTTCGCTATCACCACTTGTTTGCCGAGTTCCTTCAGGGACGCCTGGCCAAGCGCGGTGATCCCGCGCATCTGCTGCATGCTGCCGCCCGCTGGTGCGAAGGCCGCGATCTGGCCGACAAGTCGATCAAGTACGCCTTGCGCGCGCGTGACTACACCCTGGCCGCTGAGCTGCTGGAGCGTCAGGGGGCGCGGCTGATCGCTGGCAACCGGGTTTACGGCATTCTGGCCATCCTCAAGGACATTCCACCGGTGGTGATCGCCGAACAACCGGTGTTCCAGATTTTCTACGCCTGGCAACTGGCGTTCGAGCAGAAGTTCGCCGAGGCCGAGGCGTTGATCGAAGACGTCAGCACGCGCCTGACCCAAGGGCGCGGCAAGGGCATGCATTTCGGCCTGATAGAGTTGTTGGCTGCGGCCCAGGTGCTCAAGGCGCTGGTGCTGCTGTATCAGGACAAACTCGAGGCCTGCCTCAAGGTCGCCGGCCACTGGCTGGCCCTGGTGCCGCAGAACCAGCCGGTGTTCCGCGCCAGCCTGGCCTGCGTCCAGGCCGCAGCCTTCGCGCTGCTGGGTGAGTTCGGCGAAGCAGCCAAGGCCATTGCCGTGGCGCGGGAGAATCTGCGCCAGTGCGAGAGTGAATACCTGCACGTGATGGCCAGCCTGATCGAAGCGCTGATCTGCAAGGAATACGGCGAGCTGGAGCGCGGCAGAGCCCTTGCCGAAACGGCGCGCGCACGCGTCGAGCAGGTGTTCGGGCGGCGCAGCCGGGTAGGCGGGCCGCTCGGGTTGGCCTATGCCGACCTGCTCTACGAACAGGATCGCCATGGCGCGATACTCGCCGAACTGCCGTTGGCCACCACCTGGCGCGATGTGGCGACGCCGGTGGAGCTGATCAGCCGCGGCAAGCTGGTCATGGCGCGGGCGCGCTTCTTTGCCGGCGCTGCCGAGCAAGGGCTGGAAGAACTTGACGAGTGGCTGGCGGGCTTGCAGGGGCAGGGCTATGAGCGGGTGTTCGCCATCGGTATGGCCTGCAAGGTGCAGTTTTTGCTGTGGTTGCGCAGGCCCAACGAGGCGCAGCGCATCTATCTCCAGCTGGAGCGCCACCTGGCTGTGCTGCCGATCGAGCGCTACGGCGATGCCCATACTGCACTGGCTCTGAGTCAGGCGCGACTGGCGCTGAGCGAGAGGCGGGCAGACAAGGCGCAAGCCAGTCTGGAGGCCTGTCTGGCCCATCAGGCGGCCGAGCACCAGCGTGACCGGCGTCTGCGTCTGAGCCTGTTACTTTCTGTGGCGATCTGGCGCAAAGGTAACAGCGACAAGGCTTTTGCACTGCTGCAGGCAACACTGCAAGAGGCCTGGCAATGTGGCTATCGCCGTCTGTTCCAGGACGATGCCATGTGGCTGTTACCGCTCTGGGAAGCCTGGTACGAGGCTGAGCCGACGCCGGCATCGGCCTGGCAAGGAGTGGCCGAGATGCTTCGCGAACAGTGTCGCAGGTTGGCTATAGATCCCAAAAGTTTTGAGGAAAATCAGGATGTTAGCCATCGCGAGCGAGAGATTTTACGGCTCGTCGCCGCAGGTCTTTCCAATCGTGATATTGCTCAGGCGGTGCACCTGTCCGAGGCCACCATCAAGTGGCATCTGCACAATCTGTTCTCCAAGTTGGGGGTGCGCAGTCGTACCCAGGCTGTACTCAAAGGCAAGAGCCTGGGGCTGCTCAGTGAGGCGTGAGGGGTGAAGGGGATGTCCGATTGCCGTGCTCCATTCATTGGATGGGCTGGCAGTTGGCTGATGGGTTAGTAGCGTGTAGCCATCTCGAAGCGCAGCGCGTTTCGTGAATCCAAACCTGGCGTATTTAGGGAAGCCACGGCAGGTCTGGTGATCGGCATGAGCCGATCAGGCTGCTCGTGACAGGACGTCACCGGCAGAGCCCGGGGAACCCCCATTTGAACTGTGGAGATAACAACAATGATGACCCTGAAAAAACTCGCTCTTGCCGCCGCCGTCATGGCTGTTCCGTTCATGGCCCAGGCCGACCTGAAAGCATTGGATGATTCTGACCTGGCAGGTGTAACCGGTCAGGCTGGTATCAGCATTGCCGGTAACTTCGATGCCACCATTGGCTCGATCGTCTACACCGATACCGAGACCGGTGTCAGCGACGGCAGCAACAGCCTGAGCCTGAACACCGTCACCCTGTCCGGCTTCAACATCGACGAAGCCAACCCGCTGACCATCGACGTGGTCGACAACAAACTGGAAATCGGCCTGCCGGGTATCAATGGCGGTGTGGCTGTAGACGCCGTGAAGATCGGCAACGGCACCATTGGTGGCGTCGCCATCAACGGTCTCGACATGGCCGGTTCCACCGTCAAGATCTGGGGTCATTGATCCTCGCTTGAGCTGAGCCTCAGGTTTCCGCCACCTGCATGGGGCGGAAACCTGCCTCGATTTACCCAGTTCTGGATCGACCGATGATCGAAATTCTCGTGGGCAGCCTGATCGGTTTGTATGGCTTTACCGAGGCTGTCGACATCAAGCCGCAACCCGCCGGCACGGTGAATATCACTCAGCCGCTGCTACCCAACGGTCCGTTGCGTGAGTCGGTGACGTTGGAGCCGATGAGCCAGCTGCAGTTTCGCAACGTCATTCGTCAGGCCTATGACTACAGCTGCGGCTCCGCAGCGCTGACCACGCTGCTGGACTACTTCCTGGGACGCAATCTGGAAGAGCGTCAGGTCATGGAGGGGCTGCTGCACTTCGGCGAGGCAGAGAAGATCGTCGAGCGGCGTGGCTTCTCGCTGCTCGACATGAAGCGCTTCGTCACCGCCCTGGGCTACAAGAGTGGCGGCTTCCGCGCCGGCTTCGATGACCTGGCGCAGCTCGAGCATCCGGCCATCGTGCCGATCGAGTACGCCGGCTTCAAACACTTCGTGGTGGTGCGCGATGTCTACAACGAGCACGTGTTCGTCGCCGATCCGGCACTGGGCAACATCAGCTTCACTCGCGTGCGCTTCGAGGAAATATGGGATCAGAACGTGCTGTTCGTGATCTTCCCCAGCGGCAACGAGCCGGCCAACGCCATGGCGCTGACCGACCGCGACCTGCGCATCATCGATGACCGCACCATCAGCATGCTGGCTTTCCGCGAGTTTCCGCAGATTGCCAAATTCACCACGAATCAGGCCGACCGTTTAGGGTCGGGAGGCGACATTCAATACATTCGCCGCAAGTGATTCACCCGGCATAACAATAACGATCTGGGGATAGCGTCATGGGAGTTTGGGGGTATGCATGGCTGGCCATGCTGACGCTTGCTGCGACACAGCCGGTGCTGGCCGATGAAACCACGGTCGACGATGCGCGTGATGCGCTGACCAAGAAGGACGATGACGCCGACAGCGCCAAGGCACTGGAAGAGGTGTTCCAGGCCGCGGAGAAGAGCTACACGCTACTGAAGAAGGGCGAGCGTACGCTGACCTACGGCTTCGATTATTCGCTGCTGCGCGATACGCAGATCCAGACCGTGCGCACCGGGCAGAACGTCTACAGCGTGATCGGCCAGAGCGAGGCGCAACACACCTTCACCAATTCCTTCACCTTCGACTACGGCGTCTGGGACAACCTTACCTTCAGCATGCGCGTGCCGTTCCTGGCCAAGTACGACACCGAGCGCGATCTCAGCACCTACAGCCTGGGCGACATCTCCGCCAGCCTGCGCTGGCAACCCTGGTCGTCAGCACGGGGCCGGCCGGTCACCACACTGTTCGCCACGCTCGGCCTGCCAACGGGGGATAGCCCCTACGACGTCAGCCTGGACGACGGTCTGGCGACCGGTAACGGCTACTACAGCCTGGGTGTCGGCGCCAACATGTCCTATGTGATCGACCCGGTGGTGCTGTTCGGATCGCTGGGGTACACCTACAACCTGCCGATCCGCGATGCCGATCAGGTGCGCGGCGGCCGCCTGCTGGAAGAGGTGGAGCCGGGGTCCAGCCTGTCGCTGAGCATGGGTTTCGCCTATGCGCTGTCCTACGACGTTTCGCTGGCGACCTCCCTGCAAATGGCGCACAACCTGGCGCCGACCTTCAAATTCAGCGATGTCGAGCTCGAAGGAAACGAACAGACCAGCGCGGTGATGAACTTCTCGCTGGGGCTGCGCACGGCGCCGAACACCATCGTCAACGTCAATGCCGGCTTCGGCATGACCGAAGATTCGCCCGATGTCCTGCTCGGAATTTCCATGCCCCTGGATATCAAGGGCCTCAAGGCCGAGTAAGCAGCGAGCGAACTGGATATGACTAATCTTGCCAAGCTGCAGGCGCTGCTGCTGGTCGGGCTGGGCGCGGGCTGCGTGCTGCCCGCACAGGCGCAGTTGGCCAACAACCTGACCATCGGCAATCCCAAGGCCATGGCCATGGGCAACGCCGTCACTGCCGATGTCACCGGTATCGATGCGGTGCACTACAACCCTGCCGCCTTGAGCAAGCTCAAGGGGCGGCAGACCACGGTCAAG
Organism: Pseudomonas pichavaramensis; assembly: GCF_050473265.1. Lineage (NCBI taxonomy): Bacteria > Pseudomonadati > Pseudomonadota > Gammaproteobacteria > Pseudomonadales > Pseudomonadaceae > Pseudomonas > Pseudomonas pichavaramensis. The sequence goes on along the minus strand of NZ_JBJKFJ010000007.1, from coordinate 137,977 downwards.
CTGCTCAGCGGGGTGATGGACATTCGCGCCAAGTTCAAGGCCAAGGAGGATTATGGCTTCATGGGGTTCGACGATGACCCCTTCAAGAACTCCAGCAGCCGCACGCTGACGCCAACCATGTACCTGCCGGGTGTCGGTGGGATGACCGAGCTACCTGTGCTGGTGGCGCCGCTTGCCGGCTTGTCGATCAATCCGCCTGGCTCGAAATTCACCTTCGCCACCAATGTATACGCGCCCATGGCACTGGGTTATTCGCGGGATTCGGACGACGATCCGGGGCGTTTCCAGGGGCGTCAGGTGTCGCTGCAGCGCATCACCTATTTCTCGCCGTCGTTGGCTTATCAGGTCAATGACGAGCTGTCGCTGGGCTTGTCCATCGGCTTTTCCCACCAGGCGGTGGCGCTCAATCAGGATTTCCGTAACCCGGGCATGCTCACCGGTCTGACCCGTATTCTCAACGAGGCGTTGTGCCTGCCCGGATTGGAAGAGATTACCGGGCCCTTCATCAATGTTTGCAGCGGCAAGATCGGTCCGTTCGACTCGTTGGCCAATCTTGATCTGGATCTGCAGCAGAGCCTGTCGCCGACCTACAACCTGGGGATCCTCTGGGAACCGACCGACTGGTTCGCCTGGGGCGCGACCTACCAGAGCGAGGCGCGGATGAACCTCAAGGGCAAGTATCGCGTCGACTATAGCGAGGACTGGGCGGGCTTCTGGTCGGGCCTGCAAAGCTCGCTGTTCGGTCAGATTCTCAGCCCGATATTCCCTTACGGCGCTGATGAAGAGAGTGGTAACGCCTCGCTCAAACTGACCTATCCGGATGCCTTCAGCACCGGCATCAAGGTGCGTCCTTTCGACAAGTGGCAGTTCAACCTGGATCTGCGCTGGGTGGGTTACAGCGATTGGAACAGCTTTGAGATTGAGTTCGATCGCGAGCTCGACCTGCTGCGTATCGCCAAGACCTTCGGCGGCGGCAACGCCACCGATCGCAGCATCATTCTCGACCGTGGGTATCGCGATACCTGGAGCTGGGGTGTGGGCGTTCAATACGACGTCAATGACCGCCTGGCCTTGCGGGCCGGTTACGAGTACCGCCCCTCGGCCATCCCCAAGGACAAGGCCGACGTGCTGGCACCGGTCGGTGATGCCGACCTTTACGGCCTCGGCCTGGGCTATCGCTGGGACAAGGACACCACCATCGACGTCGGCTTCAACTACTTCGTTTCCAAGCAGAGCATTCCGGCTGGCAGCAGTTGCAACGTCAGCTGCGAAGGGTTGGATAACCTCGTCTACAACCCCTACGCCGGGCTCAATATCGAAACCACGGTCAAGGCCTATATCTTTGCCATGACCTATAACTCGAGGTTCTGAGGCGATGCGCAGTCTGATTGTCATCCTGGCGTTGCTGCCCTTGATACCGGCCAACGCCAGCAGCCGCTATCTGACCTGGGTGGATGATCTCGGCAGGGTGCACAACACCTTCGTCGACACGCGCTTCGCTGATCAGCAGAGCCAGGCCAAACGTCGTGCCGAACAGAGCGATCAGGCCCGGCTTGGTGATGGCGGAGCCTGGCCTGGGAGTGCGCCGAGCACGGGGGAGAGCAAGCGCCGTTATTTCACCTGGGTCGACGGTAATGGCCAACTGCAGAACAGCTTCTACGCTGGCGCGCAGGTTGCCGGCACGTCCGAGCATGAGCGCGTGCTGGCCAGCGGTGAGCGGGCTGGGGACTACATCGACTCGGAGGTGCTGGAAGGTCGTGGCTTCTCGCGCGGCGGCAGCGACAGCGCCTACTACACCTGGGTCGATGAGCAGGGGCGCATGCACAACTCACCGGTTCCTTCTGGGGCGGGCAATGGCCAGGCGGGCACGGCCTCTTCCGCGGTGCGTTACAGCGAAGGCCGGCAGATCGAGTTCGAGCGCAGCAGGCCGGCGCTACCGATGCTCGATGGCCAACCAACTGCAGCGATGCAGGCATTGCTCGCAGGCAGCCAGTCGCGTGGCGAGGGGCTGTACGATGAATTGTCGACACGTTGCTGCGGTCAGTTGCGCGACAGTGATTTCAGCGCACTGTCGGCAGAGGAGCCGCGTTACGAAGAGCTGGATCGGTTCTCGCCCAGCTTCGACTTTCCCATGGGGCGCAGTTATTACGCGGCCTTGAAACTTCCGGCGTCACGGCAGAGTTATGGTTTGCGGGTGCGCAGTTTCGCCAACCGTCAGGTGGTCTATCCGTCGCTGTTGTTTCTCGACGAGGCGAAGCGACCGACGCGATTGGTCAGCGATGCGGTGTACCAGCTGCACCCGGAAACCTGGTACCGCTATGCCTTCATCGAAGGTACGGTGCAGGTACGTGCCGAACGCGGAGAGCGCTATGTGCTGCTGATCACCACCGACGAGGACCGCAGCCTGCAGACGCTCGACAACAAGCCGTTCAAGCGACCTCTGCAAGCGCTGGCGGTGGATGAGGCCGGCATGCAGCGCCATGCACATGCCGATGAGGGGGCGTTCGAGCTGGCGATAGTGCGGTAGGGGACGCCGCGCGCACCGGCTTGGCGGTATCAGCCCGTAGCCCGGGTGAAATCCGGGGCGGTTTGCCGACCAATCCCCCGGAAAACTAACGCCAGGTAGGGCGGGAGCAACCCGCCATTAGCGGGCTGGCGGGTTGCACACGCCCTACGAATTGATGCGTGCACGGCGAACGTCAGACTTCCTTGCTGACGATGTGGCCGAACAGCTCCTGAGAGAAACGTACCCGTTCTTCGGCGTTCTCCTGGATGCCCTTGGCCTTCAGCTCTTCCAGGCGTGCTTCGACGGCGTGGGTGCGATGAGTCAGGCCGCAATCGTTGGCGATCTGGATGTTCAGGCCGGGGCGGGCGTTGAGCTCGAGAATCAGCGGGCCTTTCTCTTGGTCCAGCACCATGTCGACACCGATGTAGCCCAGGCCGCAAAGCTCGTAGCATCCAGCGGCCAGCTTCATGAAACCGTCCCAGTTCGGCAGTTGCACGCCGTCCACCGCGTTGGTGGTGTCCGGGTGCTTGCTGATCTTGTTGTTCAGCCAGGTGCCGCGCAGGGTCACGCCGGTGGCCAGGTCCACACCCACGCCGATGGCGCCCTGGTGCAGGTTGGCCTTGCCGTTGGACTGCCGGGTCGGCAGGCGCAGCATGGCCATCACCGGGTAGCCCATCAACACGATGATGCGGATGTCCGGCACGCCTTCGTAGCTGATGCTCTTGAAGATGGTGTCGGGGGTTACGCGGTATTCGATCAGCGCGCGGTCGCGGTGGCCGCCGAGCGAGTACAGCCCGGAGAGAATGCTGGAAATCTGCTGCTCCAGCTCCTCGTGGCTGACGATCTTACCGGAGACCGTCTTGAAGCGATCCTCGAAACGGTCGGCGATCACCGTGATGCCGTCACCGCCAGCGCCTTGCGCCGGCTTGATGACGAAGTCATTGCGCCCGGCAATGATCTGGTCGAGCTTGTCGATGTCCTTCTCGGTCTCGATGACGCCGTACATTTCCGGCACATCGATGCCGGCCTCGATGGCGCGCTCCTTGGTGATGATCTTGTCGTCGACGATGGGGTACAGGTGCCGTTTGTTGTACTTCAGCACGTAGTCCGCATTGCGTCGATTGATGCCCATGATGCCTTTGGCTTCAAGGGCCTTCCACGTCTTGATCAGGCCGAACATGGTCTTAGTCCTTGAGGAAGGCTTTGAAACGGAACAGTTCGGTCAGGCGGTAGCCGCGATAACGCCCCATCGCCAGCATGAAGCCCACCAGGATCAGCAGGATCGCCGGGAAGGTGAAGACGAAGTACACCAGCTCCGGAACCATCATCAGCAGGTGTGCGATGGTGGCGGCGAACAGGGTGCCGATGGCCACCTTGAAGGCATGGCCGCCGCCGCGTTCTTCCCAGGTGATCGACAGGCGTTCGATGGTCATGGTCAGAATCACCATCGGGAACAGCGCTACCGACAGACCGCGTTCCAGGCCCAGCTTGTGGCTGAACAGGCTGATCGCGGCGATCAGCACCACCACGAAGGTCAGCACCACCGACAGGCGCGGCAGCATCTGCAGCTTCAGGTGCTCCAGATAAGACCGTAGCGACAGACCGAGTGCCGTGATCACGGTGAACAGGAAGATGCCGAAGCCCAGCTGGGTCTCGCGGAAGGCCAGGGCGATCAGTACCGGGGTGAAGGTACCCAGGGTCTGCAGGCCACCGAGGTTGCGCAGAATGAGGATGACCAGCACACCGATGGGGATCATCACCATGATCATGAAGGTCTGCTGGGTCTGCAGCGGCAGGCCGTACAGCGAGTATTCGAGGAAGCTGGCGTCGGTGTTCTCGTCGGTCAGCTTGGCCAGGCGAATGGCGTTCATCTCGCTGTTGTTCAGGCTGAAGCTGACTTGCGCCTGGCGACCGCCTTCGAGGTTGACCAGCTCTTCGTCACCGATCCACCAGACCAGACGATCGGCCGGCAGGCCTTGCTCACCGGTCTCCGGGTTGAAGTACAGCCATTTCTGGCCATTGAAGCTACGCAGCCAGAGTTCGGGCGACTGTGCCACCTCGGCTTGCAGGCGAATGGTGTGCACGCGCTCCATCGGTACGTGGGCGATAGACAACAGCAGATCGACGACCTTGGCCTTGTTGACGGTGGACGCATCACCGCCGAGCAGCAGCTTGACGTTGTCGTCGTTGACGTTGTTGGCGCGCTTGATGGTTTCGCTGATGAAGGTCTCGACATCGGCCGAGTGTTGGCGAATCGGCGCCAGCAGGGCTTCTGCGGCAATCTTTTCCGGGCCCTCTACTGGAAGGCTGTCACGGAAGATCGGCCCCTTGGCTGGAGCTTGCTCGCCGCTGTAACGCTTGGTCAGTACCAAGCGGTAATAGAGCGTCTGCTTGCCGTTGGCACGGCGTGCCGACCAGGTGACGCGGCGATTGCCGTCGACACGATTGACGCTGACACCATAGTTGTTGGAGATGAAGCTCTCGTTGAGGCTTACGTAATCCTGGTTCAATGGCGGCACGAACATCTGCAGCTTGACCGGCTCACGCGGGCTGGCCTGAAACTCGACCTTGGCGTCGATATTCCACAGATCGTCGGTCTCGTCCTCGGTTACCGGGATGCCGAGAATGAAGATTTGGTATGCCGTAATCAGAACGCCCAGGGTCACCAGCAGGGTGATCAGGACTTTCAGATGCAGGTTCAGAGAGCGCATGGGAATTACTCGCCAGGGGTTGCGTCATCGGTGCAGCCAGGCTTGCCAGCTGCATATTTAAGGCTTGGGTCGACCATTGCGCCGAAGCGTTTGAGCGCCTCGGAGCCGATCAGAAGCGGGTATTGGAATGCGCTTCGGTCGGTCAAGTTCACTTCTATCGTGCGCAAGGCTTGCCCCATGCACAGTTCAAGGTCGATTACCGGGCGTGCGGTGTAGGTCTTGTCTTCGTCCGGGTCATAGTCACCGGCACGGCGTTTGATCTTGCTGATTCGTGCCAGCGGACGTTCGATCGTACGCTCGTGGGCGTCGTCGATGGCCAGGACAAAACGCACCCAGGTTTCCCCGTCACGCTTGAAACGCTCGATATCTCGAGCGCTGAGAGAGGCAGTCTTGGCGCCAGTGTCGAGTTTGGCTGCCACCTGCAGGTCAAGTTCTTCGATATGAATGTATTCGTTTAGGCCATAGATGGACTTGCCCATGGCCAGAGCAGGGCAGGACAGGGTCAACAGACAAATCAGTAAAAAGAAGGGTTTCAGTCTCATGTGTCCTTGAGATGGTCTTGCCAGGGGGAGGGTGGAAACAGTGTCTGGCGGCATCCTGCCATACAACTGCGTGCCATGAAGTCTAGCAGGCAAGGCAGAAGGCGGCAGCCGGGTGCGAACGGGCCAATTCTAACATGGGGATTTTCCATGCTGACAGACGCTTATGTAGCTTTCTGCAAGTAAGCTCGCGCTTGATTCATCTGACCTTCTTGAAATTATTGTCGACAATACTTTGGTCTGCTTTGACATAAATGGCGTTTGAGCGTAGGTTTGTCGTCATTGAAAGGCTATGGTGTTGACAATCATGCTGCTGGAATCGGATGAGCTCGTAACGCCCCAGGTGGACTCGGAAACACTTTCCGAACATGTTTTCCGCCTGATTCAGGCTGCCATTGTCAAAGGTGAGATCGCCCCCGGCAGCAAGATCTCCGAGCCGGAGCTGGCGCGGACCTACGGCATCAGTCGCGGTCCGCTACGCGAGGCGATTCACCGCCTGGAAGGGCAGAAGCTGCTGGTGCGTGTGCCGCATGTGGGTGCGCGCGTCGTGTCGTTGAGTCACGCCGAGTTGATCGAACTGTACGAAATTCGCGAATCGCTTGAGGGCATGGCCTGCCGCCTGGCTGCCGAACGCATGACTCAGACGGAAATCGGCGAGCTGCGCCGGGTGCTGGAGCTGCATGAGCAGGATGCCGCCTTCAAGGCGGGTGTCGGCTACTACCAGCAGGAAGGTGACTTCGACTTCCATTACCGAATCATTCAGGGCAGCGGCAATCGCACCCTGGCCAAGCTGCTCTGCGACGAGCTGTACCAGCTGGTGCGCATGTACCGCCTGCAGTTTTCCGCAACGCCTAACCGACCGCGCCAGGCGTTCGCCGAGCATCACCGCATTCTCGATGCCATCGCCGACCGTGACGGCGAACTGGCCGAACTGCTGATGCGCCGTCATATCGGCGCATCCAAGCGCAATATCGAGCGCCACTACAAAGAAGCGCTCACCACTCCATCCAAGACCCGAGGTGATTCATGACTCAGCTTTCCGCCGGCCAGCGTTTCCGTCTGGCCCTCGCCGAAGAGCAACCGCTGCAGGTGATCGGCGCGATCAATGCCAACCACGCGCTGCTGGCTCAGCGTGCGGGCTTTCGCGCCATCTATCTGTCTGGTGGTGGTGTGGCGGCTGGCTCCCTGGGCTTGCCTGACCTGGGCATCAACACCCTGGATGACGTGCTCACCGACGTACGCCGCATTACCGATGTCTGTGATCTGCCGCTGCTGGTGGACATCGATACCGGCTTCGGTCCCAGCGCCTTCAATATCGAGCGCACCATCAAGAACCTGATCAAGGCCGGCGCTGCGGCCGCACACATCGAGGATCAGGTCGGCGCCAAGCGCTGCGGCCACCGCCCGGGTAAGGAGATCGTCTCCGCCGAGGAGATGTGCGACCGCGTACGCGCCGCTGCCGATGCCAAGACCGACCCCGATTTCTTCCTCATTGCCCGTACCGACGCCATCCAGGCCGAGGGCGTGGACGCCGCTATCGAACGCTGCCAGGCCTACGTCGAGGCCGGCGCCGATGGCATCTTCGCCGAGGCCGCTTACGACTTGCCGACCTACAAGCGCTTCGTCGATGCGCTGAACGTACCGGTACTGGCCAACATCACCGAGTTTGGTGCCACGCCGCTGTTCACCCGCGATGAGCTGGCCTCGGTCGGCGTCGCCATCCAGCTTTATCCGCTGTCCGCCTTCCGTGCGGCGAACAAGGCGGCCGAGAGTGTCTACACCTCGATTCGCCAGAACGGCCACCAGAAGGACGTGATCGAGCTGATGCAGACCCGCGCCGAACTCTATGACCGTATCGGCTACCACGCCTTCGAGCAGAAGCTCGATGCGCTGTTCGCCGCCGGCAAGAAATAAAGACAAGAACAAGGATTCGAGGAGATAACCATGAGTGCCACTGAAACCACCCCTGGCTTCAAACCGAAGAAGTCCGTCGCCCTGAGCGGTACCGCCGCCGGCAACACCGCACTGTGCACCGTCGGCCGCACCGGTAACGACCTGCACTACCGTGGCTATGACGTGCTCGATTTCGCCAATCGCTGCGAGTTCGAGGAAATCGCCCACCTGCTGGTCCACGGCAAGTTACCGAATGTCGCCGAGCTGGCCGGATACAAGGCCAAGCTCAAGGCGCTGCGTGGCCTGCCGGCCGGGGTGAAGGCCGCGCTGGAGCAGCTGCCGCCGTCGGCGCATCCGATGGACGTCATGCGTACCGCGGTGTCCGTGCTCGGTTGCCTGGCGCCGGAGAAGGACGATCACAACCATCCGGGTGCCCGCGACATTGCCGACAAGCTGATGGCCTCGCTGGGTTCGGCACTGCTGTACTGGTACCACTACAGCCACAACGGCAAGCGTATCGAGGTGGACACCGACGATGAGTCCATCGGCGGCCACTTCCTCCATCTGCTGCACGGCGAGAAACCGCGCGAGTCCTGGGTGCGTGCCATGCACACCTCGCTCAACCTGTACGCCGAGCACGAGTTCAATGCCTCGACCTTCACCTCGCGGGTGATCGCCGGCACCGGCTCCGACCTGTTCTCCTGCATCGCCGGTTCCATCGGTGCGCTGCGCGGGCCGAAGCACGGCGGCGCCAACGAAGTGGCCTTCGAAGTGCAGAAGCGCTACGACAGCCCGGACGAAGCCGAGGCCGACATCCGTGCCCGGGTCGAGCGCAAGGAAGTGGTGATCGGCTTCGGTCATCCGGTCTATACCGTCAGCGACCCGCGCAACAAGGTGATCAAGGAAGTGGCTCGCGAGCTCTCGGTGGAGCAGGGCAACAGCAAGATGTACGACATCGCCGAGCGCCTGGAGAGCGTGATGTGGGACATCAAGAAGATGTTCCCCAACCTCGACTGGTTCAGCGCCGTCAGCTACCACATGATGGGTGTGCCCACCGCGATGTTCACCCCGCTGTTCGTCATCGCCCGCACCGCCGGCTGGTCCGCGCACGTCATCGAGCAGCGCATCGACGGCAAAATCATCCGCCCGAGCGCCAACTACACAGGCCCCGAAGACCTGAAGTTCGTGCCGCTCAAGGATCGTAAATAAAATGAACGACACCGTGAATAGCCAATACCGCAAGCGCCTGCCCGGCACCGCGCTGGATTACTTCGACGCCCGTGAGGCGGTCGAGGCGATCCAGGCCGGTGCCTGGGAGAGGCTCCCTTACACCTCGCGCGTGCTCGCCGAGCAACTGGTGCGCCGCTGCGACCCGCAGGATCTGACTGCTTCGTTGGAGCAGTTGGTGTACCGCAAGCGCGACCTGGATTTCCCCTGGTATCCGGCGCGCGTGGTGTGCCACGACATCCTCGGGCAGACCGCGCTGGTCGACCTGGCCGGCTTGCGCGACGCTATCGCCGACAAGGGCGGCGACCCGGCCAAGGTCAACCCGGTGGTGCCGACCCAGCTGATCGTCGACCACTCCCTGGCCGTGGAGGCACCGGGCTTCGACCCGGATGCCTTCGAGAAGAACCGCGCCATTGAGGACCGTCGTAACGAGGACCGCTTCCACTTCATCGACTGGACCAAGACCGCGTTCAAGAACGTCGATGTGATCCCGGCCGGTAACGGCATCATGCACCAGATCAACCTGGAGAAGATGAGCCCGGTGATCCAGGCGCGTGGCGGCATCGCGTTTCCCGACACCTGCGTCGGCACTGACTCGCACACTCCGCACGTCGATGCGCTGGGCGTGATCGCCATCGGCGTCGGCGGCCTGGAAGCCGAGACCGTGATGCTCGGCCATCCGTCGATGATGCGCCTGCCCGATATCGTCGGCGTCGAGCTGGCCGGCAAACGCCAGCCAGGCATCACCGCCACCGATATCGTCCTCGCCCTGACCGAGTTCCTGCGCAAGGAGCGCGTGGTGGGTGCCTACGTCGAGTTCTTCGGCGAAGGGGCCGACAGCCTGTCCATCGGCGACCGCGCGACCATCTCCAACATGTGCCCGGAATACGGCGCCACGGCCTCGATGTTCTACATCGACGAGCAGACCATCGACTACCTCAAGCTCACCGGTCGCGAGCCGGAGCAGGTGGCGCTGGTCGAGCACTACGCCAGGACCCTGGGGCTGTGGAGCGATGCGCTGACAAGCGCGGAGTACGAGCGGGTACTGCGTTTCGATCTGGGCAGCGTGGTGCGCAACATGGCGGGGCCGTCCAACCCGCATCGACGCCTGCCGACCTCGGCCCTGGCCGAGCGCGGCATCGCCGATGAAGCCAAGCTGCAGTCCGGCAAGGGCGAGGAAGCCGAGGGGCTGATGCCCGATGGCGCGGTGATCATCGCGGCCATCACCAGTTGCACCAACACCTCTAACCCGCGCAACGTGGTCGCGGCTGGCCTGGTGGCGAAGAAGGCCAATGCCCTGGGGTTGCAGCGCAAGCCCTGGGTGAAAACCTCCTTCGCGCCGGGTTCGAAAGTCGCCAAGTTGTATCTGCAGGAATCCGGGCTGCTGCCGGAGCTAGAGAAGCTCGGCTTCGGCATCGTCGCTTACGCCTGCACCACCTGTAACGGCATGTCCGGTGCGCTCGATCCGAAGATCCAGAAGGAGATCATCGATCGCGACCTGTACGCCACTGCCGTGCTTTCGGGTAACCGCAACTTCGATGGGCGCATCCATCCCTACGCCAAGCAGGCCTTCCTTGCTTCGCCGCCACTGGTGGTGGCTTATGCCATTGCCGGCACCGTGCGCTTCGATATCGAGCAGGACGTGCTCGGCACAGACTCGAACGGCAACCCGGTCACCCTGAAAGACCTGTGGCCGAGCGACGAGGAGATCGACGCGATCGTCGCCGCCAGCGTGAAGCCGGAGCAGTTCCGCCAGGTCTACATTCCGATGTTCGATCTCGGTAGCGTGCAGGAGGCGGAAAGCCCGCTGTACGACTGGCGGCCGATGTCTACCTACATTCGCCGTCCGCCTTACTGGGAAGGCGCCCTGGCTGGCGAACGCACGCTCAAGGGCATGCGTCCGCTGGCGATCCTGCCGGACAATATCACCACCGATCATCTGTCGCCGTCCAATGCCATCCTGGCGGACTCGGCAGCTGGCGAGTACCTGGCGAAGATGGGCCTGCCGGAGGAGGACTTCAATTCCTACGCCACGCACCGTGGCGATCACCTGACCGCGCAGCGTGCCACCTTTGCCAACCCGCAACTGGTCAACGAGATGGTGGTGGTCGACGGCACCGTCAAGAAAGGCTCGCTGGCGCGCGTGGAGCCGGAAGGCCAGGTGATGCGCATGTGGGAAGCGATCGAAACCTACATGAACCGCAAGCAGAACCTGATCATCGTTGCCGGTGCCGACTACGGCCAGGGCAGCTCGCGCGACTGGGCGGCCAAGGGCGTACGCCTGGCTGGCGTGGAAGTGATCGTCGCCGAAGGCTTCGAGCGCATTCACCGTACCAACCTGGTGGGCATGGGCGTACTGCCGGTGGAGTTCAAGCCGGGCACCACGCGCCTGACTCTGGGGCTGGACGGCACCGAGACCTACGACATCGAAGGCGAGATTTCGCCGCGTTGCGAGCTGACCCTGGTGATCAATCGCCGTAACGGTGAAGTGCTAAGGGTGCCGGTTACCTGTCGCCTGGACACTGCTGCCGATGTCGGCGTGTACAAGGCCGGTGGCGTGCTGCAGCGTTTTGCCAAGGACTTCCTCGAAGGCGCAGTGGCTTGATCGCTCGCTCTCCCATTCATGGGAGAGCGAGGCAATCGCGTAGCCCGGATGCAAGCCGGGGAGAACTGAGCGTCGTCATTCCCGGGTTGCATCCGGGCTACTTATCAGGACAGCAGCTATGTCTTTTCTGCCGCAAGTGAAAATCCCCGCTACCTATATGCGTGGCGGCACCAGTAAAGGGGTGTTCTTCCGTCTGCAGGATCTACCCGAGCGCTGCCAGGTGCCAGGTGAAGCACGCGACAAGCTGTTCATGCGCGTGATTGGCAGCCCGGATCCGTATTCGGCGCAGATCGATGGCATGGGCGGTGCCACGTCGAGCACTTCCAAGTGCGTGATCCTGTCGAAAAGCAGCCAGCCGGAACACGACGTCGACTACCTCTACGGCCAGGTGTCCATCGACAAGGCCTTCGTCGACTGGAGCGGCAACTGCGGCAATCTGTCTACGGCCGCCGGAGCCTTTGCCATTCATGCTGGCCTGCTAGACCCGGCACGGGTTCCCGAGAACGGTACCTGCGTAGTGCGCATCTGGCAGGCCAATATCCAGAAAACCATCATCGCCCACGTGCCGATCGCCAATAGCCAGGTGCAGGAAACCGGCGATTTCGAACTGGACGGTGTGACCTTTCCCGCAGCGGAGATCGTGCTGGAATTCCTCGATCCGTCCGATGACGGCGAGGAGGGCGGTTCGATGTTCCCCACCGGCAACCTGGTCGACGATCTGGATGTGCCAGGCATTGGCACGCTCAAGGCGACCATGATCACTGCCGGGATCCCTACGGTGTTCGTTAACGCCAAGGATATCGGCTATCGAGGTACCGAGTTGCGCGAAGACATCAACGGCGATCCAGAGCAGTTGGCGCGCTTCGAGCAAATCCGTATCGCCGGTGCGCTGCGTATGGGGCTTATCGCCCACCCCGAAGAGGCCGCCACTCGGCAGCATACGCCTAAGGTCGCATTTGTCGCTGAGCCAACGAACTATGTCGCCTCCAGTGGCAAGACGGTGCATGCCGCGGAGATAGACTTGCTGGCAAGAGCGTTGTCGATGGGCAAGTTGCACCACGCCATGATGGGCACTGCAGCGGTCGCCATTGCGACGGCGGCGGCAGTTCCCGGGACCTTGGTCAATCTGGCTGCAGGTGGTGGCGAGCGTGGGGCGGTGCGCTTCGGTCATCCATCCGGTGTGCTGCGCGTCGGCGCAGAGGCATGCCTGAATGACGGGCAGTGGCAGGTGACCAAGGCGGTGATGAGCCGCAGTTCGCGCGTGCTGATGGAGGGTTGGATCAGGGTGCCAGGCGACAGCTTCTGATCAAGCAAGCTAGAAAAGGCTCGAAGTTACGAGCCTTTTTCTTTTTAGATCAATTGGTTACGAGGGTTATTTAAGGCGGCGCTCAACACCTTTCTCCACCAGAATCTTGGCTGATATTTCCTCGACCGAGAAATGCGTGGAGTTGATGAAGGCGATGTTTTCGCGGCGGAACAGGCTTTCCACCTCGCGTACTTCGAACTCGCATTGCGCGTAGCTGGCATAGCGGCTGTTGGGCTTGCGCTCGTGGCGGATGGCGGTGAGGCGGTCCGGGTCGATGGTCAGGCCGAACAGCTTGTCGCGATACTTTTTCAGAGAATCGGGCAGCTGCAGGCGCTCCATGTCGTCTTCGGTCAGCGGGTAATTGGCGGCGCGGATGCCGTACTGCATGGCCATATAGAGGCAGGTCGGCGTTTTACCGCAGCGCGAGACGCCAACCAGGATCAGGTCGGCCTTGTCGTAATAATGCGTACGTGCGCCGTCGTCGTTGTCCAGGGCGAAGTTAACCGCCTCGATCCGCTCCATGTAATTGGAGTTCTGTCCAATGGAGTGGGACTTGCCAACGGAGTAGGAGGAGTGCGAACTCAACTCCTGCTCCAGCGGCGAGAGAAAGGTAGAAAAGATGTCGATCATGAAACCATTTGCGGTATCCAGGATCGCACGAATATCGCGGTTGACGATGGTGTCGAAGATGATCGGGCGTACGCCGTCCCTTTCGGCAGCTGCGTCGATTTGTTGTACCATTGCGCGCGCTTTTTCGACGCTGTCGATATAAGGGCGCGTAAGTTTGGTGAACTGAATGTTTTCGAACTGCGCGAGCAGGCTCTGACCCAAGGTTTCGGCTGTGATGCCGGTGCCGTCGGAGATGAAGAAAGCGGTTCGTTTCATTTGCACCAAAGGCCTTAAGCTGAGTTCGATTCTTGGCTATGATAGGCCGCGTTTTTCACCGGGCCCCTGGCTCGGCATTGTTACTTATTCAAGGGCCAGGCCACAATCGCACGACTTGAGTCGTTCGACATTGCGCAGCCCACTGAGCTTTTCCAACACCGTTAGTGGAGAGATCACCTTGGTAGAGTACGTAGTTTCCCTCGATAAGCTCGGCGTCCACGATGTAGAGCATGTGGGGGGCAAAAACGCATCCCTCGGCGAGATGATCAGCAACCTGGCCGGCGCCGGCGTTTCGGTTCCCGGTGGTTTCGCCACTACCGCTCAGGCCTACCGTGACTTCCTCGAGCAGAGCGGTCTGAACGACCGCATCCACGCTGCTCTGGATGCGCTGGACGTCGATGACGTCAATGCCTTGGCCAAGACTGGCGCTGAAATTCGCCAGTGGGTCATGGATGCCGAATTCCCGGCCCGCCTCGACGCCGAAATCCGCGAAGCCTTCGCCGCCATGAGCGCCGGCAACGATAACATGGCTGTCGCCGTGCGCTCCTCGGCCACCGCCGAAGACCTGCCGGACGCCTCGTTCGCCGGTCAGCAGGAGACCTTCCTTAACATTCGCGGCGTGGACAACGTGATCCGCGCAGCCAAGGAAGTTTTCGCCTCCCTCTTCAACGACCGTGCCATCGCTTACCGCGTGCACCAGGGCTTCGACCACAAGCTGGTCGCCCTGTCTGCCGGCGTGCAGCGCATGGTGCGTTCGGAAACCGGCACCGCCGGCGTGATGTTTACCCTCGACACCGAGTCGGGCTTCCGTGACGTGGTGTTCATCACCGGCGCTTACGGCCTCGGCGAGACCGTGGTGCAGGGTGCGGTCAACCCCGACGAATTCTACGTGCACAAGCCGACCCTGGAAGCCGGTCGTCCGGCGATCCTGCGTCGCAACCTGGGCAGCAAGGCGATCAAGATGATCTACGGCGACGAGGCCAAGGCCGGTCGCTCGGTCAAGACCGTCGACGTCGACCGTGCTGATCGTGCGCGTTTCTGCATCACCGACGCTGAGGTCAGCGAACTGGCCAAGCAGGCGCTGATCATCGAGAAGCACTACGGCCGTCCGATGGACATCGAATGGGCGAAAGACGGTGACGACGGCAAGCTGTACATCGTCCAGGCCCGCCCGGAAACCGTGAAGAGCCGTTCCAGCGCCACCGTGATGGAGCGCTACCTGCTGAAAGAGAAGGGCACCGTACTGGTTGAAGGCCGTGCCATCGGTCAGCGCATCGGCGCCGGCAAGGTCCGCGTGATCCACGACGTGTCCGAGATGGACAAGGTGCAACCGGGCGACGTACTGGTCTCCGACATGACCGACCCGGACTGGGAACCGGTAATGAAGCGCGCCAGCGCCATCGTGACCAACCGTGGCGGTCGTACCTGCCACGCGGCGATCATTGCCCGCGAGCTGGGTATTCCGGCAGTGGTCGGTTGCGGCAACGCCACTCAGCTGCTGAAAGACGGCCAGGGCGTTACCGTTTCCTGCGCCGAAGGCGACACCGGCTTCATCTTCGAAG
This sequence comes from Pseudomonas pichavaramensis, assembly GCF_050473265.1. Taxonomy (NCBI): domain Bacteria; kingdom Pseudomonadati; phylum Pseudomonadota; class Gammaproteobacteria; order Pseudomonadales; family Pseudomonadaceae; genus Pseudomonas; species Pseudomonas pichavaramensis. The sequence goes on along the minus strand of NZ_JBJKFJ010000007.1, from coordinate 122,743 downwards.
GCGAACTGGGCTTCGACATCCGTAAGAATTCGGTCGACGCCATGCCCGATCTGCCGTTCAAGATCATGATGAACGTCGGCAACCCGGATCGTGCCTTCGACTTCGCCCAGCTGCCCAACGAGGGCGTGGGCCTGGCTCGTCTGGAATTCATCATCAACCGCATGATCGGTGTGCACCCCAAAGCGCTGCTGAACTTTGCCGGCCTGCCGCCGGAGATCAAGGACAGCGTCGAGAAGCGCATCGCCGGTTACGGTGATCCGGTCGACTTCTACGTCGAGAAGCTGGTCGAGGGCATCAGCACCCTGGCCGCCGCGTTCTGGCCGAAGAAGGTCATCGTGCGTCTGTCGGACTTCAAGTCCAACGAATACGCCAACCTGATCGGCGGCAAGCTCTACGAGCCGGAAGAAGAGAACCCGATGCTGGGCTTCCGTGGCGCCTCGCGCTACATCAGCGAGTCGTTCCGCGACTGCTTCGAGCTCGAGTGCCGCGCGCTGAAGAAAGTGCGTAACGAGATGGGCCTGACTAACGTCGAGATCATGGTGCCGTTCGTGCGTACCCTCGGCGAAGCCAGCCAGGTCGTCGAGCTGCTGGCCAACAACGGTCTGGCTCGCGGTCAGGATGGCCTGAAGGTCATCATGATGTGCGAACTGCCGTCCAACGCCCTGCTGGCCGACGAGTTCCTCGAGTTCTTCGATGGTTTCTCCATCGGTTCCAACGACCTGACTCAGCTGACTCTGGGTCTGGACCGTGACTCGGGCATCGTGGCGCACCTGTTCGATGAGCGTAATCCGGCGGTGAAGAAGCTGCTGGCCAACGCCATTGCCGCGTGCAACAAGGCTGGCAAGTACATCGGCATCTGCGGTCAAGGCCCGTCGGACCACCCGGATCTGGCGCGCTGGCTGATGGAGCAGGGCATCGAGAGCGTCTCGCTGAACCCGGACTCGGTACTCGATACCTGGTTCTTCCTGGCAGAAGCGCAGCCAGCCTGAGGCCTAGGGCCATCCCAAAAAGGGCGGGTTGATCCCGCCCTTTTTGATGCCCGCTGCTTTTTCGTTATTGATGTCGGGCCGTCGTTAGCGATGTATAAATCGCCACGGCGGTTTTTGTTGCCTGTTATCCCGACAGGCAACCTTCCGCTCAGCTGCCCGCGACAGCAGGGAATGCTCACGGCAATTTTCCGGCAGTCGCTCAGCTCCATTGTGGTTTTCATGGTCCATGCAAAGCAGTAGTGAGCTTTTCCCCGTCTCCCTGATCAGTGCCGAACTGCGTGGTGATCTCAGCGAAGACATCTATCTTCTCAAGCCCAACAACAGTCCTGACCCTAGCGTCGAACTGGCGCTGACCCGTCTTGGCCTGGCCGGCGATCGAAGTGAACGGGGCGTACCCGTGGTCCTGCTGCATGGCAGCTTCTCCAATCGACGCTTCTGGTACTCGCCCAAAGGTATCGGGCTGGGAGCCTACCTGGCTCGCGCCGGTTTCGACGTGTGGATCAGCGAGATGCGTGGTCATGGGCTGTCGCCGCGAAACCAGGGCTATCGGGACAACAACGTGGCCCAGTATGTCCGCTACGACCTGCCGGCCATCGCCGACTTCGTCTACGAGCAAAGCGGTCAACCGGCTCACTGGCTCGGCCATTCGCTTGGCGGGGTGATTCTTGCCGCTGCACTGGGTGGCGCTCACCTTGATGAGGCGCGTATAGGTTCGGCTGCGTTGTTTGGCAGTCAGGTCAGTCGTAGCTACTGGCCGCTGAAAATCCCACCAGTGGAGTGGGGCAGCCGCCTTTTGCTGCGAGCCATGCCTTACTTGTCCGGGCGACGACTCAAGCGCGGACCCGAAGACGAACCCGTCGGCCTGGCGCTGGAAGCACTGCGCTGGCTTCGTTTGTTCGGTCGTTTCGGTAATGGCGAGCAGGACTGGTGGGCAGGTCTGGCGCGCGTGAGTGTGCCCGTGCTGGCGGTCAGCGCCGCAAATGATCATCAGGATCCGGCTTGGGCGTGTCGCAAGCTGCTTGAGCAATGCACCGGTGCTGCCAGACACTTCCTGCTGCTGGCCAGGGAAAACGGCTTCTCCAGCGACTTCGGTCACATCGAGATGCTGGTCAGCAAAGAGGCGCAACGTGAGGTGTGGCCGCTCGCCGAATACTGGTTGCGACATCTGCGCCTGCCCGAGAGCGTTACCGTGCCTGTCGGCGTCGAGGGTGCCTGAGGTGTTGCGGGCGTTTCTTCATGGTGCGCTTATCGCTAATATGTGACGCATTGTGCGCAGCTGGTCATTTCCGGGGTTGCTCATTGCCCTTCGTTCACTTGGCGGTTTTCTGTCAACAACGGCCATGCGCTGAATTGTCATGGCCATGGCCGGTCAATGAACAGGATCACCAGGCGCTAATCGCTCATTCATTGTCGAAAGGAGTTCTGCCATGCACTACATCACCCCTGATCTGTGCGACGCCTATCCGGAACTGGTTCAAGTAGTCGAACCGATGTTCGCCAACTACGGCGGGCGCGACTCCTTCGGCGGGCAGATCGTGACGATCAAGTGCCACGAAGATAACTCGCTGGTGAAGGAGCAGGTCGATCTACCTGGACAGGGCAAGGTGCTGGTGGTTGATGGCGGCGGCTCCCTGCGTCGTGCGCTGCTAGGCGACATGCTTGCCGAAAAAGCCGCGAAGAACGGCTGGGAAGGCATCCTGATCTATGGCTGCATCCGTGATGTCGACGTGATCGCACAGACCGATCTGGGTGTGCAGGCGCTGGCCAGCCATCCGATGAAAACCGACAAGCGCGGCATCGGTGACCTGAATGTGCCGGTCACCTTTGGCGGCGTGACCTTCAAGCCGGGTGAATACCTGTATGCCGATAACAATGGCGCCATCGTTTCCCCGCAAGCCCTGAAGATGCCGGAATAAGCCGATGCAGGATCAGGATTTGGCGCTGCTGCATGCCTTCGTACTCGATGGTAAGGGCGGGGCGCGCAGCATCGAACGGGCCCAGCTGGACAACCTGCAGCTGGGTGAACAGGAAAGTCTCTGGTTGCACTGGGATCGAAGCCAGCAGCAGGCGCAACGCTGGCTGCGTCAGGACAGTGGGCTGGATGAGTTCAGCTGCGATCTGTTGCTGGAAGAGAATACCCGGCCACGGTTGCTGCCGCTACCGGACAACGAGCTGCTGGTATTTTTGCGCGGCGTCAATCGCAACCCGGGGGCCGAGCCGGAGGACATGGTTTCGGTACGCATCTTTGCCGACGCGCGGCGTGTCATTTCCCTGCGCTTACGCCCGCTGCTGGCCACTGATGCGCTGATTGCCGATCTGCAGGCTGGCAAGGGGCCGAGAACCTCCTCCGAACTGTTGCTGGAGCTGGCGCGACACCTGACCAGTCGCGTCGATGATCTGGTCACCGAACTGAGTGAACAGCTCGACGATGAGGAGGATCGTCTCGATGAAGATGAGAGTTATCGTCCCGATCATGGCCTGATGCTGCAAGTGCGCCGACGCGCTGCCAGCCTGCGGCGTTTTCTGGCGCCGCAACGCGACCTGTATGCGCAGCTGGCTCGTAACAAGCAGCCATGGTTCGTCGAGGACGACGACGATTACTGGAACGAACTCAACAACAGGCTGACTCGCTATTTGGAAGAGCTGGAGCTGGTCCGTGAGCGGGTCAGTCTGGTGCTCGAGGCGGAGAGCAGTCGGCTGGGCGAGCGCATGAATCGGATCATGTATCGCTTCACGGTGATTACCGGGCTGTTCCTGCCGCTCAGCTTCCTGACCGGGCTGTTGGGGATCAACGTAGGCGGGATTCCCGGGGCGGACAATCCGACCGGTTTTTTCATTGCCTGCGGCCTGATGGTGCTGCTTGCCGTGGGGCAGTTACTGCTTTTCCGCCGTTGGCGCTGGTTGTGATGTGTGACTCGCTGCCAGGCCATGTCGTCTAGCCGTGACATCCCGTGAGGTGCGTATGCACGATCCATTTGAAGAATCTCTACGCGATTTGCTCAAGTCCTCGCCGTCCAGCCATGACGACGATGCTTGCCTGCATCGGGTTCTCAAGACTGCCAACCGGCAAGTCGGTGCGGGTGACCTGTTCAGCCTGGTGGGCAACTGGGTGCAGGCCTTGATGATCGCCCTGAACAACGGTTCGGCGCATGTGGCGCCGGTTTCGCGCCGTACCCAATCCTCTGCTTCTGCTGATAAGGCCGATTGAAATGGAACTCGACCCCTGGACCCAAAGCCTGATTTCCGCGATGACCGCACTGTGGACTAAGGTTGCCGGCTTCATTCCCAATCTGTTCGTCGCGCTGGTTCTGGTGCTGCTCGGTTTCGTCGTGGCCAAGCTGCTCGACACCTTGCTGTCCAAGCTGCTTGGCAAGGTTGGCCTGGATCGCTTGATGATGGGCACCGGCCTGACCAAGATGCTCGGCCGTGTCGGTATTCATGCCTCGGTTTCGACCCTGATCGGCAAGATCGTCTATTGGTTCGTACTGCTGATCTTTCTGGTTTCTGCGGCGGAGTCCCTGGGGCTGCAGCGTGTTTCTGCCACGCTCGACGTTCTGGCGTTGTATCTGCCCAAGGTCTTTGGTGCCGCGCTGGTGCTGCTTGCTGGTGTCCTGCTGGCGCAACTGGTCAGCAGCCTGGTACGTGGCGCGGCAGATGGCGTGGGCCTGGATTACGCCCACGGACTGGGCCGGGTGGCGCAGGGTCTGGTGATCATCATCAGTATCTCGGTGGCCATTGGCCAGCTGGAAGTCAAGACCGAGCTGCTCAACAACGTGATCGCCATCGTGCTGATTTCCGTCGGCCTGGCGGTGGCGCTGGCACTGGGGCTGGGAAGTCGTGATATCGCCAGTCAGATTCTGGCGGGAATTTACGTGCGTGAGTTGTACCAGGTCGGGCAACAAGTGCAGGTTGGTGAGGTCGAAGGGCAGATCGAAGAGATCGGCACGGTGAAAACCACGTTACTGACCGACAGCGGCGAGCTGGTTTCGGTCGCAAATCGAGTGATGCTTGAGCAACGTGTGAACAGTCGCTGACGCCAATCTGGTATTTTATGCAGCTGCCCGGCAGGCATGACCTGTCGGGCACTTTTCGTCCTGACCGTCGGCCCGACCCGTTTTGAACAAAGTTCAGCCACTGCCCAAGCGCTATGACCCCCGCGAGCTCACCGATGAAGAGCTGGTGGCGCGCGCCCACGACGAGCTGTTTCACATTACTCGTGCCTACGAGGAGTTGATGAGGCGCTACCAGCGAACATTATTCAATGTTTGCGCGCGTTATTTAGGGAACGAAAGGGATGCTGACGATGTCTGTCAGGAGGTCATGCTTAAAGTGCTCTACGGCCTGAAGAACTTTGAAGGTAAGTCCAAGTTCAAGACCTGGCTTTACAGCATCACTTACAACGAATGTATTACTCAGTACCGGAAAGAACGGCGTAAGCGTCGACTGATTGACGCCTTAAGTTTGGATCCGCTTGAGGAAGCGTCCGACGAAAAGACGCCCAAGGTCGAAGAGCGAGGCGGTCTGGATCGATGGTTGGTCCACGTCAATCCAATCGACCGAGAGATTCTCGTGTTGCGTTTTGTTGCAGAGCTCGAGTTTCAGGAGATCGCAGACATCATGCACATGGGCTTGAGCGCAACGAAAATGCGTTACAAGCGAGCATTGGATCGGTTGCGGGATAAATTTTCGGAAACCTCCGAAACTTAGTTCAGCTTTCCGACCACTAAGGGGATGGCGAGACCTGATAAAATCGCCGCCAAGTTGCCGACTGATTTACCTGGCAACTGACTAACCACCAAGATGGGGATTTAACGGATGAAAGTAAAAAACACCTTGGGCGTTGTAATTGGCTCTATCGTTGCCGCAACTTCCTTCGGTGCGCTGGCACAAGGCCAAGGCGCTGTCGAGGTGGAGGGTTTCGTCAATCGCTACTTCACCGACTCTCAGCGTGACTTCGCTCAGGATGAAGGCAACCTGTTCGGCGGCAGCATTGGCTACTACCTGACCGATGATGTCGAACTCGCACTGTCGTACGGCGAGTATCACGATCTGCGTGGTGAAGGTTCTGCCGGTAGCAAGAACATCAAAGGCAACCTGACTGACCTGAAGGCCATCTACCACTTCGGTCAGCCGACTGCCGGTCTGCGTCCGTACGTGTCTGCCGGCTTCGGTCACCAGAGCATCGGCGATGCCAATGGCAGCGGTCGTAATCACTCCACCCTGGCCATCGCTGGCGCGGGTGCCAAGTACTACTTCACCGAGATGTTCTACGCCCGTGCTGGCGTTGACGCTCTGTACAACATCGACCAGGGCGACACCGAGTGGCAAGCTGGCGTGGGTGTTGGTCTGAACTTCGGTGGCGGCAGCAAGCCGGCCCCGGCTCCGGTTGTTGCCGCTGCCGAGCCTGCTCCTGAGCCGGCTCCGGAACCGGCCATGGAAACCGTTCGCGTCGAGCTGGACGTCAAGTTCGACTTCGACAAGGATCGCGTGAAAGAAGAAAGCTACGGTGACATCAAAAACCTGGCTGACTTCATGAACCAGTATCCGCAGACCACCACCACCGTTGAAGGTCACACCGACTCCGTCGGTACTGACGCTTACAACCAGGGTCTGTCCGAGCGTCGTGCCAACGCCGTGCGCAACGTGCTGGTTAACCAGTACGGTGTAGACGGTGACCGCGTGAACGCTGTTGGCTACGGTGAGACTCGCCCGGTTGCTGACAACGCCACCGATTCCGGTCGCGCCATCAACCGTCGCGTTGAAGCTGAAGTAGAAGCCCAGATCCAGCAGTAATGCTTCTGGTGCTCTGAGAAAACCCGGCCTTGGCCGGGTTTTTCTTTTTATGAGGCTGACAAAAGCTTTAGCCGTGTTCCAGCAGGGCTATCTCTGCCAGAGCTGCCTCGGCCACGACTTCACCTATCACCACTATGGCCGGGCTCTTCAGCGCGAATGCTGCGGCGTCTTCGAGCATCGTGCCGAGGTGGCTGCGGCACTCGCGTTGCTGTGGCAATGAGGCATTCTCGATCATTGCCACCGGCATCTGCCCTGACATGCCGCCGGCATGCAGGCCGTCGCGGATATCGGCCAGTTTGGCCACACCCATGTAGACCACCAGGGTAGTACCGCTTTGTGCCAGTGCGGACCAGTTCAAGGCGCTGTCATCGAGGGTGTGCGCGGTCAGCAGGGTCACGCCGCGGGCCACGCCGCGTAAGGTCAGCGGGATACCACATTGGGTGGCGCCGGCCAGGCCAGCGGTGATGCCGTTGACGATCTCGACCTCGATACCCCGTGCGGTCAGCCAGTCGGCTTCCTCGCTGGCGCGTCCGAAAATGCATGGGTCGCCGCCTTTGAGGCGTACCACACACTTGCCCTGGCGCGCATAACGCAACATCAGGCGATGGATGAACGCTTGTGGTGTTGAGCGGCAGCCACCGCGCTTGCCCACGGCGATGACGCGTGCCTGGCGGCAGTGTTCGAGCACGACCGGGTTGACCAGATCGTCGAGCATGACGATTTCCGCCTGCTTCAGCGCCTTCACCGCCTTGAGGGTCAGCAGTTCAGGATCGCCAGGACCGGCACCCACCAGCCAGACTTTTGCATTCATCTCCAATTCCTCGCCTAGTGTCATGCGGTCGTTGCAGCCTGCTGGGCCAGCAGGCGCTTGATTTCGGGGACGCAGGAGCCGCAACTGGTGCCGCACTTGAGCGTCTCCTTGAGGCCATTGAGGTCGAGCCCTTCCTCAATGCCGGCGCGCACCCTGGCTTCGCTGACGTTCAGGCAGTTACACAGGACTCTGCTGCGCGCAAGCACCGCGCTATTGCCCGGCGGTGCCGCAAGAGGTGCCAGCAGCCAGCGCTGCAGATCGCCGTCGATGCGACCTTCCTGCCACAGGCTGCGCAGCCATTCGCAGGCAGCCGTCTCGCCGGCGAGACGGAAGCTGACGATACGGCCGGCTTCGATGCGCAGGTGTTTGCTCACGCTGCGCCGTGGGTCGTCGTAGCTCAGCACTGGGCCCTGAGTCAGTTGCAGCAGGCGGTCGATCTGGCTCAGCTGTTCTGCGCTGACAGGCTCGACATTGGCAGCTCGAATCAACAGGGCCGGGCGCTCTCGCCCGGTCGGCACTAGGCTGGCATAGGCAAACATCTCGAACAGCGGACGCAGCGCCTGCAGGCGTGCCTGTACGTCGCCTTCGACCAGGGCGAAGAGGCGCCAGGGCAGCTCGACCTTGCTGATTTCGACGCCTGCATGCTTGAGCTCGGGCTGCCTGGACAGCGGGTCGAACGCCGGCAAGGTCAGCACGTTGCTGCCCAACCCCTTGAGAAAACGGTTGCCCCAGTGCATCGGCAGCCAGGCTTGGCCGGGTTGCAATGCGTCATCGGCCTGTACCGGGAGGATCAGGCTGCCGCGGCGGCTCTGCACTCTGATCAGCTCGCCATCGTGCAAGTCACGGCTGTGCATGTCGTCCGGATGCAGGCTTAGCAGAGCTGCGTCGACGTGGCCAAACAGGCGTGCGGCCGTTCCACTGCGGCTCATGCCATGCCATTGGTCGCGCAGGCGGCCGGTGTTGAGGGTCAACGAGTAGGCGCTGCTGCGCCGTTCCTGCGGCGCTCGATAGGGATCTGCATGGAAGCGGGCGCGGCCATTGGCAGTCGGGAAGCGGCCATCGACGTACAGTCGCGCACAGCCTTGTTCGGCGCCGGGCGGGAATGGCCACTGCTGAGGCCCCAGGTCGTCGAGATAGGCGTAGCTCAAGCCGGAAAGGTCGAGGTCGCGCTGAGCGGTCAGGTGCTTGTATTCCTCGAACAAGGCCTCGGCGTTGCTGAAGTCGAACAGGCTGGGCAGGCCGGGGCGTAGTCGTTTTTCCAGACGCCGGGCGAAGTCGCAGGTGATCGACCAGTCGGCACGTGCCTGTCCTGGTGCTGGTACGGCGCGCCGCACATGGCTGACGCGGCGCTCGGAGTTGGTCACCGTACCTTCCTTTTCTCCCCAGCTGGCAGCGGGCAGCAGGAGGTCGGCATGGGCGCAGGTTTCTGTGGTGTGGAAGGCTTCCTGAACTACCACGAACGGGCACTTCGCCAGCGCCTCGTGGACTTTGCGCTGATCGGGCAACGACTGCGCGGGGTTGGTGCAGGCGATCCACAGTGCTTTGATACGCCCGTCGTGCACGGCGTCGAACAGCTCGATGGCGGACAGCCCCGGAATGTCCGATAGGCCATCTACGCCCCAGTAGCTGGCCACTTCGGCGCGATGTTCGGCATTGCTGGCGTCTCGGTGGCCGGGCAGCAGATTGCTCAGGCTACCGGTTTCACGGCCGCCCATGGCATTGGGCTGGCCAGTCAGGGAGAACGGGCCGGCGCCGGCTTTGCCGATCTGCCCGGTGGCCAGGTGCAGGTTGATCAGCGCACTGTTCTTGGCGCTGCCGGCGCTGGACTGGTTAAGCCCCATGCACCACAGCGATAGAAAACTCGGCGCTTCGCCGATCCAGCGCGCGCAGGTCATCAGGTCGTCGATGCTGATACCGCAGATTTGCGCCGTTACGGATGGCGGATAGTCCTGTACCAGGTTTTCCAGGGCTTCGAAGCCTTCGCTATGCGCTTCGATAAAACCACGGTCGACCCAGCCATGCTGTAGCAGTACGTGCATGATCCCGTGAAACAGCGCCACGTCGCTGCCAGGCTGCAATGCCAGGTGCAGGTCGGCCAGCTCACAGGTGTCGGTGCGCCTGGGGTCGATGACGATGACCTTCATCTGTGGCCGTCTGGCCTTGGCTTCTTCCAGTCGTCGGAACAGTACGGGGTGGGCGTAGGCCATGTTGGAGCCGGCGATCAGCAGGCAGTCGCTCTGCTCGATATCGGCGTAGGAGCAGGGCGGTGCGTCGGCGCCCAGGCTGCGCTTGTAACCGACCACCGCCGAGCTCATGCACAGGCGCGAGTTCGAATCGATGTTGTGGGTGCCGACCAGCGCCCGTGCGAGTTTGTTGAAGGCGTAGTAATCCTCGGTCAGCAGCTGGCCGGATATGTAGAAGGCAACGCTGTCCGGGCCGTGCTCGCGGATGGTTTCGGCGAAGAGGGTGGCTGCATGATCCAGGGCGGCATCCCAATCCGTTTGGACGCGTGCCAGGCTTTTGCTCATGCGCAGTTCGGGGTACAGCGCGCGGGCATCGAGGTCGCCGGTCAGGTGCAGCGTCGAGCCCTTGCTGCACAGCCTGCCATAGTTGGCCGGATGATCCGGATCGCCGCTGACGCCGAGAATCTTTTCGCCGTCGTGTTCGATCAGTACGCCGCAGCCGACCCCGCAGTAGCAGCAGGTGGAGGCGGTGACTTGGTGAGAGTTCATGGCTGGGCGCTCCTGGCGGCAGTCGGGCAGGGTGCTCAGGCGCATTGCCTGACGGTTGCAAAGGGCTGGTCGGTGGCGGCCTCGTCCGTGTGCCGGACGGTGATATCGCCGAAGATGAGCGAGTCGCGAATCTCGCCGATAGGCTGTTTTCCCCGGATCAGCTGCAGATACCAGGAGGCGTCGGCGGTATCGCCGTACAGGCAGGCGCCGATCAGTATCTCGTCCTTGATGACCAGCTTCTTGTAGATCCCGCCGATGGGGTCGCACAGGGTGATGGTCTCGCTATCCTCGGCGCCCATGAAATCGCCGACGGAAAATAGATCGATACCCGTGACCTTGAGTTTGGTCGAGGTGACCGACCCTGAATAACGGGCGAAGCCCAGTCGGGCCAGGTGATTGGCGCACACCCTGGCCTGTTCGTAGAGCGGCGCTACCAAGCCGTATGCAATACCCCGGTGATCGGCGCATTCGCCGATCGCGTAGATGCGCGGGTCGTAGGTCTGCAGTGTGTCAGTGACGACGATGCCGCCCTGGCAGGGAAGCCCGGCGCTGCGGGCCAGCTCGATATTGGGGCGGATGCCGGCAGCCATGATCACCAGGTCGGCGGGTATCACCTGGCCATCCTTGAATTTCACCGCGCAGACGCGACCCTCAGCATTGCCCTGTAGTTCTGCAGTGTGTTTACCCAGAAGGACGTTCAGTCCACGTTCCTGCAGCGAGCGCTGCAGCATGCTTGCGGCGGTGCGATCCAGTTGTCGGTCGAGCAACCACTGGCCGATATGCGCCACGCTGACGTCCATGCCGCGCCGCTTCAGGCCATGCGCTGCTTCCAGACCGAGCAAGCCGCCGCCGATGACCACTGCATGGCGGTGAGTCGTGGCGCTGTTCATCATCATTCGGGTATCGGCGATGTCGCGATAGCCAATCACCCCTTCCAGCTCCGTGCCGGGCAGCGGTGGGATGAAGGGACTGGAGCCGGTGGCGATCAGCAGGCGATCGTAGCGCGCCTCGCTGCCGTCATCGGCCAGCACGCGGCGCGCTTTGCGGTCGATCTTCACCGCCTTGCGCCCCAGCAGCAGCCTGATGCCATGGCGCTCGTACCAGTCGAGGTCGTTGAGGACGATGTCTTCGAAGCTCTGTTCACCGGCGAGAACCGGAGAGAGCAGGATGCGATTGTAATTGGGGTGAGGCTCGGCGCCGAATACCGTGATGTCGTAGAGGTCCGGTGCGAGCTTGAGCAGCTCTTCCAGCGTGCGTACACCTGCCATGCCGTTACCGATCATGACCAGTTTGAGTTTTTCCATGCGGCATTCTCCTGAATGAGCCACTGCGCAAGGCCGGTGCCGGAAGCGATCTTCGGATCGCTTGTCCGGGCTTGAAAGCGTTCAGAGTGGCGGCCGAACGGCACGCAACAAAAAAGGCGTCCCGCTAGTCACCTAGCGAGGACGCCTTTGTCCAAGTCCCGAAACTCCGGGAAGTGCGGCGCTCTTCGTTGAGCGTCGCGCTTTAATCAAGTTGTAGTGTGGCCAATGCAGCGCTTGTGCCAGGTCGGCAGAGGTGCGGCTACCGCTGCGTTGCAGGCGATCGTTTGCGATCTCGGGCCGGTTATTTGCACTTTTTCAAGGCGCAGGGCGCTGAAATGGTGCGGCTTGCCGCATTCTGCTCAGGAACTGAGCGGGCTGTTACAAGCGACTGTCTCAGACGAAGTCGCTGCGCCAGACGTGGCATGCATGAATGAGGAGAGGGCGTGAGTGGGCAAGGGGAGTGCGAGTAGGGACCAGGCTGCAAGGCTTGCGATCAGTGCGGTGCGTTGTGCGCGTTTGCGTATGGCTGGCATTGCGATTCCTCCCAAGGTCGACCTGCCATGTTTCGATTCGTCGATGAACCTGGCGTGACAGGCCGTTTATCGTTATGCCCTAAGGCGTAGCAGAGGATTCAGCAACTGTCACGCCAACAGGTCAGTTATCCGACCACGCGATTGACCTTGGGGAACTTGGCGCTGAACTGCTCCGGCATCTGCACGACCTTCGACTGAGGGTAATCGAAGAACACGAAGCCGGATTTGGCCATCGCGATCAACCTGCCATCGGCAGGGCGGGTAATGCGGAAGGTGATATCGCCGCCGTACTTGTTGAAGTCCATGACGCCCACTTCGAACATCAACTGGTCGCGTGCATGCGCTTCGGCGCGGTAGGTCGTCGCCAGATCGGTGACGATGATGCCAACGCCGTTGCCGTCCGTTTCACGGATGCCGAACTCGAAGAGAAAGCGCGCCCGGGCCTCGGAAATCATCGAGATCATCGAATCGTTGCCGAGGTGGTTGGCGCCGTTGATGTCGGTAACGCGAACGGTGAGATGGGTGCTGTAGCAGTACTGGTCTTCGGGAAACTCGAGGGTCAGGCGCGCCATGATCGTGTCACTGTCAGGGAAAGTGGCGATTGTAAGCGGCTGGCCAGCTCAGCGGTGCAGGCTGTTGAGGTGGTAGAAGGTCACACGACCGCCTTCGCTGTCCGGCCCTGAGTTGTCCTGGATGTAGGCACCTGCTTTGAAGTAGAGGTACTGGGTGTCCCAACTGCTGCTCAATTGGCGATAGTAGGAGCCACTATCGCCGTCGGTGCTCGATACGCTGATGCCAACGCGACCGCTGGGGGTGACGCGCAGGTCGTAGCCAAAGCGCTCGCCCAGCTGCACGTTTTCAGCCAGCAGGATGTTCTTCACTTCACTGTCGCCCGGGCGGGCGCGCAACAGCAGCTCGAGCCGGCCAACGCCGCGCAGGTAGTGATACTGCAGCTTGAGCAACGGGTCATTCTGGCTGCCAGGGACGTCCGTACTGTGAATCTGCCCGATCACCACCTTGTTGCGGCTGGGGACCTGGTCGACCTTGAGTACGGCGCTGAGGTAACTGTCGGAACTGGCATGCAGCCAGTTGTCGAGGCTGCCATCGCGCAGGGTTTCCCGCAGTTCGCTGCGCGGGTAGCGGGCATCGGCGGTGGGCGAGCCGGTTACCGGGACCCAGAAGGTCACGCTGCCATCGGTGTTGCGCCGAAAGTAGCGACTCTCATAGCTGTTATTCAGTCGTTCGGTACTGATGGTGGTGGGGGCGGGTTCGGTAGGAATCGAAAGATTCCAGGTGGTGAGGTCTAGCACGGATTTCTCTGCTTGTCGGTTGAAGGCAGATGTTCGTCCACTCGGCAGCCCAGAGGTTCCGCCGCCCAGGTTCTGGAGCCTGAGCGGCGTCATGCGGTTAAGCCGCCGGGCGCTGCTGACGCTGGTAGAGAAACTCCAGCACGGCTGCGCGATAGTTGTGATAGCCGCTATCGTGTGCCAGCGCCATGCGCTCGCGCGGGCGTTCCAGCTCGACTTTGAGTATGTCACCGACGGTCGCCGCCGGGCCGTTGCTCATCATCACGATGCGGTCGGAGAGCAGAACTGCTTCGTCGACATCATGCGTGATCATGATCACCGTGTTGCCCAGCTCTGCGTGGATCTCCATCAGCGAATCCTGAAGGTGGGCGCGGGTCAGGGCATCGAGCGCACCGAATGGCTCGTCCATCAGCAAAACCTTGGGCTGCATGGCCAGAGCGCGGGCGATGCCGATGCGCTGTTTCATGCCGCCGGAAATTTCTCCGGGGCGTTTGTCGCGGGCGTGCGTCATGTGCACCAGGGCCAGGTTATGCTCGATCCAGTCACGCATTTCCTGCCGTGACTTACTGCCCTTGAACACCTGGCGTACGGCCAGCTCAACATTTTCATAGCAACTCAGCCAGGGCAGCAGGCTATGGTTCTGAAACACCACGGCGCGCTCCGGGCCGGGCTCGGTCACCTCACGCCCATCGAGGATTACGCCACCGCTGGTAGCCTGATGGAGGCCGGCGACGATGTTGAGCACCGTCGACTTGCCGCAACCGGAATGGCCGATCAGTGAGACGAATTCGCCCTTGTCGATCTTCAGATTGACGTTCTGCAACGCGCAGAACAGGCCCTTGTCGGTGGGGAAGTCGATGCCGACGTTGGTCAGTTCGAGGTGGGAATGGCTCATAGAAGGTCTCCTGGATCAGCGCAATACGGCGTTCTTGTCCCAGCTGAACAGGCGCTGCAGGACAAGCATCAGACGGTCGAGGGCGAAGCCGATCAGGCCGATGACGATCACCGCCACCATGATCCGGCCAAGGGAGTTGGAGCTGCCGTTCTGGAATTCGTCCCAGATGAATTTGCCCAGCCCCGGGTTCTGCGCCAGCATCTCCGCGGCAATCAGCACCATCCAGCCGGTGGCCAGGGACAGGCGCAGGCCGGTGAAGATCATCGGCAGTGCGGCCGGCAGGACGATGCGCCGTACATGGCTCAGTGGTGAAAGGCGCAGCACCTTGCTGACGTTGTTGAGGTCCTTGTCGATGCCGGCCACGCCCACCGTGGTGTTGATGACCGTCGGCCACAGGCAGCACAGCGCCACGGTGAAGGCCGAGGTGAGGAAGGACTTGGCGAACAGCGGGTCATCGCTGACGTACAGGGCGCTGACCAGCATGGTCACCAGCGGTAGCCAGGCCAGTGGCGAGACCGGTTTGAACACCTGGATCAGTGGGTTGAGCGCACTGTACAGGGACTTGCTCAGGCCGCAGACGATACCCAGCGGGACGGCCAGCAACGAGGCGATCGCGAAACCGGCGGCCACGGTGTAGAGGCTGGTGAATATCTGCTGGATGAAGGTCGGTTTGCCGGTGTAGGGGCGAATTTTCACTTCGGCATCGGGATTCTTCGCCAGCAGGGCCGCGTTGCGTGTCTCCTGGCGCTGATAGAAGGCGGCAGCCTTGTCCTGTTCACGCTGGTGAGCGGCCATCAGCCCGGTGAACTGCTCGCTGACCTGCAGCGGTCCGGGAAACTGGCCGAGGCTGGTCTGGATATGGTTGGCCAGGCCCTGCCAGCACATCAGGAACACGGCTATACCTAGTGCCGGCAGAATCAGGCTGCTGGCCAGGCGCTTGATCAGGGCGCTGTGACGCGCCGTCTTGAGCGTCTGCTGGATTGGGGTGGCGACGTTGGGGTTGCTCATCGTCCTGTCCTCTGGTCGGTTGTGGCTGCGCGGGGCGGCGCGGCCATGCTTAGAGCGTGTTATCGCCCTTCAGGCCAATGCTGAACTGCTGGAGATAGGCGTTGGGCTGATGGCCGTCGTAGACAATGCCGTCGATGGTGTCGGCGAGCGGCTCGCGGAAGCCGTCCTCATCGGCCGGCGGGAAGTCGGCGGCCTCGGCCTTGCCCTCGCTGACCAGCTCGGCGGCCGCTTCGCGGTAGATATCCGGGAGGAAAACACGCTTGGCGGTTTCCAGGTACCAGCTGTCCGGTTGGGCCTCGGCGATTTGCCCCCAGCGGCGCATCTGGGTCAGGTACCAGATGGCGTCGGAGTAATAGGGATAGGTGGCGTGATAGCGGAAGAACACGTTGAAGTCCGGCACCTCGCGCTTGTCGCCTTTCTCGAACTCGAAGGTGCCGGTCATCGAGTTGGCGATCACCTTGGCGTCGGCACCGACGTACTCCGGCCGCGAGAGAATCTCCACGGCTTCGGCGCGGTTGGCGTTGTTGTTCTCGTCCAGCCACTTGCCGGCACGGATCAGCGCCTTGACCAGACGCTTGTGGGTCTCCGGGTTGGCGTCGGCCCAGGTGCGCGAGACACCGAAAACCTTCTCCGACATGTTCTTGCGAATTGCGTAGTCAGCCACGACCGGCACGCCGATACCCTTGAATACGGCGGCCTGGTTCCACGGCTCGCCGACGCTGTAGCCGCTGATGGTGCCGGCTTCGAGGGTGGCTGGCATCTGCGGCGGCGGGGTCACCGAGAGCAGTGCTTGAGCGTCGATCTGGCCACTGATGTCGCCTTTCTGCGGCGCGTAGTAACCCGGATTGATGCCGCCGGCGGCCAGCCAGTAACGCAGCTCGTAGTTGTGCGTCGACACCGGGAACACCATGCCCAGATTGAACGGCTTGCCGGCGGCGGCGTACTGCTCGATCACCGGCTTGAGGGCGTCGGCCTTGATCGGGTGCACCGGCTTGCCATCGGCCATCGGCACCTGCGGCTTCATCGCCTGCCAGACCTCGTTGGAAACGGTGATGGCGTTGCCGTTGAGGTCCATGGTGAAGGCGGTGACCACCTCGGCCTTGGTGCCAAAGCCAATGGTGGCGCCCAGCGGCTGACCGGAGAGCATGTGCGCGCCATCCAACTCGCCGTCGATCACCCGGTCCAGTAGCACCTTCCAGTTGGCCTGTGCTTCGAGGGTGACGTACAGCCCCTCATCCTCGAAGAAACCCTTCTCGTAGGCTATGGCCAGCGGCGCCATGTCGGTGAGCTTGATGAAGCCCAGTTTCAGTTCGGCTTTTTCCGGCTCGGCTGCGTGTAGCAAAGGGGCGGCCAACAGACTGAGGGTAAAACCCAGCAGAGAAAGGCGGCGATTGGGCGATAGACGATGGAGCATGGCAATTCCTCGACTTGCAGAAACGAAAAAAGACGTCGCAAACAGCCTGCTGCCGATGGCAACGAGGTGTCTTTGACGTCTTTGTCGGTGTGCCCGAATCACCGCCGTTGGCGATCAGGAGCGTGGTTGCGTTTCCCTTAGCAAGGCTTTTGCCAGATTGCTGGCAAGCATGATGGCTGCGCCAGTATCGTCATATTTTTCAATGGGATAGAAAAAAACAGCTGGCGCTTGAGTAGAGTCTGCCGCCGGCATGAACTGCCCAAATACTGTGCAGCAACTTGAGCGCTGGCCGATTTCGGAGCGTTGCTGCGCAGGTCAGCTGCAAGAATGTTGTTGCTTCAGTTCGACGAAATCACGCAGCCAGTGCAGCACCTCTACGGCCTCCCAGCGGCCTGGGTCGAACAGGGCGTAGGCGAGTCCCTGATAGCCAACCACGTCCAGTTGGCGATGGTAGCCAGCGCGTTGCAGCAGCGCCTCGATCTCGGCGAAGCAGGTATTGAAGTGCTGGCGATTGAAGGGCGTGCGGTTCTCCATGACGATGCCCTCGAGCAACAGCTCATCGACCATGTCACGCACACGCTCCAGCGGCATGCGGTTCACTCGGTGTTTCAGCTGTAGTACGTCCAGCATGATGGCGCTCCTGTGCAATCGATCATTTACCGGGTTGAAAGGGTAAACGAAAAACACTGTACAAATAAACAGTATTGGGTGATAGTGGCCTCATTCAGGCGACGACAACCTGCTCGTTCCGAGGAGCGAGCGCCTTGCAAGGGGTATTGGCAATGCAACAGATGCTGATGACGATTGTGCTATTGGTCCTGCTGAGTGGATGCGCTCAACCGCAGGTCGAGCGGCCACAGGCCAATGGTGCTTACCTGGTGATCGAGGGCGAGCAGGCCTGGGCTGTACTGGTTTCCGACGGTCAGAGAGTCGAAGAGGCAGGCAGGGTGCTGGATGTGGTTCGGGTACCTAGCCACCACTCGAGTATTGCGGCCAGTTACGTCATCGAGACGCCAAACTGCGGCAAGCTGCAGTGGCTGACCGAGCGTCATGGCGCTGCAGAGGGGGAAACGACCTTGCTCCCGGCCGAGTTCAACGAACAGCTCAGCAATCCAGGATGTGTACTGGTACAGGGGTTGAGCAGGGCCTGGACGGCTCTGGATTACTCCGGCTGAGGATGTTTGTTTAAGCGCTGCTCAATAGAAAACGCCGCGGCTCTTTAGAGGTCGCGGCGTTTTTTATGCCTGAGCGTGGTGGGCGCACCTTACATCAGGTGTTGTTTGTCCATCTCGATCGCTGCATCGAGGGTTTCCAGCAACGCTTTGCGCACTTTCAGCTTGGTGTTCTTGTGCGCTGTCATGTTGATCTTCTTCATATGCTGGGCCACGGCTTGCGCGGTGGTCAGCAGTTGTTCGCCAGGCACGACCTTGTCCAGGAAGCCTGCATCCATCGCACCGGCTGGGTCGAACATCTCGCCATTGATCACCGAGCGATGAAATGCCGACTTGCGCAGGCGATCGCGTGCCAGCTCGATGCCGACGTGGTGCATCGTCATGCCGATCTGCACTTCGTTCAGGCCAATGTTGAACGGACCTTCAACACCGATACGGTAATCGGCAGACAAAAGAAGGAAAGCACCTTTGGCCACTGCGTGGCCCGGGCAGGCCACGATGATCGGGTAGGGGTGAGCGAGCATGCGACGCGCCAGGGTGGAGCCAGCGGCTACCAGGTTAATGGCATTCTGCGGGCCTGATGTCATGACTTTCAGATCGTAGCCGCCCGAAAGAATCCCGGGTTGGCCGGTGATGATGGCGATGGCGCGATCCTGCTCCGCCTGATCGAGTGCAGCATGGAATGCTGCAATCACGTCTGGGGAGATAGCGTTCACCTTGCCATTGCTCAAGGTCAGGGTGGCGATGCCGTCTTCGAATTGATAGCTGATCAGGTCGCTCATGGCAGTTTTCCTTATTGGCGGCGCGGGGCCGAATGTGGGCAGAAGGTACTCAGCCGAACCGCTTCGGTAAAGCGCCGTGACTGACCGGCCGGTCAGTGCTTTTGCCTATGACAGCGATGCCAAATGGTAATTGGCCGCCTGGCAGGGCTGCACTTACGGTGACGTCGAAATGAAGGAGACGCCCATGAACAGCCTCTATTCCATTCTTTACGTGACCGCAGTGCTTGGCCTGCTGCTGGCAGCCGTTCTGCTCGGCGACAGCCTCTACCTACGTAGCCCGGCCGGTGTGCTGGCGGTGTTCGGTGTGGGGCTGTTCGCTTCCCTTGGTTTTCTGTTGTTCGGCCACATCCGCTTTGACGAATCTACCTCCAGTGAGCACGACGAAAACCCGCTGCGCTCTTAAGCGCATGAATCCTTTAAAAAAATTTGCCATCCGCAAAACATTCGACTACATTAGCGCACCTCGACGGGCTACACGCCAAAACGTCGAGATCCGGTGAAGTGTCCGAGTGGTTGAAGGAGCACGCCTGGAAAGTGTGTATACGGGAAACCGTATCAAGAGTTCGAATCTCTTCTTCACCGCCACTTTCGCAATACCTAAAGCCCTGAAAGCTAACAAGTTTTCGGGGCTTTTTGCTTTCTGGCTTTCGGCAGGTGTCGAAAAAGTGTCGAAAGCCCGATTTACTCGTAGTGTGACCAGAGACGGAGCACTTTGACGGTCTGTTCATCCTGCAGCACCTGATAGACCAGGCGATGCTGAATGTTGATACGTCTGGAGTAAGCGCCGGCTAGATCTCCGACAAGCTTTTCGTAGGGCGGAGGGTTCTGGAACGGGTTTTCTCGCACGACCTCCAGCAGTGCCTTTGCCTTGTCTTTCAAGCCCGCCGAAGCGAGCTTCTGTGCGTCTTTCTGTGCCTGTTTCGTGTAAACGAGCTGCCAAGTCACCAGTCCAGTTCCTTAGCGCATTCGTCTACAGGTTCTGCCATGCCTTCCTTGATGGATTCGCGCATGCCAGGAATAGAGAGCAGGTACAGGGTTTCCTGAATGGCGTCCCAATCCTCAGCCGAGAGCAGGACAGCATTTGTCCGCTTGCCAGAGATCAGAATGGGCTGGTGAGATTCGGCAGATTGATCCATCAGCCGATAGAGGTTAGTGCGTGCTTCGCTTGCTGTAAGGGTGCGCATGGAGCAGTTCTCCTGAGTCATGCTGCAAGCGTACGCCAAAACGTACGACATGTTAACGCCCCTCGTCGGTTAGTGGGTTAAGTCGTAATGCGTCCTGCAGGTGATCTGGCGACAGGTGCGCATAGCGCATGGTCATTGCCAGTGACGTATGCCCCAGGATTTTCTGCAGCGTCAGGATGTTCCCGCCCCGCATGACGAAGTGACTGGCGAAGGTGTGCCGCAGTACGTGCGTGGCCTGGCCGGCCGGGAGCTTGATCGAGGTCTTCTCCAGTACGCGGCTAAAGGTCAGCATGCAGTTGGTGAACAGACCGTGGCGCTTGAAGTAGATCTGCAGGGACTTTTCCAGGGCCTTATCAATCGGAATCGACCGGGTTCGCTTCGACTTTGTGTTGGCAAAGGTCACCATGCCGTTTCGCACTCGCTCAGGTGTCAGCGCCTGGGCTTCTCCCCAGCGGGCACCCGTACTCAGGCAGACGCGAGCGATCAAGCCGATACCCGGACTGGTGGTGCGATCATCCAGGGCCTCGAGCAGTTCGGCTATCTGGCAGGTCGATAGAAACGAAATCGGGCGTTCCTGCAGGCGTAACGGACGGACCTTGGCCAACGGGTTCGGGTAATCGATATCGCCCAGGCGGTGCAGTTCGTTGAACAGTGCTTTCAGGTAGCCAAGTCGGTTGTTCAGCGTCTTACCTTGAATGCCAGCCTTGAGCAGTGCGTTTCGGGTTTCGCAGAAAGCATTGCCGGTTAGCTTGACCGCGATGGGGTCGCCCAGGTCTTTAGCCAGGTTCTGCAGGGTGCGGAGTATTGCGGCACCGTCAGCCAGGGCATGGCCGTGCAGTTCGTGATACCGGGTGCAGAGTTCGGAGAGGCGGCGACGGTCCTTCGGCTTGGGCGTCCAGGCTGGCGAGTCGATGCAATTGGCCCTGCAGGTCGCTTCGAAGCGCAGGGCTTCTCCTTTGGTCTTGAAGGTCTTGCGGAAACGCCGGCCCTTGATGGGTTCAACATCGACTTTCCAGCGACCGTCAGCCAGTTGCTCGATAGCCATCAGACGGCCCGACCCCAGCGAATATGCCGTTCTTCAAGAATGGCCTTGATGTGCTTGTACAGCCCGTCTTCATCCATGCCCTTGGCGGCATAGTGATCGCGGATTACCGGCCAGCATTCCCAATCCTTGAGCCGGTAGAAAGCCTTTCTAGCGCCCACTCGCTCCCGTGCCAGCAGGCTGACGAAGTTTCCCAGGAATAGCTCGACATTCTTCCCCGAGAAGCCCCGAGACGTTTTGTACTGGCGCTTGTATTCGGTTTCATCGACGAGGGAATCGACCGGCAGATCGACGCGGACGTCTTCGCGGATCAGGGTCCAGATGGGTTCGAAGTAGCCAGGGCGAGCCAGCAGCTTGAACTGGCGCAGGCCATAGCGCCAGAGGCCGTCCAGGTGCGGGGCGAAGGCTGCATAGCTATCGGTCTGGATGATCTGGCTGGTCTGCAGGTCGAACGAGCCGGAGGCGAATTGCTGGATGACGGAGTGGTGATAACGCAGCTCGACACGCCACACGTCTTGTTCCGGGTTGTAGTTGTCCGGGTCGGCTTCGTCGAAGCTGTCGCGACGTTTCCAGATGCCTTCCCAATAGTCGAGCTTGTCAATGGAGCGGGCCTGTTCGGTCTTGTTGTAGATACCCAGCTGGACACCACCAGCCGAGCCGAACAGGTAGGACTGGCCTTTGCCGTAGGTGGCTGACTCCAGCGTCCACTGGATTTCCTTGATGCCGGAAATATCGCGGGCAGCGCGTGCGCGGCAGTGCATACGGGCGACCAGATCAGCAGGCGGTTGCCAGCCTTGCAGATCTAGTGCGAGGTGAACGGCGCACTGGTTGCGCTCGACGTTGGTCAGCACGTGGCTGGCGTAGTAATCCAGGCGTTCCTGCAGGCGCTCGGGGCAAAACTGGTCGATGGCATGGGGCGACACTTCGATTTTCAGGTGTGGGCCGATGTTCTCGATTTTGGCGTTGAAGTTCTTCACCAGCAGGATGAACCCGAGGTCAGCATTCTGGAGCTTGTACTGGTAACCGGAGTCTTTGCTGACGCGACCCGAGTGCCAGCGCTGGCCAGCGAAATCGACGATGGTCCCTGGCTTGTCGAACAGGCACATGATCTCCGGACGGATCAGGCCACGATACAACTGGCGGACGGTATCGACGCTGCAGGCCAGGATTCGGACGTTAGACAGGTCGGTTATACGGGCTGACTGATGGTCAAAGAACAGGCGTCCGGTTGGCGTTTCCTTGAACTCACGGTTCACACGGAGTTGGTCTTTAACTGCCATTTTCTAATGCTCCAAATAGTGCCGAATTGACACGTTTAACCTTGGTTTATCTGACGTGCTACAGGGACGTCAGCGCCCGCGCGGCGGCGCACACGCGCGCTCGTGCCTCGCACGCAACCACGCCGCCGCGCATGGCGTTGCGTTGGCTTTGGCGTGCATGACTCACCACAGGAATCGCTCCCTGTCGTACGGCACGACCGTTACCCGCGATCCTGCTGCGGGCTGCTGGGGCGAACCGGGGTTGCTGAACTCTGCGGGCGGTTGGCCCTGGACGATCTGGCCATCCAGTTGCTGCTGGGGCATTCGGTCAGGCTTGGCCGGATCGAAGGCACCTTCTTCGACGTAGGCCATGCAGGCCTCAAAGGACACGACAGCGCGGGTGCCTTGCTGGGTGTTGCAGCGGCAGCCGTAGACCTTGCCGTCCCGATAGCCAATCACCAGCCGCTTATGGTTGCGTCCGACCATGTCCGGATCGGACGAGTACACGCAGGACAGCTTCGGGTAGGTGATGGGCCGGGTGATTTCGTCGTAGATGGGCGCCGAGCTGGGCACATCAGGAATCCGAGGCACACGCAGTGCAACGTACTCTTCCTGGGTGAGTGCCTGCGCTTGCCCCTGGGTTGTCGGCTGGGGTAGGAGGTCACCCATTGGCTCTGCTGTTGCGCGCGCCGGGCTGACGGGTTCGACCTCAAGCCGGTCCGGATTAATTCGCCGCTCATAGATGCCGTAGCCGAAGTAACCGATGCCGATGATGCAGGCGATGAAGACGAACAGCGCCCGAGGCGGTTTGAACTTCATGTGATGTTCAGAGCCTTCGGCAACGGACTGGTAAACACCGAAGTACTTCTTATCGAGCAAGATCCGAGTGGCTTGGCCATCGGTGAAGTCGTTTTTCTTCTCCACCTCCATGTTCACGCGCTCAAATTCCCAGCGCTTGATGACCTTGCCTTTGTGGCCGCGTACGTAGTGGATGTGGGAGTTGCAGAGCTTGCGGAAGTGGGTGTCGATCAGGCCGGGGTTTTGCGTGATGCAGTGCAGTTCGTGGCCCCGGTGGCGCATGGTTTCCAGGGCGCTGGCGTAGGCCGGGACGGCAGAGCCAGCAGGGCGCACCCGAAAGAAGGTCTGCGCTTCGTCGATGACGATCATGGCGTTCTGCGGCAGCTTGAACCATTCCTCAGGCTTGTCGAACTCGGTCCACACCGCTTCCAGGGCTTCGGCATTGGGATCGAAACCGCGGATGTTGTGGTAGTAGACCGGGCGACCTTCTTTCGCCGCTTTGATGTCCACTTCCTTGATGGTGTTTAAGGTCTTGCCGTTGCCCTGCAGGCCGGTGCGCAGGATGAACATCAGCCACCCGCCTTGTTGAGCAGGGCGAGGCCGGTGATGGTGCCGGTAACGCGGTCCATGCCGGCCAACAGCAGGCGGGCGATGATGGCGGCGATAACGATGTTGATCGCTACATCCACCTTGGCCATGCCGAGGATGGCGGCGACCGGTGCGGGGATGCCGTTGAACAGGCCCTTGATGTAGCCGTCTACGGTGTCGATCAGCTGGCCGATGCCCACATAGCTGACATAGGCAAAGCCGAGGGAAGCCAACGCCCGGAAGACCAGCCCGGAGACGATGGAGCCGAGGAAGGTGGCAAGCAGTGGTAGTAGTGGCATATCAAGACCCCTTGATTCCGCGTCCGATGGAGACGGCAAAGAAGATCGAAGCCAGGGCGACAATCAGCGGGCCGATGGCTTCGGCGAAACGGCAGGCGGGTTCCCAGCTAAACGAGTAGCTGCGCCCCATGATGGAAACGGTTTGTGGTGATGGGCAGGACTGCGGCAGCCAGCGGCCTTGGTTCACGGCTTCGGTGAACAGGCCGCTGACGGCGATGGACTCTTCCTTGATCTGGTAGTCCTCACCGGCCAGTTCGGACTCGATGTCGCTGCGAACCTGATCGTTGTAGACCCACTGGCACAGTTGCTCTTTCTGTTTGCGCAGGATGGCGCACTGGATAACGTCGCCTTCGCACTTCAGCTCGGTGTCGCAGGCTTCACCCTCGACGTTGGGCTTGATGCATTGGTTCGGGTCGGTCTTTGGGTCGCACTCGGGTTCATCGTCACCCTTGCACTGGTTAGGGTCTGTTTTCGGGTCGCAGTCGCCACCGCCTTCGTTGCCCTTGCATTGGTTCGGGTCGGTCGCGGGATCGCATTCGCCGTCACCTTCGCCATTGCCGTCGCCATCTCCTTCGCCGTCACCGTCTCCATCCCCGTCGCCGTCATCCCCGTCGCCATCGCCGTCGTCACCATCCTCACCGTCACCGTCGCCATCATCAGGCGGGCAGACTGCGCCGGTGCTGGGGTCGCATTCTTCGGGTTCATCAGGCACGCAGGTTGTGCCGGACCACGAATGACCAGGGCCGCAATCTGGCGGCGGGTCGGTCGGGTCAGTTGGGTCGGTGGGATCGGTCGGCGGGGTGCCGCCGGTGGGGTTGTCGCCGGGCTCGCATTCAGCGCCGGTGAAGGTGCCTACGCCCCAGCAAACGCCAGTGGTAGCGCCTTCGGAGACAGGTGCACATTGCGAGGTGCCAAGGGCGATACGGCAACCGGCTTCACAGCCATGTTCGATAGGGCCGAGACCGTTGAGATCAGGGCGGAGCATGGACCAAGTGGTGTTCTGGCCAGCCTTGGCTTCACAGGCACCGGGCTCTGGATCAGGATCGGGCGGGATACATGTAGGCTGGGTTGGATCAGTAGTATTTAACGTATGGTCAGAGGGGCAGGTGTCGCCATAACGATTAATGCTACCTGCTGAAAACTCACCTGTGCCTGAGGGGCTGTGATAGCAGATGTAATGCGTGTCTGAAACTATGGATACCCGGGCATAGTTTGTAGGAGAGCCCTGAGGCCCCCGATTGGTCACCCAGTCTTGACAGGCTGCTACGGGGCTAGAGCCGCGACCAGTCGTGCCGTAGGAGCTTATTTGCCAGTAGTAGTCTTGAGCACTGGCACTCACAGAAAGGCTGAGCAAAACCAGGGTTATGGCGAAGTGTAGGGCCGCAATGATGTTGTGGCGCATCTCAAACCCGCCCAAAGAACAGAGCCCAGAACGCCATGACGATGATGATGGTGGTCAGCATGTTGGCATCCAGGGGCATGGTGGAATCCTGATGTGAAAAAGCCCGATAACCAGTTACCGGGCTTTTTGGTGGGGGCCGGCCTTACAGCGCGCGGCGGATGAATTTGAAGGCGGCGATCGCGATGATGACGCCCAGGACGATGCCCGCGACCTCGACACCATCGACTTGCGCATCGGTCAGAGCAGTGGTCACGCCGGACGGAAGTTCGGCGTGGGCTTGCTGCATGGCCAGCAGGCCAACAGCGGCGGAAGCACCGAGCGAGCGGCGCAGGGTTTTCAGGTGTTGCATAGGTGTGTCTCCTACAGGTTGAGTGCCTTTTTCAGCACGAGAGCGCCGAAGACGATGGCGAACAGCACCAGGGCTTGTTCGCGGATCTGTGCATGGTCTTCAGCGGTTAGCCCGGATGGGCTTATCTCACCGAGCGAGACGGTCGAGAGGGTGCCGTTGCAAACCGGGGTTTGCCCCGCGCTTTCCCACACGCCATCGCACACGATGAAATCCATGGCGCCCCCTGTTACTCGGCCAAGCTGGGGTCGCGGGCGACCTCAGCCAGATCGAGGCAGTCAGGGCACAGGGTCTGGTGGGGCGCCTGGGTCAGATCGGGCAGCAGGTCGGGCTGTGAGGACGGCTGGTTGTAGAGCTGGCCCATGGGCTGCCCGCAGCAATCACACGTCACGCGATCAACGATCAGCACGGCGGCGCCCTCCCGTTAGGCCTTGGCCGCGTCCGGCTGGGTGCCGGTCGGCTTGGGCTGTTGTTGGGTGGCTTGCGGGGCAGCGGGTTTGCTGGCTTGGCCTTTCGGGTTCACCGCCTCGATATGCACAGCCAGGTTGTTACCTTTCTGCTTGCCAGCTCGCGCCACTTCGAAAGTGATGCGGACCGTTTCGAGCGGGGCAAATTGGGCACCAGAGGCGAACACCTCATCTGCAACGTCGGCAGGCACATCCATGCTCACAATGGACAGGCCGTTTTCGGTGATGCCGTCTGGCTCATCGCCGTAAAACACCTTGACGATTTTTACGTCGGTGCCGTTTTGGTTGAACGCCAGTTTCTGAGTTCCGAGAAATGCAACTTCCATAGTCGAACGTGCCATTTGTGTTTCCTCGCTTAGTTGCGCGTTATTGCGCGGTTTTGCCTTTCAGCAGGCCGAGCGATCCCGCACGGGCAAACTTTCGTTTTTGCCCGAGGGTGGTTCTCGACTTGCCGGGGTTTCAGTTGCCGCTTGTGCAGCCTGTTAGTTCGTTAACACCAAGGGCTTTGCCCTTGTAATCCCACTCTTGCCGCCGAGGGCTCGGGAGCGCGGGGCGGTGGAGCTGCCCCACACTCACGAGCGGAGGCTATTTAAGGTGGTGGGCGTTCAAGGGTGCGCTCCGCCCGTGCCTCCGTTTGGCCGAACGGTGGAGCGTGTTCGGACAAGCCGGGGGCGCGGCCCTTGACCTGTTCAGCATCGGCGGCGTTGGCCGGATCGCTGGGGGCGGGGCGTTTGGCTAAAGCCTCTACGCGGTCTAGGTACTTGCAGTAGAGAATGATCAGGGGCAGGCAAAGCACAGCCACGATGCCCACAGCGGAGGCGGCAAGAACGAAGAGGTACATGACCTGTAGCAGCAGGATTACCAGTCCCTCTAGAACGGCCTCTAGCGAGTTGATCCATTCAGTGATCATGCACTCACCCCACCAGTTCGAACGGTTCGCGCAGCGGCACGAAGGGTGTTGGCTTGCCGGTGTCGAGCACAACGCTCCAGTATTTCGGCGGTCGGCTCGACGGCTTGTGTTTCTCGCAGGTATAGGCCGGCGTAACGTGGGTCCGACCATTTACCACGGACCATTGCGCGGGGTGGCAGTCGGTGCATGGTGTGGATCGGCAGGTATCCAAGTTCGACGATGTTGGGAGCGTCGCCCAGTTTCGATTGACGTAGCACACAGAGCAGTCGCAGTTCGCGGGGTGCGGCTGGCGTAGGTACTGGCTGAGACTCTTCATTGGCCGACACCTCGGGCTTTGCCTGGGCGAAGCTGGCTTGCAGGCGGGTGACGATTTCAGCGTTCAGGGAGCGGTTCGCCTGTTTGGCGGTTTGCTCAACCTGGGCGCGGAGTTCGGGCGGCATGCGCAGCTTGAATTGCGGGTCAGTGCGGCTCATTGGTTCACCCCCGTGAACAGCACCACGCGGGTTTTGCCGAGCTTCACGCTCTCGACGGCGCCGGTTCTGATCCAGTGCGCGACCTGTTCGACGGGAACACCCACCAGGGCGGCGAAGGCGGCTTGCGTATAGAAAGGAGGATTCATGCCGTCCACTCCTGTTCCAGCAGCCAGGTGCGGAGCAGGGCGCTGTTGACCATGCGGCGCTTGCCTAGCTTTACGGTGGGGAGAACGCCTTTCATTGCCCAGGCACGCGCGGTGCCGTAGGTCAGGCCGTTACGGTCGGCCCAGGACTCGACGGTTTCCACGTCCTGTTGCGGGCCTATCAGCTTCGAAGGTTCCAGCTCTTCCAGTTCCATGCTCGTTCCGTCACTATTCGTGTCATTAGGACAAAATGTCCTTTTGATGAATTATTTATCAGTGCGGGACCATGATGGCCTCTGATGAATTATTTATCAATAAATTATTCATCAACCATAAGAGCTTTTTGGAATGATCGAGGAAAGGCTTAGAACCCTTGTGAGGCACATTGGGGCCACCAAGCTAGCTGAGGCCACTACGATCAAGGAGCGCCAACGGTGGCAGACCGTGGCGACCAATCGGAAGGTGAAGACCCGGATCGAGGATCTAGAGGAGCTGCTGAAAGTATTCCCTCAATACGAGCTGTGGCTGTGGAGGGGTGAGGTAGACCCTGCAAAAGGCCAGGTATCGCCTGGATACGAAGAGGCCGATTCAAACTTGCACGATCAAGGCGCGGGATAGCGATTACAGAAGAAGTAGCTAGGCGCTGGTATACCCGAAAGTAAGTATAAGATTGATCGAAACATATAGGATAAGAATACTCAATATGGATTTGAGACGATTCGTTTCCGAGAACTATATACTGGCTGGTGCTCCAGTTTTAGGGTGGTTTGCCGCTCTTGGGTATGAAAGAGGATATGCTGACTTTTACTCATATTCAATGGACTTTGTTAGCATAGATTTTAAGTCGATCATGCTAAGTCTGATGGTTGTTGTTATGTATGCGAGCTTGGCCTTGTACATTGTGCATATTATCAGGGGGGCTACTGACTCAAATAATGCGTTTGTTAAGTCGTTAGGATACGTTGGGATGTTTTCTCTGGCTCCATTGCTGGTTGCTTTCTGTGTAGCATTTAAAAGAAGCCAGATGTACCTTCTTGCCTTTGGTTTTTTAGTCGCACTATGCTTTATTTACATGGCGCCATTGTTTTTTGGGGAAGGGAAGTATTTGGATCGGCTTAGAGGGGTTTTAGCTGGTCTGGAGTCGCCTTTAACTATCAGGGATAGTCTTCGGGATGTGTCTGGTATATCTAGAGTTTTGGTCTGCATAACTTTTGGCTTGATGTTTTATAGTTTCTGTTACGGTGCGGGAAGCTTTCATGCTAAAAATAAAAGAGAGTTCTATATGCATGAGTTGAACGGGGCTCAATATGTAGTGCTGGCTGCGTACGGAGACACGCTTGTTTCGGCTAGACTGAGTGACGATGAAATTGCAGAAGATATCCTTGTGCGAAAGGTTGTTTCAGAAGATGGCGTATTTTATAAAAAAATAAAACTTGAACCAGGGGGAGGGAAAGAATAGGTAATGGAGGTGATTTAATTATTTGGCAAGGAGGCAACATGAAATCAGACTGGGACGACGCACCAGACTATCTACGCAGCAAGAAAAAGCCCGGCCCATGGCGAATGGTGGCCATCTTGGGCGTGGGGTCCGTGATTACCTGGGGCGTGATCGCGATGTTTGCCAAGCCAATTGTGATCAATGTGGATCAGCTCAAGCAGGCGATCCACGTAGACGGCAAACCCCTGTTCAGCCAGCAACCGGCGCCACAGCCCTACAGCGAGTCGGAAGAGAACCTAAGGCTGCCATCCATTTCCCTTGATCCACCCGCGCAACGGGTTGCACACCAGTCTGCCAATCAGCCTCAGCCATACGCCTTGATGGAGTGGACAGAAGAAGAAAAGGCCAGGGCGGTTGCCAGTGCGCAGAATGTCTTCAATGACAACAACTACACACCCAAGCAGCCAGCCAGCACCTACACACCGCCCGCAACCCATCGCATAGCCCAGGCACCCCAGCAAACACAGCAGCGCCAATCCAAGCAGGTAAGCCGCGAGCATACTTCCAAGTGGATCAAGAGCTGGAACGGCGGCACGAACTACCTGGCGGAATGGCTATCGGTGAACAACTACATCGACGGCAGTAGCGTATGCGCCAACCATCGGCGCGGATCAATCGACTACCGCGAATGCCGCAAGGCGGCCAAGCAGCACTTTCATGAAGAGTGCAAAACCTGGCGTGCCCGCTACGACAGTGACCGCAAGACAAGCAGTGATCGCATGAAAACACGCTATTGCTCTGCGGCGAGCAGCTTTAATCCTATGGGCTAACTTAAGAATTAATCAAAATGAGTGAGGTTGTAAGTGGTTAAGACTTTTAAAGTTCTATTGAGCTTGTTTGGTGCGCTGCTTGTTGGGGCTTTGGGTAGCGGGCTGTGGGAGAGGGTTCTTTCCCCGGCGCTTAGCCGGTTTGCGGAGTGGATGACTGGATTTATATCAGGTTTTTCACAGTCTTATTCGGATTCGGTTTATGCATCGGCAGCAAATTTACATGGTGGAAATTCAGTCACTGATGCTTATGTCTTTATGTTGGTGCTATTCTCCCTTGGTGTTTTTTTATATGGAATGCATATCCGCGTTGGAATCATGCATTCGCCTGATAGTCCTGAGGGTAAGGACATGAATGGTTTTGTAAGTTGGGCGTGCTTGCTAATGGCTGGCGGTTTTTTTTCTATCTCGATGATTCAAGGTGCAAAGTTAAGTGCCATTAAAGATGTAAGAAAATACTCTGTTGATACCATGGAGATAGTGCGGCCATATGTTGGTGAGAACGGTTATTACATGCTAAGGTCAAAATTTTTAAGAGTTAGAAGTGAAAAGGACTTCAAAGATTTTGTCATTTATTTGCAGGAGACATCTGACAAGGCAGGGATGATAGTCCATGATTTTAAGGGTTTTTAATCTTTAAGCTCGAAATTAAGCTTTCTATTGTTGCGTGACAGCTATGCTGCCGTCTTAAGCAATGTTGACGTGGTGGTGCATTATCCCTCTGCGACGATCTGTGTCCTTCTCCTCATTATGTGGTGAGCCAGCTCGGAATGTCTCTCATCTCATGCAGTACGCGCCAAACATCAATATGAGTGTCTTGCTCGACGTAAAAGACTAGGTAGGGATAGCGCTGGAGTGGCCAGGAGCGTAGGCCGGGCAGATCCAGCTCATGGGCGTAGCGAGCAGAGCCGGAAGCAGGGTGGCGGCTGATTTGCTTGTAGGCTCGCTCCAGGGCATCAACGAAGCCTAGTGCGGCTTTCTCGGCTTGTTCTTCGAGGTAGTAGGCAATGGCGTTGTCTACGTCTCGGTTGGCTAGCTCTCGCGGGATGACGGGCTTTTGCTTCATCCTTGGGCGTTCCGTACGCGAGCACGGAGCGATTCGAAGTAGTCAGCATCGGCCGGGGCGGTGGGAGCAGATGCAGCACCGGCAAGTAGCAGGCCACGAAGGTGTTGGCGGTCTTGATCCTTACGAATCAATTCGCGGACGTATTCGCTGCTGGTGCCGTAACCGCGCTGGTTCACTTGTTCATCAACGAAGCTTTTGAGAGCGTCCGGCAGGGAGATGTTCATGGTGCTCATTGGGCGTGCCTCTTGCCAAATTTTGCCAAAGTCTACACCCGTTGGCTTGGTTCATGGAATGATGGCCGCTAACGTGCGGAGGTGCCTATGAAGTGTCCTGTTTGTAATGGCGCGGATCTGCTGCGGGAAAGGCGAGAAATGCCCTATACGTACCGGGAGCAGGCAACGGTTATCACCGAAGTTGACGCCGACTGGTGCAACGCTTGTGGAGAGGCACTGATTGGTCCCGAGCAGAGCGACAGGGTGATGGCTGCAATGCAACGCTTTCGGCAGCAGGTCGATGCAGGTTAGGCCGCTCGGGTGTCGAAAAAGTGTCGAAATCATAGAGCTGAATAGCGACGAATCGAGCCGGCGAGGGGAGCGCAAAGCCCGTATTGAGCGGGTTTGACACGGACTGACACGCTACTGAAACGGGTTCGAATCTCTTCTTCACCGCCACTTCCATAAACAAGAAACCCCGAGAGCCTCTCGGCTTTCGGGGTTTCTTGTTTATGGTCTAAAAACTCCTGGCCAGAGTGGCGCCTGCGCGCCCCAATTGCAGCGAAGGAAGCCTGTCGTCTTCCATTAGTGGTGGGGCTTCGCTGCGCGTCCATGCCGGCCGTCATTGGCAAAAACCATGGTTACTATCGAGAGCACTGATTTCCGCTTGGCGGTGCATCGGCCTAATGTTTGCTCCAACACAGACAGAGTTGAGTTGGAGGTCATCATGCCCCGTATCGATGTGGTTTCCCTGGTAGGTAGTGCCGTGCCGGCAGAGCTCCGATCCGATGGTCTTATGGCGTGCTGGCTGCTGATGGTTGATGGTCAGCCCAAGGCCGGCCCTTTTGCATCGCGCGATGCCGCGCTGGCGTGCAAGGCCGTCTGGATGCTCAGCAACATTACTCATCGCGAAGGCGACTCCTTACTGGCCTGACTCCGTTTTACCTGCGCTCGCTCCGGCGCTCCCCTTAGCCCGCCTTTGGCGGGCTTTTTCTTGTTCGGCAGGTAGAATGGCGAACATTTTGTGAGGGGCGCAGCGTGGCCAAGTGGGACATCTTCTGCAGCGTGGTGGACAACTACGGTGATATCGGCGTGACGTGGCGGCTGGCGCGGCAGTTGGTTGCCGAGCACGGGCATGCAGTGCGTTTGTGGGTCGATGTATTGCCGGCTTTCGTGCGCCTGTGTCCCGAGGCTAGCTCCTGTGCCGAGCAGCAGTATCAGGCTGGCGTCGAGGTGCGTCAGTGGTCGGAGCCTTTCCCTCTTGTAGAGCCAGCGGATGTAGTGGTTGAGGCGTTCGCCTGTCAATTGCCATCCAGCTATATAGCGGCCATGGGTGCTGCGAAGCGACTCTGGTTGAACCTGGAATATCTCAGTGCTGAAGACTGGGTCGCGGGTTGTCACGCTTTAGCCTCTCTGCAGCCTGGTGGCTTGCAGAAGTTCTTCTTTTTCCCTGGGTTCGTGGATGGCACGGGTGGGCTATTGCGCGAGGCTGATCTCTTGGCGCGTAGAAATGCTTTTCAGGCCGACCCCTTGGCTCAGCGGTTGTTTCTCAAGGCTCTATGGGTAACGCGCGAGCCTGAGGCGCGAATGATTTCTCTGTTCGCTTATGAAAATGCCGGCCTGGCCAGCTGGCTCGATGCACTGGTTGCCGACTCGCGAACCACTCAGTTGCTGGTGCCGCAGGGCAAGATCCTGGGTGACCTGCAGCGTTGGCTCGGAGACGCGGAGTTGCTACCCGGAGATCATTGTCGGCGAGGCAGTCTGCACATTCATATATTGCCGTTCATCGCTCAGGACGATTACGACCGCCTGCTCTGGACGTGCGATTTGAATGCGGTGCGCGGTGAGGACTCGTTCGTTCGTGCGCAGTGGGCCGGCCGGCCGCTGCTCTGGCATATCTACCCACAGGAAGAAAATGCTCACCTGGAAAAACTCGAGGCATTTCTGGCGCTACACAGCGTTGGGCTGAGCGTGCAGGCAGCCAATGCGCAAGCCGAGTTCTGGCGGGCCTGGAATGCCGGGCAAAACGTGAAAGGCGCCTGGGCAGGGCTGCTTGATTGTTGGCCGGAGCTTCAGGCGCATGCCGACCGTTGGTGCGATCTACAGGCCGCCAGAGCCGATCTCGCCACGGCGCTGGAACACTTTCACCGAAATTGGCTATCATAGGCGGCTTAGAATTCTGTACCTCCCGCATATTTCGGAAATTCGCATGAAAACTGCACAGGAAATGAGAGTCAACAGCGTGGCCCTGATCGACGGCCAGCCGTGGCTGATCCAGAAGGCCGAGTTCACCAAGTCCGGCCGTAACAGCGCCATCGTCAAGATGAAGCTGAAGAACCTGCTCAACGGTTCCAAGACCGAGACCGTCTACAAAGCCGACGACAAGATGGAGCCGGTGATTCTCGAGCGCAAGGAAGTGAACCTGTCCTACATCAGTGGTGAGGACTATGTGTTCATGGATCCAGAGTACAACTCCTACGAACTGCGTGCCGAAGATCTGGAAAGCGTTCTGCCGTTCATCGAAGAAGGCATGGCCGACGTCTGCGAAGCCGTGTTCTTCGAAGGCAAAGTGATCTCCGTTGACCTGCCGACCACTATCGTGCGTCAGGTTGTCTACACCGAGAACGCTGCCCGTGGCGACACCTCCGGCAAGGTGATGAAGCCTGCCAAGCTGCGTAACGGTACCGAGATCAAGGTTGCCGAGTTCGTCGATATCGACGACTGGATCGAGATCGACACCCGTGACGGCTCCTACAAGGGCCGCACCCAAGCCCCGGCTTAATCCCGGCGCTGCGAAAAACCCGGCCAATGCGCCGGGTTTTTTGTGCCTGCGGCGCTTGCCGTTCTACTGCTGAGGGGTTGCCAGGCTCGCCTGCAGTGCAAGATCCCAGGGCGGCGGAAAGCCGAAACGCTGTTTGAGAAAACTCAGCAACAGGCGGGTGCGCGGGCTGGCTTCGCGCTCAAGGCGAAGGGCATAGATGCTGACCGGTTCTATTGCCGGCAAGCCGTTCTCGCAGAACAGCGGAATCAGCTCGCCGCGTTGCAGGTGCTCGCTGCTCATCCAGGTTGGCAGGTGCGCGACACCGAGGCCGGCGAGCGCGCTGAACAGAAGGGTCTCGGCGTTATTACTGGTCTGACGCAGGCGTTTGGGCTTGCATAGCTGTAATTTGCCGTCGACTTCGAAGCGCCAGGCGTAGGGTGGAGCCAGGCTGTCCCAGTCGAGGCCGTCATGCTGTTCCAGCTCCAGCGGGCTACGTGGGATGCCACGGCGACGCAGGTAGTCCGGGCTGGCACAGACAACGCGTGTCATCGATGCCAGCGGTGTGGCAACCAGGCGGCTGTCGGGCAGCGGACCGATGCGCACGACGATATCCACCTCGCCCAGGTGTTCGCCGTGCAAGTCGATGAAGCTGTCGATCAGACGCAGCTGCACGTCCAGGCCTGGATTGGCGCGCAGAAAGTCGGCGATCGCCGGTGCCAGGTGACGGCGGCCGAAGGGCGTCGGCGCATCGATGCGTATCAATCCTTCTGGGGCGCTGCTCAGCGATACCGCTTCAGCGCGAGCCAAGTGCAGCTCGGCGAGAATCCGCCTGGCGCGTTCGGCGAAAGCCAGGCCGGCTGGCGTGATGCGTACCGCATGAGTGCTGCGGCTGAACAGGCTGCTGCCCAGTGCACGTTCCAGTGCATCGATGCGTCGAGCGACTGCCGAAGGCGTCAATGGGTGACGCCTGGCGGCGGCGGAAAAACTGCCGGTTTCCAGTACGTCTAGAAAGAGTTCCAGTTGATCGGTCAATGCATCGGGGTTCATGGCGAACTTTGCCTGTGCGTATTTAGCAAAGCCATTTTGCAGTCTTGTGCGTTTCCATACTAGCTACACCTCTCTAACATGCGGCCCTGGCGTGGAGGTGTCATGAGTCTGATCGATATTCTGTTGAATCTTGTACTGGGTGCTGCCTTGGGCACCGTTGGCGGGTTGTTTGGTATTGGTGGTGGCCTGATCGCCATTCCAGTGCTGGGTGTGCTGTTCGGATTGGATCAGCAACTGGCTCAGGGCACGGCTCTGGTCATGGTTGTGCCGAATGTGATGCTGGCGATCTGGCGCTACAACCAGCGTAATCGCATCGACTTGCGCCACGCCTTGCTGCTTGGCGGCACCAGCCTGGTATGCGCCTGGCTGGCCTCTCTGTACGCCGTGGAGTTGGACTCGCGCACCATGCGCTGGGCCTTTATCGGCTTCCTGCTCGCGCTGGCTGCCTACAACCTGCTGCGTATGATGATGGCGCAAACACCGAGCAGCGCAGAGCTGCGCCATCCATGGGGCTGGTTCGGTGTGCTCGGTGGCGTTTCCGGGGCCATGGGCGGTTTGTTTGGTGTAGGCGGCGCGGTGGTTGCCACACCTGTGTTGACCAGCGTCTTCGGCACGACTCAGGTTGTGGCGCAGGGGCTTTCCTTGTCGTTGGCACTGCCCAGCACGGGGGTTACGCTGCTGACATACGCCTTGCACCAGCATGTCAATTGGTGGATGGGCGTCCCTCTGGCGGTTGGCGGGTTGCTCAGCATCAGCTGGGGTGTGCGTCTGGCCCATTCATTGCCGGAGCGCCTGCTTCGTAGTCTGTTCTGCGTGTTCCTGCTGATCTGTGCGCTGATGCTGGGGCTGGAGGCCGGCGGGCTATAGGCGAAAGCCCTCGACGATATGGTCAGCCAGGCACTCGGTAACGGGCGACTGGCTGCTTTCGTTGCGCAGCAGCACGATGCTGGTCAGCGGCAGCAGCGGCAGGCCCTCGGCTTCACCGAGGATGCGCAGGTCCGGGGTGATCAGGCTCTGCAGTTGCGCCGTGACCGCCAGCCCCGCGCGTACCACCGCGAAGATCGCGGACAGGCTGGGGCTGGTGTAGGCGATGCGATAGGGCCTGCTCATGGCATCGAGCGCATTGCAGGCCCATTCCCGGCAAAAACAATCGGCATTGAACATCGCCAGCGGCATGGGATTCTGCTCGTGCGGGTTGAAACCCTGCGCGACCGCCCAGGCGAAGCGCTCCTGGCGCAGTAGCTGGCCGATCTCCTTGCCGGGTTGGCGGGTGACGATGGTCAGGTCGAGATCCTGGCGCAGCAGCAGCTGCCCCGAGGGTTCGCAGTGCACCTCCACTTGTACCAGCGGGTAGGCCTGGGCGAAGCGCGAGAGAATCTCCGGCAGAAAGCGCATCACGTAATCATCCGGTGTGCCGATGCGCACGGCACCGACCATATGTGGCTCACGCAGTGTGTTGAGCACTTCACCGTGCAGCTTGAGAATGCGCCGCGCATAACCGAGAAGGACCTGTCCCTCGGGGGTCAGGCGAACCTGACGGCCATCGCGCTCGAACAGCGGGCGTTGCACCACATCTTCTTCGAGTCTTTTCATCTGCATGCTCACCGCCGACTGGGTGCGGTTGACCGTCTCGGCGGCGCGGGTGAAGCCGCCTGTGTCGGCAATGGCAACGAAGCTTCGTAACAGCTCGGTATCGATACTGGGGTGATAGGCCATTCATCAATCTCTGAG
Source organism: Pseudomonas pichavaramensis (assembly GCF_050473265.1). NCBI lineage: Bacteria > Pseudomonadati > Pseudomonadota > Gammaproteobacteria > Pseudomonadales > Pseudomonadaceae > Pseudomonas > Pseudomonas pichavaramensis. The sequence goes on along the minus strand of NZ_JBJKFJ010000007.1, from coordinate 86,010 downwards.
ATGGGTAGCATAAGAAACATTCGTTGGATTGATCATAAGCTTGGCCTGAGACTGACGCCAACCCCACAGGGAGGGCGAAAAGATGAAAGGTCAAAAAGGTTACGTATGGGTTCATTCCATCCACTTCGAGCGCGTGCCCGCATGGGCGAGTTTGTGGCGTATGCTGCGGCGCTGGCACCAGCTGGCGCGTGAGCGCAGGCAACTGGCGCGGCTCGATGGCGCGGCATTGAAGGATCTGGGTTTGTCCCGAGCCGATGCCCTGCAAGAGGCCGAACGGCCGTTCTGGGATGATCCGTTGAGAAAGTGAGTGGAATGACTGGAGTCGCTGAATGACCGTGGTGCGTAAGAATGCGGACTTTTTCCTGTTTCAACTGATGCTGCTGTTGTGCGCTATTTGGGGTAGTCAGCAAGTGGCGATCAAACTGGCTGCCGGTGACATTGCACCGATGTTGCAGGTGGCCTTGCGCTCAGGCATTGCTGCGGCACTGGTCGGGGCGCTGTTGCTATGGCAGGGCGGTTGGCGGCCGTGGCTCGGTTGCACCTGGGTGGCCGGGTTGCTGGCTGGTGTGCTGTTTGCGCTGGAGTTCTTCTTCATTGCGCTGGGGCTGCGCTACACCTCGGCGTCGCACATGGCGGTATTTCTCTATACGGCGCCGATTTTCTCGGCCTTGGGGCTGCACCTGCTATTACCCAGCGAGCGCCTGCGTCGCTTGCAGTGGTTGGGTATCGCGCTGTGTTTTGGCGGCGTGGTGATGGCTTTTGGCGTGGGCGGCAACTGGAGCGAGATAGACGCCGGCATTCTGCTTGGCGATGCGCTCGGGCTCTGTGCAGGCATAGCCTGGGGTGCCACTACCGTGGTCGTGCGCGGTTCGCGCCTGTCCGAAGCCCCGGCAGGGCTCACCCTGAGCTATCAGTTGACGGTGGCATTCGTCCTGTTGCTTGGCTATGCCCTGGCGATGGTCGACCTCGATCAGGTGCGCTGGACGCCACTGGCCATTGGTAGCGTTCTGCTGCAAGGCGTGCTGGTGTCGTTCTTCACCTATCTGGCCTGGTTCTGGTTGTTGCGCCGTTATCTGGCCTCGAACATGGCGGTGTTCTCGTTCATGACGCCATTGTTTGGTGTGACTTTCGGTGTGCTGGTTCTGGACGAGCCGCTCACGCTCAACTTCATCATCGGTGCGGCTCTGGTGCTGGCAGGTATCACGCTGGTCAGCAGCGAACGCTGGCTGAAACGACGATTTGCCGGTCTGCGCGGCCAGTCTCAAACGCTTTGACCCTGGAGGCAGCTCGTGTCCGTTCATCATTTGGCTCAGCTCAACATCGCGCTGATGAAGGCCCCTCTGGAGTCGCCGCAGATGGTCGATTTCGTCGCCAATCTGGAGCGTATCAACGCTCTGGCCGAGGCCGCGCCGGGTTTTGTCTGGCGGCTGCAGGACGAGGCGGGGGACGCCACGGCGATCAGGCCTTTCGGGGCTGACGTCTTGGTCAATATGTCGCTCTGGCAGGACGTCCAGTCGCTCAGCGACTACGTGTACAAATCTGCGCATACCGAGATGCTCAAGCGCCGACGGGAATGGTTCGAGCGCGTCGAGCAGGCGCACCAGGTGCTGTGGTGGATACCGGCAGGGCATCGCCCTGATGTGGCTGAGGCGGCCGAGCGTCTTGCGCATCTGCGCGAGCACGGCGCGACGACGCATGCGTTCACCTTCCGCCATGCGTTCGCGTCGCCAGCCTGATAGGCTGGCGCATCATGACCCTCTCACTTTCTCTTGCCGAAGCGCGTCGTTTGGCCCTGTCTGCTCAGGGCTTCGGTCGCACGCCACGTGGCGCCATCGCTCACCGGCAACTGCAGGCGCAGATCGAGCGTCTGGGTGTGCTACAGATCGACTCGGTCAATGCGGTTGTGCGCTCGCACTATCTGCCGGCATTTTCCCGTCTTGGCCACTACCAGGCCGAGCACCTTGACGAGCTGGCCTGGGGGCGGGCACGGCGTCGGCGGCTGTTCGAGTACTGGGGGCACGAAGCGTCACTGCTGCCACTGGAGCTCTACCCGCTGCTGCGCTGGCGCATGCGCCGTGCCGCGGACGGCCAGGGTATCTACGCTCAGCTGGCTAAGTTCGGGGCAGAGCGGCGCGATGTCATCGATGCGGTGCTGCAGGCGGTGCGCGAACGAGGTGCATTGGGTGCCGGCAGTCTCAGCACGCGTAGCGAGAAGGCTGGCCCCTGGTGGGACTGGAGTGCGGAGAAGACAGCGCTGGAGTGGCTGTTCGCGGCTGGTGAGGTGACAGTGGCTGGGCGTCGCGGCTTCGAGCGTCTGTACGATCTGCCGGAGCGCGTCATTCCCCGCGAGCTGCTCGATCACGCGCAGCTGGATGAGGAGGAAGCGCAGCGTCGCTTGCTGTTGCGCTCCGCTGACGCCCTTGGCGTGGCCAGCGAAAAGGACCTGCGCGACTACTACCGGTTGGAAGCGGGCGACAGCAAGCGTCGAGTCGCCGAATTGGTGGAGGCAGGAGAGTTGCTGCCAGTGGCGGTGCAGGGCTGGCAGCAGCCCGGCTATTGCCGCGGCGAGCCACGTATTCCGCGACGTGTGCGACACAGTGCTCTGTTGTCACCCTTTGACTCGCTGATCTGGGCGCGCGAGCGGACCGAGCGATTGTTCGGTTTCCGCTATCGCCTGGAGATCTACACGCCTCAGGCCAAGCGGGTGTACGGCTATTACGTGCTGCCGTTTCTGCATAATGAGCGCCTGCTGGCGCGGGTGGATCTGCGTAGCGAGCGTGCAGCGGGGCGTCTGGCCGTACATGCCGTGCACCTTGAGGAGGTGGTGCTGAGCGAGGAGGCGCGACAAGCGCTGAGCGATGCGCTGCGTGGGCTAGCACAGTGGCTGGGCCTTGCCGAAGTATGGCTGGCGCCAGGCGTCAAACAGCAGGGGCTGCTTGGCTAGCCAGCGTGCTCCAGCAGGAACAGCAGTTCGCTGACGCGCTGGATGTTCAGTGCCATGAGGCAGGTGTAGTACATCGGCGAGCCGACGTGTTTGCCTTGCAGGTCGCACTGACCGTCGCGGTAGATCAGCCAGGCCTTCTGTGCTGCTTCCAGCTGTTCGGCACTCTGCGGGTCATTGGTCTGCAGCTTGAGGAACAGCTGCTGATAGACACGATTCATGTCGCGTTTTACCGCTGCCGATACACCTTCGGCGCAGCCGGCGACGATGGAGTTGTTGATCGTGCCGTTGGCATTCAGGCAATCCTGATACTGCGCGTCGTAATCGGCCCAGGCAGTGAGCGGCAGTAACGCAATAATCAGGCATCTGCTCAACATCGACATGGCGTGGACTCCATAAGGCTGGGGCTGCGCGATGCAGCCCCAGGGTTCTACTTACTTGCCAGCCAGACGGTTACGCATGTTGTTGGCGCGCTCGGTGGAGCCCGGGTGCGAGGAGAACATGCTGCTGTCGCCGCCACCCAGCTTGGCCAGTTTCTCGAAAGCAGTGACCAGGCCTTCGCGCGGGATGTTGCGCTCGGTCAGGAGGTCGAAGGAGAAGTTATCGGCCGCAGTTTCCTGGCTTTGCGAGAACTGTGCGTTGACCAGTTGTTCGCCCAGTGCGCCAATCTCGGAAGAGGACAGCGCGGCAAGCGTGCTGTTGCCCGAAGAGGCAGCGGCACTACGCGCGGCGGATGTGGCGTAGGCGGTCTGCATGGCCTTCTTGGTGTGGCCCAGGGCGACATGGCCCATCTCGTGACCCAATACACCTTCGACTTCGTTGTCGTTCATCGCGTCCATCAGGCCGCTGTATACGCGCACGCAGCCGTTGGCCATGGCCCAGGCGTTGACCTCGTCATCGAGGTAGACCTTGTAGTTGACCGGCGTGCCGTTGACCTGGTTGCCGAGGTTGGCGGCGATCTTGTTCAGGCGCTTGCCGTAGGTGGTTTCAGGGCCGGCGATCTTGGCTTCGGCGTCCATTTCCGCGCAGGCCTGGTCAGACATGCCGCGGACCTCCGCATCACTGAGAGTGGCGGCCTGTACGGCCATCAGGCCGGATTGCAACATGGCATCGGTGGACATGTTCTGGCAACCGCTCAGCAGAACGGCACTGGAGAGGGCGAAAGCGGAGAGAGTGGTACGAAGTTGCATGAAGCATCGTCCTTGTTGGTGGTGATGGCCGCGAGTCCTTCCCGGCAGGGCATAGCAGCTTGGCACCCGTCCGGTGCTCGCGTTGGGGTCGGCATTATGCCGCATAACGCACGGAAGATGTGCGAGCCGGTTCGCGCCCTGGCCAGTGGCTAGCAGCCAGGGCGCGTTCGCTCAGCGACGTACCTGCTTGAGGGTTTCCGCGATCATGAACGCCAGCTCCAGCGACTGGTCGGCGTTCATGCGTGGGTCGCAGTGCGTGTGGTAGCGGTCGGAGAGGCCGTCCTCGGTGATCGGTCGCGAGCCGCCGATGCACTCGGTGACGTTCTGCCCGGTCATTTCGATGTGGATTCCGCCTGCGTGGGTGCCTTCAGCCTGGTGCACGGCGAAGAATTGGCGAACCTCGGCAAGAATCTGCGCGAAGTCACGGGTCTTGTAGCCGCTGCTGGCCTTGATGGTGTTGCCATGCATCGGATCGGAGCTCCACAGCACCTGGCGGCCTTCGCTCTGCACCTTGCGAAGCAGGCGCGGGAAGTGAGCTTCGACCTTGTCCGCGCCCATGCGCACGATCAGGTTGAGGCGGCCCGGATCGTTCTCCGGGTTGAGGGTGTCGATCAGGCGAATCAGTTCGTCCGGGTCCATGCTCGGACCGACCTTCACGCCGATGGGGTTCTCGATGCCGCGCATGAACTCGACGTGGGCACCATCGAGCTGGCGGGTGCGATCGCCAATCCACAGCATGTGCGCGGAACAGTCGTACCAGCGGCCGGTGAGGCTGTCCTTGCGTACGAAAGCTTCTTCATAGTTGAGCAGCAGCGCTTCGTGGGCGGTGAAGAAACTGGTTTCGCGCAATTGCGGCGCGCTGTCCATGCCCACGGCGCGCATGAAGGCCAGGGTTTCGTCGATACGGCTGGCGAGTTGGTGGTACTTCTCCGACAGCGCCGAATTGGCGATGAAGTCGAGGTTCCACTGGTGCACCTGGTGCAGGTCGGCAAAGCCGCCCTGGGCGAAGGCGCGCAGCAGGTTGAGGCTGGCCGTGGCCTGGTGGTAGGCCTGCAACAGGCGCTCCGGGTCGGGAATCCGGCTCGCCGCATCGAAACCGATGCCGTTGACGATGTCGCCACGGTAGGCCGGTAGGGTCACACCGTCGATGGTCTCGCTGCCGGCAGAACGCGGTTTGGCGAACTGACCCGCCATGCGTCCGACCTTGACCACCGGGCAGCCGGCAGCGAAGGTCATGACGATGGCCATCTGCAGCAGCACCTTGAAGGTGTCGCGAATCTTCGCCGCAGAGAATTCGGCGAAGCTTTCGGCGCAGTCGCCACCCTGCAGCAGGAAGGCACGCCCCTGGGTTACTTCAGCGAACTGGCGGCGCAGTTCGCGTGCTTCGCCCGCGAAGACCAGCGGCGGGTAACCGGCCAGGGTCTGTTCGACACGGGTGAGGTGGCTGGCGTCAGGGTATTCAGGCTGCTGCTGGATGGGCTTGGCCCTCCAGCTTTCAGGGCTCCAGGCGTGCTGCATGCGGCATCTCTAACGTTGATCAGGCGGAGGCGCATGGTAACCGATAAGCCTTGCTGTCCGTAGGTGTATCGGTGGCGCTGCACTTCACTACGCGGGAATGGTCGCAGATTGTTCACTGGCGGTGTTCGAGGCAGCACACCGCGATGTCGACAGCGTGCGGCCGTAACGCAGTGCCGTGCCCGGGGCGGGCGTGCAGTAGCCAAGCAGCGTCCCGCCGGGTATGCCGTCAAAGATGGAAGTTTTCAGCGAAGCGTCATCGCCCGAGTTCTCCGGCGAAGCGCCGGCTCATCTGTCGGTAGTACAGCGCGGGGGCCACCCGCCAGAGCAGGCTTGCCAGCCAGCTGCCGCGATCGGGGAAGAGGCGTTCGCGGCGCTGCTGCAGGGCAACGAGGATCGTCTTGGCCATCCACTCGGCGCTGCGTACGCTGCCGATGGTCGAGCGCGCATGGCGGGCCGGCTGGCCGTCTGCGCCCAGTGCATTGCGATCGATGGGGGTATCGAGAAAGCTCGGGTAGACCATCAGCAGGCCAATGCCGTCGAGGCCGATCTCGGCGCGCAATACCTCGAAGGCCTGGCTCAGTGCGCTTTTCGCCGCACAGTAGCCCGCGCGCCCCAGCACCGGCATCCAGCCGGCCATGGAACCGATGGCCACGACCTGGCCACGGCTTTCGCGCAGCAGGGGCAGGGCGGCCAGGGTCAGCTCCAGCGGTGCGTGATAATCCACGGCCATGACCTGACGAAACACCGCCAGCGCTGTACGCGCCGTGGGTGAGCGGTGGGTGATGCCGGCATTGTTGATCAGCACATCCAGGCGCCCGAAGCGTTGGCGGCAGATCTCCAGCAAGCGTTCATGCAGCGTCGGGTCGGTGATGTCGCCGGGTACACCGAGAACGCGCTCGGCGCCCAGCGTGTCGACACGGGCGGCGAGGCCCTGACTGTCGATATCGGTCAGCAGCAAGGCGTCGCCCTGAGCATGGCAGGCGCGTGCGAGCTGCCAGCCGAGGCCGCTGGCGGCGCCGGTGATCAGAACCACTCGCATCATTTGTCTCCGAGGTTGACCAATGGCGCCAGCGGCGCCCCAGGCTGGAGGGGACGTCGCGACCACAACCAGGCCAGACCGAGCCCGGATATCAGGTGCCAGCAGCCCCAGAACGCAGCGATTAGCAGCATGCCGCTGGCCTGCGGGAAGAAGGTGAAGATGATCACCAGACCCAATGCCGAGTTCTGGATGCCGACTTCGAGGGTCAGCGCACGCCGGTCGGCGGCAGGCAGGCCGCTCAGTCGCGCGCTCAGGTAGCCGATGCCCAGCGCCAACGCGTTGTGCGCCACCACTAGCCAGAAGAACAGGTGGAAGTGTTGCGTGAACTGCTGCAGATTGCGGCTGAAGGCCAGTGCCACGAACGCCAGCATCACCAGCAGGGCGATCAGCCGCAGCGGTTTTTCCAGCATCAGTGTCAGTTGTGGGAAACGCCGGCCGGCCCACATGCCCGCCAGCAGCGGCACGCCCAGTACCAGCAGTACGAGCAGGAGCAACCCCAGCGGATCGAGGGCGATCTGCGTCAGGAGCGGGCGCGTGTGCGGATTGAGCCAGGCGTAGAAGGCGAAGTTCAGCGGCGTCAGGACACTGGCCGCAACGCTGGACACCGCTGTCATGCTCACCGAAAGCGCGACGTTGCCACGGGCCATCCAGGTCATGATGTTGGAGAAGCTGCCGCCCGGGCAGGCGGCGATCAACGTCATGCCCAAGGCCAACTCCGGCTGGATGGCCAATGCCCAGCAAGCCAGACAGGTCAACGCCGGCAGCAACAGGAACTGCGCCAGCAAGCCGATCATCGGCGCCCTGGGGGCTCGGGCGATGCGCCGAAAGTCCTCGGCGCGCAGGTCGAGCGAGACGCCGAACATCATCAGCGCGACGATCAGGTTGATCAGCACCAGGCTGCCGGGGTTGAAGGCGATAGTGACCTGCTCCATGTTCATACCCCCCGTATTGCGTCTCCAGCCAGCTCTCGACGCAGCGCCGCGCTGTGTTCGGCGATGCGTTTACGATAGCTGTCCTTGTGCACGTAGTAGGCCATGCGCTCCAGTTGCAGGTACTGATAGCCGCCGTCCAGGCGTTGGCAAGCCTGGGCGCGAATGGTCTGACGCAGCGTGAGTGCTGCAGGGCTGCCGGCCTGCAGCTGGCGGATGTACAGCGCGACCAGCTCGGCCTGCTCGTCACGCCCCTGCCAGCCCAGGCCGGAGGCTTCGACCATGCCGAGCATGAACAGGTCGTCGTGTTCGGGGTGAAAGACGTTGAGGTACAGCTGTGGCGCGCCGGCATTCTCCGGCCAGTTCAACTCGCTGCGGGCGATGAAGGGATAGTCCAGCCGGTAGCCGGTGGCCATCAGGATCAGGTCGTACTCCGCCTGCTCGCCGTTGGCGAAGGTCACGCAGTGGCCGCTCACCGTGCGGATGTCACCACGGGGGCGGATATCGCCGTGGCCGATATGGTGCAGCACCAGCGAATTCATCACCGGGTGCGATTCGTACAGGCGGTAATCGGGATCTGGCAGGCCGTATTGCGAGGGTTTGCCCACCAGGGCGCGCACCAGCAGACCGTCGACCGACTGCTTGAGGCGGCGCGGTAGCCTGATCGCACCGCCGAAGGTGTCGGTGGGCTTGCCGAGGATGAATTTGGGCAGGAAGTAGTAGCCGCGGCGTACCGACAGGTCCACCGATGCGGCGCGGTGCACGGCGTCCACGGCGATGTCGCAGGCCGAGTTGCCGCAGCCGACCACCAGCACGCGCTTGCCGGCGAAGATATCGGCACGCTTGTAAGCGCTCGAATGCAGCAGCTCACCCTGGAAGTCACCGGACAGTTGCGCCAGGTTGGGGGTGTGCAGGGTGCCGTTAGCGATCAGCACGCCCTCGAACTGCCATTCGCGCTGTTCGCCGTCACGCTCGCTGGTCAGTCGCCAGCCCTGTGCGAGGCGCTCCAGCTTCACGACGCGCGTGTCGAACTGGTAGTGCTCGTAGAGACGGAAGTGCCCGGCGTAGTCGCGGAAATAGCGGCGCATCTCACTGTGATGCGGATAGGGCGCGACATTGGCGCGCATGGGGAATTCACGGAACTCGGTGGTGCCCTTGGAAGAGATCAGGTGCGCCGAGTGGTACATGGTGCTGTGCGGATTGTCGATGTCCCACAGGCCACCGACGTCGCTGTGCAGCTCGAAACCGACGAAGTCGATACCCTGTTTCTTCAGATGCCGGGCCGTGCACAGGCCCATGGGGCCGGCGCCTATGATGGCGTACATGGCGAACCTCGTTATTGTTATGAGTAGCAGCGCAAGTGGTCGAATTATCGCGTGACCTGGGGCGCCTGCTTCAATGACAATTGGCGCCTTTAGCCCGCCTCTTGTGGTACGGGATGTCACTGTTGGAGAGGGAGCCATGCCGGGATTGCCGCCGAGCGAAGAATTGCAGTTGCAGGACGAGGTGCTGCTGACCGAAGTGCGCGACGCCTTCGGTGTGATTCGCGTGGTGCAGATTGGCGCCTATCGTTTTCTCGAGTTTGGCGACGCGATCGAACAGAGTTGTGTATTCGTTGGCGATCCCAGTTGGCTGGAGTACGACTACACCCGCGCCATGCTGCTCGGCGCGCTGTGCCACGACGCACCGGAGACCGCGTTGTTCCTCGGTCTGGGCGCCGGCAACCTGACTCAGGCCTGCCTCAAGTTCCTGCCGCTGGAAGATGTCGAAGCCATCGAGCTGCGCCCTGATGTGCCGCGCCTGGCCATGGAGTTTCTCGGCCTGGACGACGACCCGCGCCTGACCATTCGCATCGGCGACGCCACCGAGCTGCTTGCCAGTGCGGAAACCGCCGATCTGATCTTCCTCGACCTCTATACCGACCAGGGGCCAGGTGTCGGTCACCTGGCCTGGCGTTTTCTCGAGCAGTGCCAGGCCAAACTCAACCCCGGCGGCTGGCTGATCATCAACCAGTGGGCCAGCAACGATGGCAAACCTCTTGGTGCAGCGCTGTTGCGCGGCCTCTACCATCGGCATTACTGGGAATGCCCGGTGAAGGAGGGCAATGTGGTGCTGCTGATCCCCGCCGATCTTGATCAGCGCCTGAACATGGGCCGCCTGCAGGCGCGAGCGGGTGAGCTGGCGCCGCGCCTGGGCTATTCGCTGCAACCGTTGATCGAGGCGATGCGCCCGGCCACCTGATGCACCGTTAAGCGGTTCGTCGCCTGAAAAACCGCAAAAACCAGCACCCGGGTCAGGAATTTCCGGTATAGTGCGCGCCGGCCAATTTTCCGGCCACGTTCAGGTAGTGCAATTCGCCCGGAGCCCGACTCCGGCAGCCGGTCCCGCTGCGGACTATCCTTGACGATTCACTTTCATCACGTTTTCGCAAATCCCCGCCGAACCAGGCTGCCAGGGTGACCCACAAGGTCTTGCACGGCATGCGCAGCTTTGGAACATGGGTCTTTGCGGATGCACTTGAGGCAGACCCATGACCCAGGAAACCGGCGGCTTCGCCGCGCTCGGCCTTCACCCCAATATTCTCGCCGCTCTGACCGCCGTAGGTTACGAAGAGCCGTCGCCGATCCAGGCGCAGGCCATTCCGGTAATCCTCGCCGGCCACGACATGATCGGCCAGGCGCAAACCGGTACCGGTAAAACCGCCGCCTTCGCACTGCCGCTGTTGTCGAAAGTCGACCCGAGCAAGCGTGAGCCGCAGGTGCTGATTCTGGCGCCAACCCGCGAGCTGGCCCTGCAGGTGGCCACCGCCTTCGAAACCTACTCCAAGCAGATGCCGGGCGTGAACGTCGTCGCCGTCTACGGTGGCGCGCCGATGGGCCCGCAGCTCAAGGCCATTCGCCAGGGCGCGCAGATCATCGTCGCCACTCCGGGCCGTCTGGTCGACCACCTGCGCCGTGACGAGAAGGTGCTGTCCACCATTCAGCACCTGGTGCTCGACGAAGCCGACGAAATGCTCAAGCTGGGTTTCATGGATGATCTGGAGATCATCTTCGAAGCCATGCCGGAAAGCCGCCAGAGCGTGCTGTTCTCCGCCACGCTGCCGCACTCGATCCGCGCCATCGCCGAGAAGCATCTGCGCGAGCCGCAGCACATCAAGATCGCGGCCAAGACCCAAACCGTCTCGCGCATCGAGCAGGCGCACCTGATGATCCACGCCGATCAGAAGACCAACGCCGTGCTGCGCCTGCTGGAAGTCGAAGAATTCGACGCACTGATCGCTTTCGTGCGTACCAAGCAGGCCACCCTGGACCTGGCTGCCGCGCTGGAAGCCAAGGGCTTCAAGGCCGCTGCACTGAACGGCGACATCGCCCAGGCGCAACGTGAGCGCGTGATCGACTCGCTCAAGGATGGCCGCCTGGACATCGTCGTCGCCACCGACGTGGCCGCCCGTGGTATCGACGTACCGCGCATCACCCACGTATTCAACGTCGATATGCCGTACGACCCGGAATCCTACGTGCACCGTATCGGCCGTACCGGCCGTGCTGGTCGCGAAGGCCGTGCGCTGCTGCTGGTGACTCCGCGTGAGCGTCGCATGCTGCAGGTGATCGAACGTGTGACCGGGCAGAAGGTTGGCGAGGTCAAGCTGCCTAACCCGCAGCAGGTGCTCGATGCGCGCATCAAGAAGCTGACTGCCAGCCTGGCGCCGCTGGTGGCCGATGCCGAAGCCAGCCATGGCGACCTGCTCGACCGTCTGACCGCCGATATTGGCTGTAGCCCGCGCGCGTTGGCCGCAGCGCTGTTGAAGAAAGCCACCAACGGTCAGGCACTGGATCTGGCCAGCGTCGAGCGCGAGCAGCCGCTGGTGCCGGGTGTGGGCGCACCGCGTGAACGTCGCGAGCGTGACAACGACCGTGGTGATCGCGGTGGCGAGCGTGGCGAATACCGCGAGCGTCGTGCACCGATGCCGCTGGCCGAAGGTCGCGTGCGCTGCCGTACCGCCTTGGGCAATCGTGACGGCATCGCTGCCAAGAACCTGCTCGGCGCCATCCTCAACGAAGGTGGCCTGGCCCGTGAAGCCATCGGCCGCATCCAGATCCGTGAAACCTTCAGCCTGGTCGAGTTGCCGGAAGAGGGCCTCGACCGTCTGCTCGGTAAACTCAAGGACACCCGCGTCGCTGGCAAGGCACTGAAACTGCGCCGCTACCGCGAGGACTGATTCGGGACAGGCGCCTTGCCTGATTTCGAATCCTGCGAAAACGCCGCCCTCACGAAATGGGGCGGCGTTTTCGTTCTTGCATCAGCAGCAGATTCATTGGCTGGCTGTTTCGCTGAGATTGGCCTTAGGCGCCAGCCGATCAAATACTTCAGGTGTAAGCGCGGCTTCGCCGGCTTCGTCAAGCACCTCACGCGGGCGCTCACTTCCGGGAATGCTGCTGTCGAGCATGCTCAGCAGCTGCGCGCCGCGAGCGGTAAGTACGAAGTTCTCCCCGTTACCACCTTCGCTCTCCGGGCGCGGTTCGATGAAGCCGTTCTCCAGCAGACGAGCCTCGTACCGTGTGGATTCGGCACGCAGATGGTCAAGATCGCTCACCGGATCGCCAGCCTGGTCCTGTTCGTCAGCCAGGTCTTCGGCGTAGCGGCGAGGGGCGAAGGGCTTGCCGGCAGAATTCTGCGCCTCGTGCAGCAGGCGCTCGATAAGGTCCCAATTGTGCTTCATGGCGGTCTCTCCTCAAGCGGTGGGCTTATAGAGTCCGACTGCACAGGTTGGCGACGGTTCGACCGGATTACGCCAACGGTAGGCCAGAAACGCAAACGCCCCGAACCAGTCGGGGCGTTTGCAGTGCTGCCTGCGGCGATCAGGCGCGGCGGCGGAACAGCGGCTGTGGCTGGTCGGCGGAGGCCTGGTAGACCTCGCTGTAGTCCTCGAAGGCCTTCAGCGCGTCGACCGGGTCCTTGTCGGCACGCAGGGCGAAGGCATCGAAGCCGACGCGGCGCAGGGCGAACAGCTGGTCACGCAGCACATCGCCGATGGCGCGCACTTCGCCCTTATAGCCATAGCGGGTGCGCAGCAGGTAGGCGGTGGACGAGTGACGACCGTCGGTGAAGGCGGGGAAGTTCAGAGCGATGACCTGAAAGTGCGCCAGGTCGTCAGCTATCTCTTCGATTTCCTCGCCGGCTTCCAGCCACACGCCCAGGCCGCCGTCGCGGGCCTTGAGGGCGTGGCCATGCTCGACCCACAGCGCCAGCGGCACGATGACGTCGTCGCAGTTGGGAATGGCGTCCAGGGTCACGTCCTTGGCCAGCAGGTGCCAGGTCTCGTCGATGACCTGATCGTTCTTAATGATTCGCTGCATAGACGCGCTCCTTGAACGGGTCGATACCGATGCGGCGGTAGGTATCGAGGAAGCTTTCTTCTTCGGTGCGTTGCTCGACGTAGACCTTGATGATCTTGTCGACCACGTCCGGCATGTCGTCCTGGGCGAAGGACGGGCCGAGGATCTGCGCCAGGCTGGCATCACGGCCGGCGTTGCCGCCGAGCGAGACCTGGTAAAACTCCTGGCCTTTCTTGTCCACGCCGAGAATGCCGATATGGCCGACGTGGTGATGACCGCAGGCGTTCATGCAGCCGGAGATGTTCAGGTCGATATCGCCGATGTCGAACAGGTAGTCCAGATCATCGAAGCGACGTTGGATGGCTTCGGCCACCGGAATCGATTTGGCGTTGGCCAGCGAGCAGAAGTCGCCGCCCGGGCAGCAAATGATGTCGGTCAGCAGGCCCACGTTCGGCGTGGCGAAACCTTGCTCGCGCAGCTCGCCCCACAGGGTGAACAGCTGACGCTGCTCGACGTCGGCGAGAATGATGTTCTGGTTGTGGCTGTTGCGCACTTCACCGAAGCAGTAGCGGTCGGCCAGATCGGCGATGGCGTCGAGCTGCTTGTCGGTGACGTCACCCGGCGCCACGCCGGTGGGCTTGAGCGACAGGGTCACGGCGACGTAGCCAGGCTTCTTGTGGGCGAAGGTGTTGCGCTCGCGCCAGCGGGCAAAGCCCGGGTGCTCGGTGTCCTGCTGGGCGAGCAGGACGTCTTCGTCGTTCAGCGCCTGATAGGCCGGATCGATGAAGTGCGCCGCAACGCGCGCGACTTCAGCGTCGGTCAGGGTCATCGGGCCATCTTTCAGATGCGTCCACTCGGCGTTGACGCGCTCGGCGAAGACTTCGGGGGTCAGGGCTTTGACCAGAATCTTGATGCGTGCCTTGTACTTGTTGTCACGACGGCCATAGCGGTTGTACACGCGCAGGATGGCATCGAGATAAGTGATCAGGTGCTGCCACGGCAGGAATTCGTTGATGAAACTGCCGACGATCGGGGTACGGCCGAGGCCACCGCCAACGGAAACGCGGAAGCCCAGCTCACCGGCGTCGTTCTTCACCGCTTCCAGGCCGATGTCGTGCACCTCAATGGCGGCACGGTCGCTCACGGCGCCGTTGACGGCGATCTTGAACTTGCGCGGCAGGTGGCTGAACTCGGGGTGGAAGGTCGACCACTGACGGATGATCTCGCACCAGGGGCGCGGATCGACGATCTCGTCCTTGGCCACGCCGGCGAACTGGTCGGTGGTGGTGTTGCGGATGCAGTTACCGCTGGTCTGGATGGCGTGCATCTGCACGGTGGCCAGCTCAGCAAGAATTTCCGGTACATCTTCCAGTTCCGGCCAGTTGTACTGCACGTTCTGACGGGTACTGATGTGGGCATAGCCCTTGTCGTAGTCGCGGGCAATGCGCGCCAGCACGCGAACCTGAGCGGACGACAGCAGGCCATAAGGCACGGCGACGCGCAGCATGGGCGCGAAACGCTGGATATACAGACCGTTCTGCAGGCGCAGGGGGCGGAATTCCTCACCGCTCAGCTCTCCTGCGAGATAGCGGTGGGTTTGATCGCGGAACTGCTTGACGCGATCCTCGACGATCTTTTGATCGTACTGGTCATATACGTACATGAAGGGTCCTGTTTTCAGGCTGCTTACTGCCAATCAGCGCGCACGGCCGCGCACTCCCCGAGGAGCCGGGGCACGATACCAGCTCAGGTTTATGCGTAAAAGTGATGTTTGAATATATAAACCTGAGTTTAGGGAATAAGAGAGACGCAAAGCATAACCAGAAGGTTTGAGCGAACGGCAGGGCTGGTCTTAAATGCAGTGTGCGACACCCACAAGTACAAGAACAGGGGAAGCCATGAACGAGCATAGCGAAGTCGAGAATAGCGACAGCGTCATTGACGCCTGGGCAATCTTCAGCCTGATCCTGATCGCGGTCGGTACGGCGATTTTCTGGGTCAGCGGGCAGTGAAGGGCAAGTCAAAGGCCGTCACTCAATGAGGGACGGCCTGTTGCGTTTTGTCATCGATATCGCGCCCCGGTAATCCGGGCGCCACCCAGTGATCAGACAGCGTTACGGCTGCTCGATTGACGCTTGCTGAATTGCTCAGCCTAGCGCCAGGTGCAGAATCAACTTCACCACCCCGAGCAGGATGACCACGAATAACGCGGTGAAAATCAGGCCGAGCAAGATGAAGTGGCTGGGCTTGCCGCGGCTGAAGTCGCGGCTACGGTTCTTGCCGCTCTGCACGCCGAGCGCGGCAGCCAGCACGCTCTGCAGCATTTCCCGAAACGTCAGCGGTGCTAGTTCGGGGTCTTTCTCCTGATCGTTCATGGTCAGCCTCTGCGTTGCTGTTGCAAGCATAGTCTGCGCTCCGCGAATCGGCACACCGGCCTAGGCTGGCTCGAGCGAATCAGGCAATCTGACAGGGCGCCGACAACCGATACCGACCATGCCTGAAAACCTCTTCCCCGACGATGCCGCGCAGACCGAGCGCACCCGCGAGACCATCCTGCGCTACCACCTGAGCTGGAAGCACCGTGACCTTGAAACCGTGATGGCTCTGTACCACCCGGACATCGAATACAACGACTTCTATCAGCAACGCTGCATGCGCCTGGCGGATCTGCGTGAATACGTGGAAAACAACCTGCCGCGCCGTCCGGGCGAGCTGCTGGAGCATGTCGATCGCATCCGTATCGACGGCCATACCGCGTTCATTCAGTACTGCACCAGCTTGCAGGGTGGGGAAGGGCTGGTGTCATTCCGCACCGGTGAGGCCATCACTGTGCGCGACGGCCTGATCTGGCGTATCAACGAATACGCGACCCTGGTGCGTGAGGCGCGCGGCGCGGGTGAGGGTGGCGCCTCGCGGCCCGCGATCAGTCGCCTGGGCCTGTCGACTCGTCAGCTCGGGCAACTGGCGCAGGACCTGCAGGACTATTTTCAGCGCAACCAGCCGTTTCTCGACCCCGAGCTGGACCTGCAACAGGTAGCGGCCGCGACAGGCTACAGCCGCAACCAGATTTCCCATCTGCTCAACCAAGTGCTAGGCGAAAGCTTCTACCGCTACGTCAATCGCGCCCGCCTGCAATACCTGCTTGATGGGCTACAGGGCGGCAGCGACCTCAAACGCATCGATGAACTGGCCTTCGCGGCCGGCTTCAACTCGCTGTCGGCGTTCTACACCTGCTTCAAGCGGCATACCGGGCTGTCGCCAAAGGCCTATCTCAAGAAAATTTCCTCGCGGGCACGCACGCAAGACAGCGACTGATCGACGCCTCTAGCCTTGCGTCATCGATTGATGACGGAGGCGAGGATGAATTCCTGGCGCAACATCAGCCTGTGGATGGATCAGCTCGACGAGCCTCTGCAGGCGCGAGCCGCCTTGCAGGCGGACCTGCAGGCAGACGTGGCGATCATCGGCGCGGGCTACACCGGGCTGTGGACGGCCTATTACCTCAAGCGTCAGGCGCCGCAGCTGCGCGTGGTTATCCTGGAGGCCGAGACCGCAGGCTTCGGCGCCTCTGGGCGCAACGGTGGCTGGTTGATGGGCAACCTGCTTGGCGAGGATCGCATGCTGGCCACCTTGCCCGCGGCCGAACGCAAGGCCTCGTTCGATCTGTTGCACGGCATTCCCGATGAAGTGGCGGCGGTAGTCGAGCGCGAGGGCATCGACTGCGACCTGCGCAAGGGCGGGGTACTTTATTGCGCCGCACGTTACCCGGAGCAAGAAGTGCGCTTGCGCGAGTATCTCGCCGAGCTGCGCGCTCTGGGGCTGGGTGAGGAGGACTACCGTTGGCTGGCGCCGAGCGAGCTGGGTGAGCAGTTGCGCATGGCCAATGCATACGGCGCGCTGTACAGCCCGCACTGCGCGACCATTCAGCCCGCCAGGCTGGTGCGCGGGCTGGCCCGCTGCGTGGTGGGTATGGGCGTCGAGCTGTATGAACGCAGCCCGGTGATCGACTGGCAGCCCGGTGAGGTGCGCACTACCCAGGGCCGCGTCATGGCCGACTGGGTGGTGCCGGCCATCGAGGGTTATGCCGCGACCCTGCCGCCGCTGGGTAATCACCAGTTGCCGGTACAGAGCCTGATCGTTGCCACCGAGCCCCTGCCTGCGGATGTATGGACGGGAATCGGCCTGGAGCGTGGACAGGCGTTCAGCGAGTTCAGCCGGCAGGTTACTTATGGCCAGCGCAGCCTGGATGATCGGCTGATCTTTGGCGCGCGTGGCGGCTATCGCTTTGGTGGACGCCTGCGCAGCGACTTCAGCCTGAACCAGGACGAACTGGACCTGCGCCGCTACCTGATGGGGGAGATCTTCCCGCAGTTGCGCAACGTGCGCTTCACCCACTCATGGGGCGGCAACCTTGGCATGGCGCGGCGCTTCCAGCCGCACATGCTGCGCGATGCGCGCAACCGGATCGCCCTGTCCGGCGGCTACGGCGGCGAGGGCGTGGGGGCCACCAACCTGGCTGGGCGAACCCTGGCCGACCTGATTCTCGGGCATGACAGCGAGCTGCTGCGCCAACCCTGGGTACTGACCGGCAGCCCGATTTCCCGCCTGAGTCGTTGGGAGCCCGAACCCTGCCGCTGGCTGGGCTACAACGCGATCATCCGCAGCTTTGTCCACGAGGACGAGGTGCTCGCCAACCCGCGCAGCCCGGCCTGGCGCCGGCGCCTGGCGCAAGCCGTGGCGGGGCGCTTGGAAAGCCTGATGAGCTGAGCGAGTGCGCGGCTCTCACCGACCTTCAACCTGGAACTCATATGAACATTACCCATTTTCGTAACACCCAGAGCATCGTCCTGGAGGCGTCCAACCCGGTGGCCGTGCCGCTGAGCGAGCCCGTGGCAGTGGCATCGACTACCAGCGTCGAGCGCAGCGATGGCGTCGAGACCGGCGTCTGGGAGTGCACGCCGGGACGTTGGCGCCGGCAGATCGTGCAGCAGGAGTTCTGCCACTTCATCGCCGGGCGCTGCACCTTCACCCCGGACGGCGGCGAGACGATGGAAATCGCCGCAGGTGACGCACTGATGATGCCGGCCAACACCCTGGGTATCTGGGACATACAAGAAACGGTGCGCAAGACCTACGTGCTGATCTTCTGATCGAGCGCTTTTTTCAGTGACTGCCTAGAACAACAACTCACGAGGTAACCCATGCTGAAGAAACTTCTACCGTGCCTGTTGCTGGCCGGTACCGCCCATGCTGCCGACAGCGTGCGCATCTACAACTGGACTGACTACATCGCCCCGGACACGCTCAAGCAGTTCGAGCAGAGCAGCGGCCTGGCGACGCACTACGATGTCTACGACAGCAACGAGACGCTGGACGCCAAGCTGATGGCCGGGCGTTCAGGCTATGACGTGGTGTTTCCGTCCAACCATTTCATGGCCCGGCAGATTCAGGGCGGTGCGCTGAAGAAGCTGGACCGCAGCAAGCTGCCTCACTGGAGCAATCTCAATCCGGTGCTGATGAAGGCACTGGAGGTGAACGACCCCGGCAACGAGCATGGCTTCCCTTATCTGTGGGGCAGCACCGGCATTGGCTACAACGTCGACAAGGTGCGTGAGGTGCTGGGCGACGATGCGGCGATGGACAGCTGGGACGTGCTGTTCGACCCCGGCAAGCTGGCCAAACTCAGCCAGTGTGGCGTTGCCATTCTGGACAACGGTCCGGAGATGCTGCCTATCGCGCTGCATCATCTGGGCTTGCCCCATCACAGCAAGAACCCTGACGACTACAAACGTGCCGAGGCGCTGCTGATGGAAATGCGCAAGAACGTGCGTTATTTCCACTCGTCCAAGTACGTCGGTGACCTGGCCAATGGTGAAATCTGCATGGCCGTCGGTTTTTCCGGCGACATCATGCAGGCCGGTGCGCGAGCCGCCGAGGCAGGCAGCGGAGTGAAGATCCGTTATGAGATCCCCAAGGAGGGCGCGCCGATCTGGTTCGACATGGTGGCGATGCCGGCCGACGCCGGTAACGAGGAGGGCGCCTACGCCTTCATGAACTACCTGCTGCAGCCGGAGGT
Source organism: Pseudomonas pichavaramensis (assembly GCF_050473265.1). NCBI lineage: Bacteria > Pseudomonadati > Pseudomonadota > Gammaproteobacteria > Pseudomonadales > Pseudomonadaceae > Pseudomonas > Pseudomonas pichavaramensis. The sequence continues at coordinate 66,981 of NZ_JBJKFJ010000007.1, read as the reverse complement.
GATGGCGGCCATCAGCAATCACGTGAAGTATGCCAATGGCAACGCCAAGGCCAATGCGCTGGTCGAGCCCGGCCTGAAGGCTGACCCGACCGTGTACCCGCCGGAATCGGTGATGGACAAGCTGTACACGCTGGAGGCTATGCCCTTGAAGATCGACCGGGTGCGCACGCGCATCTGGAGCAAGGTCAAAAGCGGCGTCTGAACCGGGTCAGCGCTGAATAGCAAAACGCCGCGAGCCCCGGCAGGCACGCGGCGTTTGCGGCGCTCGTTGGCGTCAGACCTTGAAACGCCCCAGCAGACGATCCTGCTGACCTACCTGATCCACCATCGAGGCGCATTGGCGCACCTGCTGCTCGGCGCCGCCAGCCAGCTCATGACTGATGTCGCGGATGTTGGTGGTGTTGCGGTTGATTTCCTCGGTGGTCGCGCTCTGCTCCTCGGCGGCGGTGGCGATCTGCAGGTTCATGTCGTTGATGCGGGTGATCGCCTCGCGGATGCGGCCGAGCATGTCGTTGGCCGCGCCGGCTTCTTCGGCGGTCTTGCTGGCCGTATCGCGGCTCTGCTGCATGCGGCTTTCCGCCTGGCGCACGCCGCCCTGCAACTGGTCGATCATCTGGCGAATCTCCTGGGTCGCCTGCTGCGTGCGCGAAGCCAGCGAGCGCACCTCGTCGGCGACTACGGCGAAGCCGCGACCGGACTCGCCGGCACGCGCGGCCTCGATGGCAGCGTTGAGGGCCAGCAGGTTGGTCTGCTCGGCGATGCTGGTGATCACCTGGAGGATCGATTCGATGTTATGGCTGAGCTTGGCCAGCTCGTTGATCGCGTGGCTGGTCTGGTCCATCTCGTCGGCCAGGTGGCGAATCGCCGAACTCGACTGCGAGACCACGCGCACACCGCTTTCGGTTTCCTCGTTGGCCGCGACGGCCGCCTGTGCTGCTGCCTGAGCGTTGCGCGCCACTTCCTCGGCAGTGGAGGCCATTTCCTGCATGGCGGTGGCCAGTTGGTCGAGCTCCTGCAGCTGCTCCTGCAGGCGGCGTGCGGCCTGTTCCGACTCGTGCGAGGTCAATGCGGTGCTCTCACGTACCTGGTGCGAGCTGCCCATCACGTCGCCGATCAGCGTCTGCAGGGTTTGCAGGAAACGGTTGAACTCCAGCGACAACTCGCCGATTTCATCATTGCTGGTGATTGCCAGGCGACGGGTCAGGTCGCCTTCGCCGCTGTTGATCTCGCGCAGCGAGGTGCTGAGCAGGCCGAGAGGCTTGAGCAGACTGTTCATCAGCAGGCCCAGCACTAGCAGGCTGATGGCCACACCCACTCCGGTGCCGACCACGGCTAGCCAAGTCAGGCGATTGGCCTCGGCCATTACCACGCTTTCGTCGAGCACCACACCGATGTACCAGTCCATACCCCGCAGGTTCGGCAGCGGGGTGAAGGTCACCAGCAGGTTCTTGCCGCCGGCCTCGATCTCTTGCAGGTGTTTGTTCAACGCCGGACTCTGGCCATCGAACAGCTCACTGACCGGCTTGCCGTTGTAGTCGGCCTGCGGGTGGGAAATGATGTTGCCCGAGCGGCTGAGCAGAAAGGCATAGCCAGCGTCATCAAAGTCCAGGGTGTTGATCGCCTGCGCGACACTGTTGAGACGGATGTCGCCACCGAAGACGCCGAGAAATTTGCCACTGTCGCTGATCTTGGCCACAGCCGAAATCAGTGTCTCGCCGGTGGTAGAGTCGACGTAGGGTTCGGTCAGCACCGCCTTGTTGGCGGCTTTGCCGGTCGCGTACCACGGGCGTACGCGGCCATCGTAGTCGGCGGGCGGATTCCAGCTGGGAGTGTTCTTGAGCGTCTGGCCTGTCGCGTCGAGTGAGCCAAACACCAGGATGAACTCGTCCTTTAGCAACGGTAGGTCGAGAACTCGTTGGGTGGCCTCGGGGCTGTACTGGCTGTTGATGGTTTCTGCGAGCAGATCCATCAGGCGCAGCTTGGCGTTGAGCCAGTTCTCGATCTGACCGGCCAGGGCAGTGCTCGACTCGGTGATACTGGATTCTGCCTGGCTGCGCAGGGTGTCACGCACCTGGCTGACCTGGGACAGCGACAGCAGGCTGGTAGTAAGGAACAGCACGGTAGCGGCAGCGATACCGACCTTGTGGGCGATTTTCATGAATGGGCTCCTGAGCGCCAAAACGACGGGGCTGCATCCATGCAATGCGGTTTATTGCAAACCTACTGCAGTGCCGCTGTATTGCCGGCTGGACGTGTGGTCTCTCTGCAAGCGCGTTATCGGCGCGCAGCCGCCGCTCTTGAGCCTCAGGCGCGATTTTTATGCAGGCGGCTGGTGTTGATCACGTCCACTGCTCGGGCACGTAGCTGGCCGCAGCCGCCATCGACATCCTGACCAGCCGAATTGCGTACCTTGGTCAGCACGCCGCGGCTGTGGAGGTAGCGGACGATCTCGACGATGCGCTCGCCGTCAGGGCGCTGGTACTCGTCGTCTTCCAGGCTGTTGTACGGGATCAGGTTGAGCACCGCGAACTTGCCCTTGAACAGACGCAGGATGTTATCGAGCTCTGCCTGACTGTCATTGATACCCCTGAGCAGCGTCCACTGATACTGGATCGGATAGTCGATGGCGCGCGCGTAGGCTTCGCCCAGCTCCATCAGTTGTTCCGGGTCGATGCGCGGTGCTTTCGGCAGCAAGCGCTGGCGCAGTGCGGCATCGGTTGTGTGCAGCGACAGGGCCAGGGCAGGGCGCACGCGCTGCTGGGGCAAGCGTTCGAATACACGCGGGTCTCCGACCGTGGAGAACACCAGATTGCGATGGCCGATACCGCCCTCGGTGCCGAGCAGATCGATGGCTTCGAGCACGTTATCGAGATTGTGCGCGGGCTCGCCCATGCCCATGAATACGACTTTCTTCACGGCGCGACGACGGCGGCCCAGCACCACCTGGGCGACCATCTCGGCACTGCTGAGCTGACGCAGCAAGCCACTCTTGCCGGTCATGCAGAAGGTGCAACCCACCGCGCAGCCCACCTGGCTGGAGATGCACAGACCGTCACGCGGCAGCAGCACGCTCTCGACCATCTGCCGGTCGGCCAGCTCCACCAGCAGACGTGACGAACCGTCTGCACCGGGGTGCTCGGTGCTGACCCTGGCCAGTTGCTCGAGGCTCGCGGCGATCGCCGGCAAGCCTTCGCGTACTGTCAGCGGAAGAAAGTTTTCGGTCTTCTGGTGCTTGGTCCCGGTGTCCAGCGCCTTGCCCTGCAGCCAGGCACGGGTGATGCGCCCGATATGCTGGGGCTTGGCGCCGAGGTCGGCGAGACGGCGAGAAAGTTCGGTGAGCTGCATGGGGCGCGCATGCTACCACCGTGGCGCGCCCGTGCGTAGCGCGTTTCAGCGGGCTGGGAGAAACTGGCCATAGCCCGGCGCATGCCCCAGCAGTGGGCTCACGCATTCGGCATCCACGGCCAGTTTTCCGTTGATCAGCACATGGCTGACGCAGCCCTGATTGCGGCAGACCATGCGCGGGATGCCGAAGCCCTGCATCTCGTCCCAGTTCTCCTGTTCCAGATTCTGCCGTAGGCCCTCGGGGTCGAGCAGCACCAGGTCGGCGCGGTCGCCCAGGCGAATGTAACCGGCGTCGATACCCAGCCAGTCGGCCTGTTCGCCGGTCAGCCGATGCACGGCTTGTTCCAGGCTCATTACAGGTTGGCCCTCTTCGTGACTGTCCTTGACCAGTTTGAGAAAACGCAGCGGCAGGTTGTAGAAGGCCATATTGCGAATGTGCGCGCCGGCGTCGGAGAAGGTGATCAGCGTATTGGGGCTGCGCACCATCTCGCGCAGTTTGTCCCGGCGGTGATTGCCGATCACGGTGAACCAGCGCAACTGACGGCCGTATTGCACCACCATGTCGAGAAACAGATCGACCACATGCAGGCCACGCTCGCGGGCCACTTCAGCGAAGTTTCTGCCAACCAGCGAGGTGTCCGGACAGCCGAGAATCACCGCATCGCCGAAGTCGCGCTGCCAGACCCGTGGCGACAGCTTGTCGGCGTAGTACTTGCGGAAGGTGCGGCGGTATTGCTCATCCTGCAGCAGGTTGTTGCGTTCCAGTTGATCCTTGACGTCCAGGGCCATCTCGCCCGCGCCGAATTCCTCGAACAGCACGATATCCATGCCGTCGGCATAGATGGCGAAGGGCGTAGGCAGCAGCTGCCAGCGGAAGTCGCCGCCGAGACGATTGGTCAGCCAGGCGGAAACGCGGGCAAGCAGCGCCAGACTGCGGTTGCCCTTGAGGTCGAGCAGGGAGATCAGCGTGGTCTTCAGCGGCTTGCGCAGCAGACCGATGGCTTCGCCGATGTATTGGGTGATCTGCAATGGGTTCGCTGCGTTCGGTGCGCCCTGGTGTACGCGGCCGCGCTGGCGCAGCAGGCGATTCAGGCGACGTATCTCACGCCAGCGTGCATAGGTGCTGGGCAGGCTTTTCGACCACTCACGGTCGCCATCGATCTTGTCCCATTTCAGGCACATGGTGGAAAGACCGAGAAAGCCGCAATCCAGCGCCTCTTCGAGTATCGCTTCCATGCGCTGCTGTTCATCTTGGCTGGGCACGACATGACGGTCGGTGGCGCGGTGCAGGCCCATCACCGCCACGCGCAGGTCGCTGTGGCCGAGGAAGCTGACCAGGTTCGGCCCCAAGGGGTGCTGGTCGATGAAATCGCGCCACTGCCGTGGGCTGTTCCAGGTCTTGCGTGCCTGCAGGATCGGCAAGACCTTCTCGCGTGGTACGGTCTCAACGCGGGTAAAAATGTCGGATGCATCCTCGGCCTGGCTGCAGACCATGCTCAGCGAGCAACTGCCGACCAGTACCGTGGTCACGCCGTGACGCACCGACTCGGACAAGCTGGGGGCGACGATCAGCTCGGCATCGTAATGGGTGTGGGTGTCGAGGAAGCCGGGGGTGATCCATTTGCCACGTGCGTCTATGACGCGCTCCGCCAGGCTCTCATCGAGCGGCTCGGCGCTGATCAGGGCGACGCGGCCATCCTTGATGGCCAGGCTGCGAATGGAGGAGGGGGCTGCGCTACCGTCGAAGTAGCGGCCGCTTTGCACAATCAGGTCGTACTGAGCCACGGGTCACCTCGTATTTTTTGTTGTTGTGAGGCGAGACTAAGCTGCTTGCAGTCTTTCGACTTGTCATGACACGACAAGCAGCGCATCTTCTTCAGGCAACCCGTTTACGGAGTGGCCATGAGCATTCGCTACGAGGTACGCAGCGCAGCCTTGACCGGCTTGCCCGCCGAGGTCACGGCGCTGGGCGGCAGTCTGGATGCTCTGCTGGCGGCGGTTGGCCTGGACCGCAGGGCACTGGCGGACGGCGACCGGCTGATCCGCATCGAGCAGCTGATTCGCCTGCTCTCCGAAGCGGCGCGGCAGCTGGACTGTCCTGATCTTGGGCTGCGCGTGGCTGGGCATCAGGGCGTACAGATGCTTGGCCTGCTTGGTCGCTTGCTGGTGCGTGAGGCCGATCTGCATGGCGCGTTCGCCGCCGCGCAGCGCTACTTGGCCTTGCATAACAAGGCTGAGCACTGGCGCCTGTCGATCATCAACGACCAGGTACAGGTGCGCCGTATCGAGCATTTTTTCGCTGAGGAGGGTGGCCAGCAATATCGCGAAATGGCGATAGCTGCCTGTGCCCGAATGGTACGTGCCATGGGCGGGGCAAATCTGTATCCATTGCGGATCGCGTTCAGTCACAGCCCCGTCGCATCGCTTGCCTGCTACAGGCGTCACCTGGGCTGCGAGGTGCATTTCGATCAGGAATACGACTGTCTGGTCTACGATGCCAACGTGTTGCAGCGTCCCGTCCTGGCCATGGCCAGGGGCGATGAACAGCGCCTGGACGATTATCTGCGCGACCACCTTGATAGTCTGCAAGACAGCTTCGAGTTGCAGGTGCGCAGTCTGATCGTGCAAACCCTCGGCGTACGGCAGCACTCGCTCGTGCACATCGCTGAACTGCTGCGTTTGCATCCCCGTGCGCTGCAGCGCCGGCTGCAAGCCGAGGGGCTGAAGTTCAAACAACTGATACACCGGGTGAAGATGGATACCGCCAGTTGGCATGTGCAGGCCTCCAGCATGCCCCTGACCCTACTCGCCGACGTTCTGGGCTACGCCGATCTCGCCGCCTTTTCCAAGGCTTTTCGCAACGAGTTTGGGCAGTCGCCCTCAGCCTGGCGCCGCACGCACGCTGCAGTGCCAGCCAGATAGCCGTTCATGGCTTCGCTGGCGCGACCACTTCGAAGCGCAGCACACCGATCATCTGCCCGGCCTCGGTGACGACCCGCACCTGCCAGCGACCTTCAGGTGCGCTGGGGAAGTTGAGCTTGTGCGTCCAGGCGCGATAACCCTCCTTGCGACCACCGTGGATGTCCAGGGCGATGCGTTCGACCTCGCGGCCATCGTGCTGCCAGACGTGATAAATGCGCTCGTTCAGCCCGCGAGGCGCGTTGATCGAGGTGTAGGCATAGATGCCGTTGGTGCGCAGTTGGTCGGCCGTAATGCGTTGCAGGCTCTCGCCCGGGGTGCGTTGCGTGCCGTCGAAGCGATCGCTGATCGCCACTTCAGTCAGCCACAGGGTCGCTGGCGGTACCCATACTCGTGCCATCCAGCCAGCACCGGCCATAACCAGGGGTAATGCGGCCAACAGGACGATGCGCCGCCAGCCGGCAAAACCGATCAGCCCCGGCAGACTGGGCAATGCCAGTACCGTGGCCACCAGCAGGGCGATGAGATAACTCTGGGGCGTGCTGAGGTGAAAGATGATCGGCAACGCCGTGAGCATCACTGCAAACAGCGCCAGGCTGTGAAAAATCAGCAGCAGCCAGCGCCGTGGCGCCAGCCAGCGGTAATAGATGGGGTCGGTGATCGACGCCAGTGCCGCGACGGCGAGCAAGCCGCTGAATAGTAGCTGACCACTGTTCCAGGTGGTGGTAATGAAGAAGAACGGCAGGACGAAGAACAGGCTTTCCTGATGGATCATCTGCGTCGCATAACGCAGCAACGGTAGCGGCAGCTCGAAGCCAAAACGCCGGGCGATGCGTTCACGCAGCAGGCTTTCCATCATCAGCCAGAGCCAACTGAGCAGCAGTACGACGCCTAGTACCTTGGCCAGATGAGCCTGGCGGTCCACCAGGACGAAGCTGGCGACACCGGAACAGAACCCGAACAGGGCAACGAGGCCGGGATAACGCTGAATCCAGGCAATTAGCGTGGGCACGCGATCGAGCAGGGCTTTCATGGGATTGACGAGGTACTGTGATGGGCGCGCATGCTAGGTAGTGCTGCTGTCGTGCGCAAGTGACTCATCGGCGCTGCTGGCGATGAAGCGCCGCTTACGGCACTATTGCGCCCCCGTTTCACCACCGAGCGATAGCGATGAAATTCATCCATCAACGCGAGCATCTGGAAGAGGGCGATCTGGTGGTCATCCAGTGTTCGCAGCCCTGCAATATCCGTCTGATGAACGATGCCAACTTCCGAGCGTTCAGAAATCGTGGCCGGCACAGCTACCACGGCGGAGCCTTCATCAAGTTTCCGGCGAAGATCCGCGTCCCCTCCAGCGGGTTCTGGAACATCACGCTGGACACCGTCACGCGACGGGCGGTGAGCATGACGCGCAAGCCGCAGATGGAATACAGCATCAAGATCGTCCGCCGTCCCGGCGCCTGACCCGTATATGTCCTGCCATGTGAGCCGCGTCCGTTAAAAAGACTAAACGCGATCAGGCGGGGCACGGTCACAGCTGATGAACCCCTAAAAGGAGAGTCAGCATGCTGAAATTTCTTGGTAGCACCATCGGCATTATCTTTCTCATTGGCCTGATCGTCGTCATCGGTCTGCTTATGCTGATCTTTTAAGCCCCGCCGTCGCCAGCGGGGCCTCGTTCATTCAGAGCCGCCGCTGGTTATCCTCATGCTGCGCGCAGCTCATGAAGCCCTTGCCATCGACCCGACCGTTGACGTCGAAGTCCACGTAATAAGGCTGTTCCAACCCGTCTACGTTGAGCACGTAGTTGTTGCAGGTGCCTCCGGTGACATCGTTGCGAACTTCGGATGAAGGCGGTCCGCCCAAGGCCTCCACCTGGTCCCGGGTCATGCCGTGGTCGACTTGCTTGACCAGCGGCTCGTTACGGAAGGTCACATAGTCGGCTGGATTCTCGAAGGTCGAGCAGCCAGTCAACGTAGCCGCTACGGCCAGTACTGCAATGCTGTGCTTGTACATGTCGTCGCTCCGTGGTTAGAGCCATTCGGCTCGGTATACCTTGGAGAGTCCTGTGCGGCTGGTAGTTCGGCTTTTTCGCTGGCTGGAGTGACCCACCGCTGACCGGCGTGACTGCCGATGCGGCTCATTGAATGAAAAGAGCCCGCATTCGCGGGCTCTTTTCATTAGCTGTCGTACCCCAGATTCGGCATCAGCCAGCGTTCGCTGACGCTGATATCCTGGCCCTTGCGTTTGCTGTACTGCTCGACCTGATCCTGATCGACCTTGCCGACCGCGAAGTACTGCGCCTGCGGATGGGCGAAGTACCAACCGGAAACCGCTGCCGCCGGGAACATGGCGTAGTGCTCGGTAAGGAACACACCGCTGCGGCCGGCCTTGTTGTAGTCGGCCGCCGGATCGAGCAGCTTGAACAGGGTGGCCTTTTCGGTGTGATCGGGGCAGGCCGGATAGCCGGGGGCAGGGCGGATGCCCTTGTACTGCTCGCGGATCAGCGCCTCGTTGTCCAGTTGCTCATCCTTGGCGTAGCCCCAGTAATCCTTGCGCACCCGCTCGTGCAGCCACTCGGCGCAGGCTTCGGCCAGGCGGTCGGCCAGGGCCTTGACCATGATCGAGTTGTAGTCGTCGCCCTGCGCTTCATAGGCCTTGGCCACTTCCTCGGCGCCGATGCCGGCGGTGGTGATGAAGCCACCGACGTAATCGGTCTTGCCGCTTTCCTTTGGTGCGACGAAGTCGGCCAGCGACAGGTTGGGCTTGCCGTCGGGCTTGATGGTCTGCTGGCGCAGGTGGTGCAGGGTGGCCAGCTTCTCGCCGCTGTCGCCGTAGACTTCGATGTCGTCATGGGCGACCTGGTTGGCCGGCCAAAAACCGAACACGGCGCGGGCCTTGATAAGCTTCTCGTCGATCAGCTTCTTCAGCATCGCCTGGGCGTCGTTGAACAGGCTGGTGGCCGCTTCGCCGACGATCTCGTCGGTGAGGATGCGCGGGTACTTGCCGGCCAGGTCCCAGGAAATGAAGAACGGCGTCCAGTCGATGTACTCGGCCAGGGTCGCCAGGTCGATGTCGTCCAGCACCTGGGCGCCGGTGAAGCTCGGCTTCGGTGCTACATAGCTGGCCCAGTCGAAGGCCGGCTTGTTGGCGATGGCATCGGCGTAACCCAGGCGCTCGGTGCGCGAGGCGCGGGCCGAGGTGCGCTCGCGCACCACCACGTATTCATCACGGGTCTTCTGCACGAAGTCGGCTTTCAGCTCCTTCGACAGCAGCTGGGTGGCTACGCCGACGGCGCGCGAGGCGTCGGTGACGTAGACCACGGCATCGTTCTGGTACTGCGGCTCGATCTTCACCGCGGTGTGCGCCTTGGAGGTGGTGGCGCCGCCGATCATCAGCGGCAGGTGGAAGCCCTGGCGCTGCATTTCCTTGGCGACGTGGACCATTTCGTCCAGCGACGGGGTGATCAGGCCGGACAGGCCGATGATGTCGCACTTCTCGGCGATGGCGGTCTGCAGGATCTTCTCCGCCGGCACCATCACGCCCAGGTCGACGATGTCATAGCCGTTGCAGCCGAGCACCACGCCGACGATGTTCTTGCCGATGTCGTGCACGTCGCCTTTCACCGTGGCCATGAGGATCTTGCCCTTGGCTTCCGGCTTGTCGCCTTTCTCCGCTTCGATGAAGGGGATCAGGTGCGCCACGGCCTGCTTCATCACGCGGGCGGATTTGACCACCTGCGGCAGGAACATCTTGCCCGAGCCGAACAGGTCGCCGACCACGTTCATGCCGCTCATCAGCGGGCCTTCGATGACTTCGATGGGGCGCGCGCACTGCTGGCGGCACTCTTCGGTGTCCTCGACGATAAAGGCGGTGATGCCCTTGACCAGCGCGTGTTCCAAACGCTTGGCCACCGGCAGCGAACGCCACTCTTCGTTTTCCACTTCCTTGGCGGCGCCGTCGCCCTTGAACTTGTCGGCGATGGCCAGCAGCGCCTCGGTGCTGCCTTCGTGGCGGTTGAGCACCACGTCTTCCACGGCGTCACGCAGCTCTTTGGGGATCTCGTCGTAGATCTCCAGCTGGCCGGCGTTGACGATGCCCATGGTCAGGCCGTTCTTGATCGCGTAGTAGAGGAAGACCGAGTGGATCGCCTCGCGCACCGGGTTGTTGCCACGGAAGGAGAACGACACGTTGGACACGCCGCCGGAACTGAGCGCGTAGGGCAGCTCGTCACGGATGTAGGCGCAGGCCTCGATGAAGTCCACCGCGTAGTTGTTGTGCTCCTCGATGCCGGTGGCCACGGCGAAGATGTTCGGGTCGAAGATGATGTCTTCGGGGGCGAAGCCGACTTCGTTGACCAGGATGTCGTAGGAGCGCTTGCAGATTTCCTTCTTGCGTGCGGCGGTGTCGGCCTGGCCGACCTCGTCGAAGGCCATCACCACCACGGCGGCGCCGTAGCGCTTGCACAGCTTGGCGTGATGCTTGAACTGTTCGACGCCTTCCTTCATCGAGATCGAGTTGACGATGCCCTTGCCCTGGATGCACTTGAGGCCGGCTTCGATCACATCCCACTTGGAGGAGTCGATCATGATCGGTACGCGGGAGATGTCCGGCTCGCCGGCAATCAGGTTGAGGAAGCGGACCATGGCGGCCTGGGAGTCGAGCATCCCTTCGTCCATGTTGATGTCGATCACCTGGGCGCCGGCCTCGACCTGCTGCAGGGCGACTTCCAGGGCTTCGGTGTAGTTCTCCTCGCGGATCAGCCGGGCGAACTTGGCCGAACCGGTGATGTTGGTGCGCTCACCGACGTTGACGAACAGCGAGCTGCGGTCGATGGTGAACGGCTCCAGGCCCGACAGGCGGCAGGCCTTGGGGATTTCCGGGATCACGCGCGGCGCGTACTTGGCCACGGCCTCGGCGATGGCCTGGATGTGCGGCGGAGTGGTACCGCAGCAGCCGCCGATGATGTTGAGCAGGCCGCTGGCGGCGAACTCTTCGACCACTGCGGCCATCTGCTCCGGGGTCTCGTCGTACTCGCCGAAGGCGTTGGGCAGGCCGGCGTTGGGATGCGCGGAAACCTGGGTGTCGGCCTTGGCGGCCAGCTCGGCCAGGTACGGACGCAGCTCCTTGGCGCCGAGGGCGCAGTTCAGGCCGATGGAGATCGGCTTGGCGTGGCGCACCGAGTTCCAGAAGGCTTCGGTGGTCTGCCCGGACAGGGTACGGCCGGAGGCGTCGGTGATGGTGCCGGAGATCATGATCGGCAGTTCGACGTTATCTTCCTCGAACACCTGCTGCACGGCGAAGATCGCCGCCTTGGCGTTCAAGGTGTCGAAGATGGTTTCGATCAGGATCAGGTCGGCGCCGCCCTCGATCAGGCCGCGGGTGGCCTCGGTGTAGTTCTCCACCAGCTCGTCGAAGGTGACGTTGCGGTAGCCGGGGTCGTTGACGTCCGGGGAGATCGAGCAGGTGCGGCTGGTCGGGCCCAAAACGCCTGCGACGAAGCGCGGGCGATCCGGGGTTTCCAGGGTCTTGGCGTCACACACCTCGCGGGCCACGCGGGCGCCGGCGACGTTCAGCTCGTAGACCAGCGACTCCATGCCGTAATCGGCCTGCGACACCTGGGTGGCGTTGAAGGTGTTGGTCTCGAGAATGTCGGCGCCAGCGTCGAGGTAGGCCTTCTCGATCTCGGCGATGATGCGCGGCTGGGTCAGCAGCAGCAGGTCGTTGTTGCCCTTGACGTCGCTCGGCCAGTCGGCGAAGCGCTCGCCACGGTAGTCAGCCTCTTCCAGTTTGTAGCTCTGGATCATGGTGCCCATGCCGCCATCGAGGATCAGGATGCGTTCTTTCAGAGCATTCTGGAGTGCTTTTAGGCGGGCGCTACGATCTGACATGGGGAACTACCTGAGCAAGGCGAAAACAAAGGTCCGCGATGATAACAAAGCTGCAGGGTTTTGGAGCGCTGACGCGTTTCTCATGAATTTGATTCATGTTGCAGCGGCAAGCGTATCGTTAGAATCGCGCCTTCGTCATCAAGGATGTTGCCATGCTCAAGCCTGTAGTTCTGTTGTTCCTTTCTTGTGCAGCCGCTCTGGCGCGCGCTGAGTCGGTTTCCTATGTCGATGACGTTGAACCCATTCTTACCAACAAGTGCGTGGCTTGCCACACCTGTTATGACGCGCCTTGCCAACTCAACCTGGGCAGTGGCGAGGGCATTCTGCGGGGCGCCAGTAAGCAACCGGTTTACGACGGTACGCGCAGCAAGGCACAGCCGACCACGCGTCTCTATCTGGATGCACAAGGGGAAGCAGCGTGGCGCAAGCGCGACTTTCACTCGGTTCTCGACCCGGCCAATGGCCAGGCCGCACTGATCAAGAACATGCTGGAGTTGGGGCGTGCTCAGCCGTTGGAACCCAATGCCAAGTTACCCGATAACCTGGATATCGCCATCACGCGCAGCAACACCTGCCCGGCGCCGGGCGAATTCGCCGCCTACGCGGAGAAAAATCCTCACGGCGGCATGCCGTTCGCCGTAACCGGCCTAAGCGACGCCGAGTACGCCACCTTGGAACAATGGCTGCAACAGGGCGCTCCGGTCACTGAGCAAATGCCCGAGCCGAGCGCCGCGGAGTTGCGTCAGGTCGAGGCCTGGGAGAGGTTCCTCAATGCGCCAGGCGCCCGACAGGATCTGGTTTCGCGCTGGTTGTACGAGCACCTGTTCCTGGCCCATCTGTACTTTGAAGAGGGCGAGAATAGGCACTTCTTCCAGATGGTGCGTTCGCGCACGCCCAGCGGTAAGCCCATCGACCCGATCGCCACGCGCCGCCCCAATGACGATCCGGGTACCGAGTTCTACTACCGCCTGTGGCCGATCCAGGGGGTTATCGTGCACAAGACGCACATCACCTATCCCCTGAGTGATGACAAGCTGGCGCGAGTCAGAGATCTGTTCTTTGGTGATGATTGGACGCTCGATGCGGTCCCGGGCTACGGCGCACAACGCCGTGCCAACCCCTTCGAGACCTTCGCTGCGATTCCGGCGCGTGCGCGTTATCAGTTCATGCTGGATAACGCCGAATACTTCGTGCGTACTTTCATCCGTGGCCCGGTGTGCCGCGGGCAGATTGCTACCGACGTGATTCGCGACAACTTCTGGGCGCTGTTCCAGGCCCCGGAGCATGACCTGTATGTCACCGACGCCGAGTACCAGCGAGAGGCCACGCCACTGCTGGCCATGCCCGGCCAGTTCGACGACATTGGCGACCTGCTGGGGCTATGGCGCAATTACCGCGACAAACGTAACGAATACGAAGATCTGCGTCAGGATGCCTACGCGGGTGCGCCAGCAGCGGGCTGGACGCACATATGGAGTGGCAATGACAACGCGCTATTGTCGATCTTCCGCCAGCATGACAGTGCCTCGGTACGCAAAGGCCTGCTTGGCGAAGTTCCGCAGACCATCTGGTGGATGGACTACCCGCTGTTGGAGCGCACTTACTACCAACTGGTGGTGAACTTCGATGTGTTCGGCAATGTGTCGCACCAGGCGCAGACCCGCCTGTACTTCGACCTGATTCGCAATGGCGCCGAGGTCAATTTCCTGCGCCTGCTGCCTGCCGGCTCGCGAGAGGATTATCTGGACGACTGGTATCAGAACAGCGGCAAGCTGAAGATGCTGCTGGACTACACGTCGGTCGACCATCGCTCTGCCAGTGCGCTCGAACTTGCAGGCAAAGACCCCAAGAAGCAGTTCGCCGAGCAATTGCTGACACGTCATGCCAAGCTCAATGCCCGCCCCGATCCCATCAACCGCTGTAGCGGTGCACGCTGCTACCGGGAAGGTATTTCCAAGGAGCTGCAGCATGTCGAACAGACACTGGCACGCCTGACCAGTCGGCCTGCCGGCGGTTTGCAGGTGATCGATCGGCTTCCGGAAGCGACGATGCTGCGGGTGGAGCTGGACGACGGCTCACGCGAAATCTATAGCGTGCTGCGTAACCGCGCACACAGTAATGTCGCCTTCATGTTGGGCGAGGAACTGCGCTACCAGCCGCGTCTGGATACCCTGACCATCTACCCGGAAGTGTTGAGCAGCTATCCGAACTTTATCTTCACACTGAAAGCCGGCGAGATCGATGACTTCGTCGGACAGCTGGAGGGCGTGACCGACAGTGCGTCCTTCGAGCGCATCGTCGAGCGCTGGGGCGTGCGTCGCAGCCATCCGGAGTTCTGGCGCTATTTCCATGATCTGTCCGAACGAATTGGTGAAACCCAGCCGCTGGAGGCGGGGGTGCTGGATATGAACCGCTACGAGAATCTCTGAGACCCTGCACGGCGACCGGCTGCGCTGGTTGCAGCTCGTCGACGTGACGTTGGCGCTCCGACCTTTCTCCCGTCGCTGCGGTCGGACCCTGTGGCTGCCTGTGCCAGGCAGCCACGTGTTCGAGTCAGCTGAAGGGGAGTCGCGTTTTAATGCTGGTTTCAGTGCAGGCACTGCGGGCGTTGGCAGCCTGGGTAGTGGTGTTCCACCATGTCATGCAGGTGTTCTTCGATTTCCATGCCGACAGCTTCGTCGGTCATCTATTCGCCGAGCGAGGGGCGGTCGGCGTCGACATCTTCTTCGTCATCAGCGGCCTGGTGATCTATCTCTCCACTCATGGCAAGACGATCACGCCCTGGCGCTTCATGCTCAACCGTGTGCTGCGGATTGTCCCAGCCTATTGGCTCTATTCATTAATCGCGGCGCTGATCATTGCCTTGGCCAACCCGGTCATGCCGGTGCAGGAGTTCGACCTGCACCACCTGTTGCTCTCGTTATTCTTCATCCCCGCCGAGAACCCGGCAGGGTTTGGTCTTTATCCCACGCTCAATGTCGGCTGGACGCTGAATTACGAGATGTTCTTCTATTTGTTGTTCGCCATGGCTTTCATCGTCACTGAGCGCCTGCGGTTGCTGTTCATCGTGGTGGCGCTTGCGCTCTTCAGCCTGCTGGCGAGCCAGCAATGGATGAGCGATTTCTATCGCAACAGTATCGTTTTCGAGTTCGTCTTCGGCATGCTGCTGGGGGCGGCCTACAAGCGCGGCTGGATACGTCATGGGTTATGGTTGCCGCTGCTAGTTGTCGCCGGGTCGTTACTTGCCATCTACTGCCTCGACAACTCCAGGAGACTGTTGCACTGGGGGGTGCCAAGCGCATTGATCGTGGCGGCCTGCATTGCCATGGAGCCTTGGTTCAAGGGTAATCGGTTGCTGACGCAACTGGGCGATTGCTCGTACTCCGTCTACCTGCTGCATGTGATCGTGCTGTCACTGGGTTGGTACCTGCAAGCCAGCTTGAACCTTGAGCCCGCCATCGTCATTGCGACTTGCATACCGCTAATCGCCTTAGCGGCCTGGGGCAGCTACGAGTTGATCGAAAAACGCTTCTTCGTCCAGGCCAAGGCCTGGATCGAGGCCAGAAGGAGCAGGCGAGACCTGCAGCCTATAACCCGACTAAATTAGTAGGACTATATTCAGGGCGTTACTTGGCGTACACTTCGCCATACGACCGTGAGGAGTTGCCATGAGCACCATTACCATTACCGATGCCGCCCATGATTACCTGGCTGAGCTGCTGAGCAAGCAGGACACTCCGGGTATTGGCATTCGTATCTTCATCACCCAGCCGGGTACGCCTTACGCGGAAACCTGCATTGCCTACTGCAAGCCGGGTGAGCAGAAACCGGAAGACACCGCTGTTGGCCTGGCCAGCTTCACTGCCTGGATCGACGGCCTCAGCGAGCCGTTCCTGGAAGAGGCAGTCGTTGACTACGCCACCGACCGTATGGGCGGTCAGTTGACCATCAAGGCGCCAAACGCCAAGGTGCCAATGGTCAATGAGGACAGCCCGCTCAACGAGCGCATCAACTACTACCTGCAGACCGAGATCAACCCCGGCCTCGCCAGTCATGGCGGTCAGGTGAGCCTGGTCGACGTAGTCGATGAAGGTATCGCAGTGCTGCAATTCGGTGGCGGCTGCCAGGGTTGCGGTCAGGCCGACTACACCCTCAAGGAGGGTATCGAGAAAACCCTGCTGGAGCGTATTCCTGAGCTCAAGGGTGTGCGTGACGTGACCGATCACAGCAATCGTGAGAATGCCTATTACTGAGTGGGTGCGTGGCGTAGCGAAGGGGCGACATTGGTCGCCCCTTCGTCGTTTCAGGCTTTAAGTACCCGCTTGGTTGAGGCAGGAAAGCGCTCAAGCTTTTCGGCTGGACGGATGGGGCGTTTGACCAGCTCGCCGCCACAGTTTGGGCAGCGTAACCCCAGAGCCGACTCGGCGCAGGAACGGCAGAAGGTGCACTCGAAGGAGCAGATCAGAGCATCGGCGCTGGCGGGTAGATTGCAGTCGCAATTCTCGCAGTTGGGGCGCAGTTCAAGCATGGCGATAGCCTCGGCAGGGGCGCTGGATGCAGCAGTCTGCAATTGTCCGAGGCTATACGCAACAAGGTAGAGCGCCGCGCAAACGGCTTACTCCGGCATGCTCCAGGGCGCCAGGTCGAAACCCTGGCTGCGCAGCTCGTCGCGGGAGCGCTGCAGGGCATCTTCCAGCTGCTGCGGGTCGCTGTAGGTCGCGCTGGAGAGCTGGCGACCGAGCAGACGGTTGTTGGTGCGGTCGATGACGCTGATGCTGACGACTCCGGTGCCGTCCTGCGGAGCCCAGGCCACGCACTGGAACGGGCGGAAAGCGCGATCAGCAATCAGCAGGGCTTCGTTGAAACGCAGCGGTGTGTTCATGGGTTCGGTTTCTCCGAGTTGATCCCAACAATTAATTGCGGCCAGCCCGTTATCGAGTTGGCCTTTCAGTGTTGTTGATGAACTCAGTGAACCAATAAGTCACACACTTTTGAAAAAAGTTTTTATTGCCTGTCGGACGTGTCCTGTTAGGAACTTCGTGCGTCTCGCCAGCTACAACTTGTCACTACAAAAGTTCCGTTGATGTTTCTTCCTTGGTCGGCGCAGGGTCACTGGTAGCGGGGGCTGTAGAGGAGGGCGGGGCATTGCGCTGATGGCGATAGGCGCTTACGGCCTCATATACCGACTTGCGTAGACGGTTTATCCCGCCAATAGGTCGATGCTCTGGCAGTGCATGCCACGGGTTGAAGGACAAATTGTCGCAGAACAGATTCTGTTCGCGACTATCGAAGTCCTGAGGCTTTACGGTAATACGGGCGACGCTTTCGAAAGGCGATATCTTTTCATCCCATTCAACAGAGGTGTCTTCGATAGGCATGTAGTACTGCGCGTTCTGTTTTTGTACCTGAAGTTCGAAACAGGCGGGTGCACGGTCGAGCGACAGCTGTTGGTAAAGTGCATTGCGCAAAAAGTTGGGCAGGGCGGTGTTCTGCTCCGGCAACTCGTAGGGTGGGCAGTTCTGCGGTGCTGGCACCACACGGTATTTGATGTTCAGCTCGCCCAGCTTGAACGGGGCAATGGAGTTGTAGGTCGTAGCGACCGGACTTTCCGGCGCAGGGGCCAGCGTTTTCAGGGCGATGATCAGGTGGCGCACCTCCCAGGTGCGTGGGTCCCAGCTGGGAAAGAAGGCCTGCACTTTCTTGCCATCGGCCTGCGCCGCGAAGTTGCTGCGGTACTCTGCTACGTCGCGCACGAAGAAGGCGGGGTGGTTGAACATGACGAAGTCCTGCTCGCTGGCATGCTGCGGGCTCTTCATGAGTTTCTCGCCAGGGACATCGAGCAGTTTTATGGCCATGCCCCGAGCATCGCGGGCACGGTCGAATTGCGGATAGGCGTTGCCGTTGGACAGGCGCATCCAGGCCTGCCAGGTCTGTCCCGGCTCGCTGAATACGCCCTGGCGCAGCGGTTCATCCAGATCCTCCAGTACCTGGACCTCCGCTTTGACGCAGCCGTGCGCCTTGGCATGAGCATCGCGCAGCACCCGAGTGTTGTCGCGGTGCTGCTCTACGATACGTACTGCATCCTCGATGATCACGCGAGTCAGCGCGGCTTCTCCAGCAGGAATCTCTTCCTGCGTCGACACCGGCCCCGAGAACTTCCAGGCGTAATAGGTTTCTCCAACGCCCCAGCCAACAAGACCAATCAGTGCGACGGTGAGCAGCAGCTTGCCCAGCAGGCGACCGAGCCAGAGCCAAAAACGTTTCAACATCGGTGCAATCCTTGTTCTAGACGGTGTCGGTTGAAATCAGCCTTCGCAGCTCGGGCCGGGCGTCCAGGGGCGTACGGCGACCTCACTGAGCTGACTTTCCAACCCGGTGTTGCCGAGAATCTTGAGGTATTCGATCAGTGCTAGGCGCTCGTCTGGTGACAGTGCCCGACCTATTACGCCCTCCTGGCGGCAGCCGTCGCGGAACTCATGACCGCCGTTGCCATTGCCAGTCACCCGGGTATCGAGCAGAAAGCCACCCGGGAAGGCCTCACTGCGGTAACCCACGCGCACAGGGTCGAACTCGAAGTTGCCAACCCAGAACTGGCTTTGCCGCTCGTAGACGGGCGAAAGCAAGTCGAACAGGTTAGCTACCGAACCGTTGTGCAGGAATGGCGGCGTCGCCCAGATTCCGTCGAGTGGCCGGGCCTTGTAGCCGCGCTTCTCCTGCACGCCGATGGCCAGGCCATAGCCATCCATCTCTTGGCGCTGGCGAGGGCCAATACCGGCGTCCTGATAGGCTCGATTTTCTACGTAGGCGGTGATGTAGGCCAACCCCTTGGCGCTAGAGATGCTCTTGAAATCGACATCCTCCAGCTTGCTGCCGAACAGCTTGACGTCCAACTGCGACAACTCGGCCTTGGTCCAGCCCAGGCGACTGATGTCGAAACGATGGTCGGCGATGTTGTCGGCCGTGGTCGGGTCAGTGCCCACGATCGACGTCGGCACGACCCGCATCCGCCATTCGGGGTCACGCGAGGGCGCCAGGCGCTGGTCGCGCGGCTTGGGATCGGGCGCATGGCAATAGGCGCAGTTTTCCAGATACAGCGCCTTGCCACGGCTGGCCAGCGGCAGGTCTACCTTGCCGAACACGGTCTCTGGCCAGGTCGGCGGCTGCAGGTGTTTCAGCGTTTCCTCGAGCGTGTACAGATCGTGCAGGCGCACGCTTGAGGCGTAGCGGTCCGCTTCGGCGACACCTTTGCCCTGTTCGTCCAGCAAATGCAGGCTGGCGCCCACGCCAAGCGCTTCACCAACGTTACGTGCCATCGGCTGCATGGCGGAGCCGTTCCACTGCACCCAGTCGAACTTCCAGATATCCCATAGATGCGGATAACTGACGGGGGCATCGGCAATGCGGTAGTTGGACTCATCCAGTACGTCTCCGAATACGGTATTGGCAATACGGCCAAATGCATCGGTGCGCCCAAACCCTTCTTCGGTCGGATACAGCCCGCGGTGCCAGTCGTTCATGGCCGTGGCCAGCAAACGGTCCAGCACTTGTTTGAAGTCCTCTCGCAACTGATCTCGTCCCTGCGAGTACTGGTCGCCCAGAACCTCCTGGGCGAAGCGGCGAAACTTCAACGGGTTGTAGTAGGTGAAGGCCATGCTCATGCCCAGCGCCTGGCCAAAGCCGCCTCCGCGCAGCGTGGGTACCGTGGATGCCAGGGAGTGCAGGGCGGCGCCACCGTCGATACGAACGGCCTGCCCTTTGTAGCGCAACTCGCCCGTATGGCAGGCGGCACAGCTGATGTCGAGAAAGTGCTCGCCACTTTCATCGTCCTGATGGCGGGCGAAGCCGACAGGGAGGTTGCCGGGATTCAACTCGCTGGCTTGCTGGCCAGGGGCGGTCAGAAAACCGAAACGGGCCAGGTAGTCGGGGCGAGCGAACTTGTCTGTGCCAAAAGGCATTTCCAGGGCGGTGAACCAGTCGTAGCGCAGCCCTTTAACTGTGGTGCCCTGCGGGGTGTAGTAGTAGGTCTGCCGCTGCTCGTCGCTCCACTGCTGCAGATAATGCAGCTCTTTCGGCTGCTCGAAGCTCGGCAAATTGGGATTGATCACGTAATAGAGCACGACCGCCAGGCCGATCAGGACCAACAGTGCAATGAGCTTCAGGGTACGGCGCAGCAGACGCATCGCAGAACTTCCTTGTGGCGTTCTTATTAAGTGGCCTGTTATGCCAATCCTGTGAGCGGTTGGCAAGTTGCCATCGCGGTCTTGTTGAGGAACCCGCAATAACCAACTGGAACTAGGGATATAAGGAAATGTTCCATGCGGCGTCAAAGTTCTTGCTAGCGTTACACATGTGAGCGCCAAATCATTGTTTTTATTGGGATTACAAAATAATGGCGCCAAGGATGGAGTATGTTGGAGGCTGTTTCCGGCACATCCCGGCATGTACTGGTGCTCGAGCCAATAGGCACATGCGAGGCGCTGCTTGCGCCTCTGCAGGATGTGGGCTGGTCGATACGCTTCTGTAAGCCGGGAGCACTCGCTGCGTCGACGGACGAGGTCGTGCTGTTTGACCTGCATGAACAGCCGATACCCACGTTGCTCGCGCAACTACGGCGAACACGGCTGTGCTGCGTTGCACTGGTGGCTAACCCGACCCTGATACCGGTCGACATAAACGAGCTGGTCGGTGAATGGTTTTTTGCCGCGTTCTCGTTGCCCGTGGATGTTTCGCGCTTGTCCGCAAGCCTGCAGCAGGCTCAGGCAGGTGCGCGGCTGCTTCGCCCGAAAGACAGGAAGGCATTGCAGTTTCTCGGTAACCGTGGGCAGGCACGTAATCTGCGTAAGCAACTGGACGAGCAAGGCGGGCGAGATGGGCCATTGCTGATCAGGGGCGAGCGCGGCAGCGGCAAGCACCTTTTGGCGCAACTACTTCATGAGCGGGCGGCGTGTGCAAAGCAGCAAATGATATGTGTCGACGCAGCGGAGCTATCTAGAGGGCTATTTGATCAATCCGGGCATTCAGCGACTCTGGCTGCAGCCGCCGCAACGAGCCTGTTGATCGAGAACATCACGGCCCTCTCTGGTGACGAACAGCTGCGACTACTACGCTGCCTGCAGGCTCAGCCCAGCCTGCGTCTGATTACCCTGAACCAAGGTGAGCTCGAGGACGCGGTGCAGCAGAACCGTTTCCACAGCGATCTCTATCGGCTACTGAGCGCCCGACAACTGACGACCCCAGCCCTGAGTGAACAGCCAGGCGATCTGCTGTTGCTGGCCGAGCACTTTGCCAGGCGTCACGGCGCGGCAATAGGGCGCCAGCACCGGCGCTTCAGTGACGAAGCGGTAGCGGCCATGACGGCATATGACTGGCCCGGTAACGTCCGCGAGCTGCGCCATCGCTTGCTGCGAGCGATGGCTCTGGCGCAAGGGCGACAGATACTTCCCGCAGATCTCGGGCTCGATGCGCCTCAGGCGCTGGAAAATGCCCCTGTAACGCTCGAGGACTACATCTTACGAGCCGAACGGCAGGCGTTGAATGATGTATTGGGTCGCTACACCCACAATATGAGTCAGGCCGCCCGAACACTCGGCGTTTCTCGTCCAACCTTCTATCGGTTGTTGCACAAACATCGGTTGCGCTGAGAGGGCTGGCTGTATCACCAGGGAAACACTGCTAAGGTGCACTGCACACGTATCGCAGGAGATCTTCATGCATCCGTTCGACGCCGAAAAGCCGCCGAAACTGGCTGTATTGTTAGGTTATGCCGGGCTTGCGCCATTTGTCGGCGGTGCGGCCGGAATCTGGATCATTCCACTGGGCTGGCGTCCCTTCGTACTGGCAGCCCTGCTTGATTTCTCCGCTGTGATTCTTGCTTTCATGGGGGCGATCCATTGGGGCCTGGCGATGCGTGCCGAGGAAACCGACGAGAACGCCAAGCTGCAACTGGGCTTGTCGGTAATCCCGCCGTTGCTCGGTTGGGCCGCATTGGCCAGTGGCCTGCCCATGGCGTTTACGCTGCCGATCTTTCTGCTGTCTTTCATTGGGCTTTATCTGGCCGATATGCACGCCGTGAGGGTAGGGCTGGCGCCGCAGTGGTATCCGGCGCTGCGTACCCCTCTGACCCTGGTTGTGTGCGTCAGCCTGCTACTGGCCTGGGCCAGCGTACTGATCCGCTAAGCCGAGCAGCGCCGCCACATGATCCAGGGCGGCTTCGCGACGTTCGCTCCAGGTACCGGAGAGGTTGATAAAGCGTTGCCCGTTGTCGTGCAACCAGTCGTGGCAGGCGCGATGAAAAGCCTGACGCTCAGCCAGCAATGGCTGGCATCGCTGGCCGTCCTCGACCCAGGGCACACCGGCAGGATCAAGTAACAGATGTTGGTCGTAACGGCGGGCCAGCAACTCGTTTTCCAGCCAGTTCGGGCAGTCGTCGAACAAACAGCGACTCCAGAGCATATTGCTCAGCAGATGGGTATCGAGGATCAGCAGTGACGGCTGCGCTGAGCGCGCGGTGTCCTCCCAGGCCAACTGGCCACGCGCGATGGCGTCGATGTCGGCGTAGCAGGTGTCGCGCTGGTGCTGGTCGATGAAATGGCGCACATACTCGCCCACCACCATTCCGCCGAAGCGGGCCTGGATTTCCGCGGCCAACCAGCTCTTGCCGCTGGACTCCGGCCCCGTCAGTACCAGTACCTTCATAACGCACGCTGCAAGGCTGGATCGCGACGCCAGCTCAGCCAACCGCTGATGGCCAGAGCGGTGAATGCGGCGTAGAGCCCGGCGGTAAGATAGAGCTGGCTATGCAGGAAAAAGGCGACGTAGCAGAGGTCAACCGCCACCCAAAGTGGCCAGCATTGCAGGCGTTTTTGTGCCATCCACAGTTGCGCGACCAGACTGAACGCCGTTAGCGCCGCATCCAGCCAGGGGGCGCTGGCATCGGTGTAGTTCGCCATGAGATAACCGAGCAGCCCGGCGCCCAGGGCTCCGATCGACAGGCCTGTTGCCATGCTGACGAGCCCCAGCTGGCTGACCTTGCGCCCATCGTGCTGGTCTCCGCCCCGTGTCCACTGCCACCAGCCGTAGAGCTGCGATCCCGCGAACAACACCTGCAGAAGCAGGTTGGAATACAGCCGCCAGTCATAGAACAGCCAGGCGTACAGCAGCACCATCGCCAGGCCGATGGGCCAGCACCAGGGGTTCTGCCTGACCGTCAACCAGACCGCGATGATGCCGAGCCCGGCAGCAATGAGTTCGAGCCAGGACATCCGGCATCCTCGCAAAGGTGAAAAAAGGGAGGCGATTGTACTGGGCTGGCTGCTTTCAGCACACCAGGCTGTCGGCTTGTCGGTACAGCATCAGCAGCTTGCGGGTGATGGTTTGCTGGATGTCGTCGCGTTCGAAGCTCGACAGTCGTTCCAGGCGGGCCAGCTGCAAACGGTGCAGGTGGATGTAAGGCATCTGCTGGTCGAACTCGCGTAAATCACCTTTCATCAGCACTGGCAGGAACAGATCGCCCTTTGCCTTCTGCTTGCTGATGATCTGGGCCAGCGCCGGCTTGAAGTCCATGGTCTTGGGAGCAGGGCCGCCATCGACGATCTGCGTGCTGAGCAGCAGCCCAGGCTTGCCCAGCACCTTACCGGGTAACACGCAGAGCCCGGTCTTGCGGATGGCCTGGCTGTCGATGCCATGCAGGGTATCGTGAAATGCGTAGGGATTGGGCAGCACGACCATCTTGCGCCCGAGATCGGTAGGGAAGTGCAGGCTGTAGTTGGTATACAGCTGCCCCACCGATTCGGAGTACACGCACAGACGATTTTCGAACAGTTTGATGAAACGTTCGGCCAGCTCTCGCCGGGCCATGCTGTCCAGATCCCAGATCAGGTCCTGGTTCTGCGGCCGACTGAAGTCGACCTCCTGATGTTGCATGTTGCTCATGAACGTCTCATACGCGGAACTGCCCCAGCAGGCGATTGAGCTGGTCAGCCAGTTGTTTCAGGTGCTGGCTGGCAGCACTCGACTGTTCGGCCGCTTCGGCCGTGTTATGGGCCAATGCTGCCGTCTGGGTGACGTTCTGGTTGATGTCTTCCACCACGTGCGATTGTTGCAAGGTAGCGCTGGCGATGGAAGCGTTCAGCCCACTCAGATTACGCAGCGACTGGGCGATTTGCGCAAGACTTTCGCCAGCCTGACTGGCCTGTTCCACGGTGAGTTGCGAGGCGCGGCTGCTTTCGTGGATGACCTTCACGGCGGCCTCGGAGTTGCCTTGCAGGCGCTCGATCATGCCCTGAATCTCGGCAGTGGATTGCTGGGTGCGCTGCGCCAAAAGGCGAACTTCGTCCGCAACCACGGCAAACCCTCGACCCTGTTCGCCGGCGCGAGCCGCTTCGATGGCCGCATTGAGGGCGAGCAGGTTGGTTTGCTCGGCAATCGAACGGATCACTTCCAGGACGCTACCGATCTGCGTGCTTTCGCTGGCCAGCGACTGGATCACTTCCACGGCCTTGTCGATGGTGCTCGACAGTTGGTCGATCTGGCGCAGGCTGGCGTCGATGTTCTGCTGTCCCTGGCTGGCCTGACTCTCGGCGCTCTGCATCTCGCCGGATGCATGCTCGGCATTCTTCGCTACATCCTGTACGCCGTAAGTCACCTGGTTCACTGCGGTTGCCACCAGTTCCATCTGCTGCGCCTGCTGCTGGCTGTGTCGCTGTGCTTCGCTGGATATGTCGCCAAGCGAGGCAGCCGCCTGATCCAGAGAACCGGCTGAGTCGAGCATCTGCCGGATAACCTGGCGCAGCTTGTCGGTGAAGGCATTGAAATAGGTGGCCAGCGAGGTCAGCTCATCACGGCCCCGACTGTCGAGATTGCGGGTCAGATCGCCTTCACCACTGGCGATATTGGCCATTGCCTCTACAGCGGCCTGCAACGGCTGGACGATGCTGCGGGTGATGAGCACGACCAGCGCGGCGAGCAGCACGGCGATGAGCAAACCGATGCCCATCGCACTCAACGCCTGGGTCCTGAACTCGGCCTGAACGTCATCGACGTAGACGCCGGAACCAATGATCCAGCCCCAGGGTTTGAACAGCTCAACGTAGGAGATTTTGGGCACCGGATCACTGGCACCTGGCTTGGGCCAACGATAATCGACCTGACCCGCCCCTTGGCTACGGGTGATGGCGACCATTTCGTTGAATAGCGCCTTGCCGTCCGGGTCCTTGAACGCGGACAGGTTTTGGCCCTCGAGCTTGGCATTCATCGGATGCATGAGCATGACCGGGGTCTGATCATTGATCCAGAAGTACTCCTGACCGTCGTAGCGCAGGCCGCGAATCACCTCCATGGCCTGCTTCTGGGCCACTTCGCGGCTCAGAGTGCCGGCCACCTCCAGCTCGTGAAAGTGCTTGAGAATGCCTGCGGCGCTCTGCACCACATGCTCCGTTTTCTCAGATTTACCCGCGTACAGATCGGTATGGATCTGTCGCAGCATGTAGGCCCCCTGCAGGATCAGTGTCAGGATGGCCAGCACCAGGATCAGCCACAAGCGGCGGCTGATGGGAAGACTACGCAAGCTGTTCATGGACGTGTTCCTGATTGTTGTAATTGTCGGGATCAGGGCAGCCTCGTTCGGAGGGCAAGGCAATACTGTCACATCGAGGCATTATTCACTCTAGTTGTCTGATAGCATTTCGGCAGCTAGGCGCAGAACCTGAACGAGCACCGAGCTAGACCTCGCGAGGAACCTCCGCGACGGCTTTGTGTCCCACGGCGGGGCCTATGTTCCATGTTCTAGTTTTACGCGTAGGTGAGTCGCCGCGCTTTGGGGGAGTTGATGGATATCTGGATGGCCTTTCAGGCCCTGATTCTGGGCATAGTGGAAGGCCTGACCGAGTTCTTGCCGATTTCCAGTACGGGGCACCTGATCGTGGTCGGCGATCTGCTCGGCTTCAATGGGGAAACGGCAACAGCTTTCAAGATCATCATTCAGCTCGGCGCCATTCTGGCGGTCATCTGGGAATTTCGAGCGAAAGTACTGGGTGTAGTAGTGGGGTTACCCAGCGATCCGAAGGCCCAGCGCTTCACTTTCAACCTGCTGCTGGCGTTCATCCCGGCGGTCATCTTCGGCCTGACCTTCGCCGACCTGATCGAACATTGGCTGTTCAATCCGATCACCGTGGCCATGGCGCTGATCATCGGCGGCATCATCATGCTCTGGGCGGAAAAGCGGGTGCATTCGATCAAGGCCGAGTCGGTGGATGACATGAACTGGAAGCTGGCGTTGAAGGTCGGCTTCGCTCAGTGTCTGGCACTGATTCCTGGCACTTCACGCTCAGGCGCCACCATTATTGGTGGCCTGGTCTTTGGCCTGTCGCGCAAGGCAGCCACCGAGTTCTCATTCTTTCTGGCCATGCCGACCATGGTCGCTGCCACTGTTTATTCGCTGTTCAAGTACCGTGACATTCTGCAGGTGAGCGACCTACCGATATTCGCCATCGGCTTCGTCAGCACGTTTATCGTGGCGATGATCACCGTACGCGCCTTGCTCAAGTTCATTACCAATCACAGTTACGCGGTATTCGCGTGGTACCGGATCGCCTTCGGCTTGCTCATTCTCGCGACCTGGCAGCTAAATCTGATCGACTGGAGCACGGCGCAGCCGTGATCGGCAACGAGCGCAGAGGGCGCCTGAAAACTTGGGACGATGCCAAGGGCTTCGGCTTCATCCAGCCGCAGGACGGCGGCGCCGAGGTTTTCGCCCATATCTCGGCGATGCGCGGCGAGCGCAGGCCGCAGCTCGGGGATGAGGTGCTGTTCATCGAAGGGCGTGATCAACGAGGTCGGCCCCGCGCTGAGCATCTACGCTTGGCTGGAGGTCTAAGCCTCGATAATCAGGCAATCCGGCGCAAACCCAGGAATGCCGATACTGCGACTCCCACACCCCGTAAGCCTGTCGTCAGACGGGCAAAGAGAGCTGCGTCCCAGGGCCCTATCCAGAATTTTTCCGTCAAGGCTGTACTCTTCGGCTTGCTCTGCGCCTTGCCACTGTTCGGTGCCTGGCAGTTGCTCGGCAGAGGTTTCTGGTGGGTCGCTCCACTTTATCTGCTGGCCAGTCTGCTGAGCTTCGTGCAGTACTGGCTGGACAAGCGCAGCGCCCAGAGCGGTAGCCGCCGCACAGCGGAGAATACCTTGCATCTGGTGGAGCTTGCAGGCGGCTGGCCGGGCGCTCTGATTGCGCAGCAGGCCTTCAGGCACAAGACGCGCAAGGCGTCCTATCAAGCTGTGTTCTGGTTGATTGTCGCAGCTCATCAGCTGTTCTGGATCGACCTGCTGTTGCTCGATGGTGCCTATATCGCCCGGCACCTTCCCTTATTCGTCCAGTAGCAATCCCGGCTGTAGGCGTTTAGGCAACCGGCGCACTACCAACTGATGCGAACGCGTCAACAGCTGGTGCAATTCGTGCTTGCCGAGTGGCAACTGGCTGGCGTTCATGCTGATCCAATGAGCGCGAGCCAGGTACGGAGCAGGGCGGATACCGGGACGATCGATGTAGCCGAGGAACAGGTCGCTGTCGACCTTGAACGCCAGGTCCTCGCCGAGAAAATCGAGAATGGCGAACATCTTGTTGCCTGCGATAGAAAACACCCGGTTGCTGCCCCATTTGAGGTCTTCGCGAGCGCCTGGCAGTGCCAGGCAAAAGTTGGCGATCTGCTCGGGTGTCATGCTGGCCCCCTCAAACTGTCGATTCATTGCGCTGCGGCCTGCGCACGCTCATAGGCCTGAGTCATGATTCGCCAGGTATGTGCATCGGCAGGAATCAGGTGCTCGATGCGCAAGGCTGCGACAGTGATGTCGAGCGGCATACCGAATGTCGTGAAGGTAGAGAGAAAGCGCAGCTCGCCCTCCGCCGAATCGATGCGCGTCATCACCAGGGGCGCAGTTTCATCCGTCGCCGCCGGCGGGCCGACTGGCGCCGGCAGCTCTGCAAGCAGGCATGCCAAGTCAGGGTTCGCCAACGCCTCGCGGGAAGCACGTTGCCAGGCAACCGTACGAATTTCTTCGGCGTTGAGCAGCAGATCGCCCAGGCCACCGGATTGCAGCAACGTGACCAGCAGGTTCAAACCGTCTACAGCATGCACCGGCAGGCCCAGCAAGTGAAATAGCGCAGCGGTGCTGGCATTGGCGGCCAGCACCTGCCATTGGCTGTCCAGAACAATAGCGGGCGCTGGGTTGTTGGCGTGCAATACATGGTCGATTGCATCACGAACAGCCTCCAGCGACGGTGAAACCAGCGCGGCGGCGCCGTAACGAGGGGCGTAACCGGCGGCCACAAATATGCCGTTGCAGCGCTGCAGGGGCGCCTCCAGTGCCATCAACAATGCGTGCAAGGTCGCAGGGCTGGGCCTGGCGCGCCCGGTTTCGATGCAGCTCAGGTGGCGTTGGGAAATCCCCGCGATCAGAGCCAGGTCGAGTTGACTCAGATTGGCCTGGCGACGCAACAGGCGCAGTTGTGTTCCTGCACTGGCGGCAGGAGTCGGTAGAGGTAACTGTGGGGCATTCATGGCCAGACTCTGGCACCCCCGACCAGCCTTGTCTATGACTTGACAGGTCATTGAGCGAAGGCGCTCAAACTCATTAAGTTGTGCCGGGTCAGTCATCGATCAGGAGCCGCGCATGAACAGACCTCACCTGGCCCTAACGGCCCTGCTGGTGTTTTCCGCTTACACCCTATGGACGATGGTAATCGCCGAGCAGTCGTTGCTGGCCTTCGGTCTGGCGTTGTTGTCCAGGCCTGACACAGCACAAGTGGTGATCGATCTGTATCTGCTGGGGCTGATGGCCTGCTGTTGGATATACCAGGATGCGCGCAGGCGCGGCCGCTCACTGCTGTCGATACTGCCGTATCTGGCGCTGACGAGCGTTTTCCTCTCCATCGGGCCTCTGCTGTACATCGTGGTAACGGGCTATTCGCGTGTTCAGCAGCGGGCAGGGCAAGCATGAACGCGCTTTTGCAAATCTACGGACTGTGCGTGCTGGTGCTGTCCCTGAAAATGCTGGCGATCTCGCTGTATCAGGGGTACTTCCGCCTCAGATATCTGGCATTTGCCAATGTCGAGGACGCTGCCGTTTTCTCCCGCAACGCGGCTGCCCAGGAGCTACCGCAGGTCCAACGAGCAGCCAGGGCTTGGTTGAACGACCTGGAGAACATTCCCGTGTTCTTCGTTTTCGGCGCCCTGGCCGTGGTGCTGCATACCCCGGTCGAGCTGACCAGCGTTTTGTTCTGCGTTTTTACCAGCGCACGCATCCTGCATACGGTGATGTATCTGGCGGGCTGGCAACCCTGGCGTACGCTGGCCTTCGCGCTGGCTTTGCTCAGTCTTGTCGCGCTCGCCACATTGCTCGGTGTGGCCCTGCTGCGGTAGGTGTGACACCGCGAAGTTGTCTTGTAGACTTTGGGGTCATTTTGCTCACCGGTGAGCGGTCATGCGCGTTCTGGTCGATATCGCCCAATGAACATTTATCACCACGTTCGGTTATTTTTCTGGGCTCTGCTGAGCCTGGTGCTGTTTTCATTGCCCGCATGGTCCGATGGTCGTCATATCGATGCAGCGCAGCTCAACCAGCAACCACTGTCGCTGACAGCTCATGCAGGGATCCTGGAGGACCCCACACGTGCGCTGACATTCACCGCCGTTCGCGCAGACGAGAAGGGCGAACGCTTCGAGTACGGGACGGCCAAAGGCGCATCGTTCGCACTGGGGTTTACCCGTTCGGCCTACTGGTTTCGCCTCGTTCTTGGCAACCCCAGCAGCGTGCCGCTGCAACGCCTGCTGGTGGTCGATAACCCGCGTGTTTCCCAGGTAGATGCCTATATTCCGGATGGGCAAGGTGGCTATCACACTTGGCGCACCGGGGCGGATCGGCCGCAGACCCGCAAGGCCTACGACAACCGTAATTTCGTCTTCCCGCTGGAGTTGCCGGCACGCTCGCAGCAGGTGGTCTATGTGCGTGTCGAGTCGAGCATAGGCCTGCTGGTACCGCTGCAGCTCTGGTCGGCCGATGCATTCCATGCTCACGCGCGTAACGACTACATGGCGCGTAGCGGTTACATGGGCATCGCGATCGCGATGATTCTGTTCAACCTCATGTTGTTCGTTGCGCTACGTGAACGCATCTATCTGCTGTACGTGACCTTCGTCTTTTGCGCCCTGTGTGGGCTGACGATCAAAAATGGCATGGCGCCGGACTGGACTCTGGCCGGCCTGCCGCTGAACTCGAACGTCGCCTACTATTCAGCGGCGTCGATGGCCCTGAGTACCATGTTGCTGTTCATGCGTAGCATGTTGCAGACATCACGCATCTGGCCCTGGGTTGATCGCGGACTGCTGGGGCTGATTGCCCTATATCTGATTTCTCCGCTGGTCTATGCCGTTGCGCTGGAGCAGGTGTCGCGAGCGGCCATCGTCATCAACCTGCTGACCGCCGTAGTGATGATGGGCGTCGCTCTTGCGTGTGCGCTCAAACGCCAACGCAGCGCCTACTTCTTTCTCGGCGCTTTCGGTTTGCTGATTCTCGGTGGGGCTACGACGACATTGCGCGCCATGGGCATTCTGCCGACCAATGTGTTGACGGTGGATGGTCTGCAACTGGGCTCATCACTGGAAATGCTGCTGCTGGCCTTCGCGCTGGCCGACCGTATCAATGTCATGCGCCGGGAAAAGCTGCAGGCCCAGGTAGCGCTGCTGCAGGCGCAACAGCAACTGGTCGAGACCTTGCAACGCTCCGAGCGTGAGCTGGAGCAACGCGTCGACCAGCGCACTGCCGAACTGCAAGTGCTCAACAGACGCCTGGAGGCCCTTAGCCTCACCGATGCCTTGACGGGTATCGCCAATCGCCGCCATTTCGACGAGGTGCTGGCGAAGGAGTGGAAACGCGCGCAGCGCGTCGGTGAGCCACTCGCTTTGGCGGTCATCGATGTTGACTGGTTCAAGGCCTACAACGACCACTATGGGCATCTGGCCGGCGATACCTGTCTGCAGCAGATTGCAGGCTTGTTGAGCTTCAACATCAACCGCACGACCGATCTGGTAGCCCGATTTGGTGGTGAGGAATTCGTCTTCCTTGCACCCTCTACCGATTTGCTTGGCGCACAGAACATGGCAGAGAAGCTGGTGGCGGCTGTGCAAGCGCTGGCGCTGCCGCACGCCGAGTCACCGCTGGGTCACGTCAGCATAAGCGTGGGCGTGGCGTCTATGCACAGCGAAGCGGGAAGTGAGGTGCAAACTCTTCTGCACAGGGCTGATGCCGCTTTATATCGGGCCAAGGCTCAAGGCCGTAACCGGGTGGAGCGGGCCTGAGCATTGCTGATGCTCAATGAATAACCGATCCGACTGACTTTCGTTTGGCGATCAGCATCCAGAGCGTCGCGGGGCGTCCGTTAGCGCAACACAGTCTTGCAAATGCTCTTACGCGCAGATGGGCTTATCGCCGCTGCTTCGGGTCAGATATGCGATGAGCAATCCGATTCGCTCAAGAGGGGCGCATCAATCAACCTGTATCAATTGCTTAACGCCCGGCCGTTTCGCCCCTGAACCGCGAGTTTGAGCGGTTTCTGCGCCTGTTTCAGAGACTGTAGCCACTCAGATGTATCTCAGATATTTAACAGATCGAGTTGAGTTGCTCAGAGGACATTTCTCAACGCATTGTTTTAAAAAGAGAAACTAGTTCTGGCGCAGGCCATGCATTGCCTTCGATGGTGGAGTAGTACGTTGAGGACTACCCCCGGAAGAGGATGTTGGGCATGAAGCTGAACAACTATTGCTGGGTGTGTGCAGCGGTGCTGCTGAATACAGCCCAGGCCGGCGAGGGTGATGTGATCATCAGTCGTGATGTTCAGCCTCGCGTTGCCACGGTCAACCCCATAGTGCCGGACCCAAATCCGCGCCTGATCAACCCGGGGAACATCACCAGCAGCGTCACCGGCGAATTGGGTGACCGTGACTTCGCCGGCATCTCAAGCGGACTGGCTCTTCCCCGCAGGTTGCTGGATGGGCACCTGGGGACACAGCTCCCCGGTCCTTCGCACCAGGTTTTTTCTGTCATGGGCCCGGGTCACTCCAGTCGAACTCGGGGCAATGGCATTTCGGAGCAAGTCAACCGCAGCGTACAGCAAGGCCTGCGTCCGTTGCAGCATCTGGGAGGGCGCTGATATGAGGCGCCCGTTGCTGATCCCGATTGCGCTAATGGCGTGCATTTCTGCCCACGCTGACAGCATCAATGCGCGAATCGATTCCAGTGGCCAGGATTACCAGGGCAACCTGGCGATCAATCAGGCTGCGGGCGTTCTACAGCAACAGGTAAACAGCCGTGCCCTTAGCGTTGGAGGGCACGGAATGTCGACGACCACCATCGTGCAGGTGCAGGAAAACCTGCCGCACGTCACTTCGCCGCTTGATACCCAAGCCTCCATCAGCGGTAACTCATTCAGTAATGGGCGTGGAATCGTCGGCGTCAATCAGGCTGCAGGCATTGCCAACCAACAAATCAACTCTACGCGCGTGGTGCTCATTGCCGTGCCTGAGAGTCTCGACGACAGCGTCCTCGCGCAGAGCGTAACGCGCTCCAATGATCCAATTTCAACCGCACCGATGCCGGGTGGCGAACGCCACGTTGATATCAGCAACGAGGCTTTTGCTGGTAGCCGAGGGGTGGTGCAGGTGAACCAGAGTGCTGGGATTGGCAACCGTACTGCCAATCAAATCAGCATCAGGGTGGTGGATTGAACCCTGCCGCTACAAGGCCAACTCCCCAAAACAGCAAGGAGATAAACCATGAAGCATTCAGCAATTCTCAGCCCTCTGGCTCTTGCACTGGCCGCCATGCTTGCCACAACTGCTCATGCAGCAGGGCCTGGAGGCGGTTACGGTAACCCGAATGGTGCCAGCGCGAATGTAGAGGATACGCAGATCAACCACGACAACAACGTAATCAACAACGAAACCAAAAACACGGCAAGCATCGAGGGCTCACTTGACGGTGCGGCCGGTAATGTCGGGGTCAACGTCGCCGCTGGCGATAACAACCAGCAGGCCAATGCGGCGGCCATTGCAACAGCCGATGCCGCCTTCGTTTTTGGTGGCTTCGCCTCGAGCAGTGCCAGCGCCAGCATAGGGGTCAATCAGCAGGCATACGACAACACCCTCACCAACTACGGCAACCCCAACACCGCCAGCGTGCTCGACAGTGCCAATGACGCAACAGGGAACGTCGCGATCAACGTGGCAGCCGGCAATTTCAACCAGCAGAAAAACGATATGTCGATCGCGGCTTCGGAGAATGCACTGATCGCCGAGGCATCGGTGAACGTTCAGCAGACCTCCTACGGCAACGTAACCGATAATAAGCACGGTGATGTGTTCGAGGTCGACGCAGCGCTGCCCAGCGTTGCCAGCGGTTTTGGCTTCGGTGGTGGTGGCTATAACCCGCGCACGCCCCAGACCCCTGTGGTCAACAACGCCAGCCTGAGCAACTCGCTGGCCAACGCATCGGGCAATGTGGGTGTCAACATTGCTGCAGGTGGCGGTAACCAGCAGAGCAACAGCCTGGCCATCGCTGCCGGTTGCAATGCCTGTGTAGCGCAGTAGAGCGAGCAGTAGCGGCGCTGGTGATACGTCCCCAGCGTCGCTTCATTGCGATGGAGGCCTTATGCCTGGCTCCCCGAGTCGTTTGTTTCTCTGCTGGTGTTGCTTATCTCTCTGCCAGCTGGGCATGGCCGCGGAACTCCGCCTTGCCGTACTGCCCAATGGGGGCTTGGCCCATGTTCAGGTGGAAAGCATCCGTGAACGGCGGTTTTCCAACCTGGTCGAGCAGCAGACTGATTTCAGCTGCGGTGCTGCGGCCATGGCGACCATTCTCAATCAGGCCTACGGCCTGGCGCTTGGCGAGGAGGACGTGATCAGGGGCATGCTGGCGAGCGCCGATGCCGACTTGGTCCGTACGCAAGGATTCTCCATGCTCGACATGAAGAACTATGCCGCAACGTTGGGCTTGCGCGCCCGCGGTTACCGGATCAATGCAGATCAACTGGCTGACATCAAGATTCCCGCCATCGTTCTGCTCGATGTGCGCGGCTACAAGCATTTCGTTGTGCTGCAGCGTACATACCGTGGCTACGTCTATATCGGCGACCCGGTGCTGGGACACAAGAAGATGGGCCTGAGCGAGTTCAGCAAAGGCTGGAACGGCATTGTCTTTGCGCTGATCGGGCCGGGCTACAACCGCGATAACGCACTGCTTTCACCGCCCGAACCATTGACGGCGAAGCGGCGGATCGATCGCTTCAGCCCTGTCAAAGATGCGGAATTGATGGAGTTCGGGTTCATTCAAAGCGACTTCTTTTAACCCACTTGGGGAACGACCCCAGGAGGTTGGTCATGTACAGCAAGCTATGGTTGGCCGCTGGCATCCTGGCTGCCAGCCTGCAGGCTGGCGCCGGCACACTGTTTCAACCTATCGAGGTCAGTGATCAGGAACTCGCCCAGCTGCGTGGCCGCTATGTGTTGCCGGATCGCATCATCAGTTTCGGCGTGGTGATGACATCTACCTGGCAGAACGGTGCGGGTCAGGTGATTGGGGCGCAGGTGGCATTGAACGTGGTCAGCGGCCAGGTTCAGCCTTCCTTGTACATCCGCCAGATAAGCTCTCAAGGGCAGAGCGGAGCAAGCGTCACCAGCGGTAGTGGCGTGATTAGCGGCGGCGCCGGTCTCGACAGCGTGCAAGGCATCGTACAGAGCGTCCGTACGGCAGGCGACCTGAATACCGGACTAAATGATCTGCGGCTGCGGATAGTGACCGGGAACGACGATACCAACCTGGATGATGCGCAGCCATGGAGTGGTAGCCAGGACTTCAGCAACGCCGCAGGCCTGGTCAGCGTGAGCAGCCGCGCAGGTGGAATCAATATAACGCTGCATGCCAACCAGGGGCAGGGTTTCAGCAGTCAGCAAATCGGCGGAGGCGTCGCGCAGCACGCCAATATCTCCGGCTCGCTGAACGAGGTCAAAAATCTCGCGGCTCTCAACGTCGCTCTACGTGACAATCCGCAGAACCTCAATCTGAATGCCTGCATCGAGCAACTCCGGGCCTTGCGTCCTCACGGCTACTGACAGGTGCCCATTTAGGCACAAGGGGTCGACGTATGCGTCATGCATGTGGCGTCGCAGTTGGGTTCAGTTCGACTATTTGCTTAGCTCTTGGCGTATCAGCCGCCTCTGTCGATCCTCAGGTCGAAGCTCTTCAACGAGAGCTGGAGGCGCTCAGGGCGCATTACCAGACGCAACAGAATGCGCTGATGGTACTGGAGCAACGTCTGCGCCAGGTGGAGGGCAGGGCAGGCCAGGCTGGTAGTGGAGCCGCGCCGGTGTCGCGCAACGGCCAGGTGGCGAGCGCCGATGGTGCAGCGGGCTATGGAACAGCCTTGAAGGACAGCTCAGAACCACCGGCGAGCGTGGAAAACCTTTATCAGGAGGCCAGTGGTTTCTTTGGTGGCGGCACCTTCAGCATCGAACCCGGTATCACCTACAGTCATTACGATTCACGTCAGCTGTTTCTCAACGGTTTCCTCGCTCTGGACGCAATCTTCCTCGGCAATATTGGCGTGGACCAGATCAATGCCGACACCTTTACCTTTGATCTGACCGGCCGCTACAACTGGGCCCAACGCTGGCAACTGGATATCAACACGCCATGGATCTACCGCGAAAGCACCTATCAGTCAGCGGGTGCGGGTGGTTCGACTACCTCGGTCAGCGAGGCGACCGTAACCGGCGATACACGGTTGGGCGATGTGAATATGGGCATCGCTTACAAGTGGCTGGATGAAAGCGAAGGTGTACCCGATGTGGTGCTCAGTCTGAGGGTCAAGGCACCAACGGGTGTCGAACCTTATGGCATCAAGCTCGATCGTGTACCTGGTAACGATAACCTGAGCATCCCGGAGGATCTGCCAACGGGTAATGGCGTCTGGTCGATCACGCCTGGCGTCACTCTGGTCAAGACGCTCGATCCAACTGTAGTTTTTGGCAGCCTGTCTTACACCTACAACTTCGACGAGAGCTTCGACGACATCAGCCCGCAGCGCGGCGTCAAGGTGCCGGGAGAGGTAAGCCTGGGCAACTGGTTCCAGTTTGGCTTGGGCGTCGCCTTCGCGCTCAACGAGCGGGCGAGCATGTCGATGTCATTCAGCGAGTTGATCAGCCAGAAAAGCAAGATCAAGCCGGAAGGGCAGGGCTGGCAGACCGTGGCAGGGAGTGATGCGAATGCCGCTTACTTCAATATCGGCATGACGTTCGCGGCCAGTGACAGCCTGACCATCGTGCCCAATCTGTCGATCGGACTGACTCCGGATGCGCCGGACTTTTCGTTCAGTATCAAGTTTCCCTACTACTTCTGATCAGGCATCAGCGAAGTTGGTGCTTGTGTAGCAAACGGTAGAGGGTTGGGCGAGATACACCCAAAGAGCGCGCGGCGTTGCTCAAGTTTGTCGAGTACTGAGTCAGCGCATCTTCGAGCGCCTGGCGTTCGGCGCTCAGCAGATACTCGTCCAGGGGGCGGCAGGAAGTCGGGGCCTTGATAGCCAGGCCGATGTCGTGCGCTTCTATCTGGCGGCCCTCTGCCAGAACCTGAGCCCGTCTGACACGGTTGGTCAGCTCACGGACGTTGCCTGGCCAATCGTGATTCATGAGTGCGGCCATCGCGCTGTCACTGAATTTCCGTGGTCGGCGGCCTATCTCGCTCGCGTACTGACGAGAAAAATGTTCGACGAACAGGGCAATGTCTTCCTTGCGCGAACGCAATGGCATCGTGTGTATCTGCAGCACATTTAGGCGGTAGTAGAGGTCTTCGCGAAAGCGTCCCGCCGCGATGGCCGCCTCGAGGTCCACGTGGGTGGCGGCCAATACCCGGACATTGGCCGTCATGCTCTTGCTGGAACCAACCCGTTCGTAGGTCATTTCCTGAAGAAAGCGCAACAGGCTGGCCTGCATCTCCGGCGGCAGGTCACCTATCTCGTCGAGAAACAGGGTGCCACCTTCCGCCAACTCGATACGTCCGGTCTTGCGCTGGCTGGCGCCGGTGAAAGCTCCCTTCTCATGGCCGAATAGCTCGGAATGTATCAAGTGCTCGGAAATCGCCCCGCAGTTGATCGCGACAAAAGGGCCATTGGCGCGCCGCGACAGACGATGCAGGCGGTGCGCGACCACCTCCTTTCCCGTGCCACTTTCCCCCGTTATCAACACACAGGCATCGCTGGGAGAAATCTTGTCGATCAAGCGGCGCAAATCCTGGGTCGCGCGGCTTCGCCCTATAAGCAGCTCGCCTTCCTCCGTCGTCTTGGGCAAGGTACTGCGACGATAGAGGCGGGTCATTCCAGAGGCTCTGCCTAATACGCAATGCAGGCGAGAAATATCGAATGGAAGCGTATGAAAGTCGAAGAACCATTCATATATAAAGTTTGCCAGGTCAGTATTGCGACGCAGACTGTCACTCATGACGGCTATCCATTCTGTCTGGCTGTCACGGATTAGCTGTTTTATCCGATCCAGACAGTCCAGATGATGAGGTTGCAGGCAAATCATGCAGACGTCATAAACAGAGTCGACATTGCTGTCGAGGCTGGCGCGATCAACCAACCATTGGTTTTTTTGCAATTCTGGGATGAGCTGGTCGCAGTGGCTGACAGGCTCCATGATCAACAAGCGCCTGTGCTGGTAGTCAAGTGAGCCAAGCATATTAACCCCTTGGACGCTGGCGCTTGGAGTGCGGAGCTCACGGCCATTCGTTCAAATGAAAGGCAGTCCTTGGCGGTACCGTACCCTTTTGAGCAAATGGGTACTTCCGTACTCGGAAACAGGTTTAGTGTCCCTGTAGTTAGTAAGCAACCTGCTTTAATAATTATCAGGTCTATATGAATTTTAAGACAAAACGATTCTTAAGCGTTATGTCTAACAAGGCAAGGTTAATTATATAAAACCGATGTATGGCAATATGTCGAATCAAGCGCAGTTTTAGCCGAGAGATGTGGCGGACTTGCTAATTTGACAGTGAAATCAGCCAGGGAGTGACGAATTGGCTGCTCTACCGTGCGACGAGCGATGAAGATCTCCGGTTGGCA
This sequence comes from Pseudomonas pichavaramensis, assembly GCF_050473265.1. Lineage (NCBI taxonomy): Bacteria > Pseudomonadati > Pseudomonadota > Gammaproteobacteria > Pseudomonadales > Pseudomonadaceae > Pseudomonas > Pseudomonas pichavaramensis. The sequence goes on along the minus strand of NZ_JBJKFJ010000007.1, from coordinate 28,665 downwards.
TCGTGCTGCCAACCGGAGGAAGGTTTCAGGCCTGTGGCTGCCAGCCGCCGCCGAGCGCCTTGTAGATTGCGACGATGCCGCTATACAGCTCGACCTCTGCCGAGGCCTGGGCGTCTTCGGCGGCCAGGCGCTCGCGCTCTGCGTCCAGCAATACCAGGAAGTCCACCGTACCTTCGCGATAGCGAATCGCTGCTTGCTCAGCCGCCGCACGGCTCGCTTCAGCCTGACGTACCAGCGCAATCAGACGCTGTTGGCGTTTGGCGTAATCACTGAAGGCGTTTTCCGACTCTTCCAGCGCCAGCAACACTTGCTGCTCATACTGCGACAAGGCACCGTCAGCCTCTGCTTCGGCACCGCGCAGTCGGGCCCTTACACTACCCAGGTCGAATGCCGCCCAGGTGATGCTCGGTGCCACGCCCCAGGCCCGCGCTGCAGAGGCGCCCAGTTGCGAGCCCCGGCCGGCGGTGAAACCAAGGAACCCGGACAGGCTGACCCGCGGAAACAGGTCGGCTGTCGCCACACCAACTTCTGCGGTGGCCGCCGCCAACTGGCGCTCGGCGGCGCGGATGTCTGGGCGACGGCGCAGCAATTCGGCAGGGTTGCCGATAGGCAGCGCCTTGGCGATCACGGGTAATGGTTTCGGCGCCAGATCGATCTCCAGTTGCTCCGGCCTTTGCCCGAGCAGGGTGGCGATACGGTTTTTCGCGCGCACCTGCTGCGCTTGCAACTGCGGCAGGCTGGCTTCGGTGGCGGCGAGTCGCGCGTCGGCGCGCAATACGTCGAGCTCGTTGCCGACGCCGGCGTCACGCAGCTGTTCGGTAATGGCGCGCGAATCCTGCTGGTTCTTCAGGTTCTCGCGCGCGATGCTTTCCCGTAGCTGAGCGCCGCGCAACGTGCCGTAGGCATCGACCAGTTCGGCGATCAGACTGACCTGCAACTGGTAGTAGTCAGCCTCGGCCAGCTCGATACGCGCCTCACTGGCTTCCAGCTGACGCTGGATACGGCCGAACAGGTCCACTTCCCAGGCCATGTCCAGGCCCAGGTCGTAGCGTTCCTGACGCACTCGCTCGTCGCTGGTCGGCGGCTGCTGTGCCTTGCCGAACTCGCCGCTGGTGCGACTGGTGACGGTCGGGAAACGGTCATTGGCCACATCATCGCGAATAGAACGGGCGGCGCGCAGGCGGCTGAAGGCCACGCGCAACTCGCGGTTGTCGGCAAGCGAGCGCTGCACCAGCTGGTTCAGCGTGGGATCGTCGAACTGCTGCCACCAGCTCGTCTCGAAGCGCGAGCGGTCGTAGTCGGCAGCCTCCAGTGCACTGATATGCGCTGGGTCGGTATCTGGCGCGCGATAATCCGGGCCAACGGCGCAGGCCGACAGCGCCAGGGTCAGGAGGGCGGGGGCAAAGACTTTCATGCATGCGACTCCTGCAGGCGAGCGGCTTTCTTGGCTTCGCGTTTCTCCACGAAAGCACGAATCAGGACATAGAACACCGGAGTGAGCAGCAGACCGAAGAAGGTCACGCCGATCATGCCGGAGAACACTGCCACACCCATGGCATGGCGCATTTCGGCACCGGCGCCGCTCGACAACACCAGCGGTACCACGCCCATGATGAAGGCGATGGAGGTCATCAGGATCGGGCGCAGACGCAGGCGGCAGGCTTCCAGTACTGCAGCAACACGATCCAGACCTTCTTCCTGTTTCTCCTTGGCGAACTCGACGATCAGGATCGCGTTCTTGCACGCCAGGCCCACCAGTACGATCAAACCGATCTGGGTGAAGATGTTGTTGTCGATGCCGGCAATGATCACCCCGGTGATAGCGGCGAACAGCACGGTCGGCACGATCAGGATCACCGCCAACGGCAGGCTCCAGCTCTCGTACTGGGCCGCGAGCACAAGGAAGGCCAGCAGCACGCAGAGCGGGAAGATGAAGATCGCCGTGTTGCCCGCGAGGATCTGCTGATAGGTCAGGTCCGTCCATTCGTAGGTCATGCCGATCGGCAGCTCTTCATCGAGCAGCTTGGCGATTGCCGCTTCCGCCTGACCGGAGCTGTAGCCCGGCGCCGCGGCACCGTTGATTTCCGCAGTCAGGAAGCCGTTGTAGTGCATCACCCGGTCAGGGCCGGCGCTGTCCTCGACCTTGACGAAGGTCGACAGCGGCACCATCTCGCCACGGTTGTTACGCACCTTGAGCTGACCGATCTGCTCCGGCTCCAGACGGAACTGCTGGTCGGCCTGCACGTTGACCTGATAGGTGCGACCGAAACGGTTGAAGTCGTTGGCATACAGCGAGCCCAGGTACACCTGCAGGGTGTCGAAGATATCGCTGATGGCCACGCCGTGGGTCTTGGCCTTCTCGCGGTCGATGGCGGCATCCACTTGCGGCACGTTGACCTGGTAGCTGGTGAACACCGACATCGGGTTCAGCTCGGGCAACTGGCGAGCCTTGGCCAGGATATTCTGGGTCTGCAGGTACAGCTCTTCGTAGCCCAGGTTGCCACGATCCTGGATCTGCAGGCGGAAGCCACCGATGGTGCCGAGCCCCTGAACCGGCGGCGGCGGGAAGATGGCGATATAGGCATCCTGGATGTCGGCAAACTGCGCGTTGAGCTCGGCCGCAATGGCGTTTGCGCTCATCGACGGATCCTTGCGCTCGTCGAAGGGTTTCAGCGGGGTGAAGACGATGCCGCTGTTCGGGCTGTTGGTGAAGCCGTTGATCGACAGCCCAGGGAACGCCACGGTGTTCTCGATGCCCGGATGCTTGCCGGCGATTTCGCTCATGCGCTTGATCACCGCTTCGGTGCGATCCAGCGTGGCTGCATCGGGCAACTGAGCGAAGGCCACGAGGTACTGCTTGTCCTGCTGCGGCACGAAACCGGTCGGCGTGCTGGAAAAGCCCAGGTAGCCGAGCACCAGCAAGCCACCATAGACCAGCAGGGCGATGCTGCTGCCACGCAGCACGCGGCGCACGGTGCCGACATAGCCATTGCTGGCCCGCTCGAACATACGGTTGAACGGGCCGAACAGCCAGCCACCGAAGAGCTTGTCGAGGATGCGCGAGAAGCGGTCTTTCGGCGCGTGGTGATCCTTCAGCAAAATAGCGGCGAGAGCCGGCGAAAGGGTCAGCGAGTTGACTGCCGAGATCACCGTGGAAATGGCGATGGTCAGGGCGAACTGCTGATAGAACTGCCCGGTAAGACCGGAGATGAACGCAGTCGGGATGAACACCGCGCAGAGCACCAGCGCCGTGGCGACGATGGGGCCCGTCACTTCCTTCATCGCCTGGCGGGTGGCTTCGACCGGTGATTTACCCAGGGCGATGTTGCGCTCGACGTTTTCTACCACGACGATCGCATCGTCCACCACGATGCCGATGGCCAGCACCAGGCCGAACAGCGACAGGGCGTTGAGCGAGAAACCGAACAGGTGCATCACCGCAAAGGTGCCGATCAGTGATACCGGAACGGCGGCCAGCGGGATGATCGAGGCGCGCCAGGTTTGCAGGAACAGGATCACCACCAGCACCACCAGGACGATGGCTTCGAGCAGGGTGTGCACCACTGCCTCGATGGAGCCACGCACGAAGATGGTCGGATCGTAGACGATCTCGTAATCCATGCCTTGCGGGAAGCTCTGCTTCAGTTCGGCCATGCGCTCGCGCACCGAGTCGGAAATCTCGATGGCGTTGGACCCCGGACGCTGGAATACCGGCAAGGCGACCGCCGGCTGGTTGTTCAGTAGCGAGCGCAGGGCGTATTGATTGGAACCCAGTTCGACACGCGCGATATCACGCAGGCGAGTGATTTCACCGTTATCACCGACACGAATGATGATGTCTTCGAACTCTTCTTCGGTGACCAGGCGGCCTTGCGTGTTGATCGACAGCTGGAAGCTGTTGCCGGCGTCAGCGGGCGGCGCGCCCAGCGCGCCAGCAGCGACCTGACGGTTCTGCTCACGGATGGCGTTCACCACGTCGGTGGCGGTCAGCCCACGCGAGGCGACCTTGTTCGGGTCGAGCCAGACCCGCAGCGAGTAATTGCCCATACCGAACAGCTGTACGTCACCCACACCGTCCAGACGTGCCAGCTCGTCCTTGACGTTGAGCGCGGCATAGTTGGACAGATAGAGCATGTCGTAGCGGTTATCCGGTGAGGTCAGGTGCACCACCATGGTCAGATCGGGCGAGGCCTTGTCCACGGTCACACCAAGACGCTGCACTTCAGTGGGCAACGTTGGCATGGTGCGGGTGACGCGGTTCTGCACCTGAACCTGAGCGTTGTCCAGATCGGTGCCCAGGGCGAAGGTGACGGTCAGGGTCAGTTTGCCGTCGTTGGTCGACTGCGACGACATGTAGAGCATGCCTTCGACGCCGACGATGGCTTGCTCCAGTGGCGACGCCACGGTTTCGCCGATTACCTTGGGGTTGGCGCCAGGAAAGTTGGCGCGCACCACGACGGTCGGCGGCACCACTTCCGGGTATTCGCTGATCGGTAGCTGGAACAGGGAAATGGCACCGCCGATCAGGATCAGCAGCGACAGCACGGCGGCGAAGATCGGCCGCTGGATGAAGAATTGCGAGAAATTCATGGGTCTGTCCTCAGGGCGCGGTCTTGATCAGCCGCGCGGAGAGCGATCGTCGATTTTTTCGGCGGCGATACGAGGCGCCTGGCTGCCTTCGAAGGCCTGACGCATACGGGCCAGCTGTTCGAGGGTGTCGGCATCGGCCATGGACACGGGTTGCGGATCGACCGTAGAGCCTGGCAAGGCGCGCTGAAGACCGTTCACAACAATCTTCTCGCCCTTGCTGAGGCCACTGCGAACGATGCGCAGCCCTTCGAGCTTCGGCCCCAGCTCGATGGAGCGATAGGCCACGGCGTTGTCCACGCCCAGCACCAGCACGTACTTCTTGCCCAGGTCGGTACCGACCGCCTCATCCTTGATCAGGGTTGCGTCGTAGGGCTTGCTGCCCACCAGCTTCAGGCGCGCATACAAACCGGGAGTGAAGCGGCCGTCCTGATTGTCGAACACGGCGCGGCCACGAATGGTGCCGGTACGCGGATTGACCTGATTGTCGAGAAAGTCCAACTGGCCGAGATGCGGATAGTCGCTCTCATCGGACAGCCCGAGGTAAACCGGGCTGGCACCACGGGCATCGCTACCGGATTGACGCGCCAGTTCCACATACTTGAGGAAGGCGCGCTCGTCCGCATCGAAATAGGCGTAGACCTTGTCGGTGGATACCACAGAGGTCAGCAGGCTCTCGCCGGCACCGACCAGGTTGCCTTCGGTAATCTCGGCACGGCTGACGCGGCCGTCAATTGGAGCTGTGATGCGGGTGAAGCCAAGGTTGAGCCTGGCGTTTTCCAGCTCTGCTGCAATAGCGGCAACTTCAGCCTTGGCTTCGGTGGCTGCGCTGGCACGAGCATCGGCAAGCTCTGCAGAAATGGCATTGCTCTGACGCAGTCGTTCGCCACGACGCGCTTCGTTGGCGGCGCGAGCCTGATTGGCGCGCGCTTGCTGCAGCTGCGCTTCGAGACGTTTGACTTCAGCCTGGAAGGGGCGGGGATCGATCTGGAACAACAGATCGCCTTTCTTCACCAGCGAGCCCTCGTCGAAGGCCACGCGGTCGATGTAACCGGAGACACGCGGGCGAATCTCGACCGATTGGGGAGCCTCCAGGCGACCAGTGAACTCGTCCCATTCGTTGACGGGCTGTTCGATGACTTCGGCGACGCTGACCTTGGGGGCAGGCGCTTGGGCCTGGGTCTGCGGAGACTGCTCGCAGCCGCTCAGAGCGATGACGCTGGCGAGCGCCAGAGAGAATATCCAGATGTTCTTGTGTTGTTGTTCCATAGCTGACTCCGCCAGTCGGATTTGTGGATGGGCGGAGTCTGCGGGGGAGTTTTACTCAGAACGAATCGAACACTGCGAAGTTGAATATCATCCGGAATGATGAAAGACGGCGTCGAATCAATTTCGATTCATAACAGTGCGGCAAAGTTCCTGATGCACGATCGAAGGGCATTTTCGGACGGTTATCACAAGCTATCCGGATCACCACAGAACATCTGGATGCGCGAGCGCAACCAGCGTTCGGCCGGATCATTGTCCTGCGCCCCGCGCCAGGCCATGTGCAATTCGAACGAGCGGGTTTCCAGTGGCAAGGCCTCGGCGCGCAGGCCGCCGGCAGCTGTCAGGGCCGCCGCGGTGTAATCGGGGACGCTGGCGACGATATCGCTTTCCGCCAGCAGCGTAGCCAGGCCATTGAACTGTGGCACGGCCAGTACGACATGACGTTTGCGTCCTAGCTTCTCCAGTTCTTCGTCGATGAAACCGGTCAGGTCTCCGGCAAAAGACACCAGCGCATGGGGGCGGGCGCAGTAGTCGTCCAGACTCAGTGCGCCGGGTACGGTGTCAGCGCGCAGCAGTCTGGCCTTGCTGCGCCGCAGCACCTTGCGCTTGGCATTGGCCGGCAGCTCTTCGGTGTATGCCACGCCCACGGATATCTCGCCCGAGGCCAACAGCCCCGGCATCATCAGGTAGTTGGTGCGTCGAATCACCAGTACCACACCAGGTGCTTCGGCACGCAGCCGGCGGAGCAGGGCGGGCAGCAGAGCGAACTCGACGTCATCGGATAGGCCGACGCGAAATACGGCCTTGCTGGTGGCCGGGTCGAAGTCTGCTGCGCGACTGACGGCTGTGGAAATGGAATCCAGCGCCGGCGAGAGCAGGGCGAAAATCTCCTGCGCACGAGGTGTCGGCTCCATGCTGCGGCCGGTGCGTACGAACAGGGGATCGTCGAACAGTGTGCGCAGGCGGGCGAGTGCCGCGCTGATGGCTGGCTGACCGAGAAACAGTTTCTCTGCAGCCCGGGTCACACTGCGTTCGTGCATCAGCGTCTCGAAGACGATCAGCAGGTTCAGATCGAGGCGACGCAGGTCGTTGCGATTCATCCGGGTACCATTCGAGGGGAGACGGGCCTTGTCAGCACCGCGTTGCAAATGAGAGCCTTTGCCCAGGCAAATAGTACGGGCAGTGTGCAGCGGATTGAAAGACGCTGAATCACTGACAGGCATGAAGACTATCGATAGAGTCTGATAGTGTCGCCGTCGCACAGCGGATAGAGTCCACAGTCATTGAAGTGTTAATCCGCGATCAAGCTCGAGGTAAGCGATGTCCCGCATGATCCGTTTTCATAAGTTCGGCGATGCCGATGTGCTCCAGTACGAAGAGGTCCCGACGCCCGTGCCCGGCCCCGGTGAGGTGCTGGTGCGTGTGCAGGCGGTCGGCTTGGGCTGGAAAGACGTGCTGTGGCGGCAGAATCTGGCTGCCGAGCAGGCCAAGCTGCCGGCTGGCACTGGTTTCGAACTGGCTGGTATCGTGGCCGAGCTGGGCGAGGGCGTGAGCGAGTTCGAAGTCGGTACCGCCGTCGCCGGTTTCCCGGCCAATACGCCAAACCGCTATCCAACCTGGGGTGATCTGGTGCTGATGCCCAGCAATGCCCTGACCCGCTATCCCGAGGTGCTTACCCCGGTAGAGGCCAGTGTGCATTACAGCAGCCTGTTGTTCGGCTATCTGGCGTTGGTTGACCTCGCGCATATCAAGCCGGGTCAGCATGTACTGATTACCGAAGCCAGTCACTGCATGGCACCGCAGACCGTGCAACTGGCCAAGGCGCTGGGGGCAAAAGTGATCGTCTCCACCAGCTCAGCGGAGGATCGCGAGTTTCTCAAGGGGCTTGGTGCAGACAAGGTTATCGCCACCGAGGAACAGGACCTGGTGCTGGAAGTCGAGCGCTACACTGAGGGCAAGGGCGTCGAGGTGATTCTCGATCAATGCGCCGGGCCGCAGATGAAACTGCTGGGCGACATCGCTGCGCCGCGAGGCAAGCTCATTCTGTACGGCATCAACGGTGGTAACGACACTGCGTTTCCGGCCTGCGCTGCGTTCAAGAAGCACCTGCAGTTCTTCCGTCATTGCGTACTGGATTTCACCGGCTGCCCGGAGTTGGGTATCGAGCCCAACAATGAGGCGGTGCAACGTGCGCTCACGCACATCAATCAGATGACTGCGGACCGCCTGCTCACCCCGGTGATCGACAAGGTTTTCGAGTTTGAAGATTTCGTCGCCGCACATCGCTATATGGAAACCTGTCCGAAGCGCGGACGAGTGGCTCTGCAACTGGCTGCGGATTAAAGTCCGCAGCCACATGGTCGCTATACCCGGTAGGCCCACCGTCAGTTCAAGGATAGTTTCATGAGTCTCATCACCGGCGACGCGCTGTCTCTGTTGTTGTTTCGTTTGCATAGCGGCCGACTGCTGGGCATCAACCTACTCAAGGTCAACGAGATCATCCCCTGTCCGCCGCTTACCAAGCTGCCCAATCGACAACCCAACGTCAGGGGTATCGCCACGCTGCGAGGCTCGGCAATGACGGTTATCGATCTTGCCCGCGCCATTGGCGAGCGCGGCGCAGCCAACGAGGACGATGGTTGTCTGATCGTCACCGAACTGAGCCGCTCCCGGCAGGGGCTGCATGTCAAAAGTGTCGAGCGCATTGTGCAATGTTCCACCCGCGACGTGCGCCCACCGCCCGCGGGCTCCGGCAACCGGGCTTTCATCACCGGCGTCACCCAGATCGACGATTCGATTGTGCAGATTCTCGATATCGAGAAAGTTCTGCACGATATCGCTCCCGCGCTCGAAGAAGCTCCGGTCGGGCAGCTGCTCGATGGTCAGGATGGGCAGATACTGCAGGGGCGTCGCGTGCTTCTGGTCGATGACTCACAGGTTGCGCTGCAGCAGACGCTGAACGTCCTGCGCCAATTGGGACTCGATTGCACGGCGGTGCGCAGTGCCCAGGCGGCACTGCAGCAGCTGCATGAATATCACCAGGCAGGCATGCCATTCGAGTTGCTGGTATCCGATATTGAGATGCCGGAGATGGACGGTTACAGCCTGGTGCGGGAAATCCGCCGCAGCGCCGATATCGCTGACACCTACGTGTTGCTGCACACCTCGCTGGACAGCACCATGAATACCGAAAAGGCGCGCTCGGTCGGAGCCAATGCGGTGCTCACCAAGTTTTCCTCGGTCGACCTCAGTCAGGCGCTGCTGAACGCCTTTCGGCAGATCAACGAGCGGCACTGAGTCTGACGATGTCCTGGCAATGCCTTGCCGCTTCTCGGCAAGTCATTGCCACCTTCTTGTACTGAACTCCCTTACAAAAGCCATTGCTATCAATAGGTTAGGTGCTTCGCGTCTGTTGGCATGAACTTTGATTGAGTGCGCCAGGCAATTGCAACTCAATCAAGGAGCAAGCATGAGCACGATCGGAGGGATTGGCAGTTACAGCGGAATATCGCTGACAGGATTTCGCAGCAAGCAAAGTGAGCAGCAGGGCGAGTTGGATCTCATGGCTCGCAGTGCTGAGAAAACCGTACGCACGGCGAATGCTGAATCCGAGCGCGAGTTTCGCGCCAAGCAGGCCACGGAAGAGGGTTTTGCCCGTTTGCGTATCGCCCTGCAAAACGCGTCCGAAGGCAAGGTGGAAACCAGCGTCAGCTCGGGGCGTTTGGAGAAACCGCTGGGTGATGGCGAGAGCAACGGCGCGCTGGAAGCGTTCAAGGCCTATATGGAAATGACGCCGGCAGAAAAGCTGCGCGACAGCATTCTCAAGGAAATAGGCATGACCGAAGAGGAGATCGATGCCTTACCGCCTGAGCAACAAAAAGCGGTAGAGGAGGAGATCGCTCAACGCATGCAGGAGCGCGCCAAGATGCAGGCCCAGGCGCAAGACGATGGCCATTCTTATGGCTTGATCTGATGTTTTCAGCCCGGGTTGCATATGGAGAGTACCTGCGTGCGGCGGGTACTTCCTCCAATAGTGGTTCGTAATGACCGCGCCATCTCTGATTTAAGCCCGGTGCGGGTTGCGCCTGTTTAGGTGTTAGCCGGCGTTTTTTCGGAGATACACCCGCACAGACCTGAGAAAACGGAGCCTGCAGTTCTCATTTCGGTGAACAGTAGTTGGAATTTTCGTGGGTTGGATTGTCTATCTAATCGGATGGCAGTCCAGCCCGTGGACTGCTACTGACGAGATATTTCACCAACGCAGAGAATCTTTATCAGGTCTTCCCAATATGGATGTTCTTTCCGAGTTCTTCGAACGCACAAGCCTGCAAGGGCGACTGTTATTCGCCGGCCCGGTAGAGGGTACCCTGGTGCTGGATAAGCCCCCTGGCATGGCCTTCATTCATGTCATCGAGCGAGGGGCACTGGATATGCTGGATGCCGACAAGCCCAGCATCGCCATCAGTGAACCCAGCGTTTTGTTCTGTCCCAGCACGTGTTGCTACAAGCTGCGTGCGCACCAGCCTGGCGGTGTGGATCTGATCTGCGCCTCGTTCCAGTTCGGACGCTCAGGCCAGCAGCCGTTTCCATTGGGGCTGGAGGAAACGCTCGTGTTTCCACTGAGCTCCCTTGAACAGCTTGGGCCGGTGATCGGATCGTTGGTCAACGAATTTCGCACGCCGGCACCAGGGCGCGGCAAGGCGCTGACTCGACTGTTCGAGTACATATTCGTCATGCTGGTTCGCCGTGCCGTGAGCGAGGGACGCATTACCAACGGGCTGCTCTACGCACTACAGGACAGCCAGCTGGGGCCCGCTTTGATCTGTATTCATGAGGAACCGCAGCGGGCCTGGAAGGTGGAGCGGCTGGCAGAGCTGGCGAAGATGTCGCGCACCAGGTTCGCCGCGCTTTTCTCCGAGGTAATGGACATGACGCCTATGGCTTATGTGACGGCCTGGCGTATCAAGGTGGCGCAAGACCTGCTGCGTGAGGGGATGCCCATCAAAGTGATCGCCGATGCCGTGGGCTACGGCTCGCAAGCCTCATTCTCCCGCATCTTCACCCAGCAGGTAGGGCAGCCACCGGGAGAGTGGTTGCGAATAGAAGGGGAAAATCAGCCCGCGAAGCTGCAGGTGCAGATATACCGCGACGAATCTGATGTGGTCGATGCCTGAACCTGGCTGATGCGCTGCTGAGCGTTTATGCGCTGGCTCAACTGTCGCGCTGCACGATGAGATCGGTCAGCCGGCGCACGGCAGGGGCAGCCAGCAGAACTACCGGAATCATGCTTAGCCAGGTCAGCAGCCAGGTCGTGCTCCAACCGAAGATGAAGGCGCCTATCGCCATCCCTTTGGGGCTGGCGATAAGGGCGGCGATGGCGCTGGTAATGGCAGACTGCAGCAACCCGAATACCTGCGGCCGGTACTGCTGGCTGATACGTGGCATGCTGCGCCTCCTGTGGCTAACGGGCGGACAAGTGTTCAAGCGTTTCTGCGGTCGTCCATAAAGCATTAGCGATGTAACGGTAGTTGATCAGTGCAGCCAGGTAGCCGTCGCCTTCCGGTGTGCTTGGCCCAGCGGTGGCATCTCGTACGACGGCCACTTCGAATCCTTGTTCGAGCAGCTCGCGAAGATGTGATTCCACGCAAAGATTGGCGGCCATGCCAGCAAGAATTATCTGCGATACGCCATGCTTACGCAGTTGCAGCGCCAGGTCGTTGGTTTCCGGCCCATAAACCTTGTGGGGCGAGGCGATGATGGTCTTGCCGTCGAGGATATACGGCTTGTACTCGGGCATGAAGTCGGCACCGGAGTCCTCGAAGCCTTCCAGCGTCAGCGGACCTTTGCGATCAAACATGCAAATACTGTGCATGACCTTTTCCAGTGGGCCGCCAAACTGCCATTGATGGTCACACGGGTAGTAGTAGTGCGGCGATACCGCCACGGTGATACCTGCAGTCTTGGCGGCGGCGAACAACTGGCCGATATGCTTGACGGTATCGTGTTCGGTGATGCTCTTGCCGAACACGCCCCAGCTCACGCCCTTCGGGCTGAGAAAGTCGATCTGCGGATCGATCACCACCAGTGCGGCTCGGGATAGATCGAGTTGCATACCGGTGGCAGGGAGTGCGGGGTTTGCTGGATCTGCATAAGGTGCGGTGAACTGGCTCATGGCGGTCTTCCATTGGCTGTGATTAAGTGGTGCACTCGCCACGGTACTTGTGCGCTGGGCCTTGTTTACGTAGCGATGGGACCATCCTAGAGCCGCTGCCGGTTCGACTTTTCCCCACGCGTACAGAATCTTTATCAGGTCGTCCACAAATGGATGTTCTTTCCGAATTCTTCGAGCGAACCAACCTTCAAGGACGGCTGTTATTTGCCGGCCCGGTAGAGGGGACTCTGGTTCTGGACAAGCCACCTGGCATGGCTTTCATTCACGTGATCGAGCGCGGCGGCGTCGATATGGTGCAGCCGAACCTGCCACGCATCGCCATCAACGAGCCCAGCGTATTGTTCTGCCCGAGCAGTTGCCGCTACCAATTGCGTGCCCACGAGTCAGGGGGGGCGGATCTGATTTGCGCCTCCTTCCAGTTCGGTCAGTCAGGGCAACAGCCTTTCCCGCTGGGCCTGATGGAGACCCTGGTCTTTCCACTCGCTGCGCTGGAGCAGCTTGGGCCAGTTATCGGTTCCCTTGTCAGTGAGTTTCGGACGCCGGCACCAGGGCGGAGCAAGGCGCTGAATCTTCTTTTCGAGTATGTGTTCGTGTTGCTGGTACGCCGCGCGGTGGGTGAAGGCCGCATATCCAGTGGTCTGCTATATGCCTTGCAAGACAGTCAGCTGGGGCCGGCCCTGATCTGCATTCATCAGGAACCACACAGGCAATGGAGCGTCGAGCGGCTGGCTGAACGGGCCAATATGTCCCGTTCGAAATTTGCCGCGTTGTTTACCGATGTGATGGGCATGGCGCCGATGGCGTACGTGACGGCATGGCGCATGAAAGTCGCGCAGGACATGCTGCGTGAAGGCGTGCCGATCAAGATCATCGCCGATGCGGTGGGCTACAGCTCGCAGGCGTCTTTCTCGCGCACTTTCGCCCAGACGGTTGGGCAGCCGCCGGGTGAATGGTTACGTGCTGCCATCAAGGAGCCGAACCAGCAGGTAAGCGCCCGTATTCATCGAAACTGGCCCTGATCGGTCACTGTGCCGAGCGTCTTGGCCAGCTCGACGAATGCTCTCAAGCCTGCCGACGGATGACGATTGGCCGGGTAGAACAAGGCCAAAGCAGAGAGCGTCGGTGTCCACGGTTCGAGCAACTGGACCAATTCGCCGCTGAGCAGGTAGGGGGAGGCCGCGAATTCGCTGAGCATGGCGATGCCGGCGCCACTCAGTGCGGCTTGCAGAATCAGCTGCTGATTGCCCAGCGTGAGTTGCCCCGCGACATCGATTAGCGACTGCTGCTCCGCCTGAGCAAACTCCCATTTATGTATGGCGCCGCTTGGGAAGCGTCGGCGAATGCAGTTGTGCCGCAGGAGCGCTTGTGGCGTTTCCGGTCGGCCATGTCGGTTCAGATAGCTCGGTGCGGCGACAGTCAGCAGCTTCAGCGGTGCCGTGACCGGCACGGCGATCATGTCCTGGGGGACCTGCTCCCGCAAACGAATGCCTGCATCACAGCCCTGGGCGACTATGTCGACGATGGCATCGTCAGTGACCAGCTCCACCTGCATGTCTGGATAGCGCTGGGTATAGGCGAGGATCAGAGGTGTCAGCAGCATCTGTGCGGCACCTTCTGAGGTGTTGATGCGCAGCGTACCCATCGGGGTCTGCCGGAAATGGTTGGCCTGTTCCATGGCCGCCGATATTTCGTCGAGCGCAGGGCCGATTCGTATCAGAAACTGTTCGCCGGCCTCGGACAAAGCCACGCTGCGGGTAGTGCGGTGCAGCAGCTTGACGCCCATACGTCGTTCGAGCGCGGCCACGGCATGACTGATGGCCGAGGGCGAAAGCTGCAGCTCCACAGCCGCGCGGCGAAAATTGCAATGTCGGGCAACCGCGACGAATGCGTTGAGTTCAAGTAAGGCCGGGCGGTTCATTGTTCGGTATCACTCATCAACACGTGCAAGAGAGCGCGGATTATCGCCAGCCGCGTGCGCCGTTAACCTGCGGCTGAATCCATGCAGGAGTGAGCACTCATGAAAAAGACGGTACTGATTACTGGCGCATCCAGTGGTTTCGGTCTGCACAGCGCGCGACGTTTTTCCGAGGCTGGCTGGAATGTCGTGGCGACCATGCGTGATGTCAGCGCGGGCAGGGAACTGAGCGCATTGAAGGACGTGCTGGTCACCAGGCTCGACGTCCAGGACCAGGCCAGCATCCAGGCGGCGATCGCAGCAGCAATCGAACGCTTCGGCGCCGTCGACACGCTGGTCAACAATGCCGGGTTCAGTCTCTATGGCGTGTTCGAGTCGCTGTCGCGTGAGAAAATTCGCGAGCAGTTCGACGTCAATGTCTTCGGCGTCATGGAGGTGACCAGAGCCATACTGCCGCATTTTCGCCAGCGTCAGCGTGGCACGCTGATCAATATCAGCTCCGGCGCCGGTGTATTCGGCCTGCCGATGATCTGCGCCTACAACGCCAGCAAATTCGCCTTGGAGGGATTCTCCGAATCCCTCGCATTCGAACTCGCCAGCCAGAACATACGGGTCAAGTTGGTCGAGCCGGGCGGGGTGCTCGATACGCGTTTCTCCGAGCGGGTCGCCGCCGAAGCCAGCCTTACCGAGACGCCGGATGACTACGCCGCTTTCGTTACCGGTGCCGAGCGGGTATTTGCCTCCATTCGCGCGACGCGGAACGCGACGTCCGAGCAGGTCGCCGAGGTCATTCTGCAGGCGGCCAGCGACGGCAGTGATCGTCTGCGTTATGTCGCGACCGAAGATATCGAACCTCTGGTAAAGGCGCGCCGGGAAACCTCGGAAGACGACTACATGGCATTGATGCGCGCGAGCTTCATGCCGCAGCTCTGATGTCCGCGATGGCCGCCCTGTCCAGAACGGGCGGCCAAGCCAATGTGCTTGCACGCCGCTCAAGTCAGCCGCAGCCCAGTCATGCCGAGAATGATGGCCAGCGACACCAGGGCCGATACGGCTGCGATGCTCCACCAGACCGTGTTGGCGGCCTTCTCAGAAGCGCCGTGAGCACGCATCACGATGCGCAGCCCCGATCCCAGGTGGGCGAGGACGAAGAACACGCCAAGCGCGTAGTGCGGTAGCAGGCGAATGCTCCAGGGATCCATGATCAGGCCAGTTGGTGCGCCAGTGGCGAATGCCCAATCCGTTTCGATACCCGCCCACAGACGTGCAAAGACAAAGACTGCGTTCAGGTGCCCGAGAATGAACACCGCGAGAAATACGCCGGACGCGAGTTGGAACAGACGATAGAGATCGCCGGGAGCCGCGCTCCATTGCCAGACCAGGCGCAGCCCGGTGGTAACCTGAAACAGCAGGGCCACGACCAGCAGCGGTTCGATCAGCGCAGAGCGGTAGACGGTGCGCCCCCAGTCCATGACTTCTGCGTGCAGCTCAGGACCGAGCAGGCCGAACAGGTGGTTGAACAGGTGGAAGGCCACGAAGACCGTAACCAGCAGCCCCGACACACCATGGGCTACACGCAAAGCCGGACTGGTACGGACGGTACGCGGAGCGGCCCCCGTGCCAGGGCGGAAGGCGGCAAGCAACGCCAGTGCCAGCCAGGCGGGTGTCCATATCCAGCCATCGCTGACAGGGCTGCCGAGCATGTAAAGATTCACGCCGACGAAGCAGTACAGCGTCGGGGCGGCTACGAGTAGCAGGCCGAGGCGCCGGGTACGGGTGTCGAGCGTGCTGGTTCCGTTTGCCTTGCAAGCGAAAAAGAAACCCAGCGCAGGGACGATGAAAACGCTCAGCAGGAGTAGCGCGGCCGCCAGATCGATAACGCCGCTGCGAGCCACCAGCAGATGAAATCCATCGAGCAGATAGGGATAGAACGCAGCGATCGTGGGTGCCAACCACAGGGGCCAGCGGTTGACACTGGGCGATGCCCAAGCATCTGGCGTGCTGTCGGGGGTATAAGAGTCGGTCATGAACGGCTCCGAATAGTGTCGTTAGGCCGGTCTTGGGCGATGTCGCCCAAGACCGGTTGTAGTTGTTGGGTCAGGCGACTACCGGGATCAGCGGGTCAGCGGCAGCCAGCGCGATCTCGCGATTGGCCTGCGGCGGATAGATCCACTGGGTGTTGATCTGGGTCTTGAGCTCCTTTCCTTCCTTGCCGGTCAGCACCACCTTGCGTTCCCAGCCTTCGGTAAACACGGCGCCCCAGGCCCCCAGGTCCAGGCAGGTCACGTATTTGGGCTGGCTGTAGGGAATCGGCTCGACTCCGAGCAAATCCGCAGCGGCGTTGTTGCCTGAGGAACGGCCCAGTGCAATGGCGTGCTGACAGGTCATCAGGGCATGATTGCCCAAGTCGTCCACGGCTGCGTATGCCGTATCGCCAGTGGCATAGATGGCACTCTGGCCCAGCACCTTGAGGTTGCGGTCGACATGCAGACGCCCGTTGGCATCACGCTCGCCATCGATCTGTTGCGTCAGTGGCGAGGCTTTGACCCCGACGGTCCAGACGACTGTGCTGGCGTCTATTCGCTCGCCGTTGTCGAGCTGTACACCATGCTCGTCAACCATCGACACCGGGCTGCCCAGCTTCCAGCTCACGCCCAGGGTATCGCTGGCTTCGGCGATGACCGAGGCGATCTGCTCGCCCATGACGCTGCCGACGTGCGTGCCCATGTCGACGATGATTACGCGGACATCGGCCTCATTACCCAGAATGGCGCGCAGCCGTGCGGGCATCTCGGTGGCAGTCTCGATACCGGTAAAGCCGCCGCCGACCACCACCACCGTATTGCGTGCCTGGCTGGATGGACGCTGACTCAGGCTTTGCAGATGGGTTTCGAGCTTCTGTGCCGATTCCAGGCTGTCCACATCGAAAGCAAAACGGTCGATGCCTGCCAGCGGTGGACGAGCAACTTGGCTACCGGAAGCCAGAATCAGGCGGTCATAGCTCAACTGAGCCTGCTCCCCCGATGCGGCGCGATAGAAAACGCTCTGGTTTTGCGCATCGATGCGAGTCGCGCAGCCCTGTACGAACTGCACGCCAACGGCATCGAACAGCGGGCCCAGCGGGGCAACGGTGCTGGCCAGATCGGTTTCGTAAAAGCGTGGACGAACGCGCAGTTCGGCTTGCGGAGCGAGGAGGGTGACGGTGACATCCAGGCGCTGGTGTTGATCCAGCAGGCGAATGGCGCTGAGCGCGCTCCACATGCCGCCGAAGCCTGCGCCGATGATCAGAATTTGTTGTTTCATATCGTGAGCTCCCGTAGAGAAGAACGTCGTTGGCTGACTACGGAAGTGATTTTGCGGCTGGCTTGGATCATAGTATTGATCCAATATCTTCGTACTTTATTGGTCCACTTTGGAGCTGCCATGCCGACCGGAAAAACACCTCCCGAGGTCGTGTTTCTGCCTCTGGGAACACCTGATGAGGGTGTCAGCCTGCAGAGCTGGTTATACGAGTCGCTGCGCAGTGCGATTCTGCTCGGGCGCCTACCCGCCGGCAGCAAACTGCCCAGCACGCGTTTCATGGCCGATTACTACAAGCTGGCTCGCGGCACGGTGCAGGTTGCCTATCAGCAGTTGCTTTCCGAGGGCTACCTGCAAGCACGCACGGGGAGCGGCACGCGGGTCAGCGAAGTGCTGCCAGACCCTACGCTCAATGCCGGCTATGTCCGGCGCAAGGTCGTCGCCGCGACAGAAGAGATGCGCACGGCACCCGATACGCCCTGGGTGAACCGACTGAGTCAGCTGGAGCCCATATTTGCCCGGCGCACCTTGCCTACAGGTGCGAGGCCGTTCTTTCCGCACCGTGGCGACATTCAGGCATTTCCGATCGACCTCTGGCGCAAGTTGCACACTCAGCAACTGCGCAGTTCGCGTCTGTCCATGTTGCTCGACTCCGACCCCGCCGGGCTGCCGGAGCTTCGTGAAGCCATCGCCGGTTACCTGTCCATCGCCCGCGGTGTGCAGGTGTCACCCGAGCGTGTACTGGTGCTCAATAGCGTCCAGCAGGGGCTGGATATCTGTCTGCGCTTGCTGGTGCCCGGCGATGCTCAGGTGTGGATGGAAGATCCGGGTTACCCCGGTGCTCGTCAGTTGATGGAAATCTCCGGTGTGAACCGTGTGGATGTGCCGGTGGACAGCGCCGGAATCAAGGTCGAGGAAGCCATACGCCTCGCGCCCAATGCCAGGCTGGCCTATGTCACGCCATCACGTCAGGCGCCTCTTGGCGGTGAGTTGTCGCCGGCAAGACGACTGGCCCTGCTGAAATGGGCGCAGCAGCAGGGGAGTTACATCTTCGAGGATGATTACGACAGTGAATATCGCTTCGTCGCCAAACCCATCCCGGCCCTGCGTTCGATGCCGGGGGCAGAGCAGTCGGTAATCCTCGCCGGCACTTTCAGCAAGCTGCTGTTCCCCTCGATTCGCCTGGCCTATCTGGTCGTGCCGGAGCATCTGAGCCTGAGCTTCGTCCGCGCAGCCACATTGATGGCTCGACACAGCAATACCCTGGCGCAGGCGGTGCTGGCCGACTTTATCAACGAGGGACATTTTGATCGCCATGTCAGGCGTATGCGCAAGATTTACGCGTCGCGCGCCGAGGCCTTCGCCGAGGCCGCGCACAAGCACTGGCAAGGACTGATCGAGGTGCCGGAAATTCGTGCGGGAATGGACATTGCCTGCCGTCTGCAGGTCGAGGATGAGGTGCACGCCTGCAAGCGCTTGCACGACGCCGGCATAGGCGTCATACCCTTGTCGCGCTACTGGGTCAGCCACGCCCGGCCAGCGGGGCTGGTGATGGGGTTCGCACCCTATGAGGAAAAGGCGATAGAGGAATCGGCCAAGTTGCTCGCATCGGTGCTGCGAGAGCAGTGAACTGCCCCGGCCGCAGCCGGGGCAGGCTGCATCAGAGGATGCTCAGCGGGTATTCGACGAAAGCACGAATCTCGTTGAGGTCCGGACCCACATCGGTGCTGGAACGATAGATCGAGTTACGCAGACGCATCGACAGATCCTTGGCTGCACCGCTCTGGATGGTGTAGCTGACCTGGTTGAAGATCTCGCGCTCGGTACCCTTGTTGTCGGTACCGGTGTCGATATTGTCGCCACGAACATAGGCGAACTTGTAACGCAGGCCCGGCACGCCGTAATCGGCGAAGTCCAGCTCGTAACTGGCCTGCCAGGAACGTTCGTCCTTCAGGTTGAAGTCCGAGTAGTACGAGTTGGCCAGGTAGATGCTGCTGCCGCCGTCACCATAGTCATAGGCGAAACCGGCATCGCCAGTGTTGCGCTGATGCGCCAGGATGAAGGCATGTGCGCCAACACTGTACTTGGCCGCCAGACTCCAGATGGTGTTGCGATCACCTTCGCCGTCGCCACCGAAATCCAGCGCCGCGTCGGAGCCGGTGTCGTACTTGGTGCGATAGATGTTGAAGTCGAAGTTCAACGCCTGATCGGCCGCCAGCGCCAGGTTGTAATTGACGTTGGCGTAGTAGCGCTTGTAGACGTCCTCGAGGTCGGAGTGATAAAGCGCCACGCTCAGGTCGTCACTGACGCTGTAGCTACCGCCGAGCACATCGATGCTCTTCAGGCGATTGGGGTCGCGCGCGGCATCGCCCATCGGGCTGTCAGCGGTGAAGCGACCGGCATTGAGCTCCAGGCCCTCGATTTCGTTGCTGGTAACCAGCGTGCCAGTGAAGGACTGTGGCAGCAGGCGGCTGTCGTCATGGGCCAGGACCGGCAGGGACGGGAACTGGTTGCCGTACTTGATCACCGTGTTGGAAATGCGCAGTTTGACGGCACCTCCTGCCTGCGACAGATCGTCCAGAGGGCGGCCGTCGCTATCAGTGTCGAAGAACGCGCTGTAGTTGCGGCCACGGCCGCTATCGAGCTTGATGCCCAGCAGGCCGAAGGCATCGACGCCAAAACCGACCGTACCTTGAGTGAAGCCCGACTCGAAGGTGGCGATGAAGCCCTGACCCCAGGTCTTGGCGTCATTGGTGCGGTCCTTGTAATCGCGATTGAAGTAGCTGTTGCGCAGCAACAGATTGAGACTGGCGTCTTCGACGAATCCGTTGGCTTGCGACTGGCTGCTGGCATGCGCCAACGGCCCGCCAAGCGCGAGGCCGCAGGCCAGCGCGAGACAGTGCTTCTTGTTCATGGGGGCTCCCGGTGTTGGTGTGCTGTTCTTAACGGGCGTCACATCGAGGTAAAGCCCGGCCTAGACGGCGCGCTTAGAGTTACCAGCATGCTGGCACATAGACTATTTAAGCTGATCGATGATCACTATCAATGACTTCGATGGGCCATGACATGGGCACGACTAGTAGGCTTCGCCGCGATGAAGATTCCGAGGGCGAGGGGATTTGATCCAACTGCAAATACCCTCGCTCTGGCTCCGCTTCATCTCTTTTGGTTAAGAAAACTTATGGCCGCACCGGGCAACCTGTGCGGTCTTTTTTTGCTTCAGTCCTGCAGGCGGGAAAGCCCCAGTTTCTTCAGCCGCGATGCCAGAGTCGTTGGTTTGATGCCAAGCAGTTCCGCTGCGCCGCCAGGCCCAAACAACCTGCCTGCCGCTGCCGCAAGCGCCGCGCGTAGATTATTCATTTCCAACTCACGCATCTGCTGCTCGGTTAGCACGCCAGCGCAGCCTTGAGCGACGTTCTCCAGGCTGCTCGTGTCGCTGGGCATGGCCGGAGGGCTGGGCAAATCAACGCGCAGTTCCGGGCCATTAGAAGTGATCAAGGCGCGTTCGATAACGTTCTGCAATTCGCGAATGTTGCCGGGCCAGGCATAGTTTTGCAGGCGGTTGATATCGCCATTGCTCAGGCGCCGGCCGGGGAGGTTGAGACGTTGGCCAATCTGCTCGATGAAATGGCTGGCCAGCAAGGGCACGTCTTCACGACGTTCACGCAGTGCAGGTGACTGCAGCGGGAATACATTGAGGCGGAAATAGAGGTCTTCGCGAAAACGTTTGGCTTCTACCTCGGCGCGCAGGTCGCGGTTGGTCGCCGCGATGATGCGCACATCGACGCGCCGCGTACGCTCCTCGCCAACCCGTTCGAACTGACCCTCCTGCAACACGCGTAGCAGTTTGCTCTGCAACTCCAACGGAATTTCGCCGACCTCGTCGAGAAACAGCGTACCGCCGTCGGCCAGCTCGAAGCGGCCGACACGATCGCGCAGGGCGCCGGTGAAGGCGCCGCGGACATGACCGAAGAATTCGCTCTCGAACAGATCAGCCGGTATCGCCGCGCAGTTGACCCGAATCAGCGGATGCTCGGCGCGCCGGCTCGATTGGTGGATGGCTCTGGCAATCAGCTCCTTGCCGGTGCCGGACTCGCCGTTGATCAGCACACTGGCATCGGTGGGGCCGACCACGTCTATCTGCCGCACGATCTTCAGAATGGGTTCGCTCTGGCCGACGATCTCGCGATAGCTGTGCTCGATGCGAATTTCTTCCTGAAGGTAAGCATTCTGCTGCTCCAGGCGCTGCTTGAGCTCCTTCAGTTCCTCCAGCGCATCGTGCAGACGCCGCTGGGTGCTCATGCGCTCGGTGATATCGCGAAACACCACAACCGAACCTACGATACGACCGTCGGCGATCACCGGGGTACTGGTGAACTCCACCGGGAACATACTGCCGTCTCGGCGCCAGAACACTTCCTGCCGGCCTTCATGCACCAGTCCGTCGTGTACTGCCTTGTAGATCGGGCAGTCTTCTACCGGGTAGTGGCTGCCGTCTGCATGGCTGTGATGGTGAATGCGGTGGATGTTCTTGCCGATCATCTCGTCCGGCTCCCAGCCGAGCATGCGGGCGGCTGCTGGGTTGACGTAGGTGGCCAGCCCCTCGCTATCGATGCTGTAGATGCCGTCGCCGACAGCGCTGAGCAACAGGTGGTTGTCGCGCTCGGTTTCCTGGAACAGGTTGAGAATGTTGCGCCACTCGAGCAGGCCGCCACGCATGGTGCGCTCGGTTTGCGCCTGGTCAAGCAGGTAGCGCTGCTCGTTGCGCTCACGCAGCACCAGAATCAGGTAGTGCACACCCTTCAGTAGCAGGGTGGTGGCGGAGATCTCCAGCATGATTCGCTCGCCATCCTTGTACGTGCAACTGAACTCGTCGCTCCAGCCCTTGCCGCTCTCCAGCAATGCCTGGGTGAATACGATCAGTTCCGGCAACTGATGGCCGAACAGACGGGTGACCGTCATGTTCAGCAACTCGTGACGGGCATAGCCGAACAGCCTGCTGGCCGCGATGTTCATGTCGACGAATCGATTGGCCACCGGGTCGAACTGCACGATGGCCTCGCTGCAGTGCTCGAACACCATGTGCCGTGACGAGTAGGCCATGTCGGCCCACCCCGCGAGATAGTCTGGCTCGCTGGGATTCATGCTACGAAACCTCGTGATCAGCTCTACGAACTTTCGTTTTTATACGAGACTTCGTAGTCGATGAACAGGCGCAGATAGATCTCAAAAAAGCGAATCAGATGGCTAACTCATTGATTAAAAATATAAAAAATAAACTCTCTGAAAACTTGGCACAGCCTTCGCTCTAGTCCTCGCAAGCACGGTGACTTCCACCGTGAAGATAAGCAGAAGAGGAGAGCACTCATGCCGAGCGTCGATATCGCCCAATACAAGGACGGCGACTTCCTGGTCAATTACGAAGAGAAAGTCTTCGAGGACGTTAAGGCGGAACCGGGCGAAAAGGCCCTCATCACCTTCCACACCATTGCCTTCGAGGGTTCCATCGGTCTGGTCAATATGCTGCAGGCCAAGCGTCTGCTGCGCAAAGGTTTCGAGACCAAGGTGCTGCTCTACGGACCGGGCGTGCAACTGGGTGTACAGCGTGGCTTCCCGACCCTGGGTAGCGAAGCGTTCCCGGGGCACCTGGCGGTCAACAACCAAATCAAGGCTTTCATCGAAGAGGGCGGTGAGGTCTACGCCTGCCGATTCGCCCTGCAGGCCCTGTACGGACAGACCGAGAAAGCGCTGATCGAGGGCATTCGTGCGATCAATCCGCTGGACGTGATGGACCTGCGCCTGCTGATGCGTCGTGAAGGCGCGATGATCATCGATACCTGGACTGCCTGATCCCTCTTGCCCCTCCGCCTGGAGGGGCTTCGTTCGAAAAAGGAACCCGACATGGCCATCGTTCGCGCAGCTGCCGTGCAGCTCTCGCCCGTGCTTTACAGTCGCGAGAGGACCGTGGAAAAAATCGTCCAGACCATCCTGCGACTTGGTCGCGAAGGTGTGCAATTCGCCGTTTTCCCTGAAACGGTGGTGCCTTACTACCCCTATTTCTCCTTCGTGCAGCCACCGTTCATGATGGGCAAGGAACACCTGCGTCTGCTCGATGAGTCGGTGCAGGTGCCATCTGCGACCACTGCCGCCATCGGTGAAGCCTGCCGCGAGGCTGGGATGGTGGTATCGCTCGGTATCAACGAGCGCGATGGCGGCACGATCTACAACGCTCAGTTGCTATTCGACGCAGATGGCCGCTTGATTCAGCATCGTCGCAAGATCACGCCGACCTACCATGAGCGCATGGTCTGGGGGCAGGGCGATGGCTCCGGTTTGCGTGCGGTGGATAGTCAGGTCGGCCGCATCGGCTCGCTGGCCTGCTGGGAACACTACAACCCGCTGGCACGCTATGCGTTGATGGCCGACGGCGAACAGATCCACGCCGCGATGTTCCCCGGTTCACTGGTGGGCGACATCTTCGCCGAGCAAATCGAGGTCACCATCCGCCACCACGCGTTGGAATCCGGGTGCTTCGTGGTCAACGCCACCGCATGGCTGGAGCCTGAGCAACAGCAGCGCATCATGGCCGATACCGGTTGTGCGTTGGGACCGATCTCAGGAGGTTGCTTCACCGCCATCGTCAGCCCCGAAGGCAAGTTGCTGGGCGAGCCGCTGCGCAGTGGTGAAGGGGAGGTGATTGCAGACCTGGACCTGGCGCTGATCGACAAACGTAAACGCATGATGGATTCGGTCGGACACTACAGCCGGCCGGAGCTACTCAGCCTGCTCATCGACCGCACCCCCGCGGCGCATGTGCATGAACGCGTCGGCGCCGCTAGCGACCGACGTGGCGTGGAGGAGGTCGAAGATGCCTGCCTCTGAACGTATCGCCGCGCTCGACCTGCTTAGCGAGTTGCAGTGTCACGGCGTGCGCTGGCAAGACGACAGCCCCGGCCTGTCGCGCAAGGGTGGCGCCGGCCCTTCGGATCACAAGGCGCTATCGCTGGACGGCCATACCGCCATGGTGCCGATGCTCAACCAGGCATCGATGGATTCACCCTATGTGGTGCGGCCGCAAGGTGCGGGCGAACTTGCGCTGATCTACCGCGACGGTGAGCAGGTCGGGCAAGTGCATGTTCCGGGTGTGCCGAACTTTTATTCGCGAAGCACGGCCGAGGGGATTCCCTACTGGAAGATCGCCACCCTGCACAGCCATGACGTGCTGGCCACCACGCTCCTGCAGCACTGCATCCGCATGAACGACGCAGCCACGGCCTGTCAGTTCTGTGCCATCGGCCAGTCCCTGGCCAGCGGCAAGACCATAGCGCGCAAGCGCCCGGCCCAACTCGCCGAAGTGGCCAAGGCCGCTGTAGAGCTCGACGGCGTCAAACACATGGTGATGACCACCGGCACACCGCAGACGTCCGATCGGGGCGCGGCGATTCTCTGCGAGTCGGCTGCAGCGGTCACCGCCGCCGTCGACCTGCCGATTCAGGCGCAATGCGAGCCGCCCGATGATGACGCCTGGTTTCGCCGGCTACACGACAGCGGCGTGGTATCGCTGGGCATGCACCTGGAAGCGGTTACCGAGACCGTGCGCCAGCACATCATGCCGGGCAAGGCGCAGGTGCCGCTGGAGCGTTATTTCTCGGCGTTCGCCGCCGCCGTCGAGGTTTTCGGCCGTGGTCAGGTCAGTACCTACATCCTGGCGGGGTTGGGCGATAGCGAAGAGGCCATCACCGACATGGCCGAGCGGCTGGCTGCACTCGGTGTGTACCCCTTTGTCGTGCCATTCGTACCCATCGATGGCACCCCGCTGGCGCAGCATCCGAAGCCTGACAACGCCTTCATGCAGCGCCTCTACCCACGCATTGGTGCCAGCCTGCGACGGCACCAGCTGCACTCCGAACAGAACAAGGCTGGTTGCGCCAAGTGCGGAGCCTGTTCAGCCCTGAAACGCCATGAGTAGGGGAGAACAATCATGTCCGTACATGCCTTTGCCCTGAACGACGATACCTTCCGCGATTTTCTCGCTGGCGATCTGCTGGTCAAGCCGGCCACCGAGCGCTGGGAGCGGGAAGCGTATTACCGGCTGCGCCGGGCAGTCTTCGCCGAGGAACAGGGATTGTTCGCTCAGGATCGCGATGCCCACGACTTCCAGGCGCTGCCGATCGTTGCCGTCGCCTACAACTGCGGCGTGGCTGATCGAGTCATCGGCGCCGTGCGCATCTATGAACAGGAAAAAGGGCTTTGGTACGGCGGTCGACTGTGCGTTGAGCCTGAGTACCGCCGCCACCGGATGATCGGCAAGGCGCTGGTCAACGAGGCCGTCTCTCGCGCCATCGACCTGGGCTGCCGCAGGTTCCTGGCCACCGTACAACAGACCAATGAAGCCTACTTCCAGGGCTTGCACTGGGACAGTCTGCAACACATAACGCTGCTCGAGCGTCCACATGTGCTGATGCAGGCGCAACTGCAGCATTACCCCTTCATGCCACGCGAGGTCTCGCTGTTGCCCGTCAAGGAGCCGCGCCATGGCTGATGCATTGCGCAGGGCAGGCTCCAGCGAATTGGGCGAGTTGCTGGCCGCATTGCATGAAACGCCGGCGATGCGCGCCAAACAGGCCATTCAGCGGCCAGCCCACAGCTTTACCGGCCAGGTGCGAGAGGGCGACGCGCGATACGCGCTGCCGGGCGACGATACTGCAGCCATTCGTTGCGGCGATCATTACCAGTTACTGGCTATCGAGGGCATGCTGCCAGCGTTCGTCGAGTCCGCTCCCTGGTTCGCTGGCTGGTCAGCCGTCATGGCCAATGTCAGCGATATCGCAGCCATGGGCGGGCGGCCAAGTGCGGTGGTCAATGCCTACTGGCATCACGACGAGCGCAAGGCCGACGCGTTATTGCGCGGCATTCATGACGCCTGCCAGGCCTACGGCCTGCTTTGGGCGGGCGGACACACCCATCACAGTGCAGATGCGCATGCCGGCCTGGCAGTGGCCATCACGGGGATTGCCCACCGTTTGCTGTCCACCCTGCATGTCGCCCCCGGCCAGGTGCTGGCGATGGTCGTCGACCTGGATGGTCAGTGGCATCCCGGCGTGCCGTACTGGAAGGCTTTCGAACAGCGCTCGCCCGAGCGGCTACGCAGCCAGCTCGATGTGCTGCCGCGTCTTGCCGAAAGCGGCCTGCTGGCCGCCGCCAAGGACATCAGCAATGCCGGCTTGTTGGGCACCTTGTTGATGTTGCTCGAACCAACTGGCTGCGGGGCCACGCTGGAACTCGATGCGCTGCCGCGTCCGCCTGATGGGGAGCTGCTGCGCTGGCTGCAGGCATTCCCCAGCTTTGGCTTCCTCATGACGCTTGCCGAAGACGCCTGGAGCGATGTGCAAATCGCCTTTGCCATGGAGGGGCTGACGTGCGCCAGGGTTGGCCGCATCGACTCCAGCGCCTGCCTGAAAGTGGAGCAGGGGAGTGAGGCGCTGACGTTCTGGGACCTGGCCGAGACTCCATTCACCGGGTTCACCCAATCAATCACTACACACGAGGGGCGCTGAAATGCCTGCCGTCAACTTCAAGCTGCGCTGGCCGGATGGCCAGGAAATGTCCGGTTACTCACCCTCGACGGTGATCTACGAGCACCTCAATGCCGGTACCAGTTATGCCCTGGAGGACTTCCTCCTGCGCGCCGAGAACGCCCTGAACACAGCTTCGGAGCGGGTCAGGGCGGTGAAGGGCTTCTACTGCAGCTCGGCCATGGACACGCTGAGTGCCCTGCGTTACCACGCGCGCCGTTACGACGGTGGCAACGTGCAGATTCTCGACATGCAAACGGCCCATGCAGGACAGGTAAACAGCGGCTGGAGCTCGTTCTAGCAACGCCATTCATCACTACAAGTCGCCAAAGGAGCGCCACATGCCAGGCCATCTCAAATCCGTTCAAGTGCCTCATCATCAGGTCATCATCGTGGGTGGCGGGCAGGCCGGGTTGTCTGCCAGCTACTACCTGCAACAGCAGGGCATCGATCACCTGCTGCTGGAAAAGCACAGCCTTACTCACAGCTGGCGCACCCAGCGCTGGGATGCCTTTTGCCTGGTCACTCCCAACTGGCAGTGTGCGCTGCCGGGCTATCCCTATGCAGGGAACGACCCACACGGCTTCATGAAGCGTGAAGAAATCATCGACTACCTCGACGGTTTCATCCGCAGAGTGAATGCGCCTGTACGTGAGGGCGTTGCCGTGCAACGTGTCAGCCCGCGTCCGCAAGGGGGCTACGCAGTACAGACCAGCGCCGGCGATTTCACTGCCGATCAGGTCATCGTTGCATCTGGTGGATACCACTCACCGATCATCCCGCGGCTGGCCGAGCGCCTGCCCAAGGGCATTACCCAGCTGCACTCCGAGCAGTATCGAAACCCGCAAGCGCTGCCCGCTGGCAACGTGCTGGTCGTGGGCTCAGGGCAATCAGGTGCTCAAATCGCCGAAGACCTTCACCTGGCAGGCCGCAAGGTCTATCTGGCGGTTGGCGACGCACCACGCTGCGCACGCTTTTACCGGGGCCGAGATGTGGTCGATTGGCTGGCGGACATGGGCTATTACGACATCGGTGTCGATCAGCACCCGCTGCGTGAAGGCGTGCGCGACAACACCAATCACTATGTCACCGGCCGCGATGGAGGCCGCGATATAGACCTGCGCAAATTTGCCAGCGAAGGCATGCAGCTGTTTGGGCTGCTGCAGGATCTCGAAGGTGAAACGCTGCACTTCAGCGGTGATCTGGCAGCCAAGCTGGATGCGGCGGATGCGGTTTACAACCGGATCAACGCGACTATCGATGGCTACATAGCAGAGCAGGGCATAGACGCACCTGCTGGTGAAGCGTATGAACCTGTGTGGCATCCGCAGCAGGTAAGCACGCAACTGAATCTGCATGAAGCAGGCATTACCACGATCATCTGGTGCATCGGTTTCAGCCCGGATTTTTCCTGGGTAGACGCCGGCGTCTTCAATGGCCGTGGCCATCCGGTACACAGCCGTGGCGTGACCTCGGTTCCGGGCCTTTATTTCCTTGGCCTGCCTTGGCTCTACACCTGGGGCTCAGGGCGTTTTTCCGGGATCGCCCGGGATGCCGAGTATCTGGTCGAGCGTATTGCCAGGAAGAGAACGAGTAAGGTCGCTGGCGAGTAATCACAACGGCAATACAGGCGCCGCTCAATGCGCCTGGGTAGCGATGACTTTACTCACATGAGCTAGCCGAGTGATATCCAGCAACAATGCTGACTGCTCGTGACGAAGCCTGTGTACGCAGAGACCGGGATATCCCGGTCTCTGTGCGCTTAGCAAAGCGAGGTTGAATAGCCCAAAGCACTGAAGCACTGAACGCGTAGAGAGCTCCCTGGGTAGTTCACTTCAGATACGCAT
>NZ_JBJKFJ010000006.1:0-319391 GCF_050473265.1 Pseudomonas pichavaramensis | reverse complement strand
GCATCGGCACGCGCCCCGATCCACCCTACGCAGTGGATTACCCAGGGACGACACCAAGCCGTCCAGCAAGCACGCTTTTCACCCCTGCTTGCGCCGATCCTGCGCCAGACGCTCGGCCAGGGCATCGAGTTCGGGCAATTCGCCCTCGGGCATCTGCCGGATCACCGCCTGGGTCAGTTTCATCTGCCGGATAAAACGCCGGCAGTTACCGCACATGGCCAGGTGCGCACGTACGGCCAGGCGCTGGCGTAACGTCAGTTGGCCGTCGAGATAATCGCTGGAGTGAGCGACCAGTTCCTTGCAGGTCAGCATTGGCCTGTCTCCTCGAAATGTTCCAGGGTGGCGAAGACTTTCAGGCGTGCCCGGTGCAGCAGCACACGGGCATTGGAGAGGGAGATGTCGAGAAGATTACAGATCGCCTCCAACTCCAGGCCCTGGCGCTCACGCAGTACCAGCACGCTGGCCTGCAACTCGGACAGGCTGGCCAGGGTGTGTTCCAGGCACTCGCGCAGTTCGCCTTCGGTCAACAGGGCTTCGGGGCTGTCCTGATGCCAGGCATGCGGCGCCAGCAGCCAGTGACCATCATCGGCGAAACGTTCTTCACCGATGCTGCCGTGCGGCGCTGGCAGGTCATCGAGCAGCACTTCGCGGCGATTGTGCTTGAGGCGGGTCTTGGCGGTGTTGGCGGTGATGGTCAGTAGCCAGGTCTTGAGGCTGGCGCGCCCCTCGAAGCCGCCGAGGCTGCGCACCACGGCGAGCCAGGCATCCTGCACCACTTCATCGGCGTGGCGGCTGCCGACGATGGCATAGGCCACCGCGCGCATTGCGCCCTGATAACGCGTGACCAGTTCGCGGTAGGCCTTCTGCTCACCGGCGAGCAGGCGGCCCAAGAGATCGGAATCGGACATAGAACTCCCATGGGTAGGGCCTGGCGCGCACGAGC
Organism: Pseudomonas pichavaramensis; assembly: GCF_050473265.1. NCBI lineage: Bacteria > Pseudomonadati > Pseudomonadota > Gammaproteobacteria > Pseudomonadales > Pseudomonadaceae > Pseudomonas > Pseudomonas pichavaramensis. The sequence continues at coordinate 318,448 of NZ_JBJKFJ010000006.1, read as the reverse complement.
AAACCCTGCACGAACCTATTCACGATCTGCTGCGCGTCGGCCATGCTGCGTTAAAACCAACCTCAAAATGCTCATTTACAGCTCGTAAATTGCGCTTTTTCGGCTGTTTTCGCCTTGCGTGGCCTAGCTCGCTAGATCGTGAAACAGGTTCTACGCGCGTCAGGCATTCCTACAGAGAGTTCAACGCTTGCGCAAAATTACACTGCCGATCGAATAACCGGCACCAAAGGAGCTTAGAACACCCAGACTGCCCGCCGGCAGGTCGTCCTGATTCTTGTGCAGGGCGATCACCGAACCGGCCGAACTGGTGTTGGCGTAGGTGTCGAGGATCACCGGCGCCTCGTGCGGCTCGGCGTCGCGGCCGAGCAGCTTGCGGGCGATCAACAGGTTCATGTTGAGGTTGGCCTGGTGCAGCCAGAAGCGCTTGACGTCACTGACGTTGAGCTGGTTTTCCGCCAGGTGCGCAGCGATCAGCTCGGCGACCATCGGGCAGACGTCCTTGAACACCTTGCGGCCTTCCTGCACGAACAGCTTGTCACGCGCGCCCACGCCCTCTTCCGCGGCGCGGTTGAGGAAGCCGAAGTTGTTGCGGATGTTGTTGGAGAACTGGGTCAGCAGCTTGGTGCCGAGCACATCGAACTGGTACTTGGACGTCGCCTGATCAGCACGCTCGATGATCACCGCGGTGGCCGCATCGCCGAAGATGAAGTGGCTGTCGCGGTCGCGGAAGTTCAGGTGGCCGGTGCAGATTTCCGGGTTGACCATGAGGATCGCGCGGGCCTGGCCGGTCTGAATCGCGGTGGTCGCGGCCTGGATGCCGAAGGTGGCCGAGGAGCAGGCCACGTTCATGTCGTAGCCCCAACCGTTAATGCCCAACGCGGCCTGCACTTCGATGGCCACCGCCGGGTAGGCGCGCTGCAGGTTGGAGCAGGCGACGATCACCCCATCGATGTCGGCGACGGTCTTGCCGGCGCGCTCCAGCGCCTGTTTGGCCGCGCCTACGGCCATTTCGCAGAGGATGCCCCACTGTTCGTTGGAACGCTCGGGAATACGCGGCACCATGCGTTGCGGGTCGAGGATGCCGTCCTTGTCGATGACGAAGCGGCTCTTGATGCCGGAAGCCTTCTCGATGAAGCCGCTGCTGGACTCGCTCAACGCCTCGATTTCACCACGGGCGATGGCTTCGGCGTTATCGGTGTTGAACTGCTGCACGTAGGCATTGAAGGATGCCACCAGCTCGTCGTTGGAAATGCTGTTGGCCGGGGTGTAGAGGCCGGTACCACTGATCACGACGTTATGCACGGTCATTCCTCTTCTTGGCCGCAGCTGACGGCCTCAGGCAGTGAGCCTGCGGCAATTGCGCAGGCCGAAAATCGGGAAATACGGGCCAAGCTTTGATGGTGGTTGGCGCCGGGCCACTGAGTGTGCCACAGGGATAAGCCATTCGTCCTTAGCCCTTGAGAGTGTCTGAGTGGACAAAACATGACCGTATATAGCTGTTTGGTCTAAAGTCTAGTTTTGTTCCGCCCCCCGAGGAGCCTGCATGAATTTCTCCCTGCTCAGCCGCTACGCATTCTTTGCCTTTTGCGTGCTGCTCACTCTGGGTAGCCTGCCCTTCCTTGCTCACGAATGGCTGTGGCCCTTCACCTTGCTGAGCGGCGTGCTCAGCCTGATCGGCATCGGCGACCTGCTGCAGACGCGTCACGCCGTACGCCGCAATTACCCGATCCTCGGCAACATCCGCTATCTGGTCGAAGGCATCCGCCCGGAAATCCGTCAGTACCTGCTCGAAGGCGATGCCGAACAGCTGCCTTTCTCCCGCGCTCAGCGCTCGCTGGTCTATGCCCGCGCCAAGAACGAAGGCTCGGACAAACCCTTCGGCACCCTCAGCGATGTGTATCAGAACGGCTTCGAGTTCATCAGCCACTCCATGCGCCCGGCGCCGCTGACCGACCCGTGCAGCTTTCGCGTGGAGATCGGCGGCCCGCAGTGCCGTCAGCCGTACTCGGCCTCCCTGTTCAACATCTCGGCGATGAGCTTTGGCTCGCTCAGTGGCAACGCCATCCGCGCGCTCAATGAAGGGGCGAAGCTTGGCGAGTTCTACCATGACACCGGCGAAGGCAGCATCAGCCCCTACCATCGCGAGCACGGCGGCGATCTGGTCTGGGAACTGGGCAGCGGCTACTTCGGCTGCCGCGCGTCAGACGGCCGCTTCGACCCCGAGCGCTTCGCCGCGCAGGCCAGTGACCCGCAGGTGAAGATGATCGAAATCAAGCTCAGCCAGGGTGCCAAACCAGGCCATGGCGGCATCCTGCCCAAGCACAAGATCACCGAGGAAATCGCCAACACCCGCGGTATCCCGATGGGCGAGGACTGCGTCTCGCCATCGCGCCACAGTGCCTTCTCCACGCCTACCGAGCTGCTGCAATTCATTGCCCAACTGCGCGAGCTTTCTGGCGGCAAGCCGGTGGGTTTCAAGTTCTGCCTGGGCCACCCCTGGGAATTCATGGGCATCGTCAAGGCCATGCTGGAGACCGGCATCCTGCCGGACTTCATCGTCGTCGACGGCAAGGAAGGCGGCACCGGTGCGGCGCCGCTGGAGTTCACCGATCACCTCGGCGTGCCGCTGCGCGAGGGCCTGCTGTTCGTGCACAACACGCTGGTCGGCAGCAACCTGCGCGACAAGATCAAGCTCGGCGCCAGCGGCAAGATCGTCAGTGCCTTCGACATTGCCCGCGTGCTGGCCATCGGTGCCGACTGGGCCAACTCGGCGCGCGGCTTCATGTTCGCCATCGGCTGCATCCAGTCGCAGTCCTGCCACACCAACAAGTGCCCGACCGGCGTCGCCACGCAGGACCCGCTGCGCCAGCGTGCCCTGGTGGTCGAGGACAAGGCCCAGCGGGTCTATAACTTCCACCGCAACACGCTCAAGGCGCTGGCCGAGATGCTCGCCGCCGCCGGCCTCGATCATCCGTCGCAAATCGACGCCAAACACCTGGTGCAGCGCATGTCCGCCACCGAGATCAAGCTGTTCGCTCAGCAGCACGTCTTTCTTGCGCCGGGCGAATTGGTCAGCGGCAAAGTCAGCGGCGAGTTCTACGAACGCATGTGGAACATGGCGCGTGCGGACAGCTTCGAGCCAGCGCTGGCCTGAACGACCGAATGACCAGGCAGATGGCTCAAGCCAATTCCACAGTGCGGGGCAGGTGACGACCATGAACCGCCTGCTTGCCCTGCTGCTCGTGTTCAGCTTCACCACCTTCGCGCAGGAGCAACGCCCACTGCGTTTCGCCGTGACCGAAAGCTGGGCCATGCCCATGATGCAGATCGTCGATGGCCATGCCACGAGCGGCATTCTTTATGACCTGCAAGTCCGTCTGGCGGAGAAGATTGGCCGACGTGCCGAGCAACTGGTCATGCCGCGATTGCGCGTGCAGCGTACCCTGATTCGCGGAGAGATCGATGTGCGCTGCTACGTCAACCCGGCCTGGCTGCAGGAATCCCATCACCAATACATCTGGAGTCTGCCGTTCATGACGCATCATGACGTGATCGTGAGCCGCAAACAGGAAGCGGACTTCAGCCTGGAGCGGCTGCGTGGCCAACGTCTGGGCACGGTACTGGGCTTCAGCTATCCGCGCCTGGAAACGCTGTTCAATGACGCCAGCATCCAGCGTGAAGACGCACGCACGCAGGAGCAGGCGTTGGAAAAGCTCGAGGCTGGTCGTTATGACTATGCCGTCACCAATCAGTTGACACTGGCATGGTTCAACCGCAAGCGGGCGCCAGACAAGCACCTGTATGCAGTCAACGAAATCAGCACCTACCTGGTTTCCTGCATCGTTCGCGATGAACCGGACGTACCGACTCAGGCGTTGCTGCGCGCACTGGTGCAGATGAAGCAGGATGGTGAATTCGACGCCATCCTGGCCCGCTATCGCTAGATGCTGGTCGAGGCTGCTGCCAGCGCTTGCAACACCTGATCGACACGCTCCACCAATGAGCCACTCAAGCGCGTGAATGCCCAGCCACGCTGCTGTAATTGCTGCTCGTACCACTGGTTCTGCCGACGGCGAAAGGTCTCGTCCTGACGCGTACCGTCCTGCACGAAGGGAAAGTCATCGGCGCACAGAAACACATGGTGATAGTGGCGCTGGGCGAGTTGCTCCAACTCAGCTTCGGCATGACCGAACAACTCGCGGCAATAGAACAGAGTGGTCAACGGCGTGCTATCGCAGACCAGGTAGCGCTGGCAGTTTCCGGCCAGTTCGTCTTCCCGCGCGACCTGGGTGCGGCCGATGCGCAACAGGTCACCGTAGTCCAGCACGCCGCCCTGCTCTTCCCACAATTCACGCCCATATTCGGCGGCATACCGCGTGCCCAGCGCCTCGGCCAGGGCCCGGCTGAGACTGCTCTTGCCGGTGGACTCGCCACCGAGCAGGGCGATGCGCTCGACGAAGTCCGCGTAAACCTGCGGCGCCAGGTACTGGCGCAGGCCGTGGACATCGGCGCGCAGCTGCGTACCGGACACCGGCACCGTGACGCGTGCACGGTCGATCTCGACATGGCGCACCGGTTGCCCGACGCACGCGGCCAGATGTGCGGCGAAACCATCGCCATAGGCTTCGCTGGTGAACACCGCATCGACCGGATGGCCGAGCACGGCCAGGCAGAAGTCGGCGACGAACTGGCGCTGTGCGGCATCGGGCGCCGATTCGTGGGGAAGATCCGGCAACGCCAGAGCTCGGCCACGCTGCTCGTCGACCCACCCGGGCGTCACCACCCAGCTGCGCAGGTCGGGAAAACGCGCCTGCAACCAGTTCGCCCGTCGCTCAGGTGCGCAGCCAGGTAGCTCCGGGTTGGCCCAGCTGAGCAGCACCAGTTGCTCGCACTGCATCTGCGCCTGGCGGATCAACCACTCATGCCCCAGGTGCAGCGGCGCGAACTTGCCCACCACCAGGCCACGGGCGAAACTTTTACTCATGCCCCGGCTGCCTGGGTTGCGCCTGTCAGTTCGCGACGCCAGGCGTACAGGCCGTACCAGGCGTTGAACCAGAACAGCACGTAGATGAACGCCGTCAGGTACAGCTCACGCGAGACGAACAGCGGCACCGCCAGGGTGTTCACCAATAGCCAGCCGTACCAGGTTTCCAGCTTGCGGCGCATGAGCAGCAACTGCGCCAGCACGCTGAAGGTCAGCACCAGCGAATCGATGAACGGTGCGTAGGCATCGGTGAAATGATGCAACAGCGCGCCGTAGGCAATGGCGACGAGCACCGCGAGCGCCAGTGCCTGGCACAGCCCAACCCTGGAAGCACGGCTGATCGGCAGCGCAGCGCCCTTGCGGCCATACAGCCAGCTCCACCAGCCCAGCAGGCTGGTGCCAATGAAGAACAGTTGCAGGGTGACATCCGCGTACAGCTGAACGCTGAAGAACAGCCAGCCGAACAGTACGCAACCGACCAACCCGACGGCCCAGGTGTGCACCGAATTACGGGCAGCCAGCACGACCGAGAGCAGGTAGAAGAGGTTGGCGAAGATCTCCAGCGACGACGGCATGCAGGCATCCTTAGCAGCAGCGAATCAGCCGCGCAGACTAGCACGCGGCCCCTACCAGCCTCACTCCCAAGCCTGACGCTCGCCCTTCCAGACATGCAACTCGCGCTGCTGCGCCGCCGCCCACAGCCAGCCGCTGCGTGCGCCCACCAGCGTGCTGACCGCATGCTGGCGACCGAAGCGATTATGCCGCGCCAGCATCAGGGCAATATCACGCAGCACGGCCAAGGTGCCGCTGTGGGACTGGAACAACGGCGTCAGCAAGCGGCTGGCCTGGCGGTAATAGCGCAGGTGATCACGGCGGGCATCGCCGTAGGAGGCGAACAGCGCGTTCCAGTCGAGCGTCTCCTGAGCCGCGTCCGCCAGGTTGCTCAGCGCATCGGCCAGGGCGGCGGCGTCAACCAGCGCCATGTTGGCGCCCTGCCCCAGTTGCGGGCTCATGGCATGCGCACAATCGCCGATGGCCAGCACGCGGCCATCGTGCCAGCGCTGCATGCGCACGTCCGCGTAGGCGGCCAGGGTCAACTGGGCGGGATCGGCGATCTGCTGCAGATAGGGCTCCGCGGCCTCACCCGCCAGATCGCGTACACGGTGCTTCCAGGCATCCAGACCAAGCTGCAGCCAGGCCTGGTGCTCGCTCAGCGGCAGACTCCAGAACAGGCTGGTCAAGGTGTTCTCACGTGCCTGCTGGGTCGTGCCTGTCGGCATCAGCCCGAACATTTCCCGGCAACCGCGATACCACTGGCGCAACTCGCTGGATTCACCGGACGCGGCCGTCGGCAGCATGCTCCACAGCGCGCCCCAGGGATAAGGCCGCGCCCATTGGCGCACCTGCATCTGCGCACGCAGGTTAGAACGTGTGCCGTCGGCCAGAATCAGCGCGGCGAAATCGCCCAACGGCTGTTCGTTGCCCTGCGCATCCTGTTGCAGCAGTCGAACATGGCCAGCGGTTTGCTCGAAGCGACTGACGGCCACACCGGTTTCCACCCGCACACCCGCGCGCTGCGCTGCATTGAGCAGAGCCGTCATCAAGGCGCCACGGTGAATGCCGAGGCCAAAGCTGCCTGGCTGCCAGTCGTGATAACGGGTATCGAGTATCACCCGGCCCTTGCAACTGGTGCCGTACAGCCGGCTAACGGGCGCGCCCAGCGCGGTGCACTCGGCCAGCAGCCCCAACCGCTGCAACACCGCCAAACCGGAAGGCTGCAACAGAATGCCGGCGCCCACCGGCTGCAGGCGGTCGACCCGCTCCAGCAGACGCACGGCGAAGCCCTGGCGGGCGAGAAAAATGGCCGTGGCGAGGCCGGCCGTGCCGGCCCCCACGATTGCGATCGGTAGTCCCTTCAAGGCTGTTCTCCCTGTTCTGGCCGGGAGATTCTAACCGCCCCGAACGCCAACTGGCGGGAACTGCCACGCAAGCGGCGTGGTTCAGAGGAACATGCCGCCCGATGCCTCGATGCGCTGGCCGTTGATCCAGCGGCCACCATCGCCAAGCAGAGTGGCGACAGCGGCGCCGATATCATCGGGCAGTCCGACGCGGCCCAGTGCCGTATTGCCGGCGACGAAAGCATTGACCTCGGGATTGTCGCGCACCACGCCGTGACCGAAGTCGGTCTCGATGGCCCCGGGAGCCAGCACGTTGGCACTGATGCCCCGCGGTCCCAGTTCCTTGGCCAGGTAACGCGTCCACACTTCGATACCGCCCTTCATCGCCGCATAGGCGGCGTAACCGGGCAGGCTGAAACGGGCCAGCCCCGTGGAAACATTGAGAATCCGGCCGCCATCGGCCATCAATGGCAACAGCCGCTGAGTCAGAAAAAACGGCCCCTTGAGCTGGACCTTAAACAACTCGTCGAATTGCGCCTCGCGGGTGTCGCTGTATGCGGCATGGATACCGATACCAGCGTTATTGACCAGAAAGTCGAAACGCTCGACACCGAAGGTTTCGCGCAGCCCCTGCGCCACGCGTTCGGCGAAGTCGGCGAACGCGCTGCTGTCACCGACATCCAACTGCAGCATCAATGCTCGCCCGCCAAGGGCTTCGATATCACGGGTCAGTTGCTGCGCTTCATCGGCCTGGCTGCGGTAGGTGCCGATGATATCCACGCCCTGCGCCGCCAGATGCTTGGCTGCACTGCGGCCAAGACCACGGCTGGCGCCGGTGATGAGTGCGATCTTGCGAGTCATGATGAATCTCCTGTGAGAGAACGTGAGTACAGGCACAGGTTATTGCTCGCCCATATGCTGATAAATCCAGAAAAACCGGAAATACTGATCGGCATGAGCGAACAATAAGGGCCATCACCATGAACAAGCTGGAGCTGCTGCGAACCTTTCAGCGCGTCACCGAACTGAGCAGTTTCACTCAGGCCGCCGACAGTCTGGGGCTGCCGCGCTCGACGGTATCGGAGCAGGTGCGTGACCTGGAACAGTTGGTGGATGCCCGCCTGCTGCATCGCACCACGCGGCGGGTACGCCCGACCCAGGATGGCCAGATGCTGTACGAACGCGCCCGTGAACTGCTGGCCCAGATGGACGAGCTGGAAAATCTGTTCCGCCAGGATGCTTACGCCCTGAGTGGACGGGTACGCGTGGACATGCCCACGGAAATCGCCAGGCGCCTGGTCGCGCCGCGTCTCGATGAATTTCTTGCCCGACATCCGGCGCTGGAAATCGAGCTGGGTTGCAGCGATCGACGCGTCGATCCACTACGGGAAGGGTTCGACTGCGTATTGCGCATCGGCGCCATCGATGACGACAGCCTGGTGGCGCGGCCGCTGGGCCACTTGTCGATGGTCAACTGTGCCAGCCCGGCCTATCTGGCCACGCATGGTACGCCTGAGAGCCTCGACGATCTCACCGGCCACTGCATGATTCACTACGTGACGAGCTTCGGTGCCCGTCCGGATGGCTTCGAGTTCCTGCGCGACGGCAAGCTGCATCGGTTGGCCATTGCCGGCCGGGTCACGGTGAACAATATCGATGCCTACGAAGGTGCCTGCCTTGGTGGTCTGGGAATCATCCAGGCGCCGCTGATCGGCATGCGCACGCACCTGGAGGACGGCCGCCTGCTGCGCCTGCTTGACGACTGGGTTGCTGCGCCGATGCCGATCAACCTGCTACACCCGCACGGACGGCATCTGCCGCGGCGGGTGCGGGCGTTCATGAACTGGCTGGAGCAATTGCTGAGCGAAGAGTTCAAGACCTGAGCGAGGCGGATCAGCAACTGCCAGCTTCAGGGCGTATCGGCACGGATATCGAAGCCGCCTTTGTTCTGGCTGACGATACGCAGGTGTTTGGTTTCCCCGGCCTCGATCGGCACTGCCACTTCGCGCAGCAAGCGGCCCATGCCGCAGAGGGTGTCGTCCATGCGGTCCGGCGTGATGCCTACCACGCGGGTGCCCGCCGGTACCTGAAAAGAGGCGACCTCGCCGACGCCAATGCGCGCGGCAACCTTGCGATCCACTTCGATGGCCACGTAGCAGCCCCCCCCCATGACTCCGAAATCGCGATTGACCACGATCTGCGCGCCGTTTGCCTGTGTCTCCTGAAAGGCCAGCAGACGGTCTTCCGGCACAGATTTGACATGCTCGGGGTCACCCCGAAACGATGAACAGCCGGCCAGAAACAACAGCGGTAGAGCGATGAGGATCGAACGCATGAAGCCCTCCATGGGCAAATGAGTGCGGCCTGAGTATTGGGCTTGAGACGCCCGCGGGCAAGGTATCGATGGCAACGATGTTTGGTAGCACAAGCATCGATTTCTGCAATGACTGGCGCAGTGTTTTCATTTCTCTCGACCCCAGCGCCAACCCCTTCGGCGCAACTGATCGGAGACTATCGTCATGAAAATCGCAGCTATCACCGCCACTCTTATTGCCGCTTTCGCACCTCTGGCTTTCGCCAACGAAAAAGCGCCCGACGTCACCAAAGTTGACGTGCAACAGTACCAATACGGCATGCAACTGGACATCGCCCAGGTGCTGGAACGTACCGACAACAGCCGCAAGACTGGCGTCGTGCCCAGCGTGATGGTCTACCGTGACAGCCAAGGCGACGTGCACGCCGTGCGTTTCATGGAGTGGGGTGGTCAGACTGACCGCAACGGTTAAGAACTACGCAGTACAGAAAAATGCCCCGGCCGAGCGACTCGTCCGGGGCAATACTTTTCCTGGTTAGTAACAAGCCTCAGTCTGACGAATCGAGCGTCACTGGAGCAGCCCTGTAGCCCGGATGCAATCCGGGGTGCTTTGCTATGCCGCCCGATCTTTCCCGGATTTCATCCGGGCGACCCGCTTGGCTAAACATCGTTGCTGATCAAGATGCTTTTCAGCCTTGCAGACGTTTTACCAGGCGCGCCTGCAACGCCTCGAGCTCGGCAGCATCCGCCTTGGTGGCCGCATGAATGCCCAGCCCTGCACCTTCGAAGCGCGGGATCACGTGCATATGGATATGGAATACCGTCTGCCCGGCTGGCGCCCCGTTGAACTGCGCCACCTGCACACCGGCCGGCTGCAGTTCGTCGACCAGTGCCTGAGCCACCTTCTGCACCACGACCATGACCTTGGCCAGGTTGTCTGCGTCGATCTCCAGAATGTTGCGCGCCGCCGCACGCTTGGGGATCACCAGGCTGTGGCCCTGGGACTGCGGGAATAGATCGAGGAAGGCCAGTACATCGTCGTCCTCGTACAGCTTGTAGCAGGGCAAGTCGCCGCGAATGATCTGGGCGAAGATGTTCTGGGAATCGTAAGTACCGTGCAGGCTCATGCCGATGGGCTCCGTGCCGGGTGGAGGAAAGCTCGCACCATACCGCCTCGTTCGCACGCAGGGAACCGGGCAGGATCGCTCGAGTCGATGAGTATTAGCAGGCTTATCGATTTCCGCCGCTGCCGCCTCTCGTGTTTTGATCGCCGTTCTCAAGGCCCACTGGATATGGAAACCACATGACCGACCTCAGCCCCTTCCACATCACCCGCAAATGGCCCGCCCAGCACCCCGAGCGCCTGCAGCTCTACTCGCTGCCAACGCCCAATGGCGTCAAGGTCTCGATCATGCTGGAAGAAATCGGCCTGCCCTACGAGCCGCATCTGGTCAGCTTTGACAGCAATGACCAGTTCAGCCCCGAGTTTCTCTCCCTGGCGCCTAACAACAAGATTCCCGCGATCCTCGACCCCGATGGGCCGAATGGTCATCCGCTGCCGCTGTTCGAGTCCGGGGCGATTCTGCTTTACCTCGCGGAGAAGACCGGCAAGCTGCTGCCCAAGGACGCCGCCGCCCGCTATCAGGCCATTCAGTGGCTGATGTGGCAGATGGGCGGCCTGGGTCCGATGTTCGGCCAGCTCGGTTTCTTCCATAAGTTCGCCGGTGCCGAGTACGAGGACAAACGCCCGCGTGACCGCTACGTCGCGGAATCCGCGCGCCTGCTCGGCGTCCTCGACCAGCACCTGCAAGGGCGCGACTGGATAGCCGGCGAATACAGCATCGCTGACATCGCGGTACTGCCCTGGGTGCGTTGCCTGGTGGACTTCTACAAAGCTGGCGATCTGGTGCAGTTCGAACGTTTCAGCAACGTGCGCCGCGTACTCGACGCCTTCCTCGAGCGGCCAGCCGTGCAGCGCGGCCTGGCCATCCCGGAACGCGGATGACCGCCACGGGAGCCGGTCATCCGGCTCCCGCAGCCCATCTAAGTGGCCGCGACCCGCTGTGCGGCGACCTTCTGGTCGGCCTGCCCGCCCAGGTACCAACCGAGCAAACCCCATAGCGCGGCGCTGGCCGCACCGACCAGCGCGACCAGCCAGGCGCCCTGTGCCAGCATGTCCAGCAGGCTTTTGAGCCATCCGCTCATGGCATCGCCGGCACGGTAGACCACGGTATCGATGAAGTTCTTCGCCTTGTACTTGCTTTCAGCATCCAGCGGGGCGAAGAGCATCTCCCGCCCCGGCCGCACGAAGGCGTATTCACCGATGCGCCGCACGATCATCAGCGCCGCCAGCATGGCGAAGGTCGGCATCAGCGCCAGGCCGATAAAACCCACGCAGACCAACAGCGGCACGCAGGCCAGCAACACCCGCACGCCCATGCGTCGAGCGATGCGCCCGGTGATGAACAGCTGGGCAATCAGCGCTCCGGCCTGCACGATGAAATCGACTACCCCGAAGACCCGCACCTGATCGGCACGCTGTGGAAACAGCTCGGCGACCAGACGCGCCTGCTCGAAGTAGAGAAAGGTGCTGGCCGTGGCCAACAGGATCACGAACCCGGCAATTCCCAGCAGGTAAGGCGAAGCCAGCACTCGCATCAAGCCACTGAACGGATTGCCCGGTACCGGGCGCCGTGGACTTTCCGCCTGCACCGCCCCGACACGCCCAGCGCCGCCCTCCTCGCGCCAGCGCATCAGCACCTGCTTGAGCGACAGCGCCACGGCCAGCAGCACGGCAGCCAGCAGGATCAAACCGCTCTGACCAAGCACACCCACCAGCGACGCGCTCAGCGCCGGCCCGACCAGGCCGCCGACACTGGCGCCTGCGGCGATGAAAGCGAACAGGCGCTTGGCCTGCTCACTGTCGAACACATCCGCCATCAGGCTCCAGGCCACCGAAACGACGAACAGGTTGTAGACCGAAATCCACACATAGAAGCTGCGCGCCAGCCACACGCTCTCGTCTGCGCTGAAGAACAGCAACGCGAACAGAGCCAGGTTCAGGGTAAAGAAGCCGTACACCCAATCGATGAAATGAATGCGCGGCACCCGCGAGCTCAGCCAGGCGAACAACGGCACCGCGATCAGCATGACCACGAAGGTGGCGGTGAATAGCCACTGCAGGTTCTCCACCCCGGAGACGATACCCATCGCCTCACGGATCGGCCGCAGCATGAAGTAGCCCGAGAACAGGCAGAAAAACAGAGAAAAACCGGCCAGCGCCGGCCACAGCTCGTCGCGCTGCGCGTTGATGGCCACGGCCACACGCTGCGCCAGCGTTGCAGATGTCATGGGACGTTCCTCGAATGGGCGCGCCAGTGCTGACGCGCCGAAATGGCTCAGGCGTATTCGACGCCCGTGAGACGTTCAGCCAGCGCCCACAACCGGGCGGCAGCCTCGCTGTCCATGGCCGCTTGCGGCACCTTGGCCAAACCCAGAGGCCCACGTTTCTCTTCCTCACCGGTCGGTCCGTAATAACGGCCACCCTCGGCTTCGGCCGCCGTCGCCGCGAACAGTGAAGACAGCGCCCCCTGAGCCGCCGAGTGATAGACCTCTCGATCCTTCGCCCACTCGCGCGCGAACTCGCTGTCCAGACCAGGCCCGCGCTCGACCAGTTCGGTCACGGCTACCCCAGGGTGAGCGGCGATGCTGCGAATGCCCCAACCATTGGCCTGACTGCGCCGCTGCAGCTCGAACGCGGTCATCAGGCAGGCGAGCTTGGACTGCGCATAGGCGGCGTAGGGGTTGTAGTTGTTCTCTGACTGCAGGTCGTCAAAATCGATTTTGCCGCGATTCACCGCGATGCTCGCCAACGTCACCACACGTGGGTCAGCGGACTTGCGCAGCGACGGCAGGAGCAAACCGGTCAAGGCGAAATGGCCGAGATAATTGGTCGCCAGCTGCATCTCGAAGCCATCACGCGATACGCCACGCTGGGGCGGCGCCATGATCGCCGCATTGTTGATCAGCACATCCAGCGCCTCGCCCTCGGCATTCAGGCGCTGAGCCAGGCTGCGTACCGAAGCGAGGTCAGCCAGATCAAGCTGTTCGAAGCGCACACGGGCATCCGGCACCTGCGCCCGAATACGCTCGATGCTCTCGGCACCACGCTGCGCATTGCGCGCGGCGATGATCACCTGTGCGCCAGCGCGACTCAGTGCCAGGGCATCCTCGAAGCCCATGCCGCTACTGCCGCCAGTGACCAGCAAGCGCTTGCCGGTCAGCGACGGCATGTCTGTCGCCTGCCAGTGGGGCGCGATATCGGCCGAGGCACTTGCCGGCACGGCGCCCAGCACGCCTTGCAGCGCCAGGCTTCCGCCCAGCACGCCGAACAGCTTCAGGGTGTCGCGGCGCGTATGGCCTGCCATCAGGGGATTCAGTTTGTTCATCGCTCTTGTCCTCGTGTTCGTTGATGATCTGCGCCGTACAGGGCGCCAGCACAGAACACAGGTTGCAGGCAGATGAGCCGTTCGATAAGCCGGGCAAAGCCGAACAAGCCGTACGGTGTGGCGGACAGTTACTCGTTGTTGCACAGCCCAGAACCCTGGCCAATTCGTTACCGCATGCGCCCCTAAGGATTGGCAAAGCGGCCGTTGCACCGCATCATCGGATGCTTGCTCACCAACCAGCTGACGCCCATGCGCCAACCGAATCTGTCCGATATCGCCCTGTTCGCCGCCGTGGTCGAAGCTGGCGGCTTCCGCACGGCGGCTCAACGTCGCGGCATGTCACCGTCGTCCCTGAGCGACAGCATCCGGCGCCTGGAAAAGGAATTGGGTGTGCGCCTGCTCAACCGCACCACACGCGGCCTGACCCCCACCGAAATCGGTGCCCGCCTGCTGCAGCGCCTGGCCCCGGCGCTGGACGACATCAACGCGGCACTCAACGACCTGCAGGAAGATCCGCAGAACCCGGTCGGCTCGCTGCGTCTGCATGTTCCCGGCGTGATTGCGCGGCACATCCTCCCGCCACTGCTCGACGACTTTCTCGCTCGCTACCCCGGCATCGCCCTGGAGGTGAACATGGACAACACCTTCGTCGACGTCATCGGGGCTGGCTACGACGCCGGCATCCGCTATGAGGAAAGCCTGGCCAAGGACATGATCGCCATCCCCATCGGGCCGCGACGGCAACGCTTCATGGCAGTCGCAGCGCCCGACTACCTGCAGCGTCACGGCATCCCTCAGCATCCCGCCGAACTGAATGACCATCGCCTGCTCGGCTATCGCTTCGCCAGCGGCAAGCTCGGCGTTTGGGAGTTCGAGCAGGATGGACGCACCCTGCGTATCGCGCCCGAGGGCCGGCTGGTCAGTTCGTCGCAAGACCTGCTGATCGCTGCGGCCTGCGCAGGTCACGGCATTCTCTACACCTTCGAGGAATACATTGCGGCGCACCTGGCCAGCGGCCAGCTGCTGCCCGTTCTGCAAGACTGGTGGCAGCACTTCGAAGGGCCCTATCTGTATTACCACAGCCGTCGTCACGTTCCCGCCCCGCTACGCGCCTTCGTCGACTACGTGAAAGCCCTGAATAATTCAGACTATTCGCCTCAAAGCCCGAAATAGAGCGATCACGAATACCCAAGCGAGGCGCTGGGAGATTATAATTGCGCGCCTGCGTTTCCCTTCCTCTCAGGTTATTCATGAACACGCCTTCCCAAGACGCCGCGACGACCCTGTCGCCGGGCGCGATCCTTCTCATTCAACTCGCGCTGGCCCTTGGCGGCTTCGCCATCGGCACCGGTGAGTTCGCCATCATGGGGCTGATGCCCAATGTCGCCCTCGACCTGGGCGTCAGCGAACCGCAGGTCGGCCATGTCATCAGCGCCTACGCACTGGGCGTGGTGGTCGGTGCACCGGTGCTGGCCCTGCTTGGCGCACGCTTCCCGAGGCGCATCCTGCTTCTGCTGCTGATGGGCTGCTTCGCCCTCGGCAACTTCGCCAGCGCCCTGGCGCCAACCTATGAACCCCTGCTGATCTTCCGCTTCATCGCTGGCCTGCCGCACGGCGCCTACTTCGGCGTAGCCATGCTGGTAGCCGCGTCCATGGCCCCGCCGCACAAGCGCGCCAAAGCGGTCAGCCGGGTGCTGGCTGGCTTGACCGTAGCGATCCTGATCGGCAATCCGCTGGCCACCTGGCTCGGCCAGTTCATGAGCTGGCGCTACGCGTTCGCCCTGGTCGGGGTGATCGCCATTACCACCATCGCCATGGTCGCAATCTTCCTCCCGACCGATCCCAACGAGCAGCGCAGCAGCCCTATGGGAGAGCTGCGCGCCTTCAATCGTGCGCCGATCTGGCTGGCTCTGGGCATTGGTTCCATTGGCTTCGCCGGCATGTTCTGCGTGTTCAGCTACATGGCGCCAACCCTGCTGGAAGTGACCAAGGTCAGTCCCGGCTGGATTCCACTGGCCATGGGCGTGTTCGGTGCCGGCTGCATCGTCGGCAACAGTGCCGGCGGCTGGCTGTTCGACCGCCTGCGCCTGCGTGCAGTGGCCTGGATTCTGGCCTGGAGCACGCTGCTGTTGCTGGTCTTCCCGTTCGCCACGCAAAGCCTGTGGACCGTGCTGCCGGCGATCTTCGCCCTCGGCACCATGATCGCCCTGGGCCCGGCCCTGCAGACCCACCTGATGGATGTAGCCACCGGCGCACAAACCCTGGCGGCTGCCTCCAACCATGCTGCCTTCAACGTCGCCAACGCCCTTGGCCCCTGGCTCGGCGGCCTGGCCATCAGCGCCGGTATGGGCTGGACCGTCACCGGCTACATCGGTGCCGCCACGGCTATCGGCGGCCTGCTGCTGTTCACCTGGGCGTGGAAGGTGCAACAGCAGAGCGGGCAGATCTGAGCGGATGCATGAAGAGGCTCGGGCAGGTATCTTCTACCTCCCGAGCCACCACTCCGTACCCAGCCCGATGATTGCCCAGCGCCTGCGCTTCACCCTGTTCGGCACCGCTCTCTTTACCGTACTGACGGCCCACGCCAAGGTGGAGGTCGAAGCCCAGGCTGGCATGCTGGCGGCGAAGATTTCCGAAGAGATCGTCCCGGGCGACTACGAACGCCTGCTCAAGGGGCTGCGCGCCAATCCCGGCCAGTACAAGCGCAAGATCGTGCTGCTGGACAGTATCGGCGGCAGCGCGCCAGAGGCCATCCGCATGGGGCGCCTGCTGCGCGAAACCGGTTTCGAAACGCTGGTGCCTGCACGTGGCATGTGCCAGGGCAGTTGCATCTATCTGCTCGCAGCCGGCAGCAAACGCACCATCAATGGTGACATCGCCCTGCGGCGCCCGCCCTTCCCCGCCGGCGACTCGGCGCAGGCACAGGCTGCCCATGGCCGCCAGCCCTACAGCCCGGCCAGGTACTTTCGTGACATGGGAGTCGACGTGCGCCTGGCGGAAGATATCTACCAGGTCGCACCAGGTCAGCTGCGCTTGCTGAGCCAGGATGATTTGCGACGCTATCGGCTGAAATAGCGATAGCCGCTGAAATGAAGCAAGCCTCGGCATCACGCGATGCTGGGGCTGTTTTCAGGCTCTTAGCATTCTCGCGGAGGGATGCGCATGACACCGGGCTGGCAAGTTTATGTGCGTATCGCTCACGGGCTTAGCACTATCCGTTAGCGCGTCTGCTGAACGTTTGGGTTGCGCCCCTTACGGGCGCCACACCTTTCTTGCTTGCCCAAGAAAGGTGTGCCAAAGAAGGGCACCCCGACATCCGGGTTTCGCTGCGCGAAACTACCCTCGCTCCGGTGCCGCTCCGGGGGCCGGCTTACATGGGCCATCCTTGGCCCATTAAGCCTTTCGCCGCATCCATGCGCCTCACTCCCCTACGCAACACCTACGTTCGGCCTCCTGAAGGGGGAACGGACCGCGAGCTTACGAAATCTCCGGAAGATCAAAGTCGGTAGCGTTTGGCTTTTGCTCTTGAAAGTGCGATCTCACAGACGACGCCCAAATCCCCTTCAGGAGGCT
Organism: Pseudomonas pichavaramensis; assembly: GCF_050473265.1. Classification (NCBI taxonomy): domain Bacteria; kingdom Pseudomonadati; phylum Pseudomonadota; class Gammaproteobacteria; order Pseudomonadales; family Pseudomonadaceae; genus Pseudomonas; species Pseudomonas pichavaramensis. Next base: position 301,231 of record NZ_JBJKFJ010000006.1, on the reverse strand, counting down.
GAGTGGAATCGCCTCGTAAGGGGTTGAGCGACATGGATGTCGCGAGAGCCACGATGGGCCAGGGATGGCCCTTCGTGGCGGGCCCCTGGAGTGGTGATGGAGCGAGGGAACCCCGGCGTAGCCGGGGCCGGATGAACGGGGTGCCCTTCTCTTTGGTTACTTTCTCTTGGGCAAGCAAGAGAAAGTGACTCGCCCGTGAGGGGCGAAAACCATCAGACCAGACGGCGCGCTAACGGATAGTGCGAGAATCGACAGCTAACACTTAATTGCCAGTCCGGTATCAACTCGCACTTTCCACAAACTCTGCGAAGAACCTTTTTCGTCAGAACAGGAACGTCAGCGCCAGGTTGAACAGCATGGCTGCAACGAAGCCAATCGGCGCCGCGCGCAGCAGCAGCTGCGAGAACAGCTTGGAGCGGACCTTGTCATCGGTGCAGGAACCCAGCAGCAGGCTGCCACCGGAAGAGAACGGCGAGATGGAGGTCGCCTGAGCACCCACCACGATGGCGATGAAGATGATCATCGGATCAATCGACATCGAAGCCGACAACGGCAGCACCATGGGGAACAGCGCCGGCGTCACCACACCCAGGGTGCTGGCGAAGATCGACATCAGCGCAGCCACCACACCGAATGCCAACGGCACCAGCGCCGGCGGGATGTTGCCGCCGATCCAGGACGCCAGCGCATCGATGGTGCCGGCCTTGATCGCGACGCTGATCAGCATGCCGACACCGCAGATCATGATCAGCGTGGCCCAGGGCAGCGAGGCGATGGCCTTGCGCTCGTCACCCAGCTTGAGCAGCAGTGCGATCACCGAGAACACACTGGCGATCAGACCGATATCCACCTTGCTGTTGATGAACTTGACCGTGGCATTGTCCGGGAAGGCCAGCAGCGCCAGCGGGGCAGCGAGTACCAGCGCCATCATCAGCACGGTCAGCAGCAGCGTCAGCTTCTGTTCACGGTTGAAGGCTTCCGGCAGATCGGCATTGATCACCGCATTCTTCAGATTGCGGCCATGGCCGCCGAGGAAGATGAATGCGGAGATCACCAGCAGAGGAATGACCGCCGTGCTGGCGAAGATGGCCAGAGCGTTTACGAACGCCTCGCTCTCGGGCATGCCGGCGGTGGTCATCAGGCCACGGAAGATGATGCCGCTCTGGCTGGAAACGAAGTTCGCACCACCCAGCGCCCCGTAGTTCACCGCCATACCGCCGAGAATCAGGCTCATGCCGGTGCGCTGGCACAGCAGCAGGGTCAGCGGCGCCATGAACGCCAGCACGGTGTAGTAACCCGCGCCCATGGCAGCGATCAGGCCCGAGGTCAGAAACACTGCATAGGGCAGCAGGTGCGGTACACCCCGGCAACGATAGAGCAGATGCCCGGCTAGCTTCTCGAGCGTGCCGTTGACGGTGGCGAAGCTGTAGAACAGACAAACCGAGAAGATCACGAAGAAGATCTTCAACGGCCACATGCTGATGATTTCACTTGGGCTCATGCCCATGCCGAAACAACCCAGCAGGTAGGCAAAGGCAATGGCGAAAAGACCGATGTTGATCTTGGTGGTATAACCGAGCGCGACGGCGAGGATGATCGCGCTGACGACGAGCAGGCTCATCATGGGGGTGACTCCTTATTGTTCTGGCGGCGGTTACGCGCGGGCGAAACCGAACAGCGTTGCAGGGTTTTCCACCAGAACGCGACGGCGCTCCTCGGGGTTGGGCAGCAGAGCCTCGAGCAGCGCGAACTGCTCATCGTAACGAGTCTGCGACTCGAACTGGGTATTGGGCCAATCGCTGCCCCAGAGGAAGCGCCCAACGCCACCACAGGCCTCACGCAGGCGCGCCTCGATCGCTTGTGCGCGGGCCAGGTCGGACTGGCTGCGGTAGGCGGCCGACAGCTTGATCCACACCGGCGCCTGACCGAGCAGATCGAAAAAGGCCGCATGCTGAGGATCGTCCAGCTGCACGCTGCTTGCCGGCAGACCGAAGTGATCGACCACCACCGTTACACCGGACTCCAGAATTGCCGGTACCACCAGCGCCAGATCCGCGAAGCCGCGTTGAATCTCCACCTGCCAGCCGCGCTGGGCCAGACGACGGAACAGGCCGTTCCAGGCAGGCCCGGCGTAATCCTCGAGCACCTTGCCGATCAGGTTGAGGCGTACACCAACCACGCCGGCAGCGGCCAGCTCGTCCAGTTCGCTATCGCTGATCTGTGCGTCGACCACCGCAACACCACGCAAGCGCTCGGGAAAACGCTGCAGCGCCTCGACCATGTAGTGGTTGTCGGTACCCAGGAAGCTTGGCTGGATCAGCACCCCGTGGGACAACCCACAAGCGTCCAGATGCGCCAGATACTGCTCCACGGTCGCGTCGTAGTCGGGGCTGTAGCGGCGGCCGGGGACCATGGGCAGGTCCTGCCGGAAGATGTGCGCGTGGGTGTCGATGCCGGAGATGCCGGCATAAGGCATGGGCGTCACGAAGCGATACCTCTGTCGATTATTGTTCGAGCCAACCTTGGGCTGACTGCTTCTTATACAGACAATCAGTCATATATATGAATATATGACTGTATAGATATCGATCAACTGCTGTCAACGCACGACCCAGTGGTAAAGTGACGGCCGGTTGAAATTCGGATGCGAGATTTATGAGCAGCGCGCCTTTGGGTCACGACGAGCGCCTGCCGCTTTATCAGCGGCTGCGCGACGAGATGCTGGAAAAAATTGCCGCTGGCGAGTGGCTACCGGGCGAGGCCATCCCCACCGAGGCGGAACTGACCCGCCAGTACGGCGTGGCGGTGGGTACGGTGCGTAAGGCCGTGGAAACTTTGGTTGCCGAGGGCTTGCTGCTGCGCGCCCAGGGGCGCGGCACGTTCGTACGCCGGCCCAACTTCGATGGCTCGCTGTTTCGTTTCTTTCGACAGGTCAGCGCAAGCGGCAAACCTCAGGTGCCGCAGAGCCGCATTCTCGAATGTCGTATGGAGCCAGCCACTGAAGCCATCCGCCAGGCACTGAAACTGGCAGATGGCGAACAATGCATTCACCTGCAGCGTCTGCGTCTGATCGATGGCCGCCCACTGTTTCATGAACTCATCTGGCTACCCGCTTCGCGCTTTGGCGCCCTGCTGGATGTCGCACCAGAGGACTTCGAACAGTTGCTCTACCCCTTCTACGAGCAGCATTGCGGCCAGCGCATCGCCTCTGCCCAGGAAACCCTCACCGTCTCTGCCGCGGATGCAGAACTGGCCGCTACCCTCGACGTTGCACCTGGCAGCCCCAGCGTCGTCATCGAGCGAACCGCGCTGGGCTATGACCGCAAACCACTGGAATATCGCCTGTCACGCGCAGCGGCGGAGAACTTCCGTTATCAGGTGGACATCAACTGAACGCAGCAGACGCCAGATGCAACACGCCCGGGTAAACCCGGGCGTGAGCAGCGCCTTTTCATGCCAGCCTGAGTCGGGCTAGAACAGCCCCATCGCCCAGGCAGCAGCGAACAGCACCAGCGAAAAGCCCCACATCCACCACAGCGAGTAGCGGATGTGCCGGCCCAGATCCAGCCCGGCCAGACCCAGTGCCAGCCACAACGCGGGCGAGAACGGGCTGATGAAGGTCCCGATGATGTTGCCAATGGTCAGTGCGTAGACCACGCTGGCCGGCTCCACACCCTGGCCACCGACCACTTCCAGCGTCACCGGCAACAGACCGAAGTAATAGGCATCGGTACTCAGCATCAGCTCCATCGGCAATCCGAACAGGCCGAGCACGATGTGCATCTGCCCGACCAGCGATGCTGGCAGTACCTGCGCCAGATCCTGAGCGATGGAGGTGAGCATGCCGGTGCCGGTAAATATGCCGAGCATCGAGCCCGCGGCGAGAATGATCATGCCCATGCTCAATGCAGCCGGCGCATGCGCCGAAATGCGCTGCATCTGTGCCTTGCCACCGGGGTAGTTGATCAGCAGCGCCAGGCACAAGCCGATCATGAAGATGTAACCGGCTGGCAGCACACCAGAGAACAGCGAGGCCAGCACCGCGAGAAACAGCGCGGAGTTGGCCCACAGCAGACGCGGCCGCTCCAGCTCGCGCTCCTCGGCACTCGGCTCATGCAGATCGCTGCTGGTTTCCACCAGCACACCTTCATCGACGCCCTTGCCTGCGGCAATACGGCGCTGCTCGCGCCAGCCCAGCAACGCCGCCAGGGAAATCAGCAGCACCACGCCGACGACCTGAATGCTGATCAACGGACGCCACAGCTCGGTGACTTCGATCCCGGTCACCGCAGACGCGCGCCCCAGCGGCCCGGCCCAGGGCAGCATGTTGAAGATACCGGCGCCAAGCGCCAGCAGCAGAAGCATCAGGTAAGGACTCATGCGCAGCTGCTTGTACAGCGGCAGCAGCGCCGGAACGGTGAGCAGGAAAGTGGTCGCGCCAGCACCATCGAGATGCGCCAGCATACCGATCACCGCCGTTGCCACCGTGACAGCGATAACGTTGCCGCGCGTCAGGCGCACCATCCCGCCGATCAGCGGGCGGAACAACCCGGTGTCCTGCAGCACACCGAAAAAGGTGATGGCGAACACGAACATCGTGGCAATCGCCGTAACGCGGCCGATGCCGTCAGTGAAGAAACCGGAAATCGCCTCCGGGCCGAAACCCGCAGCCAGGGCGCCCAACAGCGGCACCACGATCAAGGGCAGTACAGGCGACATACGCCCGATAAGCAGCAGCACAACCAGGCTGCAGATGGTCAACAGGCCAATCAGGGTCAACAAACCGCTTCTCCTCTTTTTCTTGTAGGCACACGAAAGGCGCGAGCGGAGGCTAAGGTGCGAACCTTTCAGCAACCTTTAAGGGGCCCACCAGGAGCAGAGGAAATGTCAGGGGATATGTCGCCTGAGGGACGCCGCAGCGGGCGTCCCAGGCATCGTTCACTGCAGGGTGTACCCCTTGTCCACCACCCAGTCCTGGCCATGCACACCACTGGCACCGTTGGATAGCTGGAACAGCACCACCTCGGCGATCGCTCGCGGCTCGAGGAACTCACCGTCGACCAGGCGCTTGTTCACCTCACTGGCAACACCTGCCAGGGCATCTTCGGCAAGGCCCAGGCTGCTCCAGATCGGCGTTGCCGTCGGCCCTGGCGAAACCAGATTGAGGCGCAGCCCCTCACCGGCATACTCCAGCGCCAGGCTACGCACCAAAGCCGAGAGTGCTGCCTTGCTGGCGATATAGCCGCCCAGTCCGGCAAAGCCCAGCTGGCGCAGGAAGGTGCTGATGAACACCACAGACGCTGGCCGGGCCAGGCAGGGTTTGAGCACCTCAAAGGTATTGATCGCGCCAGCACCATTGACCTGCCATTGCTGCTCGAACGCCTGCATGTCGCAGCCAGGTGCCAGGCGGGCGATCCCCGCATTGGGCACCAGATAATCGACCCGGCCCAGGCGTGCCGCCCGCTCGGCCAGCGTGTGCAGCGCGTCGATATCGGTCACATCACCCGCGCACCAGTGCAAATGCTCGGGATACTGCGCCTGCAGCGGCGCCAGGGCACTCAGGCGCCGCGAGAAGGCCAGCACGCGTGCACCACGCTGCAACAACAGCTCACATACCGCCAGCCCGATACCGGAACTGGCCCCCGTAACGACCGCCAGGCGGCCCTGAAAGTTAGTGCTCATGAACGTCCTCGAAGAGTGAAGAAAGTGAATGCTGTTGCTGTCATTCAGCACAGCGTTGTCGACCTACTCCGCCAGCAAGCGGATGCCATTCATCTGCACCTGCTGACCCACTTCGAAGCGCGCGTTCGGCGAGCGCACCCACTGTTCACGACCGTCTTCATGGCGCACGACATAGGCGGTGCCGCTGTTGCCAGTGGCGTCCTGTACCTCTGCGCCGGACCAACCGCCTACCACGGCGCCAACCAGCGCACCGATAGGGCCGCCCGCTGCGGCCCCCAGCATCAAACCGGACAAGCCACCGAAACCGGCACCGACGGCGTTTTCTTCACGTTCAGCCACCACTTCGGCAGCCTGCAAGGTACTGGCAGCCACCAAACCAAGGGAAAGCGCAAGCAAGGCAATGTGTTTCATCTGAGTTCTCCTGTAATGGGTCATTGCCCCTGAAGACAGTCAGATTTCATGCCAACAAAAATTACGATTAAAAACAATAAGATACACTCATAAAAGTCATAAGGACAACATAACAGAAGAGTCATTAGAACAAACCATGAAGTCATTTTGACCAAAAACTTCTACCCCGCGGCAGACATGGCGCGAGCGACATGCCTGAGCTGACATCGCCGGAAAACGATTCGCCTGCACACTGATTCGATTAATAGCGCGAACTAATAATGCGATTAATAAACACTCTCTTCAGCGTGCAATACACAACTCAATCCGATGACATGTATCAGTGACAAAGAAGATGAAGTGAGCAACTATCTGCTCACTGCCTGGTTTTATGATCGCGTCATATCGATCTAAGAAGTTAAGACCTCCGAGCCGAGCCACCTATGCCCACGTTAACCCTGCGTAATCTTATTCTTCTGTTTGTACTGGCTTCGGCGATCGCAACTCTTATAAATGCCTTTGTCGTGACCTACACGGTACAAAAGCGCGCGCTGGTTGAAACAGCCCTGGAGAGTAACCGCGCCTACGCCACCAAGTTGGCCGAGATCATCAACGACAGTCTTGCAGACGACCTTGCACGCCTCAGTTTCAGCGCCAAACTGATTGGCCGCTCGTTCAGCGACCACGCACTGCTGACTCAGGAAGCAAGCCGCGTATTGCACCAGGACAAAAGCTTCAGCTCGCTGGTCATTGCAGATGATCAGGGCGTAGTGATCGTTACAGAGCCGGCAGATCTGCACATCACGGGCAAGAAACTGCGCTCACTTGCCCCCGTGGAGCAAAAGATCCCACTGGTAAGTCCGGCGTTCTTTTCCATTGCCGGTAATCTAGTCGTGTTCTTGTCACATCCGATCCACAGTAGCACCGGCAAATATCTTGGAGTGATAGGCGGGACGATTCATCTGAACAAATCCAACTCGCTGCACGACATTATCGGCAAGCACTTCCACCGAGATGCTTCATCCGTATATCTGGTGGACCAGAGTCGGCGCCTGCTTTATCACACAGAACCCGGCAGAATCGGTGAGCAGATAAGCGACAACGCCATAATCGATGCAGCCCTGAGCTCGGATAATGGAACCCTGCTGGCGAGCAACTCACAGGGCATCGACATGCTCGCAGGTTTCGCCAGAGTCCCACAGAGCCAATGGGGAATAGTCGTTCAGCAACCACTGCAGAGCGTTCTCAGTACCCTGCAGGAACTGATGCACAGGCTGATCATCGGCATGATCCCGATGTGCGTGCTCGGTTTGAGCCTGATCTGGTGGATTGCCTCGCGCATCAGTCATCCATTGAGAAAGCTGGCTGACTATGCACACCAACTCGACACCCCGGACAACATTCAACGGATCGAGCAGGTGCACGCCAACTACTACGAAGCCATGCAACTCAAGCGGGCACTACTGACCGGAGTGAGACTGCTGCAGGCACGTATCGGCCAGCTCAACGTACAGGCACAGAGCGACGCCCTGACGGGACTGGCGAACCGGCGTGCCCTGCAAGAAACCTTGGCCCTGTGGCAGGAGACCGGCAAGCCATTCGCCGTGCTGGCCGCCGACATCGATCACTTCAAGAAGGTCAATGACCAGTTCGGCCACGATGCCGGCGACCTGACACTCAAGAGCGTGGCCGGCAATCTGCGTCGGTGCCTGCGCAGCGCCGACCTGCCCTGCCGAGTTGGCGGCGAAGAGTTTCTCGTCCTGCTGCCGGACGCATCGCTTGCAGTCGCAGCCGATGTGGCCGAACGCATTCGTTCCAGCATCGCCGCCACACCGATAGCCGGCGTCGGACACATCAGCATCTCGCTGGGCGTTGCTCACTGGCAGGGGGATGACGAAGCGATTAACACCGTTCTCAAACGTGCCGATGAATTGCTGTACAGCGCCAAGCGCACAGGCCGCAACCGAGTTGTGACGGAGGCGACGGATATATCCAGCAGCATTTCAGAACCGAGTTGACGCAGGTAGTAACAAGCAGCCCCTAGCGAAATTTCGTCTTGACCTGCTCCAGCCACTCGGGCTGCAGGCGCGTCTGCTCAAGCTCCAGCCCCTGCTGCTCCATCGCCTCACGGTGTGCGTCGATCTCGTGCACCATCTGGCTCAGTTCACTGCTGTTGCCATCGAGCTGATGCATCTGGGTCACGCCCAGGTGGTAGAAGCGCAGCAGCTTCATCGCCGTTGCATCCCTCTGCTCCACCCCTGCCTTGACGTGATGCATGACATTGGTGATGCGCATCAGGCTGCGCTTGAGCCGCCAACCATAGACCGCCGGCGCCATCCACTCGCGGCGCCAGAACTGCTGGCGCACCAGCACCACGGTGAGGGCGAAACCGAGCACGACGCCAAGCAGGTTCCAGCGAAAATTGTCGTCACCGCCCAGCTCGCCGAACAGTTGCACGCTGAGCATGGCCAGTAACATGGCCAGCGCGACGAAGATCACCGCGACCAGTGCGGTACTGCGACGGGTCTGCTGACGGTAGTGCTCGGGACTGATGGGGGTGATTTCAAACATGCGCGAGGGCTCATGAAACGGGGGCGAGGCGCGATGGTACGACAGCTTGCCCAGCCGACACGAATCCTGCAGGCAGCGCCGGCGCGATGCAGTGCAGTGCCTCGCGCGCCTGCTGCAGGAACGCGTCGCGGTATCGAGCGCCGAACCGTTCAGCACTTCGGAGCATGTGCCGCACACCCTGCGCCTACTGAACGCCCTGGCGCAGCCACTCACTGGGGCTGAGACCGACCTTGCGGCGAAAGGCGCGGGCCAGCGCCGAAGGGCTTTCATAACCGACCTCGTCAGCGATCAATGCCATGGGCCGGCCTTCACGCAGGCGCTTCTGCGCCAGACTGACGCGCCAGCCGACCAGATAATCCGCCGGAGTGGCGCCGACCACCTGGTGAAAGTGCGCGGCGAAACTGGCCCGCGACATGCCCGCCAGCGTCGCCAGCTCGGCCACCGACCAACCATGCTGCGGCCGCTCGTGCAGTTGGTTGAGCGCACGCGCCAGGCGCGGTTCAGCGAGCCCCGCCATCATTCCCGACGCCAACTCGCGGCTGTTCATCAGATGGCGTAGCAGTTGGATCACCATCAGCTCGAACAGACGATTGAGCACCAGTTCGCGCCCACAGTCCTCCCCTTGCGCCTCACTGAACAGCCACTCCAGGCAACCGCTCAGGCTTGGTAATTCACGCAGAGGCTTGACGATCACCCCCGGCAATGCGCGCGACAGTGGATTGTCGAAGCCACCATCGAACGCCAGGGTGGCGCATACCAGGTCCGCACCATCGGCCTCGCTGGCGCTCATCCGGTGCAAACGAGGCCGCGCCACCAGCATCAGGCTCGGCTCCTCGAGGTGCAACTCATGGCCGTCGCTGTCGCGGAAGCTCAGACGCCCCGCCCGCAGCAGATGGATATGGCCATGCGCCTCGTTGGCGCCATAGCTGTTGGTGCCGCAGAAACCACCGCGATGAAAGGTACTGGCATGCAGATTGAAGTGATGCAGCAGGCTGGACAGGCGATCCATGGGCACCTCAAAGTCCTGGACGATCTGTCGCATAAGATCGACGATCTGAATCCGAAAAGCCAGATCGTTCCCCTAGCATGGCTCCAGGCTTGAAACACAAGCTCCCCCAAACCAAGACTGGAGATACACCATGACTCGCATCACCGCTCTGCCGTTCGAACAAACCGCTGCCAGCGCCCAGGCGCAACTGGAGGGCATCCGCAAGGGCCTCGGTTTCATCCCCAACACCTTCGCCACCCTGGCCAACGCGCCTGCTGCATTGGGTGGTTATCTGGCGCTGTCCCAGGCGCTGGGCAAGGGCACTCTGAATGCCAAGGCACGTGAGGTGGTCGCGCTGGCCAGCTCGCAGGTCAACGGCTGCGAATACTGCCTGGCAGCGCACACCCTGTTCGCCGGCAAGGCCGGTCTCAGCGAAGCGGACATCCGCAGCGCCCGCGGCGGCGAGTTCGATGCCGTGGCGCGCCTGACCCGGCAGATCATCGACAGCCGCGGCAGCCTCAGCGATGCGCAATTAGAGGATGCCCGCGAAGCCGGCCTGACCGACGCAGCCATAGTCGAGGTGGTAGCCAACGTCGCGCTGATGACGCTGACCAACTACCTCAACAACCTGGCGCAAACCGATGTCGACTTCCCACCAGTAGCTGTCTGACCACCCAGGAGGTGCACCATGCAAGGCGTTACGCTCTATACCAGCGATCATTGCCCTTACTGCCTCAACGCCAAGGCGCTGCTGAAACGCAAAGGCGTGGCCTACGATGAAATCGACGTCGGTCGCTCACCCGGTCGTCTGGCCGAGATGCTGCAACGCAGCAATCGGCGCAGCGTCCCGCAGATCTTCATCGGCCAACACCATGTCGGCGGCTTCGATGACCTGGCCGCGCTGGAGCGCGGCGGTGAACTGGATGCATTGCTACGTGCCTGAACGTCGCTGGCCGACCTCGTGGTCGGCCAGCGCTCCGTTTATCGCCGGCCACTGAGCCGGCCTACTCCTTTTCGCTGAAGTGGTCGCCTTTTGCCCTCATGCAACGGACCATCGCGGCCGATACAGCAGCGGCAACACTTGCCTGCCAGGCTGCCTGTACGCTGCATCCTTCCCCGAACTGGAGTCCTACCATGCGTTTCGACGCTCTCTCTCTGAAAACCCGACTGCTCGTCGCGGTGGCCATTCCCTGCATCGCCCTGCTGCTGGTGGCGCTGGCCAGCCTGAGCAGCATGTCCAGCATGCATCGGGACACGGAAGTGCTCTATCTGAATACCGCAGCGCCCATGCGCGCCATGGCCGAGGTGGCTTCGCGCGTTCCGCGCATGCGCGTCGGCCTCGACATGATGCTGCTGCAGGACACCCCGCTACGGGACGAGCGCGGTGTGAAATCGCGGGTGCAGGATGCACGCAACGAAGACATCCCGGAAATGCGCGAAGCCATGCGTCAAGCCGTGGCGGCCCAGGTCAATCCGGAACGCAAGGCCCAGGCGCAGCAGTTGCTCGAGCAATTCGAGAACATGGTCAGCAACGAGCTGAACCCGATGCTCGCCGCCTTCGACGCCGGCGACATGGCCCGGGCCCAGCAAATCTACCGCGACCAGTACGCCAAGACCTACGGCGTGATGCGTCAGGCTACCAACGACCTGCTCGACGCATTGCTCAAGCAGGCCGAGCAGCAGAACCAGCACAGCGCGCAGAGCTACGACAGCGGCCTGACTCGCCAGATCGCCATCATCGCCAGTGGCCTGCTGATCTCGATGATCATCTCCTGGCTGATCGTCATCCAACTGCGCCGCCGCGTGGCGATCCTGCAGAGCAGCCTGGGCCAGGCCGCCGATAACCTGGCCCTGAACACCCGTATCGACCTCCCCGGCCAGGACGAGCTGAGCGAAATCGCGCGCAGCTTCAACCAGTTCATCGACAAGGTGCATGGCGCCATGCGCCAGCTCGCCGACAACTCGCGGCAGTTGTCGAGCATGGCTCGCGACGTGGCCGAACGCGCCAGCCTGACCCAGAGCAATTGCACCGCCCAGAGCGACCGCACCGTGCAGGTCGCCACGGCCATCAATGAGCTGGGCTCGACCGTCAACGAGATCGCACGCAATGCCGAGAACGCCGCACAGGTCGCCCGCGAGGCTACGCAACATGCCGGCGACGGCGCAGCCGTGGTCGACCAGGCGCAACAGCAGGTCGATGCCCTCAACGGCGAGCTGGAGCAGGCAGCCAAGGTCATCGAGGCCCTGGCAGCACAGACCGAGGCCATCAGCACCACGCTCAACACCATCCGCAGCATTTCCGAGCAGACCAACCTGCTGGCTCTCAACGCCGCCATCGAGGCTGCTCGTGCCGGTGAACAGGGCCGCGGCTTCGCCGTGGTAGCTGACGAGGTACGCACCCTGGCCAGCCGCTCGGGCGCCTCCACCGAAGAGATTCAGCAGGTCATCGACCGCCTGCAGAACGAGTCACGCTCAGCCGTCGAGGCGATGGCCAAGGGGCAACGACAAAGCGCACTGGTGGTCGAGTACGCCAGCAAGGCCTCGGCCGCACTGGAGCAGATCAACAGTCATATCAGCGAGATCAGCGATCAGAACATCCAGGTCGCCACTGCCACCGAAGAGCAGTCCAGCGTGGTGGAGGACATCAACCGCAACATCGTCGATATCAATGAGCTGACCGTCGGCACCACCCATATCGCCGACCAACTGAACCAGGCCAGCAGCGATCTGCAGGCGCTGTCGACCCAGCTCGATGGTCTGGTCGGGCGTTTCCGGTTGTAAGACTCGCACTGCGGTCAGTGCTGGTGCGCACAGCGCACCCTACGCAAGGCAACCGTAGAGGGCGCGGTGCACACCGAGCCTTCTACCGATCTTCGTCAATGCGCTCGCGCGGATGTGCATCGGCCTGGTCGGGCTCAACGCAGATCTGCGTCGATGCGCTGCAGCAGGTAATCGTAGAAAGGGTTGGACGTCGCCCGCTGCAGGCTGTCCAGCCCCACCACCAGCACGCCATGTTCGCCCCGCGGCGCCAAAGTGCCGAGGGACACGCCATAGGACTCGCCCGCTGCCGGATCGCTGCCGTACAGCGGGTCGCTGGGCGGGAACGGCAAGGCCACATGCGACAGCGAGAACAGCTGCCCCGGATATTCCACACCCAGTGACAGGCTTTCCATCTGCTCGCTGGCCGCCGCAATACGCCGCGCCTCGACCTCGCGGCCGTGATCGGCGGCCACGCCAACCACGGTCAGGTCGAAGTCACGCCGGGCCGTGGGCAGCAGCTCTTCCAGCAGCCCGCTCATGTCCGTACGCAGCAAGGAGCCGGTGGCACGCGAGCGATTGATATCGAAGATGACCAGCTCGCTGCCATTGGCCGGCAAGCGGGCAAACAGCTGACGCACCACCGCCGGCGTACTGACCGTGCTGTCGGCCAGCGACTGGAACGCCAACACCGGCGGCAAGCGCTGCAGGCGGCCAGTGCTCTCGGCACTGTCGAAGGCGCTCTGCACCTCGCTGGTCAGCTCATAGGTCTGCCGCGCCGCCTGCACCGGGAAGGAGTTGTACTTGAACGGATTGAACTCCGGCAGCACGTTCATCCACGCCGACTTGGCGAAGGCCGGCAGCACCGCCGGCAAGGCCGCCAGCCCGGCATAACGGGCGTAGCTGGTGACGCCGATCATCGGCGAAATCAGCACCAGCTGCTGCGGCATGGCCAGACGCTCATCCTCCAATGCCGCCAGGCTATAGCGCAGCGCCAATGCACCGCCATTGGAATAGCCGACCATATACAAAGGCCCGTCGGGCACCTGGCGACGCGCCTCACGCACTGCCAGGCGAGTGGCAGCCAGCCATTGCTCCCAACGCGCATCGGTCAGCGCCGCCGGCACCGTGCCGTGCCCCGGCATGCGTGGCAGCACGGCGAGCAGGCCCTGCTCGCTCAGGTGCCGGGCGATGTGCCGCAAGCTGTAAGGCGAGTCGGTCAGGCCGTGCAGCAACACCACCACACCGCGCACCTCGCCCTTGGGCTGGAGGATCACGGAGCGGTTCCAGTCATGCGCGAGGTTGCCGGGGTAGACCGGGCTGTCGCTGGCGTAACGGCTGTACCCGGCATGGCCTGCCTGAGTCACCGGCTCGACCAGTTCGCGCTGCAGGCGCTCGAACAAGGCGCTCTCGGCCGCCACGTAGCCCTGCCAGTCGGTCGCGTCCAGCTCACGCACCTCCAGCTCCTGCGGAACCAGGCGGTGCCAGGGCTGCAGCTCAGGCAAGGATGAAAGCCCGGCAATGCGAATGCCCAGCAGAGCCACCACGATCAACAGCACGACAACCAGCGTCCAGGCCATAACATTGCGCATGCGCGACAAACGCATGAGGCGCCTCCCTCGAAGATATCCAACCGGGAAAATCCGTCCCGGTAACCGGCTGCACGGACTGTAGTGCAAAGCCGGCCATGACGACCACCGGTGTTGCATCAAACATATGGAAATCCGTATATTCGCCAATCCATATATTCGAGCCACGCCATGTCTGAAGCCCTGCCTCCAACCGAAGTGTTCAAGTCGCTGGCTGACGAGACCCGCCTGCGCGCCGTTCTGCTGATCGCCGACCAAGGCGAGCTGTGCGTGTGCGAGCTGGTCTGTGCGCTGGGCGAAAGCCAGCCGAAGATCTCCCGCCACCTGGCACAACTGCGCAGCAGCGGCCTGCTGCTCGACCGCCGCCAGGGCCAATGGGTGTATTACCGCCTCAACCCGGACTTGCCGCAGTGGATAGCCGCCGTGCTCGACACCACCCTCGCCGCCAATCGCACCTGGCTTGAACAGGACTGCAATCGCCTCGCCGCCATGGGTGAACGCCCTGCCCGCCTTGCCACCTGCTGCTGAGACACCCGCATGCTGATCGCCCTCGCCATCTTCGTGTTCACCCTGATTCTGGTCATCTGGCAGCCGCGCGGCCTCGGCGTCGGCTGGAGCGCCTCGCTCGGCGCGGTGCTGGCGCTGCTCGCCGGCGTGGTCAGCCCCGGCGACATTCCCACCGTGTGGGACATCGTCTGGAACGCCACCTTCACCTTTATCGCCATGATCATCATCAGCCTGCTGCTGGATGAAGCCGGCTTCTTCGAGTGGGCGGCGCTGCACATGGCGCGCTGGGCCGGCGGCAGCGGCGCGCGCCTGTTCGCCCTGTGCATCCTGCTCGGCGCCGGCGTGTCGGCGCTGTTCGCCAACGACGGCGCGGCGCTGATCCTCACCCCCATCGTCATCTCCATGCTGCTGGCCCTGCGCTTCTCGCCGGCGGCAACGCTGGCCTTCGTCATGGCCGCCGGCTTTATCGCCGACACCGCCAGCCTGCCGCTGGTGGTGTCGAACCTGGTCAACATCGTCTCGGCGGATTACTTCGACCTCGGCTTCGGCCGTTACGCGGCGGTGATGGTGCCGGTCAACCTGGTCAGCGTCGCCGCCACCCTGGGCATGCTCTGGCTGTTCTTCCGCCGCGACATCCCGGCGCGCTACGCCACCGACAGCCTGCCGGCACCGCGCGAGGCGATCCGCGATCCGCGCACCTTCATCGCCGGCTGGATCGTCCTGCTGGTGCTGCTGCTCGGCCTGTTCGCACTGGAGCCGCTGGGCATCCCGATCAGCGCGATTGCCGCCGTCTGCGCCGCGGTGCTGTTCGGCGTCGCCGTGCGCGGCCACAGCATCGCCACCGGCAAGGTGCTGCGCGGTGCGCCGTGGCAGGTGGTGGTGTTCTCGCTGGGCATGTACCTGGTGGTCTACGGCCTGAGCAACGCCGGCCTCACCAGCCAGCTCACCCACCTGCTCGACGCGCTGGCCGCGCAGGGCCTGTGGGCTGCGGCCCTCGGCACCGGCCTGCTCAGCGCCCTGCTCTCCTCGCTGATGAACAACATGCCCAGCGTGCTGATCGGCGCCCTGGCCATCGACGCCAGCCAGGCCAGCGGCGTGGTGCGCGAGGCGATGGTCTACGCCAACGTGATCGGCTGCGACCTCGGCCCCAAGATCACCCCCATCGGCAGCCTGGCCACCCTGCTCTGGTTGCACGTGCTGGCGCGCAAGGGCATCCGCGTGACCTGGGGCTACTACTTCAAGGTCGGCATCGTCCTCACCCTGCCGATCCTCCTGCTTACCCTTGCCGCTCTGGCCCTACGCCTGAGTTTCTGAGCCCTTTTCGCGGAGCGTTACGATGAAAGTCCTGTTCATGTGCACGGCCAACAGCTGCCGCAGCATCCTCTCCGAAGCCCTGTTCAACCATATCGCCCCGGCTGGCCATGAAGCCGTCAGCTCCGGCAGCTTCCCCCGTGGCCAGGTGCTGCCACGCAGCCTGAGCACCCTGGAAGCGGCCGGCATTTCCACCGACGGCCTGTCGAGCAAGGGCAACGACGCCTTCGAAGACTGCCCGCCGGATATCGTCATCACCGTCTGCGACAAGGCAGCCGGCGAGGCCTGCCCGGTGTACTTCGGCCCGGCGCTGAAGACCCACTGGGGCCTGGAAGATCCGTCCTACGTGGAAGGCGACGAGGCCACCGTTGACGCCGCGTTCCAGGCCACCCTGGCGCATATCGAACGCCGTTGCCGCGCCTTCCTCGCCCTGCCCCTGCAGGCGCTGAGCCGTAGCGAGCTGCAACAGGCCCTCGATCACATCGGCGAACTGTAAGGAGCACCTGATGAGCGACCTGCCCAACCTCGACCGCGACCTGCTGCCCGCCGCCACCCCAAGCGACGCAGCGGCGCCGCGCATTCTGCTGCTGTACGGCTCCAACCGCGAGCGCTCGTTCAGCCGCCTGCTGGTGGAAGAGTCCGCGCGCCTGCTGCAGCACCTCGGGGCCGAGACACGCATCTTCAACCCGGCCGGCCTGCCGCTGCCCGACGACGCCCCGGAGGAGCACCCCAAGGTGCAGGAACTGCGCGAGCTGATGCAGTGGTCGGAAGGCCAGGTGTGGTGTTCGCCGGAACGCCACGGCGCCATGTCGGCGGTGTTCAAGGCACAGATCGACTGGGTGCCACTGGCCCTCGGCGCAGTGCGCCCGACTCAGGGCAAGACCCTCGCCGTGCTGCAGGTGTGCGGCGGCTCGCAGTCGTTCAACGTGGTCAACCAGCTGCGCGTGCTCGGCCGCTGGATGCGCATGTTCACCATCCCCAACCAGTCCTCGGTGCCGAAGGCCTTCCTCGAATTCGGCGACGACAACCGCATGAAGCCCTCGCCCTACTACGACCGTCTGGTCGATGTGATGGAAGAGCTGATGCGCTTCACCTGGCTGCTGCGCGACCACCCAGAACTGGTCGACCGCTACTCCGAACGCAAGGAATCGGCCGAGGAGCTGATGCAGCGGGTCAATCAGAGCAGTATCTGAGACGGTGGGAGGCGCTTTAGCGGCGACAATCGCGGCTCAAGCCGCTCCTACGGAATCGAGTTGCAGGCTGATTAGGCGGCCGCGACGTAGAGTGGCGATGCGGCCAGATACAGCAGCACGGTTATCGGGAAGCAGATTAGAAACGCCCGATCAACTGAGCAGGCCCTGGACACCGCTGATAGGCTACGGATATGAACCTCGCCGCCCAACTCCATAAATTCATAGCCAGCGACCCACGGCGCCTGCGCATCCTGCAACTGGTACGCGACCTCGACCTGCCCGACTGCTGGGTGGCTGCAGGTTTCGTCCGTAGCGCTGTCTGGGATCACCTGCACCAGCGCAGCGACGCGCCGCTGCCAGGGGATATAGACGTGATCTGGTTCGACCGTGCCCAGACCTCAGCTGCTCGCGATACCGAACTGGAGACGATGCTGCGCCACCGGGACGCACAACTGCAGTGGTCGGTGAAGAATCAGGCACGCATGCACCAACGCAATGGCGATGCACCTTACCTCTCGGCGACCGACGCGATGCGGTATTGGCCGGAGACGGCGACAGCGGTAGCCGTGAAGCTTGATGAACAAGACAGACTGGAAGTCGCCGCACCGCTCGGTCTGGAGGACCTGTTCGAACTCGTGGTGCGCCCGGCTGGACGGTTCAGAGGTGAGAAACAGCCTATCTACCAGGAGCGACTACGCAGCAAGAACTGGCTGGCGACCTGGCCGAAGCTGAAGGTGCTCGGGTAGGCTGGATCAGACTTCAGTGGCGACGGGCTGACAGGCGCCAGCAGACGCTTCGCCCCGGGGCTGGGCTCCTACGGTCGATAAGGCGTGGCACCCGTGGGAGGCGCTTCAGCGGCGACAATCGCGGCTAAAGCCCCTCCCACAGAGCCAAGATCAGATACCGGCAACCACGGCGCAGATGCCCTGCGCCGAGTTGGCGAACTGACTGCACAGGTGGTTGATGGAGGTCATCAGCACCTGTTCCGGAGCGGAGATGAAGTCCACCGACATCATCACACTGAGCATGGTGATGGTGACGATGGAGAAGGTGAACAGCTTGCGTGCCCACACTCTGTCATCGACCGCGCTGTAGCCCGACACGCCCATCCACAGCCAGTAGGCACCGCTCAGCGCGGCGACCACGAAGTAGCTGTAGCCGGCGTAACCGCTGAGGGTCAGCATCAGGGTCGCGACGACGAACGCGGCGATGTACAGCACGATGTGCCGTTTCGCTGCCGAGATACCCTTGATGACTGGCAACACCGGAATGTTCGCAGCCTGGTAGTCATTGAAACGGAAGATGGCGATGGCATAGGAATGCGGCATCTGCCACAGGCTGAAGATCAACAACAGGATGGCGGCGCCAGTATCGAACTCGTTACTGACCGCGCAGTAGCCGACCACGGGCGGAGCCGCGCCGGACAGACTGCCCACCAGGGTGCCGTAGACCGAGCCACGCTTGAGCCACAGGCTGTACAAGCCGACATAGACCACGAAACCCATCAGCACCAGCATCACGGCCAGGGTATTGGTGGCGGCATACAGCAAGGCCACACCGGCAACCCCGAGCGCGAAGGCATAGAAGATGGCGTGCGCAGGGGAAACCAGGCCCTGCGCCAGGACCCGGTTACGGGTCCGCTCCATCTTCTGGTCGATATCCCTATCGATGTAGTTGTTGAACACGCAGCCTGAGGCGATCACCAGCGAAACCCCGAGTGCTGTTGCGAGGAACAGCATCAGGTCCGCATCGCCACGCGAAGCCAGGAAGAAACCGCCCGTAACGGAAATCAGATTTCCGAAGACGATGCCCGGCTTGGCGAGGTTGAGGTATTGCTTCAGGAGCGCCAGCATCAGTTGATCATCATGTGATAGTGCATGCTCCACATGATCCAGACCGAAAGGCCGACCACGAATGCGATGATCAACACGGTGAAGATCATTGACATCACGTTCCAGCGACCTTCCTCGTCTGTCTTCATGTGCAGGAAGTACACGAGGTGAACGAGCACCTGGACCAGACCGAAGACCACCACGGTGATCAGGGTCGCGCCACGGCTCAGGCCCAGCAGCTCAGGGTGCATGACCAGAGCGAACGGGATGACCGTCAGGATCACCGACAGGATGAAGCCGGTCAGGTAGTCCTTGAAGCCCACCGCATGCGCGGCGTGATTGTCTTGGTGAGCCATTTACAGCACCCCCATCAGATAGACGACGGTAAACACGCAGATCCACACCACGTCGAGGAAGTGCCAGAACAGGCTGAGCAGGCCCACGCGGGTCTTGTTGGTGTCGGTCAGGCCACGGGTGCCGACCTGGAACATCAGGATCAGCATCCACAGCAGACCGGCACTGACGTGCAGACCGTGCGTACCGACCAGGGTGAAGAACGCCGACCAGTAAGCGCTGGTCTGCGGCCCTGCCCCTTCATGGATCAGGTGACGGAACTCGTACAGCTCGATGCAGATGAAGGTCGCACCCAGCAGGAAGGTGACGCCCAGCCAGCGCAGCACTGCAGTCCGGTCACCGCGGTAGGTGGCCAGCATGGCCATGCCGTAGGTGATACTGGAGAACAGCAGCGCGAAGGTTTCCACCAGCACCAGGTGCAGACCGCCACCGAGCATTTCCTTCGCGGTGGGACCACCGGCAAAGGAACTGCTCAGCACCGCAAAGGTGGCGAAGATGGTGGCGAAGATCAGCAGGTCGGTCATCAGGTAAACCCAGAAACCGAACAGCTTTATCCCACTGGTGTCGTGGTGGTGCTCATGGTCATGACCATGAGCGTCGTAGTGAGGTTCGTAAGCGGTCATGATCAGGCCTGTACGACTGCGTTAGCTTTGGTTTGGTGATGCGCCTGCTCGATGCGTGCGATCTCTTCGGGCTGTACGTAGTAGTCGATGTCATCGTCATAGGAACGCACGATGAAGCTGGCTACCGCACCGACCAGACCGACGATGGCCAGCCACCAGATGTGCCAGATCATGGCGAAGCCGAAGGCAAAGACGAAAATCGACACGATTAGACCGTTGCCGGTGTTCTTCGGCATGTGGATCGGCTCGTAGTGCTCAGGCACAGGCATCAGCTCGACACCGTTCTTCTTCGCCTCATAGAAGGCGTCGATCTTGTCCGCAGTCGGAATGACGGCGAAGTTGTAGAACGGAGGCGGCGAGGAAGTGGCCCACTCCAGGGTACGCCCATCCCACGGGTCGCCAGTGACGTCGACGTTTTCCTTGCGCTTGATGTAGCTGGTAACGAACTGCACGACGGTGAAGAGGATACCGATACCGATCAGCACGGCGCCGACCACGGCAACCTGAACCCAGGGTACCCAGGCCGGGTTGTCGAAGTGGTTCAGACGACGGGTCATACCCATGAAGCCCAGCACGTACAGCGGCATGAAGGCGAAGTAGAAGCCGATCAGCCAGCACCAGAAGGAGTAACGACCGAAGCGATCCAGCAGCTTGAAGCCGAAGGCTTTCGGGAACCAGTAGGCAATACCGGCCAGGTAACCGAAGACGGCACCACCGATGATCACGTTGTGGAAGTGAGCGATCAGGAACAGGCTGTTGTGCAGCACGAAGTCAGCAGCCGGCACCGCCATCAGCACACCGGTCATACCACCGATGGAGAAGGTCACCAGGAAGCCCAGGGTCATCCAGGTCATGGCGTTCAGTTGCAGACGGCCACGGAAGATGGTGAACAGCCAGGTGAAGATCTTCACCCCGGTCGGAATCGCGATGATCGAGGTCATGATGCCGAAGAAGGCGTTGACGCTCGCGCCGGAACCCATGGTGAAGAAGTGGTGCAGCCAAACCACGAACGACAGCACGCCGATGGCAGCGGTCGCCCAGACCATCGAGGCATAACCGAACAGGGTCTTGCGCGAGAAGGTCGCCACCACTTCCGAGAACACGCCGAACGCCGGCAGGATCAGGATGTACACCTCCGGGTGACCCCAGATCCAGAACAGGTTGGCGTACATCATCGGGTTGCCGCCCAGTTCATTGGTGAAGAAGTGGAAATCCAGGTAGCGGTCGAGCGACAGCATCGCCAGAGTCGCGGTCAGCGGAGGGAAGGCGCCGCAGATCAGGATACAGGTGATCAGGATGGTCCAGGTGAAGATCGGCATCTTCATCAGGGTCATGCCCGGCGCACGCATCTTGAGGATGGTGGCGACGAAGTTCACGCCCGTCAGCGTCGTCCCCAGGCCGGATAACTGCATCGCCCAGATGTAGTAATCCATTCCCACTCCGGGACTGTACTGAATGCCTGACAGCGGCGGATAAGCCACCCAGCCGGTCTTGGCGAATTCGCCCAGGCCCAGCGACAGGTTGATCAGCAGCGCGCCGCCGACGAACAGCCAGAAGCTCAGCGAGTTCAGGTAGGGGAAGGCCACGTCACGTGCGCCGATCTGCAGCGGCACGACGATGTTCATCAGGCCGGTGACCAGTGGCATGGCCACGAAGATCAGCATGATGATGCCGTGCGCGGTGAAGATCTGGTCGTAGTGTTCCGGCGGCAGGTAGCCCTGGCCGTCACCGTGGGCCATGGCCAGGTGAGTACGCATCATGATCGCATCGGCGAATCCACGCACCAGCATGACCAGTGCCACCAGGATGTACATGACGCCGATTTTCTTGTGGTCCACCGAGGTGAGCCACTCTTTCCACAGATAGCCCCACTTCTTGAAGTAGGTCACTGCCGCGAACAGAGCCAGACCACCCAGCGCCACCATGGCGAGGGTGATCATGATGATCGGCTCGTGATACGGCACGGCATCCAGAGTCAGTTTTCCAAACATATTCATTCCTGCACCTCCGCTGCTTCGCGCATGGCCGTGCTGTGAGAATCTTTCAGGGTCACGTACTGACCGATCACCTTGTTGAACAGGTTCGGTTCGACCTGGCCGAAGTAGCGGATCGGGTAGATCGGATAGCGGTGGTTGACCATCTCGCCAGGCTCACCCACCTGTTTGAAGGTGGCGAAGTCCATGGTTTCCGGCGATTGCTTGACCTTGTCGACCCACTGCGCGAAGCCTTCGTCGCTGACCGAGTGAGTGGTGAAGCGCATGGCGGAGAAACCTTCGCCACTGAAGTTGCCGGATTGGCCGAAGAACTCGCCCTGCTCATTGGCGATCAGGTTCAGCTGAGTGCGCTGGCCGCCCATGGCGTAGATCATCCCGCCCAGTTGCGGGATCGACAGCGCGTTCATCACCGTGTCGGAGGTGATGTGGAAGGTCACCGGGGTCTTCTCCGGAATCACCAGCTCGTTGACCACGGCCACGCCCTGGTCCGGGTAGATGAACAGCCATTTCCAGTCGAGCGAGACGACTTCGATGTTCAGCGCCGGCTTGTCCGATTCGATCGGTTTGTAGGGATCGAGCGAGTGCGAGGTTTCCCAGATGATGACCGCCAGAATAGCGACGATGATCAGCGGGACGCCCCAGACAACCAGTTCGATCTTGTGCGAATGCGCCCAGTCGGGCATGTAGGTGGCCTTCTCGTTCGACTCGCGATAACGCCAGCCAAACCAGAAAGTCATGATGATCACGGGGATGACCACGATCAGCATGAGTCCGATGGATATCAGGATCAGATTGCCCTGTTCGACACCGATCTGCCCTTTCGAGTTGAACAGTGCCCAATCACATCCACCGAGTGCCGAGAAGGCAATTGCCATTGCCAACCAGCGTGCGAAACGATGGTACTTCTCTTCTTTCATGTCACGACCTTCAACTGAGTGATGTCCCGCATTCAGGCTTCACTCGCCATGCGCCCCATCCAGGAAAAGACCGCGACGGAGTTTCAAGGCTTGAGCATCCGTTGCAAGCGAAGCGGCAGAACCGCAGGAGGTCGCGATGGTGAAGGTTACGGCGCCTCGACACAATTAGTTAGCAGCCTACTCATGAGCAAGCTGACAGCAGCTTATCGACATGTTTCGCAACAAATACGCAAAGTTTTGAAATAGTTGACGACAATAGCCGACAAACAAACCGCAGGTGCGACAAATGATCACACCCCCGTTTTAGAGCTGTTTGTCAGCCAATTGACAGGAATCAATGCAACGAGAGATCGCCATAGGCAGGAATGCGGGTTTTTCTTGACATTTCACAAATCCAAGAAAATTGGAAATTCCAGAAACTGAGAACCTGCAGATCCGCCGCCCGAAATCAGCGCCGCTCGCACCGTAGCCCGGATGAAATCCGGGGCCATTGTGTCCGATCGCGCCTGAAGCGAAATACCGCCCCACCTCTCCAGACACCCACCGCCCCGTAGGAGCGGCTTCAGCCGCGAAATCCTTAACTCTCGGATCGCCTCGATGATCGCCTACGGTTGCGTAGCCTGATGTAGTCCGGGGTGCTTTGGCATCGACAAAAGCATCGCGGCTGAAGCCGCTCCTACAAGTGTTCGCCTGCTCCGGAGCGGCTTCAGCCGCGAAAGCAGAAGCTCCATAACCACACGCACTCTGGAAAGACTCGATATATGCCCCGGATTGCATCCGGGCTACGCAATGGCGGCCGTCGACGAAATCCGTGGGAGGGGCTTTAGCCGCGATGCGTTGCGGGGAGCATTGCAGCTCCCCTCACCTCTAGTTCCAGGCGCAATAACAGCCAACGGCCAGGCCGCTGGCCAGGGAAAACTGACGCCCCTGGGTCAGCGCATCGAGCACGGGCTCGACGAAGCTGTTGCTGGAATTGCACACCAACCCTTCGCTGTAGGGGCCGGCATACGCCAGGTTGCCATCGCGGTCCCAGATCGCCAGGGCCGGACTGGCCGGCAACGACTCCATGCCCTCGATTCCCGGCAAGGGCTTCATTCGCCCGCGCAGGAACGGCGCAAGCTCACCTTCCGTACCTGGTTTACGCACGCTGTAGAACTCGACATCGGCGTTGCGGTGCAGGCCGATCAGATAGCGCAGGTGCGCGTCTGTCTCAGCGTTGCAGGGGCAGTCAGGGTCCCAGAAGTGCACCACGCGAATGGGGCCGGGACCTGCCATCGATTCAGGCAGCTTCAACTCGCCCTGACCGAAGATCACCGTCTGCTCGGCATAGGGTCGCAGATAGGCGGCGCCACTGAGCCACCAGATCAGCACCACGAGCCCAAGCGCCAGTACGCAAAAGCCCACCACCAGATGCTTGAAGCTCAAGCGCTTGAGCAGACTCATGGCTGATGGCCAAACTTGCGCAGGAACTGCTTCTCCATCTCCTGGCAGCTTTCCTCGGTGAAACTGCGCTCGGTGGCCTGCGCGCTTTTCCAGCAGGCCTCGATGGCCGCACGCTCGCCGGCTTCGATCTCGCCATCCTGCGGGCGGGTCATGATGTAGATAAGCCCGGCAAAGATCAGCACCACGAATGCCAGACCAGCCACAAACAGACCAAGGCAGCCACGGCGCCCCAGCCCGACATTTTCATCTTTCACAGTCATCTTTTCGGTTTCCGCATTCATCAGTGGACAGCTCGCCCCGACGCCGGGGCAAGCGCCGATCATCAACCTTCAACCAGCGTCCACTGCTTGTTCAGGCGTTTGTCCGATACCGCCATCCTGGTGCCCAACTGCTGGGCGAACAGCGATACGCGGTATTCCTCCAGCATCCAGCGATACAGGGTGAGCTGCGGGTCACGCTTACCCTCCTGCAGGTGCTTGGCGGTGCGGGCCTGGTACTGCTCCCAGCAGCCGGCCATCTCGCCGGTCCATACGCGATCACGCTGCACTTGTGCGCCGACCTTGTCCAGACGCTGCTCGATGGCCTTGAGGTAACGCGGCACCTCCTTGAGCCACTCGCCCGGGGTCTCCCGCACGAAGCCCGCGTAGACCAGATTGGCCAGCTGCTGCTTGATGTCGTTGAGGGCCATGGCCTGCGCCAGGTCGATCTTGCCCTTGAAGCGCTTGAGCAAGCCGTGGTGCAGCTTGAGGATCTCCAGCACCAGCCGGGCGATGCGCTCGGCGTGCGCCATCCAGTCGCCACGCTTGCGCTCGGCCAGTTGCGCCAACGCCGCACCGTCGCGCGGCAGCGTCGCCTCGCCATCGAGGATGCAGGCATCCAGACTGGCCAGCAGAATATCTTCCACCAGCGCCTCGACCCGGCCGATCTCGCGATAGAGCAAGCCCAGCTCAGTCAGCCCCGGCAGCTTGCCACGCAGGAACTTGGCCTGTTCGCTCAGCTGTTGCAGCAGCAGGCGCTGCAGGGCGCGGCGATGCTGGAAGTCGGCCTCGGCCTGAGTCGGGAAGCGCCCTTCCTTGACCACACCGGCCTCCTCCACCAGCGCCGGATACACCGTCATGGACAGCCCGGCGATCTTCTGCTGCGCCTTTTCCGCCACCTCGGCAAAGGCCTTGGCCTCCACCGTTTTCGGCGTTTTGTCCTGCTGCGGGATGGCCAGCGCGGCCTGGCTGGCCTCGGCAAAGCGCGCGGTCAGCTCGGCCAGGTCGCGCCCCTCACCGAGGAACTTGCCGCGCGCATCGACCACCTCGATGTTCATTTTCAGGTGGTTTTCCAGACTGGCGGTGGACTCTGCCCACGCTTCATCGGGCACCCGCACGCCGGTCATGCGCAGCAGCTCAGCACCGAGCGCCTGCGGCAGCGAAGCCTGACCGAAGTGCAGCTTGTCCAGCGCCGCGCCGACGAAGTCCGGCACCGGCACGAAGTTCTTGCGCAGCGCCTTGGGCAGGCCGCGCACCAGCGCCACGCACTTGGCTTCGAGCAGACCGGGCACCAGCCATTCGAGGCGCTCCGGCTGCAACTGCGGCAGCAGCGGCGCCGGCACACGCAGGGTCACACCGTCACGCGGGTGGTTGGGCTCGAAGTGGTAGCTCAGCGGCAACTGCAGCTCGCCGATGCGCAAGGTGTCCGGGTACTGCGCGGCGGTGATTTCCTTGGCATCACGGGCCAGGGCGTCTTCCTCGCGCATGATCAACAGTTGGCTGTCGGCGGCGCTGCCCTTCTTGTACCAACTCTCGAAACTGGCAGCCTGGTAGATGTCCTGCGGGATGCGCGCGTCGTAGTAGCCGAACAGGGTTTCCTCGTCGGCGAGGATGTCGCGCCGGCGCGACTTGGCCTCCAGCTCGTCGAGGCGTTCCAGCAACTGGCGGTTGGCGGTCAGGCAGCGCACGCGACTGTTGATCTCGCCGCGCACCAGGCCTTCGCGGATAAACATCTCGCGCGCCACGGGCGGGTCGATCGGGCCGAAATGCACCGGCCGGCGACCGACGATGATCAGCCCGTACAGGGTCACCTGTTCGAAGGCCACCACCTGGCCGCGCTTCTTCTCCCAGTGCGGTTCCAGGTGGTTCTTCTTCACCAGGTGCGCCGCCAGCGGCTCGACCCAGTCCGGCTCGATCTTCGCCACCATACGGGCGAACAGCTTGGTGGTTTCCACCAGCTCGGCGGCCATGATCCAGTTGGGTTTCTTGCGCCCGATCACGCTCGACGGGTGCACCCAGAAGCGCCGCTGGCGCGCACCGAGGTAGTCGCCGTCTTCGCTCTTCTGGCCGATCTGGCTGAGCAACCCGGCCAGAATCGCCTTGTGCACGGCGGCGTAGTTCTTCGCCCGTACCGCTGCCTCGCTGGCCTCGGCCTGCTGGCGGGCGATGGCGTTGACGCGGGTGTCCTTGGTCGGCTGCGGCGTATTCGCCGTTTGCTCGCCCTTCGCCTCCGAGCGGTTCTGACTGCCCTTGCCCAGCAGTTGCAGATCACGGGCAATCAGCACCAGTTGCCGGTGCGCGTCGCGCCATTCGCGCAGGCGCATGTAGTTGAGGAAGTTCTTCTTGCACCAGGTACGCAGCGGATTGCTGCCCAGCTCCTGGCGCTTCTCCTCGAAGCCGCGCCACAGGTTGATCAGCGCGGCGAAGTCCGAGTCCACATCCTTCCACTGTGCGTGCGCCTGGTCGGCGGCCTGCTGGCGATCCATCGGGCGCTCGCGCGGATCCTGCACCGAAAGCGCAGCTGCGACGATCAGGATTTCCTCCAGGCTGCCCTGCTTGGCGCCCTCCAGCACCATGCGCCCCAGGCGCGGGTCGATGGGCAGGCGCGCCAGCTGTCGGCCGATGGGCGTGAGCTGGCTTTCGCGGTTGACCGCCGACAGCTCCTGCAACAGGTTGAAGCCGTCGCTGATAGCCTTGCCGTCTGGTGGCTCGATAAAGGGGAAGTCCTCGATGCTGCCCAGGCGCAGGTGCAGCATCTGCAGGATCACCGCCGCGAGGTTGGTGCGCAGAATCTCCGGGTCGGTAAATTCCGGGCGACCGAGATAATCTTCCTCGCTGTACAGCCGAATGCAGATGCCCGGCTCGACCCGCCCGCAACGGCCCTTGCGCTGGTTGGCGCTGGCCTGCGACACCGCCTCGATGGGCAGGCGCTGCACCTTGGCGCGGTAGCTGTAGCGGCTAATGCGCGCGGTGCCGCTGTCGATCACATAGCGAATGCCCGGCACCGTCAGCGAGGTCTCGGCGACGTTGGTGGCCAGCACGATCTTGCGCCCCGGCATGGGCGCGAAAATCTTCTGTTGCTCGGCCGGCGTCAGCCGCGCATACAAAGGCAGCACCTCGGTAAAACGCAGGTTGGCCTTGCGCAGCACCTCGGCCGCCTCACGAATCTCGCGCTCACCGGGCAGGAACACCAGCACATCGCCTGGGCGCTTGCCCACGCTGCGCTCGTGCTCGGCGATCTCGTCCAGCGCCGCGAGAATGCCCTGATCGACGGTGAGGTCATCGAGCAGGCTCTCGCCCTCCTCGTCCACCTCCGCCGCCAGCGGGCGATACCAGGTTTCCACAGGGTAGGTGCGACCGGACACCTCGATGATCGGCGCATCATTGAAGTGTTTGCTGAACCGCTCCAGATCGATGGTCGCCGAAGTAATGATCAGCTTCAGATCCGGGCGACGCGGCAGCAGGGTCTTCAGGTAACCGAGCAGGAAGTCGATATTGAGGCTGCGCTCGTGCGCCTCGTCGACGATGATGGTGTCGTACTTTTCCAGAAAGCGGTCGTGCTGAGTTTCGGCGAGCAGAATGCCGTCGGTCATCAGCTTGATCAGCGTACCGTCCTTGCTCTGATCCTCGAAACGCACCTGATAACCGACCAACTCGCCCAGCGGCGTACCGATCTCTTCCGCTACCCGAGTCGCCACACTGCGCGCCGCCAGACGGCGCGGCTGGGTATGGCCGATCAGGCCATGCACGCCCCGACCGAGCTCCAGGCAGATCTTCGGCAACTGCGTGGTCTTGCCCGAACCGGTCTCACCGGCGATCACCACCACCTGGCTCTTCTCCAGCGCGGCCTTGATCTCGTCGCGCTTGGCGGCAATCGGCAGCGCATCGTCGTAGCGCATCGCCGGGATGCTGCTGCGCCGCGCCGCAACCTTGTCGCTGGACGCCTGAAAACGCTCCAGCCACTGCGCCAGCTTGGCCTCATCGGGGTGCTTCTGCAGCTCATGCAATTGCCGGCGCAAGCGATGGCGCTCGGCGATCATGACGTGGTCGAAGTTCTTCTGCAGCGTGGCGAGGTCAGTCATCTGGATCAGGGCAATCAGAGCAAAGGCGGGATTGTCGCAGATTACGGCGGGGAGCGGGCAGGGTGGCTATCACCGGGATACGAGGCAGAAACCAGAGCACGATGGATTTCGATCAGCAGAGATAAAACCGCCCAAATAAATTTCCCCCTTGCCTACAAACTTGGCTGCCAATTACAGCCAAGCTATTTCAGTATTATTGGAAAACACCTTAATTAAGCATTCTCTGCTTTTGCCTTCCAGTCCCTGCTATACAAAAGCTCATCTTTATTTAATTTAAGTACCGCCTTGTCATGCAAAATCCGCTCAGCCCTTCCCCCAAACTTGCCAGCCTCATCAAAAGACAAGAACACTTGCTTGCGCTTTACTGCCGCCAATATACGGAGGATATTTCGCGTGGCAGGCACTTCAATATTCTTGTAAATGACTGAATCATGAATGAGGAAAGGTAGCCCTGTCAGCGAAAGTACTGCCAGATCAAACCCAATCATCCCCGCATAAGCATTACCAGTCCCAGTATCGGTAGCAGACGTAAAACTGAAAGAACTTGCCCCCTTTATTCTCAGTTGAGGTGCATTACGATCACCCCCATACACCACTCTATTAAAATTAATAAGCCTGGAATTGATCTCTCGCTCAATTTCGGAAAATATTCTTATATAAATTGACTCCAGGCGCTCTTTAGATAATTTGGCGGCCGCACCAACAGCCTCTTTCTGATCGTAAAACCTATTTTCCTCAGATGCCTTATCAACGACATCCTTGAGTTCGAAGGCTCGGGCGAATAGATCATCAGGAGTGCCTTTAGACTCCAACGCCTGGTGTATTCTACCCTCAATCGAGCCAATCACAGAGCTAAGGCCATTCTCCTTGGCAGATAGCTCTGCCAACTCTTTCTTCAACTCCGCTCGAACCAGTCGACCTATATTTTGATGAAATGCCTCGACCTTCTCTAAACGTTGTATGTTGACGTCAGGAAAAAACTCTGCAACCAATGCAATATTTGCTACCACACCGGGTGTTACTCCTGAGATATCACGCTCAAGACGGTCTATTTTGGCACGCAGTACGCTCCGCTCATTGACGAGATCAATCTTCTGATGTTGTAGAGCGCGCAAGCCTTCATCAAATAATGCCTCATAGGCACTGAGCGCCCCAGTAAAGCCTTTCTTTAGCTCATCAATGACAACATTATTATTATGAATTACTCGCTGATTTTCTTTATATTTATTTTTACTGATCTTAGGAATTATCGCAGCAGTCATTGACTTGGATAAAAGAGCTTTTCTCTCGTTATGTGCCTCCAGAACAGAACGCTCCTCAAGAATATCTCCCGTCCTTCTGAACAGATCAATAAGCCGCTCAATACCTATGCGCGCAGGCTCTCTAATGTCGCCAGAGAAAGGCTGATCTGGGTCTAATGCTCCCTTGTGCCATATGCGGCTAAATGGACTGACAATCGATCGAAAGGAGCTAGCCAGACCATCAATGGCATATAACGACTTGAGCTTTCTACGATAGTCGTCTGTCGAGATATTCTCTATTACGTTGTAGCTCTTATCACAAATAGACACCATATCTGGAACAGCCGTAGATCGACTAAAATAGTGAGAAACCTGATTGAATATAAATTCAAATTTATAGCTATGATGCCCAAGCGCTTTAATTGTGCCGGTTTTATCCTCCAACAAGGAATCCCCACCCATAGCGAAATCCACTACAATTAACGCAGAAGACTTACCAATTGAATTTTTTGCATCATCGCTACCCAAAATAACATTTAGACCTGAATGAAAAGCAATCTCCTGGCGCTTGAATAGTGAGCAAATAACCTTAGCCAGCATAATTAATTACTCCTGACGCTGTGTCGACATCAAGTACTCCAAGAACGTAGAGGACATCAAGCGCATGCAGGAATTCTGAAACGTCTTGAAATTTACCAATTGTCCTTCCTAGCAATTCGGGCACAGTTTCATTTAAAGGCCTTTCCTCAAGAATCGCACGCATTTTAAAAATCGTAGATTCTTCAAGCCGTGTAAACTTAGTGGGCACTATCATCAGAACACCTCACAATTCTGAACAAAAAACGACACAAGCACCCTTGCCGCCATAATATCCCTTCCAGTCCTAAGACTGATCCACTTCGCAATACTGTTAAAAACAAAGTCTTTGCTATCTGGATTTTGCTGACTCATTAAAAGATAGTAAGTATTTATTTGATTCTGAAGAATGCGTATTACTGCTTGATCACGCTGCTCTATAAGCCGAATTTGGTTTCGTATTGAAACATAGAAGTCAACGGCATTATTTCGGATATCACGTTTCTGCAGAGGGCTAACGCCAATCAATTTTTTATCTAGAGAGGTGACATCTAGCTTAGTAATTTTTAGATCTTCAAATCCGCCCTGATCCTTACTTATAATGTCCAGTATCTCTTTTATCTCCTCATGAAGAACATACTGAGATGCCGTCTGCCTAGCCTCAGCCTCACTAAGATAATTTTTCTTTATAGCTAAAAGCTCCAAATACTCCTCTATCTTAAAGTCCTTGTCATATTTAGTGTGGCAAGAAGGGCAAAGGAGAATTAGATTTTCAAGTGCATTCAAATCAGGAGGAACAGGAAAATTGGCAAGTGCCTTTTTCTGCACGGGATTGGCATTTAGTGGATAAATATGAGCAATCTCATACCCTTTATTCAATTTTTTCGAACTGGCCTTCCTAAACATCATCGGTGACGTGCAAAGCGGACAAGCCCCTCCAGTTTCAGCATAAAGGATGCTCTGCTCATTACTGTCATACTTTATCCGTGGATGCGCCATCAACCTAAAATCCGTCAATTTTTTCAGATACTCAAACACAGCCTCAGATGGAATATCGCTGCAGAGGCTGTTTTGCTGGTTATTTATTAATGAGGCACAGTTGGTCGCATAGCGCGATGACATCCAAAGCTATAGAGGTAGCCTGCCCCTGAAAGTATATCGGTCACTTGAAGCTTGATATGTGGAGTCATAAGAATCCTGCTCATCCTTGAAACCTGTTTTGTAACTCAGCGGTTAACCCTTTCGGAAAAACGACCGCCCCGATGGCACCGAAAGCCAAGCCTGATGGTGGCTGAATGATAGCCTGCTGGCATTATCGTGGGTATATAGTTCGCCTTACCAAAACGTACGGATTCGTAAGGCATTAGATAGCGCGTAGGATGGGCTCAGGAGCGCCAGCGAATAGTCCACCAACAAAGCAAAAGGCGTACTGCTTCGCGAGTACGCCCTACAACGTTGGCCGATAGCAGCCACCTCACACCTTGCCCTCTCCTCCCCCCCCCGCGCTACAGTCCGCCCCGTCACGGTCAATCCCGTGACCGGGTGTGGTAACCCGTTTTGTCCGGGCGCGGTAGCGCCATAGTCGAGAGCAGGCGCTTTTTTTGTGCCTGCTGTTTTCTCGTGCATTTATGGCGGGCCGTGTGAGGCAGGCTTCGGCCTGGCCGGTTCCCTCGGACGCCGGTTTACCACCCTTGCACGGTCCGCCTCCATTCCGTGTGGTAACGGGTGGAACGCGGCTCCTTAAACGTTCGAGGAGCATAAGGAAAATGCACTATCCCCCTTTTACCCAAGGGCTCCGCCCTGGGCTGCTGGCTGTTGTGCCCACTTCCGTTTTGGAGGTGCTGCATGACCAAGTCTGAATCCGTCGTTATCCCCTTTCCTTCACCACGCAATCCATTGCACAGCTTTGTCGCGGACGAATGCCCGTTGCAGGCGGCGGCTGAGTATCGGGCGGCATTGTTAGCCAAGCTGTTACGGCGAATGCCAGAGCCGGAGTTGGCCAATAGCACCAATGCGCTGCTGAGCGAGTTGATCGTGCTTTACCGTCGGGCCATCGCTCAGGCATCCGGGAGGGCAGCCCATGATTGAACTGCAAAGGCACCTCACCCACCTGCCCGCCCATGACGGACAACCGCCTGCCAACTTCGGCTGGAACGCAGATTGCCAGGCGAGCTTCGGCCACGGTGTGCAAACCGCGCAAAACTGGCTGGACGACGCCAACAGCGGCTGGCTGTGGGCCAATCTGTTACTGGAGCGCCAGCTATACCCGCCGGGCGCACAGCGCCATGCGTTCGAACTGGGCTTTCTCAGCCGCATCCATCAACGCCTGTGCTCGCCGCTAGGCGGCGGGCATCAGGCGTTGCGTACGGAGTTGCGGTTGTAACGACTCAGGCGAGGGCATGCCCTCGCCTCTTCATGATCGTTCCCACGCTCTACCGCATCAAAAGCCACAACGGCCACTCCGCAAAGTGGATCACTCATTAAGCCTTTAATTGGATCAATACCTTGATCCTCTTGATTGTCTTAATTGAGCAGACCTTACCGACTCCCCCATCCACAAAGGGTACTGCTCTATGACTCGTCTGAATTGGTTTGAGGCTTCACCCGGTGCAGCCAAAGCACTGGGAGGGCTGCACCATTACGTCACCACCGGAACGAACCTGCCGCCTCAGCTCATACATCTCGTGTTCTTGCGGGCATCGCAAATCAATGGATGCGCGCACTGCATCGATATCCATTCGCGCGATCTGATCAAGGCAGGTATGTCGGTAGAAAAACTGGTGTTGGTGCCAGTCTGGCACGAAGCCGCGCATCTATTTTCCGACCAGGAACGTTCCGCCCTGGCCTGGACGGAAGAGGTGACCCTGGTCGGCGAAACGCATGTTTCCGACGAGGCTTACGCTGCGGCATCGTCTGCATTCACTCCGAAAGACCTGGTCGATCTTACGGCAGCTATCGCAGCCATGAACGCGTTCAACCGCATGGGTGTCAGCTTTCGCTTGAGCCCTGCTGCGAAGGCTTAAACCGAAAAAGGGCGGAGTCATTTAATCCGCCCCTCCCCAGTTGCCCTCGCTTAGACCACCGCAGCCGCCACCGCCCTGGAACGCCAGGCAAACCCCAGCACCATCAGCAGCCCAATCCCCGCCATCGCTGCACCGGCGAGGGAAATCGCCGGGTAGCCCAGCCCGACCTTGATCACCGCGCCGCCCAGCGCCGCGCCAATGGCGTTGCCCAGGTTGAAGGCGCCGATATTCACCGCCGAGGCCAGGTTGGGCGCGTCCTTGGCCGCCTCCATCACGCGCATCTGCAATGGCGGCACGATGGCGAAACTGGCGATGCCCCAGATCAGGATGGCCGCGGCGGCCGGCAGCGGCCAGCGCATCAGCACGGTGAAGGCCAGCAGCACCAGGATCAGCGCACTCAGCGAGACGATCAGGGTGCGGTCGACGGAGCGATCCGCCGCCTTGCCACCCCACATGTTGCCCAGCGTCAAGCCCACGCCGTACAACACCAGCATGGCGGTAATGAAGGCCGTCGAGGCATGCGTTTCGCTGCTGAGGATCGGCGCGATATAGGTGAATACGGTGAACATCGCACTCGAGCCAACCACAGTCAGCGCCAGCGCTGCCAGCACCGGGCCACGGCCCAGAACACGGATTTCAGCGAGTACGCCGTCGCGTTTGGGCAGCGGCACGTTGGGCAGCGCGAACCACAGCGAAACCATGGCCAGCACACCCAGGCCGGTTATGCCCCAGAACGCCGTGCGCCAACCGAAGGTTTCACCGAACCAGGCGGCCAGCGGCACACCGCCGATGGTCGCCAGGGTCAGACCCATGAACATTGCCGCTACCGCACCGGCACGTTTGTCCGGTGCGACCACGCTGGCGGCGACGATGGAGCCGACGCCGAAGAAGGCGCCGTGGTTGAGCGAGGTCACCACCCGGGCGATCAGCAGGCTGGTGTAATCAGTGGCCAACGCCGACATCAGGTTGCCCAGGGTGAAGATGGCCATCAGGCCGATCAGCAGGTAGCGCCGGGGAATTTTGCCGGTGGTCAGGGTCATCAACGGTGCGCCGAGCAGCACGCCAAGCGCATAGGCACTGACCAGCAGGCCGGCGGCAGGAATGGAAACGCCGAGATCGCTGGCGATGCCCGGCAACATGCCCATGGGAGCGAATTCG
This sequence comes from Pseudomonas pichavaramensis, assembly GCF_050473265.1. Classification (NCBI taxonomy): domain Bacteria; kingdom Pseudomonadati; phylum Pseudomonadota; class Gammaproteobacteria; order Pseudomonadales; family Pseudomonadaceae; genus Pseudomonas; species Pseudomonas pichavaramensis. The sequence goes on along the minus strand of NZ_JBJKFJ010000006.1, from coordinate 266,743 downwards.
GTGACACCGATGCCGAAGGCACCGACGGCCAGTGCAACAAGGGGTGGATTGATACGCATGGAAGGCTCCTTATCTATGCCGCGAATGCTAGGATCCAAACCTCGAAGGCGGTAGATGGCTTTTTCGGCAAACACCTTTGCTTACGGAGCACAAATGGATTTCAACGGCAGGTCAGGCGAGATGCTCGTGTTCGCCAGCGTGGCTGAAGCAGGCAGCCTGTCGGCAGCGGCGCGCGCGCTGGGGCTGACGCCCTCGGCGGTCAGCCGCATCATTGCGCGTACCGAGCAGCGCCTCGGCACCCGCCTGTTGCTGCGCACTACGCGCGCGATCACCTTCACCGCCGAAGGCGAGGCCTATCTGCGCGGTGCTCGACGCATCCTCGCCGATATGGCCGAAGTCGAAGAGGCCATTACCGATCAGGGCGTGCCTCGGGGGCGCTTGCGCGTGAGTGCCGCCCTCGGCCATGGCCGCCTGGCCATCGTGCCGCTGGTGGCCGCCTTCAGCGTGCGCTATCCGAACATCACCGTCGATCTTTCCCTGGGCGATGAAGTGGTCGACATTCTCGGCGGCCAGGCCGATGTGGCCGTGCGCTTCGGCCACCTGCCCGACAGCCCGCTGACCGCGCGCCGCATTGGCGACACCGGTCAGGTGGTGGTGGCCTCCCCGGCTTATCTGGAGCGCCACGGCACGCCGCAGCAGCCGGAAGACCTACTGCAACACAACTGCCTGCGCTTCAACTTCCGCCGCGCCGAACCGAACTGGCCGTTCATCCGCGATGGCGAGGCGTTTTCCCTCAAGGTCAGCGGCAATATCGAATGCAGCAGCGGTGAGGCGCTGGCCCAGTTCGCCCGCATGGACGCCGGCATCGCGCGCATCGGCGAGTTCAGCGTCGCCGAGTATCTGCAACGTGGCGAGCTGGTGCCGCTGCTGCAAACCTTCAACCCCGGCGACCGCGAGCCGATTCATGCGGTATTCGTCGGCGGGTCGGCGATGCCGGCACGGGTGTGGGTGTTCGTGGATTTTCTGCTGGAACATCACCGGATGTGAGTGAGCAGTTTTCACGATAGATGGATCTGCCGCCTTTCCCGCTTTCCCGCTTTCCCAGCGGCAGCGAGCACCACGGCTGGAACCGTGCTAGGTCGCCTGAGAAGCTCTGCGTCACATATTCCCGGTGGCCATTCGATCAATACAGGCGGCACTCCCAATTAGAACGCGGGAGCGATCACCAGCTAACGATACCGCCCCGCCGCTTCCTGCACCTCGCCCGGCCTGTCGATAACGATTCGACTACGCAACCAGCTGGCGAACTCGGCTTCGTCGATGGAGCCTTCGGCCAGGCCGAGGTATTGCGGGTAAAGTTCGAGATCATCTGCCTGCAATCTACCGTTGTTGAGCTCGATGAAAACTTCACAAACCACAGCGGCGGTCCGTTTGTTGCCATCGACGAAGGGATGGTTGCGAGCCAGACCAAACGCCAGGCTGGCGGCGAGGTCGGCCAGGTCTGGTGCAGGTTCGCCATAGGTATGCAGTTGCTGCGGACGAGCCAGGGCCGAGTCGAGCAGGCCTTCGTCGCGTACGCCGCTGCCGCCACCATGTTCGACCAGTTGGCGGTCGTGAATGGCCAGGGCCAGCGCCTTGCCGATCCAGACGATCATGCTGCGATCCTCATTGCGCCAGTTTGTGCAACAGGGTGCGACGTTTGCGCATGACCTGCTCGGCTACTTCCATCTGCTCGGCCAGGGTGGGGTCGAATACGCTGAGCTTGAGGCCGTCCGGCGTTTCCAGCGCGTACAGCTCGTCACCTTTTTCCAGGCGCAGGCGTGCCAGTATTTCCTTGGGCAGGATGACACCGGCGGAATTGCCGATGGAGGTGATCTTGAGTTTCATGGCGGGAGTCTCCGAAATAACGTTATTACGGATGATATAACCGACGTCAACGACACGCAACGGAACCCTGCATCAGCCGTAGGGTGGATGTCGCTTTTCACATCCACCGGAGCGGTGGATCGGTAAAGCGTGATCCACCCTACGCAGGGATCAATGCCCCTGAGGGGCGGAAAGGAAGGTCGCCAACGGAATCAACGCGCCGCCATCGGCAGCCCCGCCAGCAGCTTGCCCGTCAGCTCATGCAACTTTTGCTGCTCGTCAGCCGTCAATCCTGCGAGCACGCGCTGCAGATTGGCCACATGGGCGCTCAGCATGCCGTCGATCAAATCGAACCCTGCTGGCGTCAGCGCCACCAGTACACCGCGTCGATCACTGGGGTGCTTGCGCCGCTCGATCAGCCCGGCCTTCTCCAGACGGTCGATGCGACTGGTCATGCCACCCGAGGAAATCATCGCGCTCTCATACAACGCGGTCGGCATCAGCGCATAGGGCTCGCCCGAACGACGCAGCGTGGCGAGCAGGTCGAACTCGCCGGCCTGCAAGCCATGCTCGGCGAAGAACGGTAGCAGATGGTCGCGGCTGATCACCTGACTCAATTCGCCCAGGCGACCGATGACCGCCATGGCGAAACCATCGAGATCGGGTCGTTGTTGCTGCCACTGCTCGGCGGCCAGTTGTGCACGGTCTTGCATGTCGCCCTCAATTTATCTTGCCATCAAGATACTTTTCAAAAAGAATGTCGCCATCGTAACGTATTCACGGCAAGGAGGCATCCGCATGTCAGGTTCGAATTCCCGCCCTCTACTGGCCCTCTCGCTATTATTCGCGATTGGCACTCTCATGGGACTGACCAGCAATCTGGTCAAGCTGGCTGGCAATGCCGGCTGGCAGCCGCTGGCATTTCTGCTGTGGAGCCTGCTGGGTGGCGGGCTCCTGCTGCTGCTGTTCGCCTGGTGGCGTGGCGAGCGGCCCGGTGTGAGCCTGCGACTGCAGCGCTACTACCTCGCCTCCGGGCTGCTCAGCATCACCCTGCCGAACGCACTGCTGTTCAGCTCCATCGGCCATGTCGGGGCTGGCTTCGCCTCGATGTGCCTGGCCTTCCCGCCGCTAATCACCTACTTGCTGGCCCTGGCCCTGCGCATGGAAGGACTCAGTCGTATCCGCCTGCTGGGCATCTGCATCGGCCTGGTCGGCAGCCTTATCCTGGCGCTTGGCAAGCTCAACAGCGGTGATAGCCCGGTCCTGTGGATCATGGCCGCGCTCTGTGTGCCGGTGTTTCTGGCATTCGGCAATATCTACCGCGCCCGCTACTGGCCAAGCGACGCCACGCCGCTATCCCTGGCGCCAGGCATGTTGCTCGGTGGCGCCTTGCTACTGACGCTCGCGGCCTTGTTCGGCGTCGACTTCTCGCCATACCTCGACAGCGCACCGGCTGTCGGTCTGCTGGTCGCGCAAATGGTCCTGTTCGCCGGGGTCTATGCCCTGTTCTTCATCCTGCAGAACCTGGCCGGCACGGTGTTTCTGAGCCAAATCGGTTCGGTTGCGGCAATCACCGGTGCGGCCATCGCCATCGGTCTGCTCGGTGAACAGGGCAGCCTGAGCATGGTACTGGCTGCCCTGTGCATTGTCGCCGGGGTGCTGCTGGTAGCCTGGCGCGGCGCAAAGGGGGCACGGGCATGAAGCGCGAAGGTCTGCTGTTACTCGCCATCACCTTGCTCGGCCTGAACCTACGTCCGGCCCTGGCCTCAGTCGGCCCGCTGCTGGATCTCATCCAGCTGGATACCGGGCTGGATCACGTCGGCGCCAGCCTGCTGACCAGCCTGCCGGTGGTGATCATGGGGCTGGGCGCCCTGGCCGCTGTCCTGCTGCGTCAGCGCCTTGGCGAACGCAACGGGATTCTGCTCGGCGTACTGCTGATCGCCGCTGCCTGCTTATTGCGTGGCCTGCTGCCCGACGCCGCTGCGCTGGTCGGTAGCGCCCTGTTGGCCGGCGCCGGTATCGCGTTCGTGCAGGCGCTGCTGCCCGGTCTGATCAAGTCACGCTTCGCCGCGGACAGCGGTCGCCTGATCGGCTTCTACAGTTGCGCGATCATGGCGGGCGCTGCTTTCGGTGCGGCACTCACGCCCTGGCTGGCTCAGATGCTGGGTTGGCCGTGGGCACTGGCCAGTTGGGCAGTGCCCGCCGTGCTGGCTGCAGCACTATGGCGGCGGGCCGCGCCCAGCAGTGCGGAGGCGGCCTCCAGCGCTGCGGCGCCTCTGGATACCTGGCGCTCTCCGAGGGCCTGGCTATTGATGAGTTTCTTCGGCGTTGGCACGGCCGGCTACACCCTGGTGCTGGCCTGGCTGCCGCCCTATTACACGGCGCTGGGCTGGAGCGCTCAGTCCAGCGGCCTGCTGCTGGCCGCGCTGACCGCCTGCGAGGTCGTGGCCGGCCTGCTGGTATCGAGCCTGTTGCCACGCTGCCCGGATCGGCGCGTGCTGCTGGCGGTGGTATTGCTGTCGCTGCTGGCCGGTCTGCTGGGGTTGATGCTTGCGCCCCTGCAATGGGTGGTGCCGATCTGCCTGCTGCTGGGCGTTGGTATCGGCGCGCTGTTTCCACTCTCGCTGGTGGTGGCTCAGGATCATCTGGATGACCCACGTCAGACCGGCGACCTGCTGGCCTTCGTGCAAGGCGGCGGTTATCTGATCGCGGCAACGGCGCCATTTCTGGCGGGCCTGCTGCGCCAGTACACCAACGATCTGCGTCTGAGCTGGCTGGCCATGGCTGCTGCCACCCTGCTGCTGGCGGCAATGGCCACACGTTTCAGCCCAGGCAGTGGCCACTTCCGGCTGCGCACTGCCTGAACCTTTCAGCGGCGCTCGTAGCGCCGCTGAATGCGCGCCAACTCACCGCTGCGGCGCAGCTGCTGCAGCGCGGCCGACCAGGCAGCCACGACGCGATCATCGCTGTCGCGGCTGAAGGCGATATAGAGCGATGAGCGATACAGCTCGATGGGAATTCGCCGCAGTACGCCGTCAGCAATGCCCAGCTGGCGGCTGTAATAGGTCACGCCGGCATCAGTGTCGCCGACGATGACATCGGTGCGCCCGGCCAACAGCATGAGGTAGAGCTGCTCGCTGGCGGTCACACTCTTGTCGAGATTGCGAAAACCCAGCGACTGCAGCATCGCCGGTACCAGGCCGGCGTGCCGCGTGGTGATCTGCGGCGCACGCAGCAACTGCTCGAGAGAGCTTATCGGCCGCTGCGTATCCGCCAGTTGGTAGGGATGAATGGACTCCTCGACTATCGGCCCGACCCACTTGTACAGCGCCTCGCGCTCCTCGGTGCGGAACATCGAGTACATGATGGTCTTGGGTCGCGTCTGCAATACCCGCGTGGTACGCATGCTGGGCAGCAGCACCATCTCGAAGTCGTCACCGGTCAAGGCCATGATCGCCCGGACCACATCGGTGGACATGCCGACCAGCCGCTCACCCTCGAGATAGTTGTAAGGCGCCCACTCTTCAGTCACGACCTGATAGGGCTCGGCGCTGGCCAGGCGGCCGAACAACAGGCAACACATCACTGCGGCGAGTATTGGATGCTTCACGTGTTCAGCCTGGCAAGAAGTGGGGTGTTACGCACCGCGAAGCACAAGCATAGCGGTTGCCGGACGACTGACCTCAAACCTCTGCAGAGTGGCATGGCGCTATCGGTCTAATCCAGAACCTTGTGCAGGTAGAGCATGCACAGCGCGGCCAGCCCCACCGGCAGCAGATGCCACAGATGACTGGCCAGCGGCGAGTCGCTGACATAGAAATAGATCAGCAGCGCACAGGTAATCAGGCTGGCAACAGGCGGCACCAGCAGAGCGAAGGTCGCCAGGCGCGTATGAAAGGGGCTGAGGTCGTTGCGATTGGCAATGGCGGCACCACTGAAGATGGCCAGCATGCCCAGAAAGAACGCCAGACAGAACTGGCCGAATACATTGAAGATCAATGCGCTTAGCGACATGCAGAACACTCCTTGTCGAATGGACTCCTTGTTTACCTCGCTGCGCTGGCGCACCTTGCAAGCACCGCAGCCGGAGAGCCGCAGTATCCATCATTGCAGTCGACCTCGTCTTGATCCTGTCGACAGATTGACTCAGCGCGCCTCCATGGCCTGCCAGCCGCCGCCCAGTGCACGATAGAGGTCGACCAGCGCCAGTGACGCCGCGGCAGCGCTGTCGACACGCTCGGCCTGGTTGGCCAGCAGGGCGTTCTGCACACTCAGCACGTTGAGAAAGTCCACCGCGCCCTGGGCATACTGCTGCTCGGCACTTTCCAGTGCTGCGTGGCTCTGCTCCACCGCCACTTCCAGGCTGGCCTGCCGCCGCTGTTGCGCCTGATAGGCGATCAATGCGTCATCCACCTCATGCCAGGCCAGCAGTACCGTCTTGCGGTAGGCGATGGCCGCCTCCTGCTGGCGAGCCTCCCGCAGTTGCAGGTTGCCACGCAGGCGCCCGCCGTCGAACAGCGGCAGGCTCAGCGACGGTCCGAAGGCAAAGCGCCGCGCATCCCAGCCCAAGCCGCCGAGTTGCAGCGCCTGGAAGCCGGCATCGCCAGACAGAGTGATACGTGGGTAGAAATCGCTTTCCGCAACGCCTATCTCTGCCGTCGCAGCATGCAGGGCGGCCTCTGCCCGCCGCACATCCGGGCGCCGCTCGGCCAGCTCGCTCGGCAAGCCGACCGGTACGCGCGCCGGCCCCGTCGGCATGGCAGGGACTGCCGCGCTGGCCAGATCCTGCTTGAGACTCTGCGGTGGCTGGGCCAGCAGCAGACTCAAGGCGTTGATCAGCTGCGCCTCACGTTGCTGCAACGGCGGCAGGCGCGCCTCGATGGCGGCGACCTGCGCAGCCGACTCGGCGACCTCCAACTGGGTTGCCACCCCCTCGTTGAGCCGCGCCTGGTTGAGCACATGGCTGCGCCGGGCAATCTCCAGGCTCTGCCGAGTGATACCCAAGGCGTTCTGCGTGGCCCGCAGTTGGATGTAGTTGCGGGCGGTATCGGCCAGCACCGCCAGCAGCACATCGCGCTGCGCCTGCTGCGCGACCAGCACGCTGGCATCGGCGGCTTCCACCTCACGACGCACACGCCCCCACAGATCGAGCTCCCAGGCCGCACTCAAACCACCCTGCCAGAGGTTATAGGCCGCGCGCCCGGCATTGCCGGATGGGTCGTTCAAACCTTCCTGACTGTTGCGTGCACGGCTGTAACCCGCTCCGGCCGAAAGGTCGGGCGACTGCCCGGCAGCGACGACACCGCGCGCGGCACGGCTCTGCTCGAGGCGGCTGAAAGCGCTGCGCACATCCAGATTTTCCTTGGCGGCACGCTCTATCAGCGTGCTCAACTGTGGGTCGCCAAAGCTGTCCCACCAGCGTGGATCGATGGCCGTGGGCGTCGCCTCGCTGCGCACACTGGAGCTGTCCGGCAATTGCCAGCTGTCGCTCAGACCGGACTGCGGCCTGACGAAATCCGGGCCGACACTGCAGGCACCGAGGCTCAGGCTAGCCAGCACCATCAAGACTTGCGCACGCATCTCAGTTCACCCCGGCCAGCGCTTCAGGGCGCTGGCGCGTATCGATACTGGCCTCCACCGACATGCCGACACGCAGATGCCCGAGCAGAGGCTGTCCGGCATCGAGCACGATCTTCACCGGAATACGCTGCACCACCTTGGTGAAGTTGCCGGTGGCGTTATCCGGCGCCACCGCAGCGAAGGTCACACCGGTGGCCGGCGCCACGCTCTGCACATGACCGCGCAGGGTTTCACCGGGAAAGGTGTCCACCGCAACGCTCACTGCCTGACCGGGACGCACATGGGTCAGCTGGGTTTCCTGGAAGTTGGCCACCACATAGGCATCCGCCAGCGGCACCACCGCCAGCAGGCGCTCACCGGGGCTGACAAACGCGCCGACGCGCAGTGCGCGATGGCCGATCATGCCGTCCATCGGCGCACGCAACTCGGTATGCGACAGATCCAGCTCGGCGCGCGCCTGCGCCGCCTGTGCGCCCTCCAGCGCTGCCAGCGCAGCATCGCGCTGCGCAGTGAGAATGTCCACCTGCTGACGGGCAGCGACCAGTGCGGCCGAGTGCTCGCCTTGGCGGGCGCGCTGAATGTCGAAGCGGCTCTGCGCCAGCTGTGAATTCTGCAGCGTACCGGCGCCCTGCCCGGCCAGATGCCGATAGCGCTCCAGCTCGTGACGGGCAAAGACCATCTCGGCCTGATCCGCCTCGACCAGCGCCGCTGCCTGGGCGATCAGCGACTGCTGACGATCGAGCGTGGCCTGAGCATTGGCGCGCTGCGCCTCGGCACTGGCCACGGCAGCCCGCGCACCTTCCAGCGCCGTGCGGTAGTCACGGTCATCGATACGCGCCAGCAGCTGGCCAGCCGTGACACGCTGATTGTCCTCTACCAGCACCTCGCTGATGAACCCAGAAACCTTGGGGGCTATCAGAGAGTAGTCGGCACTGACGAAGGCGTCGTTGGTGCTCTGCTCGGTGCGCTCAGCGAACAGCAACTGCCAGGCGCCCCAGACGATCAGGCCGGCAATCGGCAAGCCAATCAGCAAGGTGGGTTTGCGAAATGTAGTCATGCTCTTGTCCATCGGTCAGCTGGCCGCACGCGGCGGGAATATCCGCGTGGGCACGAAAGGAATGATCAGGATTAAGGCGAACGCCAGCACAGCGGCGCACAGGTAGAGATCGGCATAGGTCAGCACCATGGCCTGCTCGTGCAGACGGTGGGCAATGCCGGTGAGGCTGCTCTGCGGCAGCAGCGGCTGGTTGCCAAGGCGGTCGACCAGCTGCGTGGAATGCAGGTGCAGGCGATGAGTGGTGAGCAGACCGAGAACACCGGTGGCCAGTGCCCCGGAGAACCCGCGCACGGTATTGAACCAGGCCGAAGCAAACGGCCCCTCTACGGGCTGCACCACGCCAGTGGCGAGAATCAACAGCGGCAGTACCGCCATTGGCTGGCCGAACACCAACAGCAACTGGATCAGCAGAAAGTCGTCACGAATCCACGCCGAGGTCAATTGCGTACCAAGCAGTGCCGCACTGCCGAGCAGCGCCAGTCCGAATGCCAGCACCCAGCGGCAATCCACCTGACGGATATTGCATAGCGCAGCCGTCAACGGCAGCGCGAGCAGCTGCGGCAGCGCCACCCAGAGCAGCATCGGCGCAGTCTGCAGCGGCCGATAGCCTTGCAACTGGGCCAGATAAGCGGCTGGAACCTGACTTAGCGACTGACTGACCAGCAGCACCCCGGCAAGGGTGAACAGGGAAAAACTCAGGTTGCGCAGCTTGAGCATCTGCAGCTTGAAGAACGGCACCGGATGGAACCATTCATTGATCAAAAACAGCACCAGCAATACCCCGCCGCCACCGAGTAGCACGGTGATCAGCGGCGAGTTGAACCAGTCGAGCATCTCGCCCTGCAGCAGCCCCACCACCAGCATGGCGATCGCCGGGAAACCCAATAGCAGACCGCGCCAGTTGAAGTGCTGGAAACGTTCCAGACGCAATGGGTCCTGCGGGATGCCCCAGGCCACCGCAGCCATGGCGATCAGGCTACCGGGAATGATCTGCCAGAAGGCCCAGCGCCAGCCGACGAACTCCACCCAGAACGCAGCCAAAGGCGTCGCCAGGTTCGGCCCGAAGGTGGCGGTCAGAGCATATGCGCCCAAACCGTAGACCTTGATATTGGCTGGCAGAAAACGCAGCGCCACGGTCATCAGCATCGGCGGCAAGGCGCCGCCAGCCAGCCCCTGCAGTACACGCAGGAACATCAGCACGCGCTCGTTGGGCGCCAGCGGCGAGAGCAGCCCCAGCAGCATCAGCGCGGCGATGGCGCAGAGGGTGAAGCGGCGCAGCGACAGCGTCACCGCGAACCACGGGGCAAACGCCATGGCGCACACCGTCGGCGCAGAGTACAGGGCCAACAGCCAGGAACCCTCGTCGTGGCCAATGCCCATGGCGCCGCGGATGTCCATCAGGGCAATCCGCGTGACGTTCTCATTGAAGCCGGACACCAGCACCGCGAGCAGCACACCGAGCAAGCCGACGATGATGCGCAGACCGAAAGGCGCGGCGACAGGAGCGTGCCGGGCGGGGCTGGCAGTCACCGAAGAGGCATGGGCCGACGCAGGCGCGTTCACGGTGACGCACCACTGTCAGCGAAGAGGGAAAACATCAGGAAACATCCGGTAACGTGTCGAATACCGGCAAAGTGTAAGCAAGCGAACAATTGCAGAAAATTGCAATGTTTCTAATTAATCATTGCGCCTGGCGCAATCGTTGTCAGCCCTGCGGATTCTCCTCGCAGCAGCGCTTGATCAACCCACGCAGCCAGCGATGGGCAAGGTCGTTATCAAAGCGCGGATGCCAGGACTGATGCACCCGCACCGGAGACAGTGGCAGAGGAATCTCGAAGCTGCGCAGCGCCAGCTCCAGTTCGCGACAGATCGCTACCATCGGGTTGGGCATCGGCAGAATCAGGTCCGAGCTGCGCAGCGCCAGCACTGCCGAAAAGAAACTTGGCGACACGGCCACTACACGTCGGGCCAGCCCCTGGCGCTCTAGCGCCGTATCGATCGGGCCGCGCACCAGACCACGACGTGACACACTGACCTGGTCGAACGAGGCAAACCGTTCGGCGTTGATCACCTCGCTGAAAATGGGGTGATCCGCGCGCGCCAGGCCGACGAAACGACTCATGAACAGCCCCTGCTGTTTGATTTCCGGCAGCATCCGCGCCGACGCACCGACAGCCAGATCGATACGCCCGGCGCGCAGGGCATCGTCGTCGTCATCGACTTCCGGGACGAAGCGCAGGGTGACATTGGGTGCCTGCGCACGCACCAGGTCGACCAGACGCCCGCCGTAACAGACCAGAAAGATGTCGTTGGTGCGGATGTTGAATTCGCGCACCAGACTACCCAGCTCGACATCGCTGGAGCGAAACACGCTCCCCGCCTGCTCCACCAGATCGCGCACCTGCTCACGCAACTCCAGCGCCCGCGGCGTGGGCACCAGGCCACGACCGGCACGCACCAGAATCGGGTCGCCGATGGCCTCGCGAATACGCGTCAGGGTGCGGCTCATGGCCGGCGCACTGAGGTGCATGCGCCGCGCCGCGCCGGCGACGCTGCCTTCATCGAGCAGGATGTCGAGCGCGACCAGCAGGTTGAGATCTGGTAATTGCATCAGCCACACGCCTCAGGTTGATTCATGCATGTGGCGCACAGTCTATGCGCCTGTCGCCCGGCGCGACAGGCTTGTGCAATTCAGACGCGGAACTGGGCGACCAACCCTTGCAGGCGCCCGCCCAAGCCATCGAGATCACGCGCGGTCTGCGCGCCCTGCGCGGCATCGCTGGCCACTTCATCCACCGCAACGGCAATCTGATGCACGCTGCGATTGATCTCCTCGGCCACGGCGGTCTGTTCCTCGGCCGCGCTGGCGATCTGGGCGTTCATCGAGTTGATGGTGCCAATCAGCACCGCGATGCTGTCCAGCGACTCGCCGGCATGGGTGGCCTGCTCGCGCGTGCTGTCGCCCATCTGACTGGCACGTCGCATGGCCGCAACGGCCTCTTCGGTGGCGCTCTGCAAGCGGTCGATCATGCTCTGAATCTCGCAGGTGCTCTGCTGGGTGCGGCTTGCCAATGCCCGTACCTCGTCCGCCACCACGGCAAAACCACGCCCCGCCTCACCGGCCCGCGCAGCCTCGATAGCGGCGTTGAGCGCCAGCAGGTTGGTCTGGTCGGCAATGGCGCGAATCACTTCCAGTACGCTGACGATGCCCTGAACGTCCTGGCGCAGGCTGTCGAGCGACTCGCTGCTGGTACGTACCTCGCCCACCAGGTCGTGGATCTGCGTCACGCTGGTGTCGACTACACGCTTGGCCGCCTGGCCTTGCTGATCGGTCTCGCGCGCCGCCTCTGCCGCACGCTGCGCACTTTCCGCGACCTCATGGGCAGCGGCAGACATTTCATTGATGGCCGTGGCGACCTGATCGGTCTCGTGACGCTGTCCTGCCATGGCGTGTTCGGAGCGCTGCGCCTGGCTGGACACCGCACCCACCAGACCGGAGAGCTGCTCGGTAGTGCCGGATACCTGCTGCACCAGTACGTGGATTTTGGCCACGAAGGCATTGAACGCGCTTGCCAGCTCACCCAACTCGTCCCGACTGGTAACCGGCAGGCGTTGCGTCAGATCGCCCTCGCCCGCCGCCATGTCGTCGAGCTTGTCCCTGATCAACTGCACCGGTCGGGTGATCGAGGCAGCCAGTGGCAGGGCAAGCAAGGCCAGCACCACCAGCAAACCAATAGCCGAGCCCAGCATCACTAGCAGGAGTTGGTCGATACTCTGCTGGAATTCGCCACGCGCGGCCTGTACATCACGCTCTACGCCATCGAGATTGACCGAGGTGCCAAACACCATCTTCCATTTCGGCAGGTACTGGGAATAGCCGACCTTCGGTACCTGGACCTTGCCGTCACCCAGCACGAAGCTGTAGTCGACGTAGTGGCTGCTATCCATGCCTGCGCGCACCAGCTCACGAATGGCATACACACCGTTGGGATCACGAAAACCGCTGAAGTCCTCACCGATGCGATCGTCGGTATTGCCCTGCAGCACGCGGCGAATGGACGTGTCATAACCCCAGAAATAGCCATCGGCGCCATAGGACAGACGTTTGAGCACCGCCACGGCCTGCTCGCGCGCACCCATGTCGCCATCGGCGGAGGCCTGGTAGATCGGTTCGATCGCCTTCACCGCCAACTGCACGTACTGCTCAATCTCGCTCTTGCGATCCGCCACCAGCTTGGCTCGGGTCTGCTGTTCCTGCTGCCCGGCGAGGTTGCCGAGCACCAGCATGGCGATGGAGCTGAGCAGCAAGGTCAACAGACAGATGGGGCCAAGGGCCAGCAACAACACTTTGGTGCGCAAACGCAAACGAGCGATCATGATCCAGAGACCTAGCAGTTTGATGTTATCGGGCCGGCATATTGCCAATATGGTGACGCCAAAAAAATAGAGAAATGCAAAAACTGGTCTGACCAGCTTCGTCTTATAAAGAAATAAATATGCCCACTTCGGTCACGGAGTGTCTGACCCGGATCAATAGTCATGTGACTGCTACGCAACGCTGCCCGGCAGAGCGGATCGCTCTCGCAGCATCTGGCACCAGGAATGACGAGCAACAAAAAATCGCCGGGCGCGATTTTTGACATCGCGGCTCGGAGCCTGGCTGGCAGGGATGGCAGGGATGGCAGGGCATAAAAAAACCCGCCGAAGCGGGTTTCTCGTTCAACGCGATCGCGTCATTTCTTGCCCAGCTTCTTCAGCTCTTCGTCGCGCAGCTCCCGACGCAGGATCTTGCCGACGTTGGTGGTCGGCAGTACATCGCGGAACTCCACGGCCTTGGGCACTTTGTAGCCGGTGAGGTTGGCGCGCATGTGCTCCATCACCTGCTCTTTGGTCAGGCTCTCGCCGGGTTTGACCACCACGAATACCTTGATCGCCTCACCGGATTTTTCATCCGGCACGCCGATGGCGGCGCACTGCAGCACGCCCGGCAAGGTCGCCAGCACGTCTTCCAGCTCGTTCGGGTAAACGTTGAAGCCGGACACCAGAATCATGTCTTTCTTGCGATCGACGATACGCAGGTAGCCGTCTTCCTGAATCAGGCCGATATCACCGGTCTTCAGCCAGCCGTCGGCATCGAGGATCTCATCGGTGGCTTCCTGGCGCTGCCAGTAACCTTTCATCACCTGCGGGCCTTTCACGCACAGCTCGCCGATCTCACCGATGGCGAGCTCCTGGCCGTCATCGTTGATGATCCGACACAGGGTCGAGGGCAGCGGAATACCGATGGTGCCCAGCTGGATGGCGCTGAACGGGTTGACCGTGGCCACCGGGCTGGTTTCGGTCATACCGAAGCCTTCGCAGATGGCGCAGCCGGTAACTTCCTTCCAGCGCTCGGCGGTGGCCAGCTGCAGGGCCATGCCGCCGGAGACGGTGAGTTTCAGGCTGGAGAAGTCCAGCTTGCGGAAATCCTCGTTATTGCACAGGGCGACGAACAGGGTGTTGAGGCCGACGAAACCGGTAAAGCGGTACTTGGCCAGGTCCTTGACCACGGATGGCAGATCACGCGGATTGGTCAGCAGGACGTTGTGCCCGCCGATCAGCATCATCGCCATGCAGTGAAAGGTGAAGGCGTAGATGTGGTAGAGCGGCAGCGGTGCGATCAACACCTCGCAGCCTTCGTTGAGATTGGCGCCCATCAGCTCGCGCACCTGCAGCATGTTGGCCACCAGGTTGCGATGGGTCAGCATGGCGCCCTTGGCCACGCCAGTGGTGCCGCCGGTGTACTGCAGCACGGCAATATCGTCGTTGGCAGGGCTGGCTTCGGCGAAGCTCTGCCCGCGGCCCTTGGCCAGCGCATCGTTGAGGGCCACGGCACGCGGCAGGCTGTAGGCCGGCACCATTTTCTTCACATGCTTGATCACGAAGTTGACCAGCAGGCGCTTGAAGGTCGGCAGCATATCGCCGACTTCGGTGACGATCACCGTCTTCACGCCTGTCTTCGGCACCACCTGCTCGGCCAGGTGCGCCATGTTGGCCAGGCAGATCAGCGCCTTGGCGCCGGAGTCGTTGAACTGATGTTCCATTTCCCGCGCGGTGTACAGCGGGTTGGTGTTGACCACCACCAGGCCGGCGCGCATGGCACCGAATACCACGACAGGGTACTGCAGCACGTTGGGCAGCTGCACGGCGATACGGTCACCCGGCTTGAGGTCGGTGTGCTTTTGCAGGTAGGCAGCGAAGTCACCGGAGAGCTGGTAGATCTCACCGTAAGTGAGCGTCTTGCCCAGATTGCTGAAAGCAGGCTTGTCGGCGAAGCGTTGGCAGGACTCTTTCAATACCGCGAGGATGTTCGGGTACTGGTCGGGATTGATTTCGGCAGCGACCCCAACGGGATACTTGTCCTTCCAGAAGTTTTCGGTCATGGAAGCCCACTCCTAAGCAACAGCTGATCTTCACCGCGCGTAGGCGGTTGTTTGTTGTGTATTTAGCTCGCTTTCCCGCTGGCCAGGGGCCCGGAAGCGCGCCGAGAGTAGCAGCTTTACCAGAGGCCCACCAGCACCAAGCATGGGCTGCAGAGTAATGAAAGTGACTAAAAGACGCACAAAAGTCACAATCCATTATCCCCCAATGAAAACGGACAAAAGCCTCTAGCTCGCTTATTACAGCGCATAGAGACTAGCCCGGATAAGCGTCAAGTACAGTGCGGGGTTCGACGAAACGAGTGGGCATACCGCGCTTGCGGTTACCAAATCACAACAATTGATCGGCCATTGCGGCAGATGAGCAGGCCTCTCCCCTGCTCCGGGGAGAGGCGCAGGGGTCAGGCGATGTCGCGCAGCTCGCGGCGCAGGATCTTGCCGACCGGGGTCATTGGCAATGCATCCTTGAAGACGATGTGCTTGGGCACCTTGTAGCCGGTGAAATTCTCCTTGCAGTATGCCTTGAGCTCTTCCACCGTCACACCACCGTCACGCGGTACGACGAACAGTTTGACCACTTCCCCGGACTTTTCGTCCGGCACACCGATAGCGGCGCAACTGGCGACCTTCGGGTGTGCCATGACCACATCCTCGATCTCGTTGGGGTACACGTTGAAGCCCGAGACGATGATCATGTCCTTCTTCCGATCGACGATGCGCACGAAGCCGTCCGGGTCGATTACCGCAATATCGCCGGTCTTGAACCAACCGTCGGCATCCAGCACCTCGGCCGTGGCGTCCTCGCGCTGCCAGTAGCCTTTCATGACCTGCGGCCCCTTGATGCACAGTTCGCCGCGCTCACCCAGCGGCAGCTCACCCCCCTCATCGTCAATCACCTTGAATGCCGTACCGGACACCGGAATGCCAACGGTACCCAGGCGCGCATGCTCGCCATAAGGGTTGGCGCTGGCCACCGGCGACGTCTCGGTCAGACCATAGCCTTCAACGACAACGCAGCCTGTCATGTGCTGCCAACGCTCTGCCGTGGCCTTGACCAGCGCGGTACCGCCAGAGTTGGTGACCTTGAGGTGGGAAAAGTCGAGGTTCTTGAAGTCAGGATGGTCCATCAACGCGACGAACAAGGTGTTCAGGCCCAACAATGCCGAGAACTTCCACTTGCCCAGCTCCTTGACGAAACCGGGAATGTCACGCGGGTTGGTGATCAGCACGTTGTGGTTGCCGTTGACCATCATGCACATGCAGTTCGCCGTGAAGGCATAGATATGGTAGAGCGGCAGAGGCGCGATCATGATCTCCTGGCCCTGCTTCATCAGCGTCGTGCCATCCGGGCCGAGCTGCGACAGGCAGGCATCGACCTGCAGCATGTTGGCCACCAGGTTGCCGTGGGTGAGCATCGCCCCCTTGGCCACGCCGGTGGTGCCGCCGGTGTACTGCAACACAGCGATATCGTCGTGGCTGGCAGTCACGGGCGTCAGCGCCTGGCCATGACCCTGCTTGAGCACCTGCTTGAAGGCAATGGCCTGCGGCAGGTGATAGTCGGGCACCATCTTCTTGACCTTCTTCACCACGGTGTTGACCAGCCAGCCCTTGAGGCTCGGCAACAGGTCACCCATCCTGGCTTCGATCAGGTAGTCGATCTCAGTGTCCGGCAGCACCTCCTGCACCAGCTTGCCGAACATGTTCAGGTACACCAGCGCACGCACGCCGGCATCCTTGAACTGATGACGCATCTCGCGTGCGGTGTATAGCGGGTTGGTGTTGACCACGATGAGGCCGGCGCGCATGGCACCGAACACGGCGATCGGATACTGCAGCACGTTGGGCATCTGCACGGCGATGCGGTCGCCCGGTTTGAGATCGGTATGTTTCTGCAGATAGGCAGCAAAGGCTGCGGAGAGGCGATCCAGCTCGGCATAGGTCAGCGTGACGCCAAGATTGCTGAAGGCCGGACGATCAGCGAAACGCTTGCACGAACGCTCGAACACTTCGATCACCGACTTGTAGCTGGACAGGTCGATATCGTTGGGCACGCCAGGGGCGCGTTTGTCGTTCCAGAAATCAGGTTGCATTGTTCTTGTCCTCTTCCCCTGAAGTAATCTGACTGCCCGGAAAGTAGCAGCTTGGAACAGCGCCGCAAATAGCTCGAAGGCGTCATTGATGGGCTGAATTTCGCATTAAATGTAGCGATTCGTAACCGATCTTTAGCCTTTGGCAGAAATTTACTGGAGCTATGCCTGACAGCGGTCAGGGTGCACAATGCCGCCAACTCCCGGCACAAGGATTCGCCATGCGCCACGACGTCTTCACTCTCAATGCCAGCGATGGTCTGCCGCTGCACATCAACCACTGGTATGGCGAAGAGGCACCACGAGCAGCGCTGATGCTGGCCCACGGCATGGCCGAGCACAGTCTGCGCTACGCGCGCCTGGGCGAAGCGCTGGTGGCGTGCGGAATCGCCTTGTATGCACTGGATCAGCGTGGTCATGGCCTCACCGCAGAACGCGGCACGCTGGGGCACTTTGCCGACGAGGACGGTTGGAGCAAGGTGGTGGATGACCTGTCTACGCTCAATCACCATATTCGCCAGCAGCATCCACACACGCCGATCTTCCTGCTGGGTCACAGCATGGGCAGTTACATCGGCATGGCCTACCTGATGGGCCACAGCTGCAGTCTGCAGGGGGCCATCCTGTCCGGCTCCAACTACCAGCCCGTAGCGCTGTACAAGGGCGCACGCCTGATCGCCGGTTTCGAGCGCTGGCGTCTGGGCGGCAAAGGCCGCAGCAAACTCATCGACTTCTTGTCATTCGGCTCATTCAACAAAGCCTTCAAACCTAATCGCACCGCCTTCGACTGGCTCAGTCGCGATCCGGCAGAAGTGGACAAATACGTGACCGATCCACTCTGCGGTTTCGTCTGCACCACGCAGTTGTGGTGCGACCTGCTTGAAGGCCTGCAGCACATCACCAAGGTGGCCAACCTGACACAGATCGATGCCGACCTGCCGCTGCTGGTCATCGGTGGCTCGCGTGACCCGGTCAGCGACGGCAAACGCCTGGAAGACCTGGCAGCCGCGCTACGCACTGCTGGCGTGCGCGACGTACAACTGAAACTTTATCCCGAGGCCCGCCACGAGTTGCTCAACGAGAGCAACCGCGACGAGGTCACCGCCCATCTGATCGACTGGCTGCAGCAAGCGCTGCGCCACGGTCGCAAGCTCACTCAGGAGTGTCCATGACCCAGGTAACCAACATCCCCTACGAGGCGCTCGAAGTCGGCCAGCAAGCCAGCTTTGAAAAGCAGGTGGAAGAACGTGACGTGCAGCTGTTCGCCGCCGTGTCCGGCGACAACAACCCGGTGCACCTGGACGCAGCCTTCGCCGCCGAGACCATGTTCAAGGAGCGTATCGCCCACGGCATGTTCACCGGCGCGCTGATCAGCGCCGCCATCGCCTGCAACCTGCCCGGCCCGGGCACCATCTACCTCGGCCAGCAGCTCAAGTTCACCCGCCCGGTGAAACTCGGCGACACCCTGACCGTGAAGCTGGAAGTGCTGGAAAAACTGCCGAAGAACCGCGTGCGCATCGCCACCCGCGTGTTCAACCAGGATGGCAAGCAAGTGGTCGACGGCGAAGCCGAAGTGCTCGCCCCGAGCGCCGAGCAGACCGTGACCATGCCGCCGATGCCGCAGGTGACGGTCGGCTGACCCGCTGCAAGCTGGTGCGCGGCAGCAGCACCGCGCACCACTTTTGTTCTACACTCACAAGCCTTGAGCGATCTGGCACTCCAGAAGTGCAATTCATTGTGCACTTCGCACAAAATCCTTTGACCACCTTGCCAAGCGGCCACGCCCGCTGATTCTGGCACGCCCCCTGCTATCGCCAAGGCCTTACCCCCATACCGGAGCCAGGTCCATGAGCCACGCCACCCCCGATAGCGATTACCCTCTGAGCGAGGTGCCCAGCGGCGCCCGCAAGGGGCTGTTCTCCACCGCCATCCTGCTGTTCGGTTTCACCTTCTTCACCGCCACCATGTTCGCCGGCGGCAAGATCGGCATGGCCTTTGACTTCACCACCCTGCTCTGGGCTGCAGTGATCGGCAACCTGCTGCTCGGGCTATATGCCGCCGTACTCGGCTTCATCGCCTGCCGCAGCGGCTTGAACTCGGTGCTGATGGGGCGTTTCTGCTTCGGCGAAGTGGGCAGCAAGCTGTCCGACATGCTCCTGGGTTTCACCCAAATTGGCTGGTACGCCTGGGGCACGGCAACCGTTGCCATCGTCCTGGTGAAGATTCTCGGCCTGCCGGAGGGCCTGACCATCCCGCTGATGGTGCTGTTCGGCTTCGGTTTCTGCCTCACTGCCTTCGTCGGCTACAAGGGCCTCGACCTGCTCTCGCGCGTTGCCGTGCCGGCCATGCTGGTGCTGCTGGTGGCGTCGCTGTGGATCGCCACCCGTGATATCGGCGGCCTCGCCGGGCTGCTGGCGGTAGAGCCGTCGGAAAGCATGAGCCTGAGCGTGGCCATCACCCTGGTATTCGGCACCTTCGTCAGCGGCGCAACCCAGGCCACCAACTGGACGCGCTTCGCCAAGAGCGGCCGCGTCGCAGTGCTGGCCAGCCTGCTCGGTTTCTTCATCGGCAACGGCCTGATGATCATCGCCGGTGCCTACGGCGCCATCGTCTACCAGCAACCGGACGTGGTCGAAGTGCTGGTGCTGCAGGGCCTGTCCATGGCCGCTGTGGTCATGCTCTTCCTCAACCTGTGGACCACCCAGGACAACACCATCTACAACTTCGCCGCCGCCGGCTGTAACCTGCTGCGCACCAGCAAGCGTAAGACCGTGACCCTGGCCGGCGCTGGCATCGGCACGCTGCTGGCCATCGGCGGCATGTATGAAATGCTGATCCCCTTCCTGATCCTGCTCGGCTCGATCATCCCGCCGATTGGTGGCGTGATCATGGCCGACTACTTCTACGGCCATCGCGCGCGCTACCCGAAACTGGCCGATGCGAACCTGCCTGCATTTAATTGGGTCGGCCTCGGCGCCTACCTGATCGGTGCACTGAGTGCCTATTTCTCGCCCTGGGTCGCGCCGCTGGTGGGCATCGCCGTAGCCGCCGTGGCCTACGTCGTGCTGTTTGAACTGCACAAGGCCCTGGCTGGCCGTCAGCAGGTCGCTGGCGCGTGAGCCTGACCGTCGCCGATGTACTCGCCCTGCCCGGCCTGGACAGCATGCACCTGCGTGCTGGCCAGGTCGGGCGCGACAATGCCGTGCGCTGGCCCTACGTGGCCGAGAACGAGGGCATTGCCGACTGGGTGATGGGCGGCGAGCTGATTTTCGTCACCGGCATCAACCACCCGCGTGACGAAGCCAATCTGCTGCGCCTGGTGCGCGAAGGCCATGAGCGCGTGGTCGCCGGCATGGTCATCCTCACCGGCGCCGAATATATCCACACGATACCGCCCAGCGTGATCGACGAAGCCGAGCGCCTCGGCCTGCCGCTGATCGAGCAGCCCTATGCGCTGAAGATGGTGGTGGTCACTCAGGCGATTGGCACGGCCCTGGTCCATGCGCAACAGCTCGGCCGCTCACGTCAGCACGTGCTGGAGCAGGTGCTCGATGGCGACTACCAGTCGCTCGACGTGCTGCTGCAACGCGCCGACAGCCTCGGCCTGGCGCTGCACGTGCCACGCCAGGTAGCCCTATTGCGTCTCGACGGCAGCGAACAGCTGTTCGGCGACCTGGCCGACGAAGACGCCGAGCGCCAGCTGCAAAGTCGTCAGCAACTGCTGCAACGACGTCTGGAGCAGAGCCTCGGCGAACTCGGTGAGGCGCTGCCACTGGTTAGTCAGGGCCGCCACTGGATCGCCCTGCTGCCCTGCCCCACGCCGCAGGATGAAGCGCGCAACCGCCAGGCCATGACCGCCCTGCTCGATGAGCTGCGCCCGCAACTCGGCCCGCTGCGCCTGTTTCTCGGCCTTGGTAGCGCCGGCTGCGATGCGCCGCGTTTCGCCCAGGGCTTGGGCGAGGCGCGTCAGGCTCTGGCCGTTGCAAAGCGTTTCCCGGAGCGCCTCGGGCTGTGCAGTTTCAACGAACTGGGCGTGCTCGAGCTGCTTGGCGCAATCCGTGATCGCAGCCTGCTCGACCGCTTCGTCGAGCGCGTGCTCGGCCCGCTGATCGGCGACGACTCGCGCCACCAGCCGGTGCTGATGCCGACGCTGGAAGCCTGGTTCGCCGAGAACGGCAACCTGGCCCTGGCCGCGCAGCGCCTGAATGTTCACCGCAATACCCTGAGCTACCGTCTACAACGCATCGAAGCGCTGACCGGTTGCTCCTTCGATACCCCGCACGACCGCCTGAACATCAGCGTTGCGCTGCTGATCCGGCGCCTGTCGTCGCCTGCCTGAGAGGAACCCTGCATGATCATCCACAACGCCCGCCTGCGCGGCCGCGACGGCCTGTACCGCATCACCCTGAACGGCGCCGATATCGCCGCCATCGATGCGCAAACTGCCGCTGCCACACCGGCCGCAGACGACCTCGACGCCGCCGGCAACCTGGTGGTGGCGCCCTTCGTCGAACCGCACATTCACCTCGATGCCACCCTGACTGCCGGCGAGCCGGCCTGGAACATGAGCGGCACGCTGTTCGAAGGCATCGAACGCTGGGCCGAGCGCAAGGCGCTGGTGACCCACGAAGACACCAAGACCCGCGCCAAGAAAACCATCGACATGCTGGTCGATCACGGTATCCAGCACGTGCGCACCCATGTCGACGTCACCGATCCGACGCTGGCCGCGCTCAAGGCCATGCTCGAAGTGCGCGAGGAAACCCGCCACCTGATCGACCTGCAGATCGTCGCCTTCCCGCAGGAGGGCATCGAGTCCTACGCGGGTGGTCGTGCGCTGATGGAACAGGCCATCGAACTGGGCGCCGACGTGGTCGGCGGCATCCCGCACTTCGAGAACACTCGCGACCAGGGCGTGTCGTCGATCAAGTTCCTGATGGATCTAGCCGAACGCACCGGCTGCCTGGTGGACGTGCACTGCGACGAGACCGACGACCCGCAGTCGCGCTTTCTCGAAGTGCTGGCCGAAGAAGCCCGCGTACGTGGCATGGGCGCGCGCGTCACCGCCAGCCACACCACGGCCATGGGCTCCTACGACAACGCCTACTGCTCCAAGCTGTTCCGCCTGTTGAAGATGAGCGGTATCAGCTTCATCTCCTGCCCGACCGAGAGCATCCACCTGCAGGGCCGTTTCGACACCTACCCGAAACGCCGTGGCCTGACCCGCGTGGCGGAGATCGACCGCGCCGGGATGAACGTCTGCTTCGGTCAGGATTCCATCGTCGATCCTTGGTATCCGCTGGGTAACGGCAACATCCTGCGAATTCTCGAAGCCGGCCTGCACATCTGCCACATGCTCGGCTATGAAGACATCAAGCGCAGCCTGGATCTGATCACCGACAACTCGGCACGCGCGCTGAACCTGGGCGAACGCTATGGCCTGGAAGTCGGTCGCCCGGCCAACCTGCTGATTCTCTCGGCGCCGGACGATTACGAGATGGTGCGCAGCCAGGGCCACGCACTGGTATCAGTGCGCCACGGCAAGGTGCTGATGCGCCGTACCCCGGCCAGCATCGAACGCAGCTGATCCAGTCATTTCGTCGTGGGGTGGATGACGCTTTTATTCGTCCACCCTAGAACTCAAATGTGGGAGGGGCTTTAGCCGCGAGCCTATACAGGTTGTCGCGGCTAAAGCCCCTCCCACAGTATCGAAAACGCGCTAGTCCACCCGCACGCTGGCAGTCATACCAGCACTCAGGGCGATATCTTCGGGCAGGCTGGTCAGTTTGATCCGCACCGGAATACGCTGCGCCAGACGCACCCAGTTGAACGTCGGCTCGACATTGGCCAGCAGCTGTCCATCCGGGCTGGCGTTGCGGTCGGTGATGCCACGGCTGATGCTCTGCACCTCACCGCGAATCTCGTTCTCGCCGCCCATCAACCAGACCTCCACCGGCGCACCAACCTGAATGCGCGGCAGCTTGGTTTCCTCGAAATAGGCCTGCACGTAGAACGACTGGGTGTCGACCAGTGCCATTACCGCCTGCCCGGCATTGACGTAGTTACCCTGCGCCAGCACCAGATTGGTCACTTGACCATCGCGTGGCGCGCGTACTTCGCTACGCGCCAGGTTCAGCTCGGCGATACGCAAGTCAGCCTGGGCCTCGCGATACTCGCCACGGGCCATCTCGGCGTTGATCTGTGCGTTCTCCAGCAGCTCGGCGCTGATCGCCTGAGCACCCAGTCGAGAACGCCGCGCCGCTTCATGCTCACGCAGGCTGAGCTGCTGCTTGCGAATGTCCACCACGGCCTGGGCCTTCTCCACCGCGGCCTGATAGCGGTCATGGTCGATACTCATCAACAGATCGCCAGCCTTGACCTGCTGGTTGTCGCGTACCTCGAGCTCGACCACCCAACCGGACACATCCGGAGCGATGGTGACCACATCGGCACGCACCCGAGCATCACGGGTCCAGGGCGAGTACATGTAGTGCTGCCAGATCCAGGCCCCGGCGAAGATCGCCGCCACCACCGTGATCAGGGTTATGCCGACACGAATGGTCGAATGCATGTTTCTCTCCTCACTGCGCCAGAACGGCCATCACGGCCGCCAGCACGCAGACATAAAGGGCACAATCGAACAAGGCCTCATGCCAGATCCAGCGCTTCAGCCCGATGCGCTGCAAGCCAAGACGCAGCACGCCAGTGAGCAGCAGCGCCAGTACCGCATAGATCGCCATCGGGCTGAGCAACACACCGCCCAGCGACCACTCATGCAAGCCCATGGGTTTCTCCTCTCAGTTGGCACCAGCGGCGCCAACCACTTTGCAATTGCGCCAGGGCCGCATCGGCCAACCGCCGCTCGATGCTCGGCGCCAGCGTACTCAGTGCCAGCCTGAGCTCTGCGGCAGGAGCGTCCAGCGCGTCCTGGCACTCGGGTGCCGGGCCATGCTCCAGTACTTGGTCAAGGTGTTGCAGGAAACGCTCTTGTGGCTGGCTCAGATCGGCATCGACATGCGCCAGGCAGCCGCGCAGATGCAGCAATTCGTCCCCCAGATCGAGCCCGGCGATACCATCGTCCCAGCGACTGCGCGTCCGATCCGGTCGCGCCGGATAGTGACGCGCCAGCTGCAGCAGACGATCAGCCATGCGCCCACCGAACCAGTTCTCCGCGCGCCCCAGGTCACGCCGGGTCAAACGACCGAGATCGGTCTGAATGGCCTGCGTCAGTCGACGCCCATGCCAGACAGGATCGCGCAGCCCGATCAGCTTGAACGCCATCACCGCACAACCGACGCCCAGCAGCATGCCGGGCGCCTCGTTGAGAAAATACGCCACGTCGTAACCTACGCCAGCAGGCGGCAAGCAAAGCACGATCAGGTGCAGGCAGAATGACGTCGAAGTCGCCGCCAGCGGTGGTTTAGCCATGCCCAGCACGCCAAAGAACAGCGGGACACCCAGCACCAGCGCGAGCATGGGGAATCCGTCGATCTGTGGCATCAGAATCTGCCCGACGAAGAACGCCACCGGCAGCGCATAGAAGATACCGCGCAGGAACATCATGCCGATTGCCGGCGCCGCCTCCAGCCGGGCGAACAGACTGCAGACCACCGCGCCAAGCAACATCGCACCAACGGCATGAGTCCAGCCAGTGGCCATCCAGAACGTGGCCAGGACCATGAAGGTCAGACCGCTACGTGCGCCATAGACCAGAGCGCTCTGCCAGTCGTAGTGCCAGGACAGCGCCTGCGGCGCATCGACCGGTGCCTTGCCCTGCTCGACCGCCTGCAGAGCAAGGCTGGCATCCTCGACGCGCAGCAAGAGAACGGCCAGGCGCTCCAGGCACAGCTGCTGAGCGACGCTCAGCGACGCGTCCTGAGCGGCCTCACGCAAGCGATCGACCAACGTAGAGCGTTCTCCGGGCGGAGCCTGCAATTGCGCCTGCACCGCCTGTAGCCAAGGCGCTACGCCTTGCGCTTCATCCGTGCCGAGTTGACGCCACTGCCTGGCCACGCCCCGGGCGAGCCTCAGCATGCCAAGCAAATCACGACTGAGCACGCGCAGGGCGATGGCTCGCTGGCGGCCACGATCGCCCTCGAACCAGGCGTGCTCGCGCTGGGCGTCCACGGCAACGATACGCGCCAGCACTTCGAGCAGTCCCTGGCGCGAATCGCCCTCTTCTCCCGCCAGGGCCAGGCATACGGCCTTGATACCGGCCTGCCAGGTATCACGTGCCTGCTGTACCAACTGCCGCTCGACCCGCTGCGGCCAGAGCAAGGCACTGCTCAGCGTGGCACAGACCAGCCCCAGGCATATCTCGGTGGAACGGGCGATGGCCTCATCGAAGATCACATGAGGCTTGTCGATAGCCGGCAGGCCGATGATTGCGACCGTGTAGCCAGCCAGCACGAAGGAATACGCCCAGGCGCTGCGAAGCATGGTCGAGACGGCGGTACAGGTCGCCAGCCACAGGGCAAAGGTCAGCAGAAACAGCCAGGGCGTCTGAGCGAACAGGGCCATGAGCACCACGGCCATGAAGGTGCCGACCATGGTGCCGAGCAACCGCGCCAGCCCCTTCTGCACCACCATGCCCGAAAGCGGCTGAGCGACGATGAAGGCTGTCATCAGCGCCCACTGCGGTTGTTCAAGACCCAATCGCAGCGCGAGCCAAAGCGCCAGCCCGCCGCCAAGCAACGTCTTGACCGCGAACTGAACAGCCTGGGCATTGGGCGCCAGGAAAGCCTGCAGGGAATCTCGCATGGACTGGGATTCGAAACTTGACGATTTGAAGATAGACGACGACTCGAGCGAGCCGTTAAACAAAGCCAATTATTAGCTAGCTATCTAAATTCGTCCACCCCCTAGCTCAACTTTCCCCGCCAGGAGGCCACCAGCCTAGGTCACAGGCAAAAAAATGGGCGACCGAAGTCGCCCGAATTGCCTTGCGTGCCCAGTTAACTGGAAGGATCAGCCCTGCTTGCGCTTGTGAGCATCCTTCCAGATGAAGTAACCAACACCCCCACAAAAAGCGATCATCAGAAGAACGGTGCCGACTCCGGCGAGAACCACTGTATCGACGAACATGGCTGCCTCCTGTTGTGCCTGTCTGTCTGGGATGGCTTTAAGTTATCAGCGCTGGCGTCAGGAAAATTGATCTGGATCAATCGCCGCAAGCCCCGCGTGGCGCGGCTACGGGGAATACTGATCCAGGTCAAGAAATCGCGGGGGTACGAGGCGGGAAGCGCGGCACAAGGCACGAGCGGTGGGGGGTCAGCGTTTCTTGGGCTTGTTCTTCGACTTTTTCTTGGCCTTGCTCAACGGCAATACCTGCTCGAAGACCTGACGCATCTCATTGAGACGCTTGTCGTTAAGGTCGTGGATGCGCTTGTCGCGCTCGGCGGCGAAGTCGATCAGTTTGTCGTCATTGCTCATAGCGGAAACCGGATCAGGCGAAAGGTCAGGTTCAGGCGCGGCACGCAGGCTTGCCGCGTCTTCGCCACTTGGTGTTGCCAATGATGCTGCGTTGGCCCGCGCATGACCAGTAGTGAGCCATGCTCAAGGATCAGCGAATGCTCGATGCGCGTGGCGCCCGCACGGCGCAGATCGAAGCGCCGGCTACCGCCCAGGTTGAGCGAGGCGATCAGCGGATTACGGCCTAGTTCGGGCTCCGCGTCGCTATGCCAACCCATCGAGTCCTGGCCATCACGGTAGTAGTTGAGCAACACGGCATTGAGCGACTGCTCGACTTCCTGCATGACCCGCTGACGAATCTCGTCGAGCAGCGCGGTCCAGGGCAAAGGCTCGTGCACCTTGCCGGAATAGCGATAACGCGCCTCGGGCGCGCCATACCAGGCAGTCAGCCGCGGTGTGCGGTGATAACGACCATGGATAAACAGCTCCGGCTGCTGCCAGGGCGTTTGCTCGAACAGCGCCTGTAGCCACTGATCGGCGAGCGCGGGGTCGAGCCAGCCGGGCAGGTAGTCCAGCTCGGCATCGGCGATTGCGGGTAACGGGTCGGCGAACAGCATGAAGATCTACACAGCTAGAAATGAAAGGAGTGTCTCAGACTTCCACATCCACCCACAGTCCTTGTCTGGGCAGATCGCCCAATGCCTGCTCCACCTCTTCCGGCTCGGCCTCGGCCAGTTGCTCCGGAGTGTAGCCGCGCCGCTGTCGGCGGCGCTGCTCCTCACGCAGCAGCTCCTCGGTTTCCTGCGGGTGCCGTTTGTCCAGGCTCAGCGCACTTTCCTTGGCGCTCTCCTCGGCCGGGGTTACCGGTGGAATCTCGGGCTTGGGCTTGATCACGTCCTGCGAGGCAGTGACCGGCACCAGGCTGTGGGGAATCGGTGGCAGCATGCAACAGCACCTCCATTGGTCAGGCTGTCGGCCCCGTCATCCGCGACTTTAGCCGGTGCTCACTACACTTTCGACTGACGGACATCGCGATAGTGCCATGAGCACTTTGGCCATGGCGCAGCATCCGTTACCATAGCCGGCTTTTTCACGCGGGAGACAGACAGGCATGGCGCAATATCAACCGGGGCAACGCTGGATCAGTGACAGCGAAGCGGAACTGGGTCTGGGAACCATCCTTACCGAGGAAGGCCGCCTGCTCACCGTGCTCTACCCGGCCACCGGCGAAACCCGTCAGTACGCCACGCGCAATGCCCCGCTGACCCGCGTGCGCTTCGCCCCGGGTGACGAGATCACCCACTTCGAGGGCTGGAAAGTGACCGTGCAGGAAGTCGAGGACATCGATGGCCTGCTGGTTTATCACGGTCTCAACGCGCAGCATCAGCCGGTCACCCTGCCGGAAACCCAGCTATCAAATTTCATCCAGTTCCGCCTGGCCAGCGACCGCCTGTTCGCCGGCCAGATCGACCCGCTGTCCTGGTTCGCCCTGCGCTACCACAGCCTGGAGCACAACAGCCGCCTGCTGCAGTCCTCGCTCTGGGGCCTCGGTGGCGCCCGCGCCCAACCGATCGCACACCAACTGCACATCGCCCGCGAAGTGGCCGACCGTATCGCCCCGCGCGTGCTGCTGGCCGACGAAGTGGGCCTGGGCAAGACCATCGAGGCCGGCCTGGTGATTCATCGCCAGCTGCTCTCCGGGCGCGCCGGGCGCGTGCTGATCCTGGTGCCGGAAAACCTGCAACACCAGTGGCTGGTGGAGATGCGTCGCCGCTTCAACCTCGACGTGGCGCTGTTCGACGCTGAACGCTTCATGGAAAGCGACGCCAGCAACCCGTTCGAGGATTGCCAGCTGGCCCTGGTCGCCCTGGAATGGCTGAAGGACGACGAGAAGGCCCAGGACGCGCTGTTCGCTGCCGGCTGGGACCTGCTGGTAGTCGACGAAGCGCATCACCTGGTCTGGCACCCGGAGCAGGCCAGCGCCGAATATTCGCTGGTCGAGCAACTGGCCGAGGTCATACCCGGCGTACTGCTGCTCACCGCCACCCCGGAACAGCTCGGCCAGGACAGCCACTTCGCCCGTCTGCGCCTGCTCGACCCCAATCGCTTCCATGACCTGGAAGCCTTCCGCGCCGAAAGCAGCCAGTATCGTCCGGTCGCTGAAGCGGTGCAGGAACTGCTCGACCAGGACAAGCTCAGCGCTCAGGCACGTGATGCCATTGGCGGCTTCCTCGGTGACGAAGGCCGCGAGCTGCTCGATGCCATCGACGGCGGCGACAGCGAGGCCCGATCGCGCCTGGTGCGCGAACTGCTCGACCGCCACGGCACCGGCCGCCTGCTGTTCCGTAACACCCGCGCCGCGGTGCAGGGTTTCCCCGAGCGCGAGCTGCATGCCTACCCGCTGCCGAGCCCGGACGAATACCTCGAACTGCCGCTGGGCGAGCATGCCGAGCTGTACCCGGAAGTCAGCTACCAGGCGCAGGACGAGATCGACGACGAGCAGCGCTGGTGGCGCATCGACCCGCGCGTCGAGTGGTTGATCGACAACCTGAAGATACTCAAGAAATTCAAGGTGCTGGTGATCTGCGCCCACGCCGAGACCGCACTGGACCTGGAAGACGCCCTGCGCGTGCGCTCCGGCATCCCGGCCACGGTGTTCCACGAGGGCATGAGCATCCTCGAGCGTGACCGCGCCGCTGCCTACTTCGCCGACGAGGAGTTCGGCGCGCAGGTGCTGATCTGCTCCGAGATCGGCTCCGAAGGCCGCAACTTCCAGTTCGCCCATCACCTGGTGCTGTTCGACCTGCCGGCCCACCCTGACCTGCTCGAGCAGCGTATCGGCCGTCTCGACCGTATCGGCCAGAAGCACCGCATTCAGCTGCACGTGCCGTACCTGGAGAACAGCCCGCAGGAGCGCCTGTTCCAGTGGTACCACCAGGCGCTGAACGCCTTCCTCGCCACCTGTCCGACCGGCAACGCCCTGCAGCATCAGTTCGGCCCACGCCTGCTGCCAATGCTGGAGAACGCCGACGACGGCGAGTGGCAGCAACTGGTCGACGAGGCCACCGCCGAGCGCATCCGCCTCGAAGGTGAGCTGCACAGCGGCCGCGACCGTCTGCTGGAGCTCAACTCTGGCGGCGCCGGTGAAGGCGAAGCGCTGGTTGAGGCGATTCTCGAGCAGGACGACCAGTTCACCCTGCCGATCTACATGGAAGAGCTGTTCAACGCCTTCGGCATCGACAGCGAAGACCACTCCGACAACGCCCTGATCCTGCGCCCCAGCGAGAAGATGCTGGATGCCAGCTTCCCGCTCGGCGACGACGAAGCGGTCACCGTGACCTACGACCGTGACCTGGCCCTGGCCCGCGAAGATATGCAGTTCCTCACCTGGGAGCACCCCATGGTGCAGGGTGGCATGGACCTGGTGCTGTCTGGCTCGATGGGCAACACCGCCGTCGCGCTGATCAAAAACAAGGCGCTCAAGCCCGGCACCGTGCTGCTCGAACTGCTCTACGTCAGCGAAGTGGTCGGCCCGCGCAAGCTGCAGCTCGGCCGCTTCCTGCCGCCAGCCGCACTGCGCTGCCTGCTCGATGCCAACGGCAACGACCTGGCACCTAAAGTCGGCTTCGAAACCCTCAACGATCAACTGGAAAGCGTGCCACGCGCCAGCGCCAACAAGTTCGTTCAGGCCCAGCGCGACGTGCTGGCCAAGCAGATCAGCGCGGCCGAGGCGAAGATCATGCCGCGCCACGTCGAGCGCGTGAGTGAGGCCAAGCGCCGCCTGGTCGCCGAGCTGGATGAGGAACTGGCGCGCCTGGTCGCCCTGAGCGCGGTCAACCCGAACGTGCGCGACAGCGAAGTGAGCGCCCTGCGCGAGCAACGCGAGCAGAGCCTGGCGATGTTCGACAAGGCCGCCCTGCGCCTGGAGGCGATCCGCGTACTGGTCGCGGGCTAAGCACGACACCACCGTAGGGTGCGCCGTGCGCACCTCATGCGCGCACAACAGCTGGTGCGCGCAGCGCACCCTACAGGTAGCCCTCAAAGCCGCGTAGCCCGGCTGCAATCCGGGAAAAGGCGCCGACGGGAAGCGGCCCGCACACGGCTAGCCAGTTCAACGCCTGCCGTAGGGTGCGCCGCGCGCACCTCATGTGCACGAAACATTGCTGATGCACGCAGCGCACCCTACGTGCAGTCCTTCAAGCCCCGTAGCCCAAATGCGGGTGCTAGGCACCTAGCTCTTCCAGCCTTTTCTGCAAAAACTGCCGGTCCGGCCCCTGCTGCGCCAGCGCCAGTGCCTGGCGATAGGCCGCAATGGCCTGCTCATTGCGCCCCAACCGCCGCAGCAGGTCGGCCCGTGCGGCATGCAGCAAGTGATATCCGCCCAGCTCGCCGCTGGCCAGCAGGCGTTCGATCTCCATCAGCCCGGTCTCTTCTCCCTCGAGCATGGCCAGGGCCACGGCACGATTGAGTTCGATCACCGGTGATGGATTCAGTCGCAGCAATTCGTCATACAGGCCTTCGATCTGCGCCCAGTCGGTCTCTTCCAGGCTGGCCGCCTCGGCGTGCACCGCGGCGATTGCAGCCTGCAGGCTGTAAGGGCCGAAACGCCGCGAATGCAGCGCCTGCAAGACCAAAGCTTCACCCTCGGCAATCAGCTCAGGATTCCACAAACTGCGGTCCTGCATCTCCAGCAGGATCACTTCACCATCGACCCCACTGCGCGCCTTGCGCCGAGACTCGTGCAGCACCATCAGTGCCACTAGTCCCTGTACTTCCGGCTCGGGCAGCAGCTCCAGCAGCAGCCGGCCCAGACGAATGGCTTCCTCGGAGAGTTGGCTGCGGGTCAGCGAATCGCCTGAGCTGGCGAAGTAACCTTCGTTGAAGACCAGGTAGATCACCCGCAACACCGCATCGAGGCGTTCGGGGAGCTCGTTGCGCCCCGGCACCTCGTAAGGAATGCGCGCATCGCGGATCTTCGCCTTGGCCCGTACGATGCGCTGGGCCAGGGTCGAGGGGCTGGAGAGAAACGCGCGAGCAATCTCCTCGGTGGTCAGGTCGCAGACCTCGCGCAGGGTCAGCGCCACCTGCGCGTCGCTGGCCAGCGCCGGGTGGCAACAGGTGAAGATCAGCCGCAGGCGATCGTCTTCGAGTAACTCGCTCTCCTCGGCGCCGATCTCAACTGGCAGCTCGGTCTGTTCGTCCAGCGGCTGGAAGCGACGCTGCCGGCGCAGGTTGTCGATGGCTCGAAAACGCCCGGCAGACACCAGCCAGGCACGTGGGTTGTCCGGGACACCGCCCTGCGGCCACTGCTCGACCGCGCTGCGAAAGGCCTCGTGCAAGGCTTCTTCGGCCAGATCGAAATCGCCAAGCAGGCGAATCAGGGTGGCGAGCACGCGACGCGACTCCTCGCGGTACAGCCGTTCGATCAGCTCGGTGACAGGTGGCGATATCGGCATGCGCTTCTCCTCGACGAACGCCTACGTTGCCCAATACTGCCCGTGACGTCGAGTAGCGGCACAATCCGCCCCTCGATTTGGCATCCCCCGCGTTGGCAGCAGTTCAATCGATCGGCATAGTCGCGCCATTCCAATAACGAAGGGAGTCTTGCCATGCATTGGTTGCTGCTAGGTCTGGTAGGGGCTGCGGTATTTCTCTATGGCCGCATCAGCGGCGATACGCAGCTCAGCCTGCTGAGCAAGGGCATCCCGGTCATCGCCCTGCTGTTCTGGCTACGCCAGGCGCCTCCCGGCACCTACCGCCGCTGGATCGGTATCGGCCTGCTGTTCTCCCTGGCCGGCGACATCCTCCTCGACTGGCCCGGCGATCTGTTCGTATTCGGCCTCGGCGCCTTCCTGCTGGGCCATCTCGCCTACGTGCGCGCCTACTGCTCCGACAGCCGCCAGCCCGCCCTGGCCGCACTGCTGCTGGCGCTGATTGCCGGCGGGGCGATGTTCGCCGTGCTGGCCAGCAGCGGCCTCGGCGAGCTGCTGATTCCGGTTGCCTGCTACGCCACCGTCATTTCCCTGATGCTCTGGCGCGCCCTGGCGCGGATCGGCCACCCTGCCGTTGCCGTCCGCTCCGCTTGGTTGGCCGCCGTCGGCGCCGCACTGTTCGTGATTTCCGACAGCCTGATCGGGATAGACCGCTTCGTCACGAGCTTCGACGCGGCACCCTACGCCATCATCCTCACCTACTGGCTGGGCCAGTGGGGTATCACCGCCTCGGCGTTCGCCCGCAACAAGCCCTGACAGGACGCCCGACGCGCCGTCAGGAAAGCCCTGACGGCTGGGCCGCACTTGGCTAAAATGCCGGCCTTTTCCGCTACCCGTCGCAATCGCCGTGAGCCAAGAATCCGACCGCCTGTTCGCCCAGCCCCTGCCCGATGTGCCTGACTTCGTCTTCAACGAGGACGTCGTGCGGGTCTTTCCCGACATGATCAAGCGCTCGGTGCCGGGCTACCCGACCATCGTCGAAAACATCGGCGTGCTTGCCGGCCAGTTCGCTCAGGCGCATACCACGCTGTACGATCTCGGCGCGTCGCTCGGCGCGGTGACCCAGGCGCTGCGCCGGCACGTGCGCAGCGACGGTTGCCGGGTGATCGCCGTGGACAATTCGCCGGCGATGGTCGCGCGTTGTAGCGAGTACCTGCACGCCCAGGACGCCATGTTCCAGGAGCTGCTGCCGGTTGAAGTGATCGAGGCCGACATCCTCGCCCTCCCCCTGCAACCGACTTCGCTGGTCACGCTCAACTTCACCCTGCAGTTCATCCCGCCGGAGCGCCGCCTGGAGCTGCTCACGCGCATCCGCCAGGCGCTGCTGCCGGGCGGCGCGCTGATCCTCTCGGAGAAGCTGCGCTTCGAGGATGGCGCCCAGCACGAACTGCTCACCGAGCTGCACGTCGCCTTCAAGCGCGCCAACGGCTACAGCGAGCTGGAGATCGCGCAGAAGCGCAGCGCCATCGAGAACGTGATGAAACCCGACAGCCTCGAGCAGCATCGCGAACGCCTGCTGGCAGCAGGATTCAGCAAGGTCGTGCCCTGGTTCCAGTGCCTGAACTTCGCCTCCCTGGTGGCCCTGCCATGATGCGCGATCTGGATCTCGACGCCCTGCAGGCACAGCTTGCTGGTACGCCATTGCAGGACTGGACCTGCGCCTTGCCCGGCCAGCTGGATGCCAAACTGGCCATCGGTCATGGCGACCTGGCGCGCTGGTACGGCGCGGTACAGGCGCTGCCCGCACTGGACGCAAGTGATATCGAGCTGACCCAGCGCTTCGCCTTCGATGGCGCCTGCGACGAAACCACGCGTGCACAACTGAAAAGCGCACTGCAGGGCCTGATTCCCTGGCGCAAGGGACCCTTCCAGCTGTTCGGCGTACACGTCGACACCGAGTGGCGCTCGGACTGGAAATGGCAGCGCGTCGCACCGCATCTGGATCTGGCCGGCAAGCGCATCCTCGATGTCGGCTGCGGCAACGGCTACTACATGTGGCGCATGCTCGGCGCCGGCGTGGACAGCGTGGTGGGCATCGACCCCAACTGGCTGTTCCTCTGCCAGTTCCTGGCGATGAAGCGCTACCTACCGCAGCAGCCGGTGTGGCACCTGCCGCTGGCCTTCGAGGAGCTGCCGGCCAAACTGCAGGGCTTCGATACCGTGTTCTCAATGGGTGTGCTCTATCACCGTCGCTCGCCCATCGACCACCTGCTCGACCTCAAGGATGCACTGGTCAAGGGTGGCGAACTGGTGCTGGAAACCCTGGTGGTGGAAGGCGATGTCGAGCAGGTGCTGGTGCCCGAGGACCGTTATGCGCAAATGCGCAATGTGTGGTTCCTGCCGTCGGTGCCCGCACTGGAGCGCTGGCTGCGCCGTGCGGGCTTCGAAGATGTGCGCTGCGTCGATGTCAGCACCACCTCGGTGGAGGAACAACGCGCCACCGAGTGGATGCGTTTCCAGTCGCTACCGGAGTTTCTCGACCCGGCCGACCACAGCCGCACCGTCGAAGGCCTGCCAGCACCGACCCGCGCCGTACTGATCGCCCGCAAGCCGTAATCGCCTCCCGGCGGATTGCCACGGTCTATCGACGCAGCCAACGTGCCCGCCGTTGCGCGATCAGCCGCAGCGGCTCGCCTGCCCCTTGCTCGACCACGCCACGGGCGCTGCCCAGACGAATGCGCCCCTCGATGTCCTGCGCCAGCAGGCGGCGCATGCGACGACGCCAGAACCAGGCACCGATCCAGTCGACCATAGCGTTCTGCAAATCCAGCGGCCACATGGCCGGCATGTAGAACTCGGGCATGGCTGGGCGCGTCTTGTCGTGATGGTTCGAACTTTTCATGGCTTTTCCTCCCTCTGCTCTACCGGTTCGTACCGGGCTTGCGATCAGGATGAAACGCGCCTATCGTTCAAACAAACGACAAATATCAAATCACCAGTTAAGTAATATTTAACAATCATGAACCCGAGCGCTCCCCTATCACTGCCACTACTGGAAAGCGATGTGTTGCGCACCTTCGTCGCCATCGCCGACAGCGGCAGCTTTACCCGTACCGCAACCCAGGTATTTCGCAGCACGGCGGCGGTCAGCCTGCAGATCAAGCGTCTAGAGGAAACCCTGGGTCGACGCCTGTTCACCCGCGAAGCCAGGCGCGTACAACTGACTGCTGAGGGCGAACTGCTGCTGGGCTATGCCAGGCGCCTGCTCAAGCTCAACGAGGAAGCAGTGGCGCGCTTCCTGACCCCGACGCTGACGGGGCGGGTACGTTTCGGCACACCGAACGACATCGGCGACCGCGTGCTGCCTGGTGTCCTGACCCTGTTCGCGCGCAGCCATCCTGCCGTGGAAGTCGAGGTCAATGTCGGGCGCAGCGTCGAGCTGGTGGCGAAGCTGGATGCCGGCGAGCTGGACCTGACCCTGATCAACGCCGGCAACGATGGTCTGGACGACTCACGCGGTGAAATCATCTATTCCGAGGAACTGGTCTGGGCCGGTCGCGATGGTGGCCTGGCCGTCCAACGTTCGCCGCTGCCATTGGCGCTGGCCAACCCCGGCTGTGCCTGGCGCCGGACTGCGCTCGACGCACTGGACCGCCAGGGCCTGAGCTACCGCATCGCCTACTCCTGCGAGCAGTGTGCAGGCCAGGAGGCGGCGATGACTGCCGATCTGGCCATCGCCCCGTTTCCGCGCAGCCTGGTCAAACCACCGCTGCGCCGCCTGGGCGCGGAACAGGGCCTGCCGGCGCTCGGCGAGTATCACATCAAACTGATTCGCGGCCATCAGCACAACGACGCAATCGAGGCGCTCGCCATGCAGATGATCCAGGCGTTCGCGCAGAGCTAAGCAGGGTGCGCCGTGCGCACCGGGAATACCGCGGTGCTTGCTGGGTGCGCGCAGCACACCCTACGAGAAGTCAGCGTCCGACCGATAGGTTGATCAGCGGCATAACGTTATGCCGCCCACGCCCAGTGCGCGCCTACAGTTAGCCCCGGTTGGCGGCGGCCACGATCAACGCCTTCATCTCCGCGACCGCCTGCTTGAAGCCGACGAACAGCGCATGGGCAACGATGGCATGGCCGATATTCAGCTCGTTGACCCCGGGAATCGCGGCCACGGCTTCAGCGTTGTGGTAGTGCAGGCCGTGCCCGGCATTGACGATAAGGCCATGGTTCAGACCGCAGATCACACCCTCACGAATGCGCGACAGCTCCTGGGCTGCTTCTTCCGCCGTGTGGGCGTCAGCGTAGCGGCCGGTGTGCAGTTCGATGGCCGGCGCACCGACACGCATGGCCGCCTCGATCTGCCGCTCTTCGGCGTCGATGAACAGCGATACCTCGCAGCCGGCCAGTGACAGGCGCTCGACCGCAGCAGCAATGCGCGCCTCCTGCCCGGCCACGTCCAGGCCCCCTTCGGTGGTCAGCTCCTGGCGGGTTTCCGGCACCAGGCAGACATGCGCCGGGCGGATCTGCTCAGCGAAACCGAGCATGAAATCGGTGACGCCCATCTCGAAGTTCATTCGTGTCTGCAGCACATCGGCCAATACACGCACGTCGCGATCCTGGATGTGCCGACGATCTTCGCGCAGGTGCACGGTAATACCATCGGCGCCGGCTTCCTCGGCATCCAGCGCGGCCTTGACCGGGTCCGGGTAGCGCGTACCACGAGCCTGACGCAGGGTGGCGACGTGGTCGATGTTCACACCGAGCAGAATACGATTGGCCTCAGTCACGCTTGGACTCCTTGAGCGTCATGAAAAGTTCGCGGCTGACCAAAGGTCTACCGCCAAGATGGGGGGCCAGCGCCTGACGCATCAGGCGCTTGGCAGCAGCCAGTGCGCCCGGCGTCTGCCAGTCGGCCTCGGCCATGGCCAGCAGCTCACGGCCCTGAAATACCCCAGGCTGCAGTTGTATCACCTGCACCAGGCCGACGTCCTGCTGCCAGCGGTAGAGTGCGGCGGGGTCGATAGCCTGGTCATGCTGGTCACGATCGAGGGCGAAACCATAGCCCAAGTCGTCCAGCAGGCGCCATTCGAATGCGCGCAGTAGCGGCTCCAGAGGCCGGCCGGCAGCCAGCGCCTGCAGGGTCAGTCCATAATGCTCGAGCATCGCGGGGTGCGGGTCCTCGGCGGGCAGCAGGCGGATCAGCAGCTCATTGAGATAGAGCCCGGAAAACAGCGCCTCGCCGGTCAGCAGCAGCGGGATGCCGGCGCTTTCCAGACGGCCGACGGTCTTCAGCTCGCCACGACCACGCAGTTCGAGGTCGAGCGGTGCGAACGGACGGGCAATGCTGCCAACCTTGCCGCGCGCGGCACGCAACACCGCACGGATACGTCCCTGAGCGGTGAAGAAATCAACCAGGGCGCTGCTTTCCTTGTAGGGGCGGCTATGCAGAACGTAGGCGGCAACAGTCATGGTCGTAACCGCCAGAAGACGCCATGAGCGACAGCGAAGGTGCCCACGGCGCCCCGATCAATCCAGGTAACCCAGCGAGCGCAGCGCGCGCTCGTCGTCGGACCAGCCGCCTTTGACCTTGACCCAGAGATTGAGCATCACCTTGGAATCGAACATGGTTTCCATGTCCTTGCGTGCATCCGCGCCGATGCGCTTGATGCGTTCGCCCTTGTCGCCAATGATGATCTTCTTCTGCCCGTCACGCTCGACCAGAATCAGGCCGTGGATGTGCAGGATGCGACCCTCCTGCTTGAACTCCTCGATCTCCACGGTGATCTGGTACGGCAGCTCGGCACCGAGCTGACGCATGATCTTCTCGCGGATCAGCTCAGCCGCGAGGAAGCGGCTGGAGCGGTCGGTGATCTGGTCTTCCGGGTAGAAGTGCTCGGACTCCGGCAGGTGCTCGCCGACCAGTTTTTCCAGGGTATCGAGGTTCTGCCCCTGCAATGCGGAGATCGGCACGATCTCGGCTTGCGGCAGTTGCTCGGCCAGCCAGTTCAGGTGCGGCAGCAGCTCGCTCTTGTCTTCCAGACGGTCAGCCTTGTTCACTGCCAGCAGAATCGGGCACTTGACGTGCTGGACCTTCTCCAGCACCAGTTGATCCTCGTCGGTCCAGCGCATGCGGTCGACCACGAACACCACCACATCGACATCCTTCAACGCCGTAGAGGCGCTGCGGTTCATGTAGCGGTTGAGCGCCTTGTCGTTGTGCTTGTGCAAGCCGGGCGTGTCGACGTAGACGGCCTGCACCTCACCCTCGGTCTTGATGCCGAGCATATTGTGACGGGTGGTCTGCGGCTTGCGCGAGGTGATCGCCAGCTTCTGTCCGAGGATGTGGTTGAGCAGCGTCGACTTGCCCACATTGGGCCGGCCGACGATGGCGACGTAACCACAGCGGGTCACGGGTGCATCAGTCATTGCCATTCTCCACCCCGAGGGCGATCAACGCCGCAGCCGCAGCGACCTGCTCGGCGATACGCCGGCTGCCGCCCTGGCCCAGGGTCTTTTCATTGAGCAGGGCCACCTGGCACTCGACCATGAAGGTACGGCAGTGCGGCTCGCCCTGAATATCCACCACCTCGTAACGAGGCAGCTCGCAGGCGCGCGACTGCAGAAATTCCTGCAGACGCGTCTTCGGATCCTTGTTGGTGTCGACCAGGGTCAGGCCATCCAGCTCGCCGGTCAGCCAGTCCAGCACGCGGTCGCGCGCCGCATCCATGCCAGCATCCAGATAGATCGCACCAATCAGTGCTTCCAGCGCATCGGCGAGGATCGACTCGCGGCGAAAACCACCGCTCTTGAGCTCACCGGAGCCCAGACGCAGGTATTCACCCAGCTCGAAACCGCGCGCCAGCACGGCCAGGGTCTCGCCCTTGACCAGGCGCGCACGCAAGCGCGACAACTGGCCTTCGCGCGCCTGCGGGAAGCGCTCGAACAGCGCCTCACCGGCAACGAAGTTGAGAATGGCATCACCGAGAAATTCCAGCCGCTCATTGTTGCGGCCGGCGAAACTGCGATGGGTCAGAGCCAGGATCATCAGATCCTGGTCCTTGAAGCTATAGCCGAGCTTGCGCTCGAGGCGGGACAGATTGGGACTCACGGCATCCGTACACGAAATTCTTTGTCGAAATTCACCACCAGATCGAGGTTCTCGATCAGCGGCTCGCGTTTTTCATACTTGAGGTGGACGCGAAACTCATTGTTCTCCACCTTCACCTGCATCACGTCACGCAGCTTCAGATCGCGAATGCTGTTGACCTGCATGCCCTTGTCGACATGGCTGTAGAACTCACCAACAGTGCGAACCTGCGCAGCCTTGTCGGTCTCCACCGAAGTGATGATCTTTTCCATCGACATGTAATCGAGATAATGCGGCAGGACCTTGAAGCCAGTACTGGCAAAGAACGCCACCACGGCCAGAACCACCAGCCAACCCAGAATGGAAAGCCCCTGCTGCGAGCGCGCGAAAGTCATGTGTATCCCCAATAGACGGTCTTGTTGAAGCCTTGTGGCTAGAAGTATTTATAGCCTGCGGCGCTGTATTGAACAGCGCGCCAGTGCTCAATGAATCAGGCCGACTCGAGAGAAATTGGGCAGATTGCCGGTTTTCGGTTCCGGCCAGCTCATCCAGATGGCGAAGGCCTTACCGACGATATGATCGTCCGGAACCATGCCCCACAGCTCTTGAGGGATATTGCGATCACGCCAGAAGCGGCTGTCGTTGGAGTTGTCGCGGTTGTCGCCCATCATGAAGTAGTGCCCTTCCGGCACTACCCACTCACCACCAGGCTCGCGACGCATGCGGGTCATTTCCTTGCGGATGGTGTGTTCCACCTGCCCCAGGCGCTCCTGATAAAGAACGGCACTGCCCAGACTGCCAGGCTCCTCGCCAAGCAACTTCTCGGCAACCGGCTCGCCATTGATGAGCAGGCGCTTGCCCTGGGTGTACTGGATCTGATCACCCGGCAGGCCGACCACGCGCTTGATGTAGTTGATGCTCGGATCGCTGGGATAACGGAACACCATCACGTCGCCGCGCTGCGGGTTGTCCACCTCGATGATCTTCTGGTCGATCACCGGCAGGCGGATGCCGTAGGCAAACTTGTTGACCAGAATGAAGTCGCCCACTTCCAGGGTCGGCTTCATCGAGCCGGACGGGATCTGGAAGGGCTCGACCAGAAACGAGCGCAACACCAGCACGATGGCCAGCACCGGAAAGAACGACTTGCCGTATTCGACCAGCAAGGGCTCCTTGCTCAGGCGCTCCAGCACCCTGTCGTCAGGATCGTCGACCCGCCCCTGATACGCCGCAATCGCCGCACGGCGGCGCGGGGCCAGGAGGATCAGATCGATCAGGGCCAGGAAGCCGCAGACGGCAACCGCGATAACCAACAGGAGCGGGAAATTGATCGACATAGAGCCTTAGCTATCCAACCTGAGCACCGCAAGGAAGGCTTCCTGTGGAATTTCCACGTTGCCGACCTGCTTCATGCGTTTCTTACCGGCCTTCTGCTTCTCGAGCAGCTTTTTCTTACGGCTCACGTCGCCACCGTAACACTTGGCCAGTACGTTCTTTCTGAGCGCCTTGACAGTGGTTCGCGCAATGATCTGGCCGCCAATGGCTGCCTGGATCGCCACATCGAACATCTGCCGAGGAATCAGTTCCTTCATCTTCTCGGTCAACGCACGGCCCTTGTAGGCCGCATTGTCGCGATGCACGATCAATGCCAGGGCATCGACCTTGTCGCCGTTGATCAGCACATCAAGCTTGACCAGGTTGGCCGACTGATAGCGATCGAAATGATAGTCCAGCGAGGCATAACCGCGACTGGTCGATTTCAGACGATCGAAGAAGTCCAGCACCACCTCGTTCATCGGCAGGTCGTAACGGACCTGAACCTGAGAACCGAGGAATTGCATGTCACGCTGCACACCGCGCTTCTCGACGCACAGGGTAATGACGTTACCCAGATGCTCCTGCGGCACCAGGATGGTCGCGGTGACGATCGGCTCACGGAAGTCGGTAACAGACGACACGTCCGGCAGCTTGGACGGGTTGTCGACGGTGATGACCTCCCCCGTCTTGAGCTCCAGTTCGTAGATCACGCTCGGCGCAGTGGTGATCAGGTCCAGGTCGTACTCACGCTCCAGGCGCTCCTGAATGATCTCCATGTGCAGCATGCCGAGGAAGCCGCAGCGGAAGCCGAAGCCCAATGCATCGGAGCTTTCCGGTGCGTACTGCAGCGACGAGTCATTGAGGGTCAGCTTCTGCAGCGCCTCACGGAAGTCCTCGAAGTCGTCCGAGCTGACCGGGAACAGGCCCGCGTAAACTTGCGGCTGGATCTTCTTGAAGCCCGACAGCATCTCGACCTCTGGGGTCGAAGACAGGGTCAGGGTGTCACCTACCGGCGCGCCATGGATGTCCTTGATGCTGGCGATGATGAAGCCCACTTCACCGGCTTTCAGATCAGCAGTGGCCGTGTGTTTCGGGGTGAAGACGCCGACGCTGTCGACCAGGTGCACCTTGCCGGTGGACTTGACCAGAATCTTGTCGCCCTTCTTCACCCGGCCCTGGCGCACGCGAACCAGCGAGACCACGCCCAGGTAATTGTCGAACCAGGAGTCGATGATCAGCGCCTGCAAGGGCGCATCGATCTCGCCCTCAGGCGCCGGAATGGTGTGCACCAGACGCTCGAGTACCTCGTCGACACCCATGCCGCTCTTGGCGCTACAGGCCACGGCTTCGCTGGCATCGATACCGATGATTTTCTCGATCTCGTCCTTGACGCGGTCCGGATCGGCCTGCGGCAGGTCCATCTTGTTCAGCACCGGCATGACCTCGAGGCCCTGCTCGATGGCGGTGTAGCAGTTGGCAACCGACTGCGCCTCGACGCCCTGACCGGCATCGACCACCAGCAGCGCACCTTCACAAGCGGCCAGCGAACGGCTGACCTCATAGGTGAAGTCAACGTGACCGGGGGTGTCGATGAAGTTCAGCTGATAGGTCTTGCCGTCCTGCGCCTTGTAATGAAGCGTGACGCTGTGGGCCTTGATGGTGATACCGCGCTCACGTTCCAGATCCATGGAGTCCAGGACCTGAGCCTCCATTTCGCGCGCGGTGAGACCGCCGCAGATCTGGATGAAACGGTCAGCCAAGGTGGACTTGCCGTGGTCAATGTGGGCAATGATGGAAAAATTGCGGATATGACTCAGGTCACTCACAGATCAACACTCGAAGAGGGCACGGGCAAGACGCTTGCCGAAAATAGCCGCGGATTGTACCCGATCCCTTGCAACCGCGTCACGCCCGCTGCACTGCCTGTCTCGCACATAAAAAGGGCGTCCGAAGACGCCCTTGCTCAAGGTTGACGAATAAACTATTCCGCCAGCTTGAAGGTAATGAAGCTGGCACGTCCCTGACGCAGCACACGCATGGAGACCGAACGGTTCTTCGGCAGATCCTGCGCGACCTCGGTAAAGGTGCTGGCGGAGTCGATGGCCTGGTTGTTCAGGTGGGTGATCACGTCGCCCGGGCGCAAGCCGATCATGGCCGCCGGGCCATTGAGCACCTCGCGAACCACAACGCCGCCCTTCAGATCCAGGCCCTTCTTCTGCTCGGCAGTCAGTTCGACCACAGTAACGCCCAGACGGTTGTTGCTGCGCTCGCCGCCCTGAGACGAGTCACTGGCTGCCAATTCCTGCCCCTCTTCCGGGAGCGTGCCAATGGTCACGCTGAGTTTCTTGCGCGAGCCATCCCGCACCACGTCAAGCTCGGCCTTTTCACCCGGCTT
This sequence comes from Pseudomonas pichavaramensis, assembly GCF_050473265.1. Lineage (NCBI taxonomy): Bacteria > Pseudomonadati > Pseudomonadota > Gammaproteobacteria > Pseudomonadales > Pseudomonadaceae > Pseudomonas > Pseudomonas pichavaramensis. The sequence continues at coordinate 224,089 of NZ_JBJKFJ010000006.1, read as the reverse complement.
CAGACCGCCGACCAGGTGCGGCAGATCCGCCGACATGATGATGGACTTGCCGTTCAGACTGAGGATCACGTCGCCGACCTGCAGGCCTCCCTTATCCGCAGGTCCGTCCTCCAGCACCTGAGCGACCAGCGCACCGGCTGGTTTGTCCAGCCCGAACGACTCGGCCAGGTCCTTGTTCACTTCCTGGATGACCACGCCGAGCCAGCCACGAGTCACCTTGCCGTCACTCTTGAGCTGATCGGCCACCTGCATGGCAACCTCCATGGGGATTGCAAAAGACAGCCCCATAAAACCGCCCGAACGGGTGAAGATCTGCGAGTTGATGCCAACCACCTCGCCTTCCAGATTGAACAGCGGACCGCCAGAGTTACCTGGGTTGATCGCCACATCCGTCTGGATGAACGGCACGTAGCTGTCGCTGGGCAGATTACGCCCCTTGGCGCTGACAATACCGGCGGTCACCGAGTGATCGAAACCGAACGGTGAGCCGATGGCCAGCACCCACTCACCAACCTTCAGATCGTCAGCCTTGCCCAGGCGAACCACAGGAAGGTCTTTGCCTTCGACCTTGAGCAACGCTACGTCACTGCGCGGGTCGGCCCCTACCAGCGTGGCCTCCAACTCGCTGCGATCGGACAGACGCACGATGATCTCATCGGCATCGGCGACCACATGATTGTTGGTCATGATGTAGCCATCCGAAGAAATGATGAAGCCGGACCCAAGCGATTGAGCCTCTCGCTGACGCCCACCCGGGTTACGCGGAACCTGAGGTATGGCGCGCTCGAAGAATTCGCGAAACATCGGCGGCAAGCCTTCGAGATCCGGCATCCCTGGCTGCGCCGCTACCGCCCGCTCGGGCATCTTCTGTCGCGTACTGATATTGACGACCGCAGGCGAGGCCTCCTCTACCAGATCAGTGAAATCGGGCAGACTGGCCTGAGCCAGCAGACTCTGCCCCCAGAGCAGCGCGACGGCCAGTAGCGGCGCAATGGATTTGAGTTTTCTCATCGAACTACGACTCCACATGTGAAACGCAAACACTCTCAACCCGCCGCTGGCATCGTAGCCAGCAGCGCACGTAGGACAACAGGTTGCAACGAGGGGTTCTCGGCGACGCGCGACGCACGCCAACGGACCAACAGCCAACTGCAGAACAGGCCAATCAGGCCCGCAAGGATTGTCAGCGGTTCGGAAAGGCCCAAACCATCTGCAAGCAAGGCTGCAGCGAATAGGCCCAGGAGAGGAATCAGATAAACCAGCAACGAACTGCGAATCAGCAGATCTTCACGCACACCGATAACGACAGTGTCGCCCAGTGCCAACTGCATCGAGCTGAGCGCACGGACATAGCCGCGCTTACGACCAACACCCAGGCGATCCATCAACCCCTGGCCGCAGGCGGCGTTGGCGGAACAAGCAGAGCAAGTACTCTTGCGCAGCGTCTCGATCCAGACAGCGCCTGGCTCGAGCGCCACTACTCGCCCCTGTTCTTCGATCATTGGCTTGCCTGTTCAGGCACTCCGGCACGCATGGACAAGGCGACGCGCTCGGCTGTACCCAGCGGAATCTCGCCCACGACCGTGACCATCACATCACCCGCGTCCGTGGTCATACGCCGTGACACGGCGACGGTCGGCCCCAGCTGGCTGCGCGCATCTTCGACGACACTGCCTTTGAGAGGCTCGAGAAAAACCGAGAATCGTGCCAGCCCGTCGCCATACATCAAGTAAGCGACTGGCTCATCAGAGGAAGGCTCATGACGCAGCTGCGCGGTATTGAGCGTGAAGCCTGGCGGTAACCAGTCAGACCGCCAGCTGCCTTCAGCCAGCGTGTCTACAGTCCGAAATTGCACGGGACGGCAGTGCGAGCTGGGCTGCAATGCATCGGCATCAGGTGACAAGACATTCAGCTGAGTAAACTGAAAGCGCTCCAGAAGCTGTCCGCGCTCGTTAAGCAGCAACGACTTCAAGGGCAGGCCGGTTTCACGGTCCAGATGCAGCTCGAACCCGTAACGATGTTGATCTTTTGGCGCCAGCACCAGCACCACGGCACCACGATTGGCAACCCGGGACTCACCGGCGACGCGAATGTCGTACCAGTTGCTCAACTGCTCGGCGTCCAGCTGGCGGGCAGGCCAGGCCTGCCCTTCACCAACTTGGTCGACCAACGCGCCACTCACGCATTGAGTCTGACCATCGACCTTCAGTACTTCCTGCGCAGGGCCATCGAGCTGTAGAAGGCGCTCGCGAACTTGCCCCCCTTCCTCCACCCTGTGCCAGACGGCATGACTGGAGAAACTACCATTACGTTCGTAAATAAACGTGCCCTGAAAACTTTGCTGGTGCTCCGCCTCAGCGAGGCGCCCAAGCAAGTCCTGAACCTCGGAGGCCTGTACCGGCAGCGCCAGCAGGCCACTGAGCAGACAGAGGGGAATCGCGCGCATGTGACTCCTTAGCGATTTTCCAGACTTGCAGCCCGAGCGTAAGGCAGAGCGGTCTCACCGGTACCCATCACGGCCTGCTGCGCATGTTGACGCAGGTAGTTCGGCAAGCGCTGTTCATGCCAGCTTACGGTGCCAGGCTCGGCCGCTTCGCCAGCTTCCTCGCTGCTGTTGTAACCAGCGAGCAGTGCAGGACCCTGAACCTGAGGTACCGAGAGTACCGGAGAAGCGTCCTGCTGAGCCAGCTCGGAGCCCGTCAGCTCATCCTGATTGTAAAAACGCACGCCTGCCAGCACTGCAACCGTAACGGACGCCGCCACCGCGACACGCCCGACGCTACGCCAGAGCGGGGTCTTTCGCGACGGAGCGGCTTCGTCAGCCAGCGCGGCGGACACCGCAGAAGCGATATCCAGCTGCGGCACCAGCAGCTCACGGTGCATGGCCGCACGCGCCAGTTGGTAGCGCGACCAGGTATCACGCGCCTCACCACCTTCGCTGGCAGCGAGCACACGCCGCAATTCCAGTTCGTCCGCTTCGTTATCCATCACCGCGGACAGCGATTCATGCAGGGTTTCACGACTCATGGCGTACCTCTCTTGGCTATCGCCGCTGCCTTAGGCTTCCTGCAACAAAGGTTGCAGGGACTTATCAATTGCCTCACGTGCACGAAAAATCCGTGAACGTACCGTACCGACCGGACATTGCATGACGCTGGCAATATCCTCGTAACTCAAGCCTTCGAACTCGCGCAGGGTCAATGCCGTACGCAAGTCGTCCGGTAGCTGGGCGATGGTCCGATGCACAGTTGCTTCGATCTCGTCGCGCAGCAATGCCCGCTCCGGTGACTCGATGTCCTTGAGGCCGTGATCGCCATCGTAGAACTCCGCGTCATCGCTACTGACATCACTATCTGGCGGCCGACGACCGCGGGACACCAGATAATTCTTCGCCGTGTTGATGGCGATGCGGTACAGCCATGTATAGAACGCGCTGTCACCGCGAAAGTTTCCAAGCGCTCTGTAGGCTTTGACGAAAGCCTCCTGAGCGACATCCTGAGCCTCGTGGGTGTCGTGCACGAATCGCACGATCAAACCGAGGATCTTGTGCTGATACTTCAGCACCAACAGATCGAAGGCGCGCTTGTCGCCGCGCTGCACTCGCTCGACCAGTTGCTGATCATCTTCCTGGGTTAGCATGCACTCTCCTCATGACGCTTGAAGGAGGCTTGCGCCCGGAAGCGAATCAGCTTGCCAAGATAGACTCGGGCCTTACGCAAAAGTTCTCCCCTCCAAGCAAGCTTCCCGCAGAGTTTTCTTTTCTCTGTCCGGAATGGCACCAGCGGATCCTGTCCGCCAGCGCAAATAATCTTATCGCCGCTCATACCTTCTCCTTAATAAACCGTGGATACAGGCACACGCGAGCGCTCTCCCTTATATGGGCGACCCTCTATGGAACCTTAACGACTAAGAAAGTTCCCGAGCACTGCGGTCAGTCATAAGCTGGCTATTGTGCCGCCGCCCCTCTCTATATACTAGGACTCGCTTTCACGCGGAACTCGGACATGAGCCTACACTTCCAGCACGACGTTCTGGTCATTGGCAGCGGTGCCGCTGGCCTGACCCTTGCCCTCACCCTTCCCGCTCATCTGCGCATCGCCGTTTTGAGCAAAGGCAATCTTGCCAATGGCTCGACCTACTGGGCGCAAGGCGGTGTCGCCGCCGTTCTGGACGATACCGATACCGTCGAATCCCATGTCGCCGACACGCTCGACGCCGGTGCAGGCCTTTGCCGCGAAGATGCTGTGCGCTTTACCGTGGAGCACAGCCGCGAGGCAATTCAGTGGCTGATCGATCAGGGGGTCCCTTTCACCCGTGACGACGAAACCGCTCGCGAAGACGGCGGCTTCGAGTTCCATCTGACTCGCGAGGGCGGGCACAGCCACCGACGGATCATCCACGCCGCCGACGCAACAGGGGCAGCGATTTTCAACACCCTGCTGGAGCAAGCCCGGCAACGGCCGAATATAGAGCTACTGGAACAACGCGTGGCCGTCGACCTGATCACCGAACGCAAGCTCGGTCTGCCCGGCGAGCGCTGCCTAGGGGCATACGTACTGGATCGCACGTGCGGCGAGGTGGACACCTTCGGCGCCCGCTTCGTCATCCTGGCCACCGGCGGCGCTGCCAAGGTCTACCTCTACACCAGCAACCCCGATGGCGCCTGCGGCGACGGCATCGCCATGGCCTGGCGCGCCGGCTGCCGTGTGGGCAACCTCGAGTTCAACCAGTTTCACCCCACCTGCCTTTACCATCCTCAGGCCAAGAGTTTTCTGGTCACCGAGGCCGTACGCGGGGAAGGAGGACTACTCAGGCTGCCCAGTGGCGAACGGTTCATGCAGCGTTTTGACGAACGCGCCGAACTGGCCCCACGCGACATCGTCGCTCGCGCCATCGACCATGAGATGAAGCGCCTGGGGATCGACTGCGTCTACCTCGATATCAGCCACAAGCCTGCCGACTTCATCAAGAGTCACTTCCCGACCGTCTACGAGCGCTGCCTGGGCTTTGGCATCGACATCACCAAGCAGCCGATTCCGGTAGTGCCCGCTGCGCACTACACCTGCGGCGGCGTGGTGGTCGATGCCCACGGCCGCACGGACGTGCCCGGCCTCTATGCCATTGGCGAAACCAGCTTCACCGGCCTGCACGGCGCCAATCGCATGGCCAGCAACTCGCTACTCGAATGTTTTGTCTACGCCCGCTCGGCGAGTGAAGACATCATCGCGCACCTCGATCAAGTCGAAATGCCAAGCGACCTGCCCTGCTGGGATGCCAGCCAGGTCACCGATTCCGACGAAGACGTGATCATTGCGCACAACTGGGATGAGCTGCGGCGCTTCATGTGGGACTACGTGGGTATCGTGCGCACCAACAAACGCCTGCAACGCGCACAGCACCGGGTGAGACTGCTACTGGATGAAATCGACGAGTTCTACAGCAACTACCGAGTGAGTCGAGACCTGATCGAACTGCGCAACCTGGCCCAGGTCGCCGAGCTGATGATCAATTCGGCCATGCAGCGTCACGAAAGTCGCGGGCTGCATTACACCCTGGATTATCCAGAGCAACTGGCCGAGGCCCGCGACACTATCCTGACCCCGACGGCTGCGCCCAGCGTCGCCGGCTGAACTTCAGACGCAGGCGCAAACGGCGATGCTGCTCTGTCGGTAGCGCGTCGCGGGCGATGCACAGGCCGCGACTGAAACGCTGCCCCGGCATGCGGTAGCGCAGCACCACCATCAGCGGCAACGCCATGCTGTCTGGGCGCAGCTGTACGGCCTGCCAGTCGCCAGCGGCGCTGCGCAAATGCCAACCGAAAGCATCACGTCGCAGCCCGACGAGCGCCTTCTGCGATGACAGTAGAACATGCCGCGGCAGCACCCAGCACGCGTGCAACAGTGCCAGCATCGACACCAGCAACTGCGCCCAGAAGGAAAGATCCGCCAACCACGGCGCCAGCACGGCCAACGCCAGGATCGACAGATACAGCCTCAGCAGCCAGCGCGATGGCCGCCAATGGCATTCGAACACATCACTTGGGTTGGACACGATCCAGGATCATGCGCACCATGCGCTTGAGATCGGCGTCTTCCGGCTCGCCGCGCTGCATGAACCAGCCGAACATGTCCTGATCTTCGCACTCCAGCAGTTTGCGATAGCGCGCCTGATCCTCAGCGTCCAGCGTGGAGTAAACCTCCTGGACGAAAGGCACCAGCAGTACGTCCAACTCCAGCATGCCTCGGCGGCTATGCCAGAACAGGCGATTAAGTTCAGTTTGCTCAACCATGCAACGGACTCCTCGAACGAGGGCGGCAGTATAACGGCGAATTGCGTTGCTGTTCACCGAGACGTGGCGCAATTGCGCTGACAAGCCCCCATCGCCCCTCTATGATGACGCCCCTGACCTTTTACCCAGTGATTCGATTTGCATCATGGCCGATAGCGCGTATTTCACCCTCCTCGACCACGAAGGCGTTCTTGCCGTGCGCGGCGCAGATACCGCCAAGTTCCTGCAAGGCCAGCTGACCTGCAATCTCAGCTACCTCGGCGCCAACCTGTCCAGCCTGGGCGCACGCTGCACGCCGAAAGGCCGCATGCTCTCGAGCTTCCGTATCGTGCCGGTCGCAGATGGCTACCTGCTTGCCATGGCGGTTGAACTGATCGATGCGCAACAGGCCGAGCTGCAGAAGTACGCCGTGTTTTCCAAATCCAAACTTGTCGATGAAAGCCCGCAATGGGTGCGCTTTGGCCTGTCTGGCGGCGAAGTTGCGCTGCAAGCACTGGGGATCGAACTCGGCGAGCAGACCGATGCCGTAGCGAGCAGTGGCGAGCTGCTCGCGGTTCGCCTTGGTGATGGCCGCGCCGAACTCTGGGCGCCGCATGCAGAATCCGAGCAACTAGTCGCTGTTCTGGCCCAGCACCTGCGCCAGGCACCGCTCAATGACTGGCTTCTGGCTCAGGTTCGTGCCGGGGTTGGCCAGGTATTCGGCGCCACTCGCGAGCTGTTCATTCCGCAGATGATCAACCTGCAGGCCCTTGGCGGCGTGAGCTTCAAGAAAGGCTGCTACACCGGCCAGGAAATCGTCGCGCGCATGCAGTACCTCGGCAAGCTCAAGCGCCGCCTGTACAGACTGCGGTTGGTTGGTGCACAACAGCCGGCCGTGGGTAGCGAACTGTTCTCTCCGGTCCACGGCTCCAGTGTTGGAGAGGTCGTACTGGCGGCTCAGGACAACGAAGCCGTTGAGCTGCTGGCCGTACTGCAGGAAGATGCAGTCAACGACGGCCGCATTCACCTTGGCAGCAACGAGGGGCCGGCGCTGGCCCTGCTCGACTTGCCCTACCAGCTGGATGCCGACAAGGAAATCCAGCGCTGATTAACTTCCCGGCGCCACACCGGTTCGCCTAAGAGAGCCTTTTGATGAGCAAGCTTGCCGAAAAAGTCCAACAGGACCTGATCCACGCCATCGAGAACGATGAGCTGGTATTGCCAACCCTGCCTGAAGTCGCACTGAAAGTCCGCGAAGCAGCAGAAGATCCCAATGTCGGCATTCCTCAGATCAGCAAGGTGATCGGTAACGACGCCGCCCTGACCGCACGCATCATCAAGGTGGTCAACAGCCCGTTGCTGCGTAGCAACAAGGAAATCACCGACCTGCAGATGGCGGTCGCCCGCCTGGGCATCAACTATACCTGCAACCTGGCTACCGGCCTGGCCATGGAGCAGATGTTCCAGGCTACCAGCGATGTGGTCGACCGCAAGATGCGCGAGGTGTGGAACAAGAGCACCGAAATTGCCGGTATCTGTCACGTACTCTGCCGTCATTACACTCGCCTGATGCCGGATCAGGCCACTCTGGCGGGCCTGGTGCATCAGATCGGCGTATTGCCGATTCTCACTTACGCCGAAGAACACAACGAGCTGCTGGCCGACTCCATCAGCCTCAACCACGTGATCGAACAGATTCACCCGATCATCGGCGACAAGATCCTGCGTACCTGGGAGTTCCCCGAGCCCATCGCCATCGTGCCAAGCCAGTATCTGGACTTCACACGCGACTCGGCCAAAGTGGATTACGTCGATATCGTCCAGGTCGCCACCCTGCAAAGCTACCTGGGCAGTGAGCATCCCTATACCCAGCTTGACTGGAGCAAGGTCCCCGCCTTCGCCAAGCTCGGCCTCGACCCACAGGTCGACATGCAGGCCGACGAGGACCTCTCTGCGGCCATGGAAGCAGCCATGAGCATGCTGCAGTAAAAGCATCTCGCCATGGATGGCATATCGCCTCTACACTCAGTCCATTCGCCTGAGGAAGTAGAGCCATGCGCTACGCATTACTCCTGCTCGTCCTGCTGTTCGGCAACGCCCTAGCCACTGATCGAGTACGCCTGACCAACGGCGAATGGCCGCCCTATCTGGGCGAGGCCCTCCCCCACCATGGCGTCGCATCACGCATCGTCGAAGAGGCTTTTGCCTTGCAGGGCGTCCAGGTGCAATGGGAGTTTCACCCTTGGGCACGCTCGCTGAAGATGGCCGAACAGGGACTGCGCAACGGCAGTGCCGTCTGGCTATACAACCCGCAACGCGAGCAGCACTTCCACATCAGCGAACCCGTGGTGGAGAGTGGCTACTACCTGTTTCACCGCAAACGTCATGCGTTCGACTGGTCCAGCATCGATGACCTGCGTGGGCTGCGTATTGCCGGCACCCGCGGCTACGACTACGGTGAGGCATTCCAGCGCGCCGAAGCGGCCGGGGATATCAAGGTCATGCGCCTGACCGGCGACGAGCAGGGCCTGCGTCAGTTACTGGCAGGACGAGTGGATCTGTTCCCGGTGGACAAGGTGGTGGGCTTCGATCTGCTCTATCAGAAGTTCAGCCCCGCAGAACGCCAGCGCCTGAGTTTTCACGCCAAGCCACTGCGTAGCGACAGCCTGCACCTGCTACTGTCGCGCGAAATTCCGGAGAATGCCGAGCTGATGGCCCGCTTCAACCGTGGATTGAGCCAGCTGCGCGAAAGCGGCAAGGTCTCCCAGTACCTGCTGGAAATTCAACAGCCGCTAAGCCTCAGCCACTGATACCGGGAATTCGACGCGCACCAGCAGCCCCTGTGAGCGGGCCTGATGCAGGCTGATCCTGGCCAGGTGTGCACGGCAGATTTCACCGACGATGGCCAACCCCAGCCCCGCGCCCTTACCCTGCGCATTACGCCTGTAGAAACGCTCGAATACCTTCTCGCGCTCAGCCTCGGGAATACCAGGGCCATCGTCTTCGACTTCCAGAACTGCCGGAGCAGCTGTCCGAATCACCAGATTGCCGCCAGCGGGTGTGTGCGCCAAGGCGTTGTCCAGCAGATTGTTCAACAACTCGTTGAGCAACGTGGGCTCACCATCGATCCATACTGGCTGCTCAGCTTCGAGCGCCAGCGCTACGCCACGGGAATGGGCCAGCGGCGCCATGGCCATGGCCAGCTCACGGGCCAGTTGGCTGAGGTCGATACGCTGCGCACCACCCTCGGTGATAGCCCGCGCGCCGCTTTCGATACGCGCCAGAGACAGTAACTGGTTGGCCAACTGAGTCAGGCGGTCCCCCTGTTGCGCCACCTGCTCCAGGGTACTGCGCCACTCTTCGGGCTGCTCGGCACGCAAACCCAGGGTAATGCGGGCTTTGAGTGCAGCCAAAGGAGTGCGCAACTCATGGGCCGCATCGGCAATGAACTGTGATTGCCGCTCGAACAACCCACGCAGACGCTCATTGAACTGGTTCAACGTCTCCACCAGCGGCAGCACCTCACGGGGCAGGCCGCTGTCTGGCAGGGGTTGCAGGTCATCACTGGTTCGCTCGGCCACTTCCCGGCGCAGTGCCTCAAGCGGTCGCAGTGCCAGGTTCACCGCCAACCACACCAACAGCAATGCGCTGACCGAGAGCAGGCCCATGCGCCAAAGCGTTCCGACCAACAGCTCACGGGCCATGCGTTCGCGCGCGCCCTGGGTTTCAGCCACGCGGATCTCGGCGATACCGTTGAGCTGTGGCTCGCTCACCGGCTGCAGCAGGCTGACCACGCGAACACCCTGATTGCGGTATTCAGCGTCATAGAAATGCGCCAGCGCCGGGTAATCATCGGTACGCGGCGTCCCCTTCGGCGCCGCCGGCAGATCCTCGTAGCCCGAGACCTGACGCCCCTGAAGATCTAGCACCTGGTAATAGATGCGCCCCGCACTGTCATAGGCGAAGGTGTCCAAGGCCACGTAGGGAATATTGGCTCTGAGGCGGCCGTCCTCGGTGTAGAGCCCCTCGGCCACGGCTCGTGCCGAGGCCAGCAGCGTGCGGTCATAAGCCTCGTCTGCCGCGCGGCGCGCACTCCAGTAGGCACTGAAGCTGCTCAGCAAGAGAATCAGCGACAACAGCAGCGCCAGACGCCGAAGCAGTCGCCCGCGCAAGCTGACGCCACGGCTCATGCTTCCAGCGCCTCCAGCAGGTAACCGAGCCCGCGGAAGGTGACGATACGCACGGCGCTGCCCTCGAGCTTCTTGCGCAGGCGATGGACGTAGATCTCGATCGCGTCGGGGCTGGCATCCTCGTCCAGGCCGAACACCTGCGCCGCCAACTGCTCCTTGCTCATCACCCTGCCCGGCCTGGCGATCATCGCTTCCAGCACCGCTTGCTCACGGGCGGTAAGACTCAGCGCCTCCCCTTTCAGGCTGAAGCGACGCGCGCCAAGGTCATAGGCCAGATCGCCACAACGTTGCACCTGCTCGCCGCCAAGCACACTGCGTCGCAGCAAGGCTTTTACCCGTGCCTCGAGCTCGGTCAGTTCAAAGGGTTTGGCCAGGTAATCATCAGCACCGAGATTGAGGCCGTGCACGCGGTCCTTGACCTCACCACGCGCGGTCAACATCAGCACCGGCAGAGTCTGGCCACGGTCTCGCAGGCGCGCCAGCACAGCGAAACCGTCCAGACGCGGCAAGCCCACGTCGAGAATCGCCAGTGCGTACTCTTCACTCGAAAGCGCCAGGTCTGCCGCCACGCCATCGTGCAGCACGTCTACCGTCCAGCCTGCGCCTTTCAAGGCCTGAGCCACGCTTTCCGCCAATTGCGGATGATCTTCGACCAGCAGGATTCGCACCGCCACCCCCAGCTGCAGCATCGTCAGAGGCGCGCAGTTTAGCGCCGTATACGCCGCTGTGAATTGCCCAATTGCCATGTTTTACCAGCGCCGGATCGCGCGCCGAGCACATGGACCTCGCCCCGGGAAAATCTTTCAAGCATGAAAGCCTGCTGAAAGCTTGCCGCCCTAGCATCGCTCCAAGGTGGCTCGATCCACCTACTCAAGCGACCTTGCAGTGGTGCCAGGTCGCGACAAGAACAAAAACGGAGACCACACATGTTCGCAGCCTCACGTCAGGCCCTGCCGCCTGTTCGCCTACTCTGCCTCGCTATCGCCGCCACCGGCACAGCACCTTTAGCCAACGCCGCCTTTATCGAAGACAGCACCGCCAGTCTGACTGCCACCAACATCTACCTCAATCGCGACTTCCGTGAAGGCGACGGCCAGAACAAACGCGACGAATGGGGTCAGGGTTTCATCCTCGATCTACAATCCGGTTACACCGAAGGCACCGTCGGCGTCGGCCTCGACGCTCTGGGTCTGCTCGGTCTGAAACTAGATTCCGGCGGTGGCAGCACCGGCACCGACCTGCTGCCGGTGCATGACGACGGCCATTCCGCCGACGAATTCTCCCGCCTCGGGCTGACCGCCAAGGTCAAGGTTTCCCAGACCGAGCTGCGTTACGGCTCGCACGTGCCGGAACTGCCAGTGGTCAAGGCCAGCACCAGCCGTCTGATGCCGCAGGTATTCGAGGGTGGTCTGCTGACCTCCTCGGAGCTCGAAGGCCTGACCTTCACCGGCGGCCGCCTGGACAAAGTGATCGACCGCGCCTCGACCAACTCCGAAGACCTGGTGCTGAACAGCAAGAACCGCCGCTTCGCCTCTGGCGTACAAGCCGATCACATGGATCTGGCCGGCCTCGACTACCAGTTCGCCAAGGGCATCACCGGGCGCTACTGGTTCGCCGATCTGGACGACGTCTATCGCCAGCACTTCTTCGGCCTGCTGACCAGCCACAAGCTCGGCGCCGGCACCCTGAGCAGTGACCTGCGCGCCATTATCAGCCGTGACAGCGGCGCGGCCAACGCAGGCAAGGTGGACAATCAGGCGTTCAACGCCATGCTGACCTACGGCATCAGTGGCCACAAGTTCGGTCTCGGCTACCAGCGCATGAGCGGCGACACCGGCTTCGCCTACCTCGACGGCAGCGACCCGTTCCTGATCAACTTCGTCCAGATCAACGACTTCGCCAACGCCGACGAGCGTTCCTGGCAGGCGCGCTACGACTACAACTTCGCCAGCGTCGGCGTGCCCGGCCTGACTTTCATGACCCGCTACATCCGTGGTGACGATGCGCGCATCGCCGGCAGCGATGAGCGTGGTGGGGAATGGGAGCGCGACATCGAGTTCAAGTACGTGGTGCAGAACGGCCCGCTCAAGGACCTCTACGTACGCGTACGCAACGCCAGCTTCCGTTCCGACTTCGCCCGCGACGCGGACGAAAACCGCGTCATCGTCGGCTATACCCTGCCGATCTGGTAAACAACAACAAGACTCCACGAGGTTTCATCATGAAAAAACTGCTGACTCGCGCTGCTCTGGCGGCGACTTGCCTGGCCCTCTCCGGGCAACTGCTGGCTGCCGAACCCAAGCGGCCCGAGTGCATCGCCCCGGCCAAGCCCGGCGGCGGCTTCGACCTGACCTGCAAACTGGCCCAGAGCGGCCTGAAAGACACCGGCCTGCTCAAGGCGCCGATGCGCGTCACCTACATGCCGGGTGGTGTCGGCGCCGTGGCCTACAACGCCGTGGTCGCCCAGCGCGCCAAGGACCCAGGCACCATCACCGCGTTCTCCTCGGGGTCCTTGCTCAACCTGGCCCAGGGCAAGTTCGGTCGCTATGACGAGAACGCCGTACGCTGGCTGGCCGCCATCGGCACCGACTATGGCGCCATCACCGTACGCGCCGATGCGCCGTGGCAGAACCTCAATGAGCTGGTCGACGCCCTGAAGAAGGACCCGACCAGCGTGGTCTTCGGCGCCGGCGCCACCATCGGCGGCCAGGACTGGATGCAGACCGCACTGATCGCCCGCGCCGCCGGCATCGATCCGAAGAACCTGCGTTACGTGGCCTTCGAAGGCGGCGGCGAAACCCTCACCGCGATGCTCGGCGGCCACGTTCAGGTCACCTCCAGCGGCCTCGGCGAAGTCACCCCGCAACTGGCGGCTGGCAAGGTACGCATCCTCGCTGTGCTGTCCGACGACCGTCTGCCGGGCAAGTTGGCCGACATCCCCACCGCCAAGGAGCAGGGTTTCGATATCAGCTGGCCGGTGATCCGTGGCTTCTACATGGGGCCGCAGGTCAGCGATGAGCAGTTCGCCTGGTGGCAAGGCCAGTTCGAGCAGATGCTGGCACGTGACGACTTCGCCACCCTGCGCGAGCAGCGCGACCTGTTCCCGCTGTCGCTGACCGGCGACGAGCTGAACGCTTTCGTGCACAAGCAAGTGCAGGACTACAAAGCGCTGGCTGGCGAGTTCGGCCTGGTTCAGTAACAACGCCTGTGCAATCTGCGCCCTGCCGAGGGCATCGCTGATCACGCCTGCGAGGCGACTTTCAGTGGTGTCCTCGGTGCCTGGCGCTACCGAGGTCAATCACCATGTACGTTCGCCTGTTCTCCGCGATCTGGCTGCTTTTGTGCGCCTGGCTCGCCGTCATTGCCTGGGGTTTCCAGGCGCCTTTCGCCTACGACCCGGTCGGTCCGCGGGCCTATCCACTGCTACTGCTGGCCCTGATGGGGCTGGGCAGCCTGTGGCTGGTTTTCAAGCCCGGCATGCTGGAACAGCGCCTGGACATTCCGACGGCGCTGCGTAGCGCATTGTGCGTGGTAGCTCTGCTGGCCTATGCATTGACCTTCGAACCGCTCGGCTTCGTCATCAGCACTGCACTTGCCACCTTCGCCCTCGGCCTGCTGTTCACTGGCCGTCCGCTTCCCTGCGCGATCAGCGCGATAGCGATGGGCGTGCTGCTGTACGTGTTGTTCGACCTGCTGCTGGACGTGCCCCTGCCGCTCGGCGTGCTTGAAGCCTTCGTGGAGAGCTGAAATGGAAACCCTTAACTTCCTGATGCAGGGCTTCGGTGTCGCCACACGCCCGGATAACCTGCTTGTCGCGCTGTTCGGCGCCTTCGTCGGCACCGTGGTCGGCCTGCTGCCGGGCCTCGGCCCGATCAACGGCGTAGCCCTGCTGCTGCCGCTGGCCTTCGCCCTCGGTCTGCCGCCGGAAACCGCACTGATTCTGCTCGCTGCCGTGTACCTGGGCTGCGAGTACGGCGGGCGTATCTCCGCCATCCTGCTCAATGTGCCGGGCGACGCCGCGGCGATCATGACCACCCTCGACGGCTACCCGCTGGCCCGCCAGGGCAAGGCTGGCATCGCCCTGTCACTGTCCGCGGTCAGTTCCTTCATCGGCAGCATCATCGCCACCTGCGGCGTGGTGCTGTTCGCGCCGCTGCTAGCGAAATGGGCCGTGGCCTTCGGCCCCGCCGAGTACTTCGTGCTGATGGTATTCGCCATCGCCTGCCTGGGCGGCATGGTCGGCGACAAGCCGGTCAAGACCCTGATGGCCGCCCTGATCGGCCTGGCCCTGGCCACGGTCGGCGTGGACTCGACCACTGGCGTGTACCGTTTCACCTTCGACAGTGTCAGCCTGTCCGACGGTATCCAGTTCGTCATCGTGGTAATCGGCTTCTTCAGTGTCAGCGAAGTGCTGTTGATGCTGGAGAAGACCCACGGCGGGCAGAAGGCGGTCAAGGCCAGCGGCCGTCTGCTGTTCAACTTCAAGGAGTTCTGCCTGACCTTCTGGACCATGATCCGCAGCGCCCTGGCGGGTTTCGTCATCGGTACCCTGCCCGGCGCCGGTGCCACCATCGCCAGCGCCATGACCTACATGACCGAGAAGCGTCTGGCCGGCAACAAAGGCCGCTTCGGTGACGGCGACCTGCGCGGCCTGGCCGCACCGGAAGCGGCCAACAACGCCTCGGCGTGCGGTTCGCTGATCCCCATGCTGACCCTCGGCGTGCCCGGCTCGGGCACCACCGCGGTGATGATCGGCGCCCTGACCCTGTACAACATCACCCCCGGCCCGCTGCTGTTCGAACAACAGCCCGACGTGGTGTGGGGCCTGATCGCCTCGCTGTTCATCGGCAACGTCATCCTGCTGGTGATGAACATCCCGCTGGTCGGCCTGTTCTCGCGCATGCTCAGCGTGCCGAACTGGGTGCTGGTGCCAGCAATCACCGTGGTCAGCATGGTCGGCGTCTACGCGGTGCACAGCACCACCTTCGACCTGGTGCTGATGATCGTCCTCGGCGTGTTCGGCTACATCCTGCGCAAGCTCGACTTCCCCCTGTCGGCACTGATCCTCGGCTTCGTCCTCGGCGAACTGATGGAAGACAACCTGCGCCGCGCCCTGTCGATCTCCGCTGGCGAGCTGTCGATTCTCTGGAGCAGCCCGATCACTCTGGTGCTGTGGGCGCTGGTGGTTCTGATGCTGGCCCTGCCCGGCATCCGCTGGATGCGTCGCCGCCAGCAGATCAAGGCACAGGCCGATGCCCCTACCGCGTGATCTGTGGGTAACCCCGCTGACCGGCGCGGTCGGCGGCTACCTGGCCAGCCTCGCCGGCTGGCCACTGCCTTGGATGGTCGGTTCCTTGTTGGCGGTGATCGCCCTGCGCTGCCTGAGCAATCGCGCCTTCAGTGAGCTCCCCGGTGGACGCAAGACCGGGCAATGGCTGGTCGCCAGCAGCATCGGCCTGCACTTCACCAGCGAAGTGCTGGAACAGGTGCTCAGCCATTTGCCGGTCATCGTCATGGGCGCAGTTGGCACCCTGCTGCTGAGCCTGATCGGCATCGCCATTCTGCGTCGTGCCGGCGTCGACCGCGCCACCGCGTTCTTCGCCAGCATGCCCGGCGGCGCCAGCGAGATGGTCAACCTGGCCTTGCGCCACGATGCCCAGCCGGCACGCGTGGCCGCCGCCCACAGCATGCGCCTGTTGCTGGTGGTGCTGTTGATTCCGGCACTGTTCACCTGGGGCCTGCCCGACGTCAGCGCTCCACCCCGCCCACCCGTGGACTGGACCTGGCTGATCGGCCTGCTTGCTGCCGGCGCGGTGTTGGCACTGGGCTGGGCACGTCTGAAACAACCCAACCCCTGGATGCTCGGCCCGCTGACTGCCTGCGCCGTGGCCAGTGCCAGCTTCGACCTGCATCTGGGCCTGCCGCAAGGCCTCGGCCAGCTCGGTCAATGGCTGATCGGCTGCGCCCTGGGCTGTCACTTCGACCGCGCCTTCTTTCGCAGTGCGCCGGGCTTTCTCGCCCGCGTACTGCTGTTCACCCTGCTGGCGATGCTGGTCGCAGCTGTACTTGGCGAAGGGCTTGGCTGGCTGGCTGGCGAGGATCACCTGTCGCTGATGCTGGGCATGATGCCCGGCGGCATCACCGAACTGTGCTTGACCGCCGAAGCCCTGCAGCTGTCGGTAGCCCTGGTCACCGCATTGCAGGTGCTGCGACTGTTTCTGGTGATGTTTCTCGCCGAGCCCTTATTCAAACTTTGGTGCAAGCGCCACGCTTAGCCCGCCTCGTGCGGGCTTTTTTATGCCGCGTCTGCGGGAAGCAAAAGCCCGCGGCTGAAGCCCCTCTCACAGCCGCTACCACTGCAACTGCAAGTTGCTCTCGAACTCACGCGGCAGCCCGCTGAGCGGATCGACGAAGCGCAGGCCGCGCGCCAGCAGCTTGAGTGGCTTGCCGTAATCATCAGGCTGGTTACGCGACTCCAGCAGCTGTGGATAGAAGTCGTCGCCCACGATTGGCGCTCCCAGCCCGGCCAGATGTACGCGCAGCTGATGCTTGCGCCCGGTGACCGGCGACAACCCATAGCGCCATAACTCACCGCGGCGCTCCAGCACCTCGATCCGTGTTTCGCTGTTCGCCTCACCCGCCACTTCCTGCATGCGAAAGAAGGGTTCGCCGCTGGTCATATGCGAACGATGCAGGTAGGGAAACTGCAAATGCAGCAATGCCGGGGCGATGGCCTCGTAACGTTTTTCCACTGTGCGCTGGCGAAACAGCGCCTGGTACTGACCGCGACTGGCAGGGTCGACCGAGAACAGCACCAGCCCCGCCGTGAGCCGATCAATACGGTGGATCGGCACCAGGTCAGGATTACCGGTACGTTTGATCAGGCGCGCCAGCAGGGTCTGCTCGACGTATTCGCCGGCCGGCATCACCGGCAGGAAATGTGGTTTGTCGGCGACCAGCAGATGCTCGTCCTGCCACAACACCTGCTCGGTGAAAGGAATCGGCGTCTCGTTCGGTACCTCGCGGAAGTAACGCACCTTGAGCCCGACCCGATAGGGATAGCTGGCATCGATCGGCGCGCCAGTGGCGTCCAGCACCCGACCGCGCTGCATGCGCTGCACCCAGGTGGCGCGGTCGATGGCAGGGAAATGCTCACACAAGCAATCGAGTACCGTCGCCCAATCGCCCTGTGGCAGATGAAGGGTACTGGGACGCATCGCGGGGCTGGGCATTGCAGAGGGTGCTCGATCGGATCTGGACGGGCGAATTAGGCCGTAGTCATAGCGCCCAGTCAAAGCGAAAGGCTTGAGCCGATATCTCGCTATCGCTGAATCCAGGCAAGTTTTTACCGCTGCTATGACAGCGCTGGTAGTTTTTCAACGGCCTGCTAGCTATGGTGACCGCTTCGATTCGGAGGCTTTCATGTCCATCACTCGCTCCCTGCTCAGCAGCATCGCCCTACTCCCGCTTCTAGCCGCCTGCCAGGTCTACACCGGCAAACCGGAAGGCCCACCGCCGGCCACCCGCCTGCAAGGGCAAGTCCAGGCCGAGAATGGTCAGCTGGTTTTCACCCCTTGCCAGGAGCAGCGCCGCTTCCTGCTCGTCGATGACGAGGGGACCGATATCGAGCGCGAAGCCGCTCAGCTCGGCAGCGACGGTCAGAGCAGTCTCTTCGCCGATCTGGCCGGACGCCTGGGTGGCAGTCAAGGCGAGGGCAGCGACGGCCGCTTCGAGGTCAGCCAGATCTATCGCCTGCAGGGCGAAGGCCATGGCTGCGACGATCTCAACTTCAAGCGCCTGGCCCTGCGCGCCAGCGGCAACGAGCCGTTCTGGCAGCTGGAAGTCGGTAACAAGGGCCTGGTACTCAATCGCCCCGACCATGAGCCACTGGCCCTGCCCTACCTGGAAGAACAGTTACCCGACGGCCGCCTCAATTTCAGTAGCGAGGCCAATGGCCAACGCCTCAATCTGTGGGTTGCACCGCAGCGCTGCGTCGATGGCATGAGCGGCGCAGTCAATCACCTCAGTGCCGAACTGCGCCTCGATGACCAGGTGCTGCGTGGCTGCGCGCATTTCGGTGCCATGCGTAACTGAGACAGCGATGTCCGTCTGGCCGAGTCACAGGCAACGGGGAGCGTCGATCCTGTACAATCGCCGCCCCTCATTACACCCTGCCGGATCACCACCGGCCTTGCTGGATGACTGCCATGATTCGCCTCACCGAACTGAAACTGCCCCTCGATCACGCCGACGACGCCCTGCGCCCGGCCATCGTCCAGCGCCTAGGTATTGACGACGCCGAACTGCTCGATTTCAGCGTGTACAAGCGCAGCTACGATGCGCGCAAACGCTTCGGCGACATGCCGTTCATCTACATCGTCGACTGCACCGTGCAGGACGAAGCCGCCCTGCTCGCCCGTCTGGATGGCGACCGCCATGTCAGCGTCGCCCCGGATATCCGCTACAAGCCGGTGGGCAAGGCCGAGACGCCGCTGGAAGAACGCCCGATCGTGGTCGGCTTCGGTCCCTGCGGCATCTTCGCCGCGCTGATTCTGGCCCAGGCCGGGCTGCGCCCGATCGTGCTCGAGCGCGGCAAGGAAGTGCGCCAGCGAACCAAGGACACCTGGGGCCTGTGGCGCAAGAACGTGCTCGACCCGACCTCCAACGTGCAGTTCGGTGAGGGCGGCGCCGGCACCTTCTCCGACGGCAAGCTGTACAGCCAGATCAAGGACCCCAATCACCACGGCCGCAAGGTGCTGGAAGAGTTCGTCAAGGCCGGCGCGCCGGACGAGATTCTCTACATCAACAAACCGCACATCGGCACCTTCCGCCTCACCGGCGTGGTCGCCACCATGCGCGAAGAGATCAAGGCACTCGGCGGTGAAGTGCGCTTCCAGCAGCGCGTCAGCGACCTGCTGATCGAAGACGAGCAGCTCACCGGCGTGGTACTGGAAAGCGGCGAACAGCTGCGCAGCCGCCATGTGGTGCTGGCACTCGGCCACAGCTCGCGTGACACCTTCCGCATGCTCCACGCCCGCGGCGTGTACCTGGAGGCCAAGCCGTTCTCGGTGGGTTTCCGCATCGAGCACCCGCAGTCGCTGATCGACAACGCCCGTCTGGGCAAGTACGCCGGCCACCCGAAACTCGGCGCCGCCGACTACAAGCTGGTGCACCACGCCAGCAACGGCCGTGCGGTGTACAGCTTCTGTATGTGTCCGGGCGGCACCGTGGTCGCCGCCACCTCCGAGCCGGAGCGGGTGGTCACCAACGGCATGAGCCAGTACTCGCGCAACGAGCGCAATGCCAACGCCGGCATCGTCGTCGGCATCACCCCGGAGCAGGATTATCCGGGCGGCCCGCTGGCCGGCGTCGAGCTGCAGGAGCAGCTGGAATCCCACGCCTACGTGCTCGGCGGGCGCAACTATGAAGCGCCGGGGCAGCTGGTCGGCGACTTCATCAAGGGCACGCCGTCCACCGCCCTCGGTGAAGTGCAGCCGTCGTACAAACCAGGCGTACGCCTGGGCGACCTGGCGCCGTCACTGCCGGACTTCGCCATCGCCGCGATCCGTGAAGCCATCCCCGCCTTCGCCAAACAGATCAAGGGCTTCGACCTGGCCGACGCGGTACTCACCGGCATCGAAACGCGCACCAGCTCGCCCGTGCGCATCACCCGCAACGCCGAAATGCAGAGCCTCAATCTCAAGGGCCTGTACCCGGCCGGAGAGGGTGCCGGTTACGCGGGCGGCATCCTCTCCGCCGGCGTCGACGGCATCCGCGTCGCCGAGGCGGTAATCAAGGATATGCTCGGTCTGAACGGCTGAGGCCTAGGCGCGGCGGTCCTCGCTGCGCAAGCAGCACAGGGTCGAGCGGCGCGAACCGTTCGGCCGTCGCTGCGGATCGGCATAAGTCAGCAATTCGACGAACCCCGCCTTGCGCATCATCCCTGCCGAGGCGGCGTTCTCCTCATGGCGGTCGATATAGATGTCGTGCAGCCCCTCTTCCAGCAAGCGCTCGACCACGGCCCGGAGCAGTCGCGAACCCAGCCCTCTGCCGGCCTGCTGGCGGTGAACCACGGCCTCGCAGATATAGGCATGCACCTGTTGTGAGCGTGAAGACGGCTGGTGCTCGGCGAAGGTATGCGTAAGGCGATAGCTGACGAATCCTTGCAGCTCACCGCCCTCCTCGGCCACCAGGGCACACGTGGCACCATCGGCGATGGCCGCCAGATGGGCACGTACCTCGGCCTCGGGCAAGTAGTTCCAGGGATTAGGGCCGTGCTCCAGCAGCAGATCGCACATCGCCTCGATATCCGCCGTTTGCGCGGCGCGCAGCTGCATCATGATCGTCACCTCGGCTGATAAAGACTCAGTCTAGGGCGTGCGCTGGGGCACCTGAAGACACAGTTGCGGGGGAAAACTGTCACTGCTCCCAGGGGCGACCACGGGTCTGTTCGCTCAGGCGGACCTTCTGTTGCAGAGCCGCCTTGGCCAGCATATGTGCGCTGACCGGGGCGGTGATGAACAGAAACATGGTGATCAGCAACTCGTGCAGACTGACGCCATTGCCACGCGTGCCGAAATAGATCAGCGATGCGATGACCATACCGCCTACGCCCATGGTGGTAGCCTTGGTCGGCCCGTGCAGACGCATGAAGAAGTCCGGCAGACGGTACAGGCCGATGGCACCGACCAGGGCGAACAGACTGCCGAGCAGGAGAAACAGGGCGACCAGGCCTTCGATCACGTCGTTCATGCTGGTTTCCTTTATTCGATGATGTCGCCGCGCAGCAGGTACTTGGCCACTGCAACGGTACCGATGAAGCCCATCACTGCGATCAGCAATGCGGCTTCGAAATACAGGTCCGACCCCTGCCAGATGCCGAACAGCACCAGCAGCGCGATCGCATTGATGTACAGGGTGTCCAGCGCCAGTATGCGGTCAGGCATGTCCGGCCCCTTGATCAGGCGGGCGAGGGTCAGGATCAATGCCAGGCCCATGATGGCCAGACAGATCGGAATCACGTACGCGAGCATGCGAACACCTCCAGCAGTGGCGCTTCATAGCGAGTCTGGACGCTGCGTACCAACTCGCCTTCGTCTTCCACGTTGAGACCATGGATCAACAAGGTGCGCTTGTCGTCACTGAGATCGGCGGACACCGTTCCCGGCGTCAACGACACGATGCTGGCGAGCATGGTCAGCGCCAGCTCGTCGTCGAGTTGCAATGGCACTTCGACGAAAGCGGGCCGCAAGCGGCTGGTGGGCCCGAGAATCAGCTTGGCCACTTCCAGGTTGGCGATCACGATGTCGCCCAGCACGCGCATCAGGAACAGGCAAAGCTTGAGCGGTTTACGCACCTGCGGCGGATTGATCCAGAACACCTGACTGACCAGGGGAATCAACCAGCCGAGAAACGCGCCAAGTATCCAGTGACCAAAGCTGAAGTTGTTCACCAGCAACAGCCAGACGCCGAGCAGACACAGGCTCAGCAGCGGATGAGGCAACCAGCGACGTGAATTCATGCGCCACCTCCGCTGTGTAGGATCATGCGATAACTCTCCAGGTCATGCAGTTGCGCCACCATGGCGGCGATGTAGTCCAGAGCGGGTGCGGCGAAGATCACCAATACCGGGCTCATCAGCAGCAGCCCGCAGGCAGCCAGCAAGCGCCCGTTATCGAGCTCCGCACTGTCGAGCTGACTCAGCCCCACGCGCCAGAACAGCGTACTGCCGGCACGGCTGAGACTGACCAGGGTCACCAGACCGCCACCCAGCACCACCGGCCAGAGCAGCGCAGCTTCCCAGCCCGGCCCAACCGCCTTGAGCAACAGCACCTTGCCGAAGAACCCGGACAACGGTGGCAAACCGGCAACGGCGATCGCGCCCGCGAAGAACAGCGCGCCCAGCAAGTGCGGATTCTGCAGTGCCGGGCCCTGGATCAACTGACCCATTTTGATACCGCGCTGGCGACTGACGAGATCGGCAATCAGGAACAACGCCCCGGCCACCCAGGTGCTGTGAATCAAATAGAACAACGCCGCCTGCAACGCTTCGGGCGTGCCCAGGGCCATACCCGCGAGCAGTGTGCCCACCGACAGCACCACCAGATAAGCGAGCATGCCCTGAATGGTCACCGAGGCGAATGCGCCGATCGCGCCCAGTACCAGGGTCAGCAGCGCCAGCGGCCACAGCCATTCCTGAGCCATATGCGACAGGTTGCCCGCCTCGTCACCGAATACCAGGGTGTAGACCCGCAGGATCGAATACAGGCCGACCTTGGTCATGATTGCGAACAACGCCGCCACGGGCGCAGTGGCCGAGGCGTAGGCGCGTGGTAGCCAGAAGTACAACGGCAGAAACGCCGCCTTGAGGCCGAAGACCACCAGCAGCAGCATGGCCGCCGCCGCAATCAGTGGCGCATGGTCGGCCCCGGCGGCCGCGACGCGTCCCGACATGTCGGCCATGTTCAGCGTACCGGTAACGCCGTACAGGGTGCCCACGGCAATCAGGAAGAACGCCGAACCGACCAGATTGAGCACCACATAATGCAACCCTGCGCGCACCCGGTCCTTACCGCCGCCGTGCAGCAGCAGCGAGTAGGAAGCGATCAGCAGGATCTCGAAGAAGACGAACAGGTTGAACAGGTCGCCCGTGAGAAAGGCGCCATTGATACCCAGCAACTGGAACTGGAACAGGGCGTGGAAGTTACGCCCGCGTTCGTCGTCGCCACGCATCGCATAGAGCACCGCAAACAGCGCGAGGACCGAGGTCACCACCAGCATCAACGCGCTGAGACGGTCGAGCACCAGCACGATGCCGAACGGCGGTTGCCAGTTGCCCAGGGCATAGACCTGGATCGTGCCCTGATCTGCCTGCGACAGCAGCCAGAAACTCAGCGGCACCAGCAGCACCGTGGTACCAACCGACACAGTACGCTTGAAAGGCATATGCTGGCGCGCAGCCACGAGCAGCAGGCTGCCGGCCAATAGCGGTAAGAGAACAGGAAGGATCAACGCGTGATTCATCGATGATGCTCCCGCCCATCGACGTGATCGGTGCTCAATTCACCCACGCTGCGCAGTGCCAGGACCACGACGAACGCGGTCATGGCGAAACCGATGACGATCGCCGTCAGTACCAGCGCCTGGGGCAAAGGATCGACGTAACGACTGCCCTGCCCGATCACGCTGGAGGCACTGCCTTGCAGGCGCCCCATGGCGAACAGGAAAAGGTTGACCGCATAGGAGATCAGGGTCAGCCCCATGACCACCGGGAAGGTGCGGGCGCGCAACAGCAGATACACGCCGCTCGAGGTCAATAAGCCGAGCGCGACGGCAAACAGCGCTTCCATATCAGAGTACCTCCTGTCCGGGCTTTTCCTGGGTCAGCTTGCCCAGGTTGGCGAGGATGAGCAGGGTCGACCCGACGACGGTCAGGTAGACGCCTAGGTCGAACAGCATGGCCGTGGCCAGCTCGATTTCACCCACCAGTGGAATGTGGAAATGGCCAAATGCCGAAGTCAGGAACGGACGCTCGAACAACCAACTGCCCAGGCCCGTGGCGGTAGCGATCAGCACCCCGCCACCGGCCATGCGGTGGTAGTTCAACGGCAGGCGCGACTGCGTCCACTGCACACCGCTGGCCACGTACTGCAGGATCAGAGCCACGGCGGTCACCAGGCCGGCGATGAAACCGCCACCCGGCAGGTTGTGGCCGCGCAGGAAGATGAACACCGAGATCAGCAGGGCCATCGGCAGCAGCACGCGGGAAAGCGTGGAGAGGATCAGCGGGTGACGATCACGCGCCCAGCTGCGCCCCTCGGCATCGGAGTTGGGCTGGAACAAGCGCAGCCCATCGAGCATTGCGTAGATGCCGACGCCAGCGATGGCCAGCACACTGATCTCGCCCAGGGTATCGAAGCCGCGGAAGTCCACCAGAATCACGTTGACCACATTGGTGCCGCCGCCTCCGGAAACGCTGTTGGCCAGGAAGTAGCCAGCGATGGTGTCGTACGGACGGGTCAGTACCGCGAAAGCCAGCATGGCCACCATCACGCCACTGCCGATCGCCAGGCTGAAGTCACGCAGGGCACGCATGCTGCTGGACTCGACGCGGGTCTGTGCAGGCAGGAAGAACAGCGCCAGCATCAGCAGGATGATCGTGACTACCTCGACCGACAGCTGGGTCAGCGCCAAGTCCGGCGCCGAATAGCGGGCGAAGGCCAGCGCGACCATCAGACCGACCACGCTGAGCATGACCAGCGCTGCCAGACGCTGGCGATGGAAGATCACCGTGGCCAGCCCCGCCAGCACCATGATTGCCAGCCCCAGCGCAGTGATGCCATCGATCGGCTGCATCGGTACCGAGCCACTCAGCTCAGGCAGCGGGCCCAGCGCCAACACCACCACGACGATGGCAGCGCCGAGCAGGTAGGCAATGTAGCGCTGCAAGGAGCCGTTCTCGAGACCACGAGTAAATGCGGATGCACTGACGTAAAGGCTCATCACCACGCGCTCGAATACCAGTTTGGCATCGACCCTGGGCATCCCGGCGTACCAGCGGAACAATGGCTTGCGCAAAGCGTAGACCAGCACGCCGCCAACCAGCGCGACCACGCTCATGATCAGTGGCAGATTGAAACCGTGCCAGATCGACAGGCTGTACTCGGGCAGCTCGCCGCCCAGCGTCGCGGAAGCCGCGGAAGCCAGCAGCGGCGCGACGGTGTAGGCCGGCACGATGCCCACCAGCAGGCAGAGGAACACGAGAACCTCCACCGGTACTTTCATATAGCGTGGCGGCTCGTGCGGCGGGTACTTGGGCAGATCGATCGGCTCGCCGTTGAAGAACACGTCATGGATGAAGCGCAGCGAATAGGCGACCGAGAACACGCCCGCCAGGGTCGCTACCGCTGGGATCACCCAGTTGAAGCTGCCGAGCAGATGCTGGTGCAAGGTTTCGGTGAAGAACATTTCCTTGCTCAGGAAACCGTTGAGCAGCGGCACCCCGGCCATCGCCGAAGCCGCCACCATCGCCAGCATCGCCGTATGCGGCATGTACTTCCACATGCCGTTGATGCGCCGCATGTCGCGACTGCCGGTCTCGTGATCGATGATGCCGGCGGCCATGAACAGCGAGGCCTTGAAGGTGGCATGGTTGATGATGTGGAACACAGCAGCCACGGCACCCAGATGCGAGTCGAGGCCGAACAGCAGAGTGATCAGGCCGAGGTGGCTGATGGTCGAATAGGCCAGCAGGCCCTTGAGATCATGCTGGAACAGCGCCAGGGTGGCGCCTATCAGCAAAGTGGCCAGGCCGGTCAGGCTGACCAGGTAGAACCACCATTCGGAACCGGCCAGCGCCGGATAGAGACGCGCCAGCAGAAACACGCCGGCCTTGACCATGGTCGCCGAGTGCAGGTACGCCGAGACCGGGGTGGGTGCCGCCATGGCATGGGGCAGCCAGAAGTGGAACGGAAACTGCGCCGACTTGGTGAACACGCCCAGCAGCACCAGAATCAGGGCTACCGGATACAGCTCATGCGCACGAATCGCATAACCGGCCGCCAGCACCTGGGACAACTCGAAGCTGCCGGCTATGTGGCCGATCAACAGAATACCCGCCAGCAAGGCCAGGCCACCGCCACCGGTGATCGCCAGGGCCATGCGTGCGCCCTTGCGCGCATCGGAGCGCGAACCCCAGAAACCGATCAGCAGAAATGAGGACAGGCTGGTCAGTTCCCAAAACACCAGCATCAGCAGCAGGTTTTCCGATAGCACCACACCGAGCATGGCGCCCATGAACAGCAGCAGAAAGCCGAAGAAACGTCCCATCGGCTCGCTTTTCGACAGGTAATACCGTGCGTAGAGGATCACCAACAGGCCGATGCCGAGAATCAGCAGGGCGAAGAGAAAGCCCAGACCATCCAGACGCAGGCTCAGATTCAGCCCCAGTTGCGGCAGCCATTCCAGCTTGACGCGCAGTACCTCGCCAGCGAATACACCCGGCTGCAGGCTGAACAGCAGCACGAGCGCCACCAGCGGCGGCAAGGCCGCAGCAACTGCACATGCCGAACGACCCAATCGCTCGGTGAGCACCGGTAAAAACAGCCCCAGAAACGGCAAGGCCACAATCAGCGCAAGCGCCATCAGCAAAACCCTTTTTTATCAGGTGTACCGGTCGGTTACGACCAGCGACGGAAACTGGAGTCACAACTCCCTGACAGTGACGACTCTCGTGCGCCAATGACTCAGCTAAGTCTTTGTCGCAACAAGAATAACCGCCGATTATCCATACCTATCGGCGCATCGTCATGCATTGAATTATTACTAAACGCACCGGCATCTGGATAACCCTCTTTCTCTATCGTCATCGACTCGAGCACCTATGAAGGATTTCCAGGCGAAATATTCAACCTTGCACATGACGCAATGGTAAGCAGTGCTTGGGCTAGCAGGGCATAAAAAAACCGGAGCAGCAGCGAGCGGCTCCGGTTTCTTGGGCAAGGCGCCTCAATGGGTGACGCGGCTGGTTCCATTGACGGTCATGATGCGCACGCGCTCGCCAACACGGAATATCTGGTTGGGTTCGACTTCCTGAACGTAGGCACGCAGTGTGCCGTCATCTTCACGGACGGTGATTTCCACGCCTTGGGTACGGGTCAGCCCTTCCTCGGCAGCAGCGCCAAGCAGACCGCCTGCTACAGCGCCGACCACGGCCAGAACAGCACTGCCTCGACCGCCGCCGAGCCCACTGCCGCCTACGCCACCAATCACCGCACCGGCGCCAGCACCGATGGGAGTTTTGGTACCTTCGATCTTCACCGGACGCAGCGACTCGATGGTGCCCATACGCACTGTTTGTACCGCGCGGGCTTCATCACGGCTGTATGTATCGCCAGTCAGACTCGATGCGCAACCACCGAGGGCCAGCACCGCGGCCAGCGAGGTAATGAGCAGAGTGGGTTTACGCATAACAATTCCTCCAGAGATGTCTCAGTCCATTAGACGCCGGGCACACGCAACTGTCACGGCCAAGTCTGAACAATACCAGTCTCGGACAGACAGAGTTCAGTTAGGTTCTCGTCGTCACCGCTGTGCAATGCGCCACAGCCTGGCAATATCCGTGGTGCGCGCTTGCAGCTCGGCAGCCGCGCCAGCCATGGCTTGCTCGAGGGACAACGGCCCCGGAGCAAGACTGAAAGCAGCCTCGATACCGGCCTCGTACAACGCCTGATAGTTGTCGCCCAGGCTACCGGACAAGGCGATGACCGGTACCCCGGCATCGCGTGCAACGCGGGCCACCCCGACCGGGGTCTTGCCATGCAGCGTCTGCGCGTCCATACGCCCTTCCCCGGTGATCACCAGGTCCGCGCCCTGCACTGCAGCAGCCAGACCGGACAGCTCGGCCACCAGCTCGATGCCCGGACGGAAACTCGCCTTGAGGAAAGCCCGCGCGGCAAAACCCAACCCACCTGCGGCTCCCACGCCCGGGAACTCGGCGTGATCCTCGCCAAGGGTCGATGCGGCAACGCGGGCGAAGCGCCCCAACGCCTGGTCGAGCTGCGTCACGTGCTCGGGTGTCGCCCCTTTCTGCGGCCCGAACACCGCGGAAGCACCGCGCGGACCACAGAGTGGATTGTCGACGTCGGCAGCCACATCGATCTGCACATTCAGCAAACGCGCGTCCAGACCACTCAGATCGAGCTGATCCAGATCAGCCAACGCAACACCGCCCGGCTTCAGCTCATGCTTGTGTGCATCCAGAAAGCGCATGCCCAGCGCCTGCAACAACCCGATGCCAGCGTCGTTGGTCGCGCTACCGCCCAAACCCAGGATGATGCGCGTCGCACCGGCATCCAGAGCCTCACGGATCAGCTCGCCAGTACCAAAGCTGCAGGCCTGGCGGGCATCGCGTTGCTCGCGCGGCACCCAGTGCAGACCACTGGCCGCCGCCATTTCGATGACCGCAGTGCCTTCGCCCAGCCAACCCCAATGAGCCACGACAGGCGCCCCCATGGGGCCTCGCACCCGGCACTCACGCCGCTCACCACCAACCGCGGCGAGGACCGCATCGACCGTCCCTTCACCACCATCGGCCATAGGCCGCAGCAGGCATTCGGCTTCGGGAAATACCTGCTGCCAACCACGGGCGATGGCCGCGGCGACATCGGGCGCACTGAGACTCTCCTTGAACGAGTCGGGAGCGATGACGATTTTCATGAATAGAACCTCGGAAGGAGGCGGGTGCCGCAGGGCCCCCGCCGGCAAAGCGGATTACAGCAGAACCAGACTGAGCAGCCACACCGCAGCCATGCCAGCCACCCCCTGGATCAGGGTTGCCATGGTTTGAGCGCGATAAGCGGTCGCCACTTTCATGCGACTGAACTGAGTCACCACCCAGAAGAAGCTGTCGTTGGCGTGCGAAACGGTCATCGCACCGGCGCCGATGGCCATCACGGTGAGCACCCGGCCCATCTCGCTGTCGAGCCCCAGGTTGCCCAACAGCGGCGCGACCATGGCCGACGTGGTGACCAGCGCCACGGTCGAGGAGCCCTGAGCGCTTTTCAACGCCGCAGACACCAGGAACGGCATGAACAGACCGATCCCCAGTGCCGACAGGGTATCGCCCAGGTAACCGGTCAGCGCCGTGGCCTTGAGCACCGCACCGAAGGCACCGCCCGCACCGGTGATCAGCAGAATCGGAGCAGCCTCTTTCAGGCCGTGGGCGACATGATCGTGAAACTGCTGACGCTTACCCTCGCCCTTGAGCAAGGTGCAAGCCAGCGCCAGCCCGACCAGCAACGCGGCAACCGGCTGACCGAGGAAACTCAAGACATCGAAGAACGCCCCAGTGCCAAAGGGCTTGCTCGGGAACGCCGCGAGCGAACCCAGGCAGATCAGCAGAATCGGCACGAAGATCGGCGAAAACGCCTGCCAGGCACTGGGCAGTTTGCCGTAACGGGCGCGCAGCGCATCGAAGTCGACATTCTCGGCGAGCAGTTCGCTCGGCGCCTCCTCCAGCAGCTCGTTGTCATTCTGCTTGAGGAAGCGGTTGGCCCACAGCATGCCAGCCACAGCGGTGACGGCAGCAACCAGCAGGCCAACCAGAATCACCAGACCGAGCGACGACTCAAGGCCGAGGTTACCGGCTGCAGCAATCGGTCCCGGGGTCGGCGGTACGAAGGTATGGGTTGCATACAGCCCGGTTGCCAGCGCCACGCTCATGGCCACCACCGAGACTTTCATGCGTGCGGCCAGAGCGTTCTTCAGCGAGTTGAGGATGACGTAGCCGGAGTCGCAGAACACCGGAATCGATACCAGGTAACCGATGATCGACATGGTCAGCGTGGGAAAACGCTGGCCCAGCAGGCGGATGACCGTCTCGGCCATGGTGATCGCCGCGCCACTGCGCTCAAGAATCACACCGATGATGGTGCCGAGCACGATGACGATGCCGATATAGCCGAGAATGCCGCCGAAGCCGGCGGTCATGGTCTTGATGATTTCGCTGCCAGGCAGCTGATAGGCGAAGCCGGCGATCAGTGCAGCAGCCAGCAATGCCAGGAAGGGGTGCAGTTTCAAACGGGTAGTGGACAGCACGATGAACGCGATCAGTGCTACCAGAATCAGGACCAGGCCCATGACCAGTCTCCTCGTTGTTGTTATGACGGGCACAGGCCCGGATGTAAGTGCCGACAGGCGCTCCATTGTGGCTCAGCCAATGCTGCACTAGCCCTGTGCGCAAGCACCAAAACGCCCAACGACACACACAGCCAGCTGTGCGGCCGCACAAAACCATCCGCCCCCTGTTAGCGAATGCTTTGAGCTGCCCCTTCAGGCTCCAGCAAACCCAACCCCAGCGAAAGCTGCAGGCGCTGATCCAACCGGTTCAAATCCAGACCACTGAGCTCGGCGATGCGTTCCAGACGATAGCGCAGGGTATTACGGTGAATGCCCAGTTCCTGGGCACAGGTCTGCACCTGACCATCATGCGCACACCAGGCTTCCAGCGTCGCCCGCAACGAGCCCTGCGGGTCTTGCGCCAGAACCTGACGCAATGGAGCCAGCCAGCCCTGCAGCAACCAGCTGTGACGTTGAGCATAGAGCAGCGTCGGCAGGCGCAATTCGTCCAGGCGCAGCAGGCGACGTTCGGGAAAGCGTGCCTGGCCATAGGCCTGCAGATCACGCAGAACCAGGCTGGCCTGGCGCAACTCAGCCAGATCCTGAAGCGGATCACTGAGCGTCAGGGATCGCACCCCCCACTCGCGCTCATCGGCCTGCTGGAGCCAGCTGCGATCATCGCGCGTGGCGCTGTAAGGCCGGCACCAGAGCAATTCGTGGCGACCGAGCGGTGCCACCAGATG
The DNA here is from genome assembly GCF_050473265.1 of Pseudomonas pichavaramensis. Taxonomy (NCBI): domain Bacteria; kingdom Pseudomonadati; phylum Pseudomonadota; class Gammaproteobacteria; order Pseudomonadales; family Pseudomonadaceae; genus Pseudomonas; species Pseudomonas pichavaramensis. Next base: position 193,271 of record NZ_JBJKFJ010000006.1, on the reverse strand, counting down.
TTCGCTCTTGCCACTCAGCGCGGCCAACAGACGCGCCTGGCGAGGCAGCGGGTCACCCTGAACATCGAGCTGCAGCAAACCCATCTGGCGCGGCCAGGTGAGTTGCAACCCAAGGCGTTCGGCATCGGCTTCGAGATTGGCCAGAGGCAGTTGGGGATCGAGCAACTGCCGCAGCCAGGCCTCCTGCTGGTGTCGCTGCCAATGCCGCTCAGCCTGTAGCACGCGATGCTCGACCAGCATTTCCGCCGCCATGCGCACCAGTTCGGCGTATGGCCTGACAAGCTCTGGCTCCCCCGTGATACCGAGCACGCCGATCAGCCGCTCGGCATGCAACAGCGGCAGGTTGACGCCCGGTTTGACGCCGCGCAGGCAGGCAGCCGCCTGCGCATCGATCTCCACCACGCGACGATTGGCCAGCACCAGTTGCGCGCCTTCGTGGCGGGTGTGCAAACGGCTGGGGTCGCCGCTGCCGATGATCATGCCCTGCGCATCCATCACATTGATGTTGTGCGGCAGGATGGCCATGGCGCGGTCGACGATGTGCTGCGCCAGGGTGGAATCGAGTTCGAGCATTCGTGGGCTCCACAAGACAAGGCCTTATTGTAGGAGCATCCGACTCAATCCACGATGCCGGGCGAAACAACTGTCGCCCTGGGATGAAACCTATCCTCAGGGTGATATCCCTGAAGCATCAGTCGTCTCGTTCAGAGTGGCGCCAGCGGCTGGGAGATACGCCAACAAGACGGCTGAAGGTGCGGGTGAAATGCGCCTGGTCACAAAAACCGCAGTCCTGACCTATTTCGGTCAGCGTGCGCGAGCTCGCACGCAGTAGCTGTTGCGCGGTCTCAACACGCAGCTTGAGTACCCAGTCCTGAGGGGAAAATCCAGTACTTTGCTTGAATGCGCGGGAGAAATGGCTACGTGACATCGCACACTGGCGAGCCACCTCAGCAATGAACAAACGCCCCGAGAGACTGCCGGCCAGCAACACTTTCGCCCTGCGCTCCTGCCATGGCGCCAGGCGGGCGTTCTGACGACAGAGTGCTGGCGCCGCCTGGTACTTGCGCAGAAGGTGATCGCACAAGCGTCGGGTCAGGGAAAACAGCCGCTCATCCTCGAAAGCGTTCGACGACTCCAGCATTGCCTGCAGCCCCTGAGTCAGCCGGTAGGCCTCGGCATCCAGCGCTACATTTTCAGCCAGCTCCAATCCACTCATAACGACTCTCTCCGCCATTTAGAGAAGAGTCGTCGCCCGACCGCTGAGGCGTCCTTGAGAAACCCTGAAAAACGCTGAAACGGCTTAGTGCCGATATCGCGGTAAGGTGAAGAAGAACAGGCTCTCGTCGTTACGCCCGAGAGTGACCCCCAAGAACCCCGAGTGGCTGGCAATGATAGAGCGGCAGATAGCCAAGCCCATTCCCATACCGCTCGACTTGGTACTGAACAGCGCCTGGAATACTTGCCCCTGGAGGTCCTCAGGCACACCAGGACCACTGTCTTGCACCGTTACCACCACCTCGTCGTGCACGCACTGCCCGACCAACGCCAACTGCCGCTGATTGGGGGGCAGCGCCTGCATGGAATCACTGGCGTTCTGGATCAGGTTGCGAACCACCTGCTGGAGCTGCACGGAATCGCCCGACACCGACAATCCATCCGGCAGCGCCAGGACCACCTCGATATGCTGATCGTCAAGCTCGGCCTGGATAATGGCCAATACCTGGCGAATCAATTGACCAAGATCCAGCACCTGGCACATGGCCGGCGCCTTACGCGCCAGCGAGCGGGTCGCCCGGACTATTTCAGCAGCTCGGCGACACTCTGCCAGGATGTCGTGCAGCCCCTCCAGCGCTTCATCTACCGAGGGTTCGGCACGCTCCAACCAGCGCACACTGGCACCGGCATTGGACAGAATGGCCGCCAACGGCTGATTGATTTCATGAGAAATCGATGCGGTCAGCTCTCCCAATATCGCGATCTGAGCAGTGCGCTCCAGCTCGGCCCTGGCAGTGTGCAACTCGGCCTCGGTACGGCGACGCTCACTCACATCGCTGATCACCCCGATGTAGGTCTGCTCATCCGTAGGTTCCAGCAGCAACTCCAGATAGCGGGCAGGCTCCTCGGGCAACAGGCAACGAAACTCCAGATGCAGGCCGCTCTGCTCCTCCAACGCCCTGAACAACGCCTGGGTGAACCGTGGGTAGTCATCGGCATGCACCAAAGCCTCTGGCCGCTGCAGATAGGTCGGCATGTCGGGAGCCGCGATCCCGAGCTCCGCAAGCAACTCGACAGACCAGAATGATGGCTCAGCACGCCAACGCCAGATGAACGTGCCATAACGACTGATCTCCTGACCCAGTGCCAGCAACGCCTGAGTCCGACGCAGATTGCGCTCACTCTCGCTGCGCCGCTGATTCTCGGCGAGCAGATCTGCGTACAGACGCCCGTGACTCAGCGAGATGGCCGCCTGGGCTGCCAGCAGGGTGAGCAAATCTATCCGCGCCGGGTCAATGGCACCGCTGGCGAGGCGGTTCTCCAAGTACAACGCACCGATGGTCTCACTCTGCTTGAGCAGCGGCAGACAAAGCACCGAGCCATCGTCCAGCTGGCGCAGATAGGGGTCGTCCGTGTAGCCACGCAGCGCATAACCACCGTCAACCAGAATGGGCTCACGCGCCTGCATCGCCTGGCGCACCAGCACAACAGGCAGTAGTTGCCCCAGCGGTTCGGAGGGTTGCCAGCGCACGCGCACGCCACCGCAATGCGATTCTCCACAAGCAGCCACGCGCTGCTCATTGCCATCGATCAGCAACAACGCCACGTAACTGGCACAGGCATGCGTGGCTGCATTGGCCAGCAACGCTTCGATAAGCGCCTGCGGCTCGATCTCTTGAGACAGTGCCTGGCAGACCCGGGTAATCGACAGGCGATCGAGGTGCTCGGCCATCGCCACAGGCGAATTTGCCTGGTTGCTCACCTCTGCCAGAAAACCATGAGCCCTTTCCATCTGCTCGGCCAGCCTGTGGGCACCCCAACGGCGCCAGGCCGCATGAGCCTGACGCAAGTGTTCACGGCCACTGCCGAGCAATTGCAGATCAAGATGGCAGCGGGCCGCCAGTTCATGGCCAAGCCCCTTGATATGCACCGCACCCACCGCCTCGGCGCAATCGATCGCACGCTCGTATAAGCGCAGTGCTTGCAGGCTGTCTCCACCGACGCGCACGACTTCGGCCTCGGCCAGGGCCAGACGATCCTGGAAATAACGCGGGTTGAGCTGTGCCCACAGACGCAGACGACGTAGCGGCTCGGCATAGTCCTGTTGCTCACCGGACTGGCGTTGCAACGCCGCACGATTGAGCACGCTGAACATCGCCAGGTCGATCTGGTGAATATGCACCGGTACCGCCCAGGTCAGCTTCCAGGCACGCTGCAGGTACGTCTCCGCGGTGGCGAAGCTGCCTTCGAGAAACGCCAGCAGCCCTTCGAACAGCCACCACCAGAAATGCAGCTGCATCATCTCGCTGGACTCGACACGCTCCTGCAAGGTCTTCGCATCGGGAATCGACCAGACACTGGCGTTGTCACCGGCCAGATGGCGAATGTAACGCGCCTGAATATGCAGACGGCTCTGTGCATCGAGAAACTCGAGGTTATGCGCCATGGCCAGCCCGGTATCGATCTGCTGCAACATGCGCTCGATGGGCGCCCCGAGCACCAGCAGATCGGTGACGATGTGATTGCTCGCATAGCAGGCGAAACTCGGCGCACCTTTCGAGAGGCTGGCCCGAAACGCCTGCTCGGCACAATCCAACGCGTAAGGCAACGAGTGCGACCAGGCACTCACCTGATCCAGAGCCAGCAACACCGACATCCGCCCACTCGCATACTCCGGGCGCTCGACCAACTCACGCGCCACCACCGCCAGGGCAAAACCCTGCTCGTAGCATTCGAAACGCTCCGCAGCAGCAACGCCAAGCCAGGCCAGTGCTTGCACCGACGGCGCACTCAAACCGTGCTGCAAGGTCAGACGGACAATCTGACAGTTGGCCAGCAACAACAGATTGGGCTGCACGAACGAACCGGGAATCATGAGTACTGCCAGCAAACCCATGACCGACAACGCAGCATCATCTTCAGCCGCTGCCAGCGAGATAAAGTGGCACGGCGTGCGCGCCCCCATCTCATCCAGGAACGCCCGCCAGGCTGCCTCGGCCTGTTCCAGGCTGGGAGCAGGCGGAAAGTCCACGCCAAGCTCAGCCAGAGCCTGCATGGCACCGCTCATTGCCTCCTCATAGCGCCCCTGCAGACAGAGGATTTCCACGCTCAGTCGCTGCAGTTCAATACGTTGTGCGGACGCTTCGAGATTGCTCAGGCAATGCGCGATACGGTGCTCGGCAGTCGAATAGTCGGCATTGAGAATCAGCCCGCGGACCATCTGCAGATCCAGCTGACGGCGCCGCAACGGATCGACGCGCCCGTCAAGCAGCACCTCGGCCTGATGCAAGTAGGCCAGCGCCTGCCCTGCTGCTGCCGTATCGATGGCCTGTGCGGCCGCCAGCAACAGCAGATCGGCGTACTCCAGACACTGTTCAGTCGACAACACAGCAGGAACGACCCGCAACAGATGGGTTGCCACACGAGAGAGAACTAGATCGCTCGCGGTGTCCTGCAGGGCCGAGACAAGATTGGTGGCCAGGCGCGCCTGTAACATCATCACCCGCTGCGCCGACAGAGCGGCGCGCAGTGTCTCCGGTATGCTGTCGTGAGCGAAAACCAGTCTTTCCCCTTGCTCGGCCAACAAACCGGCCTGCAGTGCTGGAAGAAGGGCGTGTCGCACCCTCGCCTGCGGCAGAGCGCTGGCGACGATCAACTCACTTAGAGCAATCCGGTCTCCCAGCAGTGCCAGCATTTCCAGTAGCTCACGGGTGGCCTGGGGTAACAGATGAAGGCGTGCAGTCAGCAGGCCGCTGACGTCCAGACTGACGGACGTGGCTGGCACTACGCCGCCTTCGGCGCGAAGCGCAACGAACTGCTGCAGGTACAGCGGACTGACGCGCTGCTCAGGGGGTAGTTGTCGAATCACGTCCGCTTGCGCGGTGTCGGGCGCCAGCGACTCACTCAGACAACCCGCCTCCAGCGCCTCCAGCTCCAGCGTCTGACAATCGTCACCCAGCGTCCGGCAGGCATTCAGCAGCTTGCGGGCAGGCAATGCGTCTGCCTGCGGCCGGCTGGCGAGAATCAGCAACAGATGCTTGAAAGCCGACCTTGGCAGTTCTGCGAGCAACGCGCTGCTTTCAGCGTCGATCCACTGCACATCGTCGACGAACAGCAGCAACGGTTGCTCCGCGCTGGCCATCGTGCACAGCAATTGCTGGAGGATGCCTTGCAGATAGCGACGCGCCTCGTCGGGGCGCAAATCGCCCAGCGGCGCGCAGTTCGCCAGTAGCGGTGCCAGCGCCGGAATCAGCCGCAGTACATGGCCGCCATGTTCCGCGACCAACTCCTGCAACTGTTGGCGTCTGGCCTGCAAACGAGCGTCAGGCTCGCCGAGCAGGCGCGTGCACAAACCAGCGAAGAGTTCGCCTAGCGCCTCGTAGGGCTCGCCGCGGCGTGGCAACTGACATTTGCTGCTGGCAAACAGCAGCACCATGTCATCGTCCTGCTGGCACAGGCTGCGCACCAGCGCGGTTTTGCCGATGCCCGCCTCGCCTGATATCAGAACAACGCCGCCGTGGCCCTGCAAAAGGCGTTGGCGAGCATGCTGCAAACTGGCCAGCTCATTCTCGCGCCCGATCAGATGGGTCGCCTCATTGCCTCCTCGGTACAACACCGGCCCCTCGCGCCAGGCCAACAAGCAGCGGCGCAAGGCAATCTCCACCTCCGCGGCCTGATGCGGGCGGGAAGCGCTCTGCTTACCCAGCATCCACAGCAGCAATTCATCCAGATACGCCGGTAACCCTGGGCGCAAGGAGGACGGAGCCGGCGCCGCCACTGCAATATGGCGATGCTGCCACTCCATGGCGTCCTGCGCCTCGAACGGGTGGCATCCGGTCAGCCATTGGAAGAAACACACCCCCAACGCATACCAGTCGGCGCCACAGGTGCCGGCCTGTTCCGCGGGCAGATAAGCCGGCTGCCCTACTCCCAAGGCGTAACTCTGACTGCTCTTCTCAGTTGCCACGGCACGCGCGAAACCGGTCAGGCGCACGTTGCCATCGCTGCGCAGCATCAGTTGCTCCGGCGCCAGATTGCGATGCACCAGACCCGCAGCATGCAGGCCGCCGAGCGCGCGCGTGCAGGCCAGCGCCAGTTGCAGGAAGTGGGCGACGCCCAGCGGCGCAGGCAGCGCACTGATCGGAGCGGCACATTGATCATCCAACACCAGCAGCGTGCCTTGCGTGCAACTCAAACGCGCCACAGGCAACAGGGCCCAGGCCGGATCGAGATGCGCAGCCAGTGCGTACTCATGATCCAGGCCGGCCGACTCCCACTGCGCAGCTTGCTGACCAGCGCGCACCACCAGCCAATGCCGGGCCGCACGACTGTCGTAGACGCGCCAGCGGTTGAGGCCACCGAGCTGATCCAGCGGTTGCCAGTCGAGCGCGGCCAGCCATTGTTCATCGAAGCAGTTGAGGAGTTGCTCGGGCAGGCTGTAAGGCAGGTTCATTGAGCGCCCTCGGACAGTGCAGCCAGTTCTGACAGCAAGGATTCGGCACTGAAAGGCTTGGCCAGAAAGGCACGGGCGCCATCTTCAAGCGCCTTTTTCGCCTTCGCCGAACTGTTGTCAGCGGACATGCAGATCACTGGCAAGCAAGTGCCCATCTCCCTCAGGCAGCGCTGCACATCAATACCTTGCAGACGTCCCGTCATATGCATGTCCAGCAACAGCGCCATGGCAGTGTTGGCATGGCTTGAGGCGATGAACGCCTCACCGGAGGCGAAACACACAGGTTGGTATCCCGCTGAACGCAACAGATTGGCTAAGCTCTTGCGAACCTGAATGTCATCATCGACGATGCACACAACCTTCATGGTAGGCCCTTGGCAGATATTGGGCGGCAGGGGCGAGATGCATGCAAGTCAAGCCGGTTCGGCAACTGCATCGAGCTGAGGCAACATTCCCAGTGCACGTCCCGCCACCAACAGATGTATCAGGTTGCTGACGCCAAGTTTTGTCATCACGTGCTTTTTGTGCATTTTCACCGTCACGTCCTGCAGCCCCAGACGCTGGGCGATCTGCCGACTCTGCAGCCCTTGCAGCAACAACGCGAAGACATCTCTCTCACGCGCTGTTAGCCGAGCATAACGAGCCTCTATCGCTAGCCGCGCGTTACTCTGACGATGCTGGGTCGCCGCCCGAGCCATGGCTTCGCCAAGTGCCGCCAGCAGCTGGGTCTCTTCCACAGGCTTGGTCAGGAAGCTCTCGGCACCGGCCTTGATCGCCCGCACGGACATGTCGATGGTGCCCACCCCGCTCATGAACACGATCGGCCAGGGCGCACCGCGCTGTGCCAGTTGCGCCTGCAAGTCGAAACCGCTGCCCTCGCGCAAGCGCACATCGAGCAGCAGACACCCTGGCTGATCGGCCGGACAACGCTCGAGAAACTCGGCCGCCGAGGCGTAACCGCTGGCCTCGATACCCGTTGCGCGCAACTGACGCAGCAGCGCAGTACGTACCGCGGGCTCATCATCGATGACGTGCACCGGCACCCTGACCTCGGCGGCATCGTCGACGACCGCCTCCTGCGTCGGCGCGGGCGCGCCGGGCTCGGCCACATGCAGACGGTAGCCGCGACGCGGTACGGTCTCCAGCAACTGAGCATCGAGCTGCAACTGCCGCCGCAGAGTAGAGATCTGCACCTGCAGGTTGTTCTCCTCAACCACCACATCCGGCCAGGCAGCCTGCAGCAGTTCCGCCTTGCTCACCAATCGACCGGGAGCGGCCAACAACGCCGCCAGCACGTCGAAGGCACGCTGGCCCAAACGCAACGGAGCACCGTTGAGGAAGACTTCACGGCGCTCCAGGGAAATCCAGGCATTACCCAAGCGGATCATATCGAGCGACTCACATTCAGGTTGACTCGGTCAGGCACAGCACGTGCTTCACATGTTGCCGCGCCTACCCTGACCCTGGTTACGGCCATCAGAACAAGTGAGGGAGCACACATGGAAGATTTTGACCTATGGGGCGGCAGATTACGGTGGTAGCACCGAGAGAAACATGAACTCACGGGCAAAATACTCTTGACTAAAAATCATGAGTCTCGCCTTCTTTTGAGCATAAATATCGACTATGGCAGCAGGATTTCGAGGCTCGCCAGCTCGCTGTAACGACCAAGCTAGTTGAAACCAATTCCTATCTCAAGCTGGGAGCGGCCGCGGATAAAACTCGAACAAACGTACAAGCCAGAGCGCTGCCAAGCTGCTTGAATAACACGCCAGCTGCTGCGTGAAAGCCCCTGATCACGGGCTCTGCAACGCAATCGAGCACATCGATACAAGCCAGGCGCGCGCCGCCATCCGATAGTGACATCTGCCGATCCGTCTGCCCCAGGACCTCAGCCGATGTCATATACAGCCCCCACTACGCCCGCTACCGGCGCCTCACCCTGGCAGCCGTTACGCAGTCGACTGTTCCTGGCACTGTGGCTGGCCAGCATCGCCTCCAATATCGGCACCTGGATGCACGAGGTCGGCGCCGGCTGGCTGATGACCTCGCTGTCGGCCAGCCCGCTGGCGGTGGCCGCGGTGCAGGTGGCCGGCGCCCTGCCGATCTTCCTCCTCGCCCTGCCCGCCGGCGCCCTCGCCGATATCGTCGACAAGCGCCGTTCGCTGCTGCTGGTGCAGTGCTGGATGGCCGCCGTGGCCATGGCCCTGGCGCTGCTCAGCGCCTTTCAGATGATGAGCGTGGAGCTGCTGCTGGGCCTGACCTTCGCCATGGGCATCGGCACCGCGCTGATGATGCCGGCCTGGTCGGCGATGCTGCCGGAGGTGGTGGCGCGGGCCGAACTGCCGGCGGCGGTGGCGCTGTCCAGCCTCGGCGTCAACGTGGCGCGGGCCATCGGCCCGGCACTGGCCGGGATTCTGGTCAGCCTCAGCGGCCCCTGGCTGACCTTCGCCCTCAATGCCGTGTCGTTTCTCGCGGTGATCATCGCCCTGGCCAGCTGGAAGCGTCAGCCCAGCGCCGGCGTGCTGCCGGCCGAGCGGCTGTTCGGCGCGCTGCGCGTGGGCCTGCGTTACGCCCGCAGCAGCCGTTCGCTGCAGGCGGTGCTGGTGCGCACCGCCGCATTCTTCCTCGGCGCCTCGGCGGGCATGTCGCTGCTGCCGGTGCTGGTGCGCCAGGCCATCGGCGGCGATGCGCTGGACTACGGCATCCTGCTCGGCTGCGTGGGCATCGGCGCGGTGCTGGGCGCCACCCTGCTGCCGCGCCTACGCAGCCGCTACGGTAACGACCGCCTGCTGGCCGCCGCCAGCCTGCTCTACGCGCTGGTACTGGCCGGCCTGGCCGTGCTGCGCAGCATGCCGGCGCTGCTGCCGCTGATGCTGCTCAGCGGCATGGCCTGGATCGCCGCGCTGTCGAGCCTGCAACTCTCGGCGCAGACCGCCGTGCCGGCCTGGGTGCGGGCCCGCGCGCTGTCGCTGTACATCCTCACCTTCTTCGGCTGCTCGGCCATCGGCGGCCTGACCTGGGGCGCCGTGGCCAGCAGCCAGTCGCTGAGCGCCGCCTTTGCCGGCAGCGCCGTGCTGCTCGCCGCCGGCCTGCTGCTGGGCTGGCGCTTCAGGCTGCCGGTGAGCGAGGCCGAGGACCTGGCGCCGTCGCTGCACTGGCCGGCGCCGCTGGTGGACGACGAGCTCGACCGCGAACGCGGGCCGGTGCTGGTCACCCTCGATTACCGCATTGCCAGCGCCGACAGCGCCGCCTTCCAGGCCGCCATGCAGGACGTGCGGCACATGCGCCGGCGCAACGGCGCGTTCTCCTGGGGGCTGGTGCAGGACGCCGAGGACCCGACCCGCTGGCAGGAGTTTTTCTTCGACGAATCCTGGCTGGCGCACCTGCGCCACCACGACCGGGTCACCCGCGCCGAACAGCGCATCGAGGCCCGCGCGCGGCACTACCAGATGGCCGGCGAAGCCATTCGCATCCGCCACCTGCTGGCAGCGCCCGCTCACTGAACCATCAACCCCGCATCACCCACGAGGAGCATCACCATGTCCAAGCCTTACAACCGCCTGAACAAAGACGACGCCGCCGTTCTGCTGATCGACCACCAGTCCGGTCTGATCTCGCTGGTCCAGGACTTCACCCCCAGCGACTTCAAGAACAACGTGCTGGCCCTGGGCGATGTCGCCAAGTTCTTCAACCTGCCGACCATCCTCACCACCAGCTTCGAGCAAGGCCCCAACGGCCCGCTGGTACCGGAGCTGAAGGCGCAGTTCCCGGACGCGCCGTACATCGCCCGCCCCGGCCAGATCAACGCCTGGGACAACGAAGACTTCGTCGCTGCGGTGAAGAAGACCGGGCGCAAGCAGCTGATCATCGCCGGTGTGGTCACCGACGTGTGCGTGACCTTCCCGGCCCTGTCGGCGATTGCCGAAGGCTTTGAAGTGTTCGTCGTCACCGACGCCTCCGGCACCTTCGACAAGACCGTGCAGCAAGCCGCCTGGGCGCGCATGAACGCCGCCGGCGTGCAGCTGGTGAACTGGTTCAGCGTGGCTTGCGAGCTGCATCGCGACTGGCGCAACGACATCGAAGGGCTGGGCAGCCTGCTCTCCGAGCACATCCCCAACTACCGCAACCTGATGACCAGCTACTTCGCCCTGCAGGCCAAGTAAGCCGGCACCCCACGGCTGTACGGCACCTCAGGCGCCGTGCAGCTGCGCCTGGCGCCAGCGACTCGGCGCCACGCCTTCGTTGCGGCCGAACACCCGGGCGAAATGCGCCTGATCGCTAAAGCCGCAGGCACAGGCCACCATCGCCACACTGTGGCCTTCGAGCAACAGCCGCTGCGCCCGTTGCAGCCGCGCGCGAATCAGCCACTGCTGCGGCGACAGACCGGTGCTGCCATGAAAGGCGCAGGAAAAATGGCTGCGCGACAGGCCGCACTCACGCGCCAGCCAGGCAATGCTCAGCGGTTGATCCAGATGCGCCTCGATCAGCGCCTGGGCACGGCGCAACTGCCACTGCGCCAGGCGAATCGGCAAACGCCCGCCTGCACCTGTCGGCATCTCCATAAGCCCTCACCTCCCCTGTCATGCGCCGCGCGCCTTGCGCACGCGCCGCCGGAAACCCAGAGGAAATAATGCCGCCAAGGCGCCCCCGGCCCTACGCAGGCATGGGGGCGCATCCGGCCAAGATGGGGGGAATTACGGCCAGCCAGGGGCTGGGAGGGCTCGCCGGCGTCTCAGGCGAACTGCTGGCGATACTGCGCCGGGGTCAGCCCCAGGCGTTCGACGAACGCCGTGCGCATGGCCCGCACACTGGCAAAGCCGGCGTGGAAGGCCACAGTCTTCAGCGGCAGCTCGCTGCTCTCCAGCAACTGCCGGGCACGGTCGACCCGCGCGCGGTAGATGAAGGCCATGGGCGTCAGGCCGGTTTCGCTGGCAAACAGGCGGGCGAAATGGCGGGTGCTCATGCCCACCGCCGCCGCCAGCGCGGCCACCGTCAGCGGCTGTTCGAGATGGGCCAGGGCATGGCGCTGGGCGCAGCCCACCGGCGAATCCTCGCGCGCCACCTCGCCCAGCAGCGGGCTGAACTGGGCCTGCCCGCCCTGGCGCGTCTTGGCCACCAGCAGCACCTTGGCCACCGCCACGGCCACGGCCTTGCCGTGATCCTCGGCAATGATGCCCAGCGCCATGTCGATGCCGGCGGTAATCCCGCCGCAGGTGTAGAGGTTGCCGTCGACCAGGTAGATCTGCTCGCTGAGCACCTGCGCCTGCGGATGCCGCCTGGCCAGGCGCTCGGTGTAGTTCCAGTGGGTGGTCACCTTGCGCCCGTCGAGCAGGCCGGCCGCACCGAGAATGAAGGCGCCGGTACAGATCGAGCCGAAGCGCGGCGCCTGCGCCGTGGCCGCCAGCAGCCAGGGCAGCAGCGCCGAGTGATCGTCGTTGTAGGCGCCGGGGCCGCCGGGGATCAACAGCAGATCGCAGTCGGCCACGGCCGCCGGCTCGGCCAGCAGCGCGTCGGCCACCAGCTGCATGCCACAGGAGGCGCGCACCTGGCGCTCGCCGGGGGCCAGCGTGCGCACACGATACTGCTGCTCGGCGGGCAGGTAACGGTTGGCGATGGAAAACGCCTCGACCGGCCCGGCCACATCGAGCAGCAGCACATCGGGGAATAACAACATGACAATGGTTCTCATGGCCGCGAGTGTATCGCCGCCAGATGATCACGTCATGAATGCTGAGTAGAGAGTGGCCGCCACAGGCAAGCATCGTTGCCAAGCCGTGACGGCAGAGGCGTGAACTTACTCCAGAGCTGACTGCTCAACGCTTTCGGCGGCATTGCTCTCAGCAGGCGCGCTGGTATTCGCTTTGGTCTGGTTGCGGCGAGCCTGAGCACGATGGCGACGCGCCTGGTGCTTGGCATGCGACGCTTGCGAAGCGGTGACCGAACCTGCGGGCTGACCGTTGAGGTCCAGACGGGGTGCATTCTCGGTCATGCAGGACCAGTAGCGACCGCCCTTGCACCAGGCGGCGATGCCCAGTTTGAGCTGTTCGATGGTGATGCCCAACTGTTCCAGGTGCTGCTCTGCATCCTTGAGAATACCTTCCTTGAGCGGCACCTTGGGCGCCGGATTGACCGGGAAGGCCAACGGGAAATGCTTCTGCAGCCGCCAGATCGCCTCGACTGCCGGGTCCTGCTCACGCAGCTTGGATTTCTGCTGCGGCTTGCGCTTGGGCGGCTTTGTGCTCTCAGTCTTTACCTGCTCTTTTTTTTCAGCCCGCAGGCGGTCACGTAGCTCAGCTAGTTGTTCGAAACCCATGGTTCAGTTCACAGCGTCCTGGTTGATTCGTGGCGCAAGGGTATCCGATACGCAGGTTTCATACAGCCTTATCGGCTGCCGGAGTGCTCGACGGTAGGCAATCAAGCTGCAAAAAAGCCCCGCATCGCCCCAAAAACGATGCGGGGCTCTGCCTCAGAAGGCGAAGCAGGAGCAGCCGAAGGCGCCCCAGAAGCCCTGGAAGTCACTCACCGGCGCGTTGGACAGGCGCGCGCGTTCGTGACTGTGCGAGTGCACGGCGCAGGGGCCGACGCACTGGTGCACCTGCGCCACCAGCGGCGCGTCCTGGCGCCAGTGGCCGGGCACCAGCGCTACCGGCGACCAGTCGGGCATCACCGGCAGCGCCGGCGGGCCGAGCTTGTCGAACTCGGCGGCGGCGTAGACCACCTTGCCGTCGACTACGGTGAGCACCGATTCCAGCCACTTGATCTGCTCTTCCTCGACGGCGAAGAAGTCCGCCGACAAGGCCACCAGATCCGCCAACTGGCCGACCTTGATCTGCCCCTTCTTGCCCTGTTCGCTGGAGAACCAGGCGCTGCCGTGGGTGAACAGCTGCAGCGCGGTGTCGCGCGACAGGCCCTGCGGGTATAGCTCCAGGCCGCCCACGGTCTTGCCGCTGACCAGCCAGTACAGCGAGGTCCAGGGGTTGTAGCTGGACACGCGGGTGGCGTCGGTGCCGGCGCCGACCGGCACGCCTTCGGCCAGCATGCGCTGGATCGGCGGGGTCTGTTCGGCGGCCTTGGCGCCGTAGCGGTCGACGAAGTACTCGCCCTGGAAGGCCATGCGGTCCTGAATGGCGATGCCGCCGCCGAGCGCGCGTACCCGTTCGATGTTGCGCGGGCTGATGGTTTCGGCGTGGTCGAAGAACCACGGCAGGCCGTTGAACGGAATGTCGCGGTCGACCTTCTCGAAAACGTCGAGCATGCGCGAGATCGACTCGTCATAGGTGGCGTGCAGGCGGAACGGCCAGCGCTGTTCGACCAGATGGCGCACCACCGGCTCCAGCTCGTCCTCCATGCTCGGCGCCAGGTCCGGGCGCGGTTCGAGGAAGTCCTCGAAGTCGGCGGCGGAGAACACCAGCATCTCGCCGGCGCCGTTGTGGCGGAAGAAGTCGCTGCCGTCGCCCGGTTTGACGATCTTGCTCCAGTTCTGGAAGTCGGCCAGCTCTTCCTTGGGCTTCTGGGTGAACAGGTTGTAGGCGATGCGCACGCTGAGCTGGCCTTCCTTGGCCAGTTGCTCGATCACCTGGTAGTCGTCCGGGTAGTTCTGGAAACCGCCGCCGGCGTCGATGGCGCTGGTCACGCCGAGGCGGTTGAGCTCGCGCATGAACTGGCGGGTGGAGTTGACCTGATATTCCAGTGGCAGCTTCGGCCCCTTGGCCAGGGTGGAATACAGGATCATCGCGTTGGGCCGCGCCACCAGCATGCCGGTGGGGTTGCCGTTGGCGTCGCGGACGATCTCGCCGCCCGGCGGGTTGGGCGTGTTGCGGTCGTAGCCGACCACCTTGAGCGCGGCGCGGTTGAGCAGAGCGCGGTCGTACAGGTGGAGGATGAACACCGGGGTATCCGGCGCCGCCTGGTTGATCTCGTCCAGGGTCGGCATGCGTTTTTCCGCGAACTGGAATTCGTTCCAGCCGCCGACCACGCGCACCCACTGCGGCGCCGGGGTGCGCTCGGCCTGGGTCTTGAGCATGCGCAGGGCATCGGCCAGCGACGGCACGCCTTCCCAGCGCAGCTCCAGGTTGTAGTTGAGGCCGCCACGGATCAGGTGCAGGTGCGAGTCGTTGAGGCCGGGGATGACGGTGCGCCGCTGCAGGTCGATGACCTGGGTGGCGCTGCCGCGCAGGGGCACCACTTCGGCATCGCTGCCGACGGCGACAAAGCGCCCGTCCTTGATGGCCACGGCGGTGGCCTGCGGGTTTTCACGGTCGACCGTGTGCACACGGCCGTTGTACAGAATCAGATCGGGATGCATGGATGAACCTCCTTGCCGTTCGCCGCCGAAGATCGGCAGCGCCGGCCACAGCGCACCAGCGGCGCCGAGAATGGACGAGGCGGCGAGAAAGCGCCGCCGGCTGTTGGGGGTGTTGTCGTCAGTCATGGCCTTCTCCGTTGCGGCCTTCCAGCCAGGGCGCCAGCCAGCGGGTGACGCGCGGCATGAACAGGTAGACCACCAGCAGCACGATGCTCAGGGTGATCACCACGTTGCTCGGTAGGTAGCCGCCCAGCCAGGGCCAGGCGGCGAAGGCCGGCTGCCACAGCCAGGGCACCAGCAGGCTCAGCGGTAGAATCACCAGGAAGCTGACGCAGGCCTGCTTCCAGCGCGGTGGCTGGGCCTGCTCGGCATTGGCCGGGGCGAACCAGAACTCGCGGGCCGGGTTCAGCTCCAGGGCTTCGTCGGCCAGCAGCAGCGGGCGCACCTCCGCCACCAGCCGGCGCCGCTCGCTCGAACCGAGCCATTGCTGCAACGGCACCGCCCCGGCGAAGCGCAGCACACTGGTATACAGAGGCATGCCCTGCTCCTCGCTGCTGATCACATCCACCCCCAGGTGCCCGGCATAGCCTTGCGCCACGGCGATGATGCGGCGCAGCCAGGCCTCGTAGGCGGCCAATTGGTCGGCACGGATGCGATGGCGGATCAGCAGGGTGACCGGCTCGTCCGTGACCTGCTCTTCACCAGGGCGCGCGTTCATTGCAGGTGCCGCTGCAGCTCGACCCCGGCCTGGCGCATGGCGCTGTGCACTTCTGGCACATGGGCCAGCGGGTTGAGCAGACCGTAGTCGTGGATCATGCCGTTGTAGCGCACCGCGGTAACGGCCACGCCGGCGGCGTCGAGCTTGCGTGCATAGGCTTCGCCTTCGTCACGTAGCACGTCGAACTCGGCGGTCTGCACCATGGCCGGCGGCAGGCCCTTGAGCTGCTCGACACTGGCGCGCAGCGGCGAGGCGTGGATGTCGGCGCGCTGCTTGGGGTCGGTGGTGTAGCTGTCCCAGAACCACTTCATCATCGGCTTGGTGAGGAAGTAACCCTCGGCGAACTGGTCGTAGGATGCGCTCTCGAAGCTGGCCTCGGTCACCGGCCACAACAGCAGTTGGAAGCGCAGCTTGGGCGTGCCCTGCTCCTTGGCCTTGAGCGCCACCACCGCGGCCATGTTGCCGCCGACGCTGTTGCCGGCCACGGCCAGACGCGAGGCATCCACGCCCAGTTCCTGGCCGTGTTCGGCCACCCAGCGGGTGGCGGCATAGGCCTGATCGATGGCAGTCGGGTAATGCGCCTCGGGCGACGGCGCGTAGCCGACATACACCGCCACCGCGCCGGAGTTGACCACCAGATCCCGAATCAGCCGCGCGTGGGTCGGGTAGTCACCCAGCACCCAGCCGCCGCCGTGGAAGAACATGAACACCGGCGGCGTGCCCTTGACGCCTTCCGGGCGCACGACGGTCAGCTTGAGCGGCTGGCCGTCGGCCTGGATGCTCTTCTCTTCCACCTTGACGCCCGACAGATCGACCTTGACCGAGTTCTGCGCGCCCACCAGCACGGCGCGCGCTTCCTGTGGGCTGAGGGTTTCCAGCGGCTTGCCACCGCCGCTGGCCAGGGCTTCGAGGAAGCCGCGGGTATTGCTTTCCACGCCGCTGTAATCGGCGGCTTGCACCTGGCCGGAGGCCAGGGCGATCAGTGCACTTAGCAAGGCAATGCGAGGCATGTTGTCAGCTCCTTCAGTCGACCAGGGTCAGGGTCACGTCGATGTTGTTGCGCGTGGCGTTGGAGTACGGGCAGACGATGTGCGCACGCTCGATCAGGGTCTGCGCCGCGTCGCGGTCCAGACCCGGCAGGCTGATGCGCAGCTCGGCCTCGATGCCGAAGCCGGTGGGGATGGCGCCGATGCCGATCACGCCTTCGATCGACACGTCAGCGGGAATCGCCAGCTTGTCGCGCGCGGCGACGAACTTCATGGCGCCGAGAAAGCACGCCGAATAACCGGCGGCAAACAGCTGCTCGGGGTTGGTTCCGGCGCCGCCGGCACCACCCAGTTCGCGCGGCGTGGTCAGGGCCACGTCGAGCACGCCGTCGCTGGACACGGCACGACCATCACGGCCACCGGTAGCCTCGGCGTAGGCGCGGTAAAGAACCTTTTCGATGCTCATATCAGTGGCCTTCCGAGGCGTTGAACATGCTCTTGGCGTAGATCAGGCCCAGACCGTAGGCGCCGCCGTGGGCGATCGAGGTCTTCACGGTCTGCTCGTAGGTTTCGCCACGGGCCCAGTCACGCTGCAGTTCCAGCAGGTATTGCAGGGAAGTCATCGGGCGCGTGCCCAGTTGCAGCATGCGCTGGATGGCCATCTCGTGGGCTTCGGTGGAGACGTCGCCGCAAGCGTCGGTGATCACATACACCTCGAAGCCCTGATCCAGCGCCGACAGCGCCGGGCCAACGATGCACACCGAGGTCCACAGGCCAGCGAGGACGATCTTCGGCTTGCCGATGCGGTTCACCTCCACGGCGATGCGCGGGTCTTCCCAGGTGTTCATGGTGGTGCGGTCGATCACCTGATGATCGGGGAACACCGACTTGATCTCGTCGAAGATCGGCCCGGAGAAGCTCTTCTCGGCGACGGTGGTGAGAATGGTCGAGACCTCGAACTCCTGCGCCGCGTTGGCCACCAGCGCGGCGTTGTTGCGCAGGGTCACGGCGTCGATGGATTTGGTGGCGAAGGCCATCTGCGACTGGTGGTCGATCATCACCAGGGTGTGGTTGTGCGGGTCGAGCAGGGTCTTGCCAGGGGCGGCGGTAGCGATGGGCATGGTCGTTCTCCAGAACGGGATAAGGGAGACCAGAGCTTCGCGTAACGCCCAAGGGAAGAATTGAAGCGGCGTGCTCACATTGAAGGCATGTGTGGCTTTTGTGAGCACCCATTGCCCGCGACAAAGAAAGCACGGTGATGCAAGCGCCCAGACCCGCGCGCGGCGATGCTGGCAGCTCAGCCACCACGGAACGCACGCCATGAACCGCCATGAACTCAAGCACCTGGACCTGGGTCTGCTGGTCGTGTTCGAGGCGCTGATGAGCGACCCGCATGTGACCCGCGTGGCCGAGCGCCTGCACATGACCCAGCCGGCGGTGAGCGCCGCGCTGCGGCGCCTGCGCCGTTACTTCGGCGAGCCGCTGTTCGTCCCCGCCGGGCGCAGCCTGCAGGCCACCGCCGGTGCCAGCCGCCTGCTGGGCAAGGTGCAGCCGGCGCTGGACCAGATCACCGCGGCGGTGGCCGACAGCCGCCCGCCGCACCCGGCCGAGTCGCGCCCGCCACTGCGCATCGCCCTGCCCGAAGAACTGGAAATCGCCCTGCTGCCCCGCCTGCTGCGCCACCTCGGCGGGCAGGAAAGCGCCCTGCAGCTGCGCAGCGTGCCGCTGCAACGCCAGCGCACCTGCGCCCAGCTCACCACCGGCGAACTGGCGGCGGTGATCGACTATGACGAGTGCCTGGGCGCCGACCTGCCCGCCGGCCTGCAGCGCCTCCCGCTGGGCCACTGCGACCTGCTCGCCGTGCAGGCGGCCAGACCCGCGCAGGCGCTGGACCTGGCTCAGTTCTGTGCCCGCCCGCAGATCGACCTGAGCAGTTGCCAGGCCCTGCTGCAACGCCTCGACCACGCCCTGGCGCAACAACGCCAGCTGCGCCAGGTGCAACAGCAGGTGGCGCACTGCGGCTACCTGCTGCCGCTATTGCAGGCCAGCCCGTGCCTGGCGGTGCTGCCGGCGCCACTGGCGCAGCAGCTGGCCAGCCTCTACGCCCTGCACTGCACGCCGCTGCCCGTGGCACTGCCGGCGGCGACCCTGAGCCTGACTTGGAGCACGGCGCGCAGTCGCCTGCCCGATGAGCAGTGGCTGCGCCAGCAGATCAGCGCCGCCCTCGGCCAGGAGGTTGACGTGCCGTGGCTGCCACTCGCCCTGCCCACGCCGGCAACGAGCACAGGCGTGCAAGCGCTGGCGCCCTGAGCCGGCCATGCTCGGCGCTGACCTCACACTCAACCGGAGCCTGTCATGCCCCCCCTCGTCTCTCCATCCGCCCGGCTTGCCTGGGCCCTGCTGTTTGTTCGCGTCAGCGCCGCGCTGCTGTTACTGCAGGTGCACGGCCTACCCAAGCTGCTGCACTGGCAGGAAGCCCTGCAACAAATCGAAGACCCGTTCGGCCTCGGCGCGCCGCTAACCCTGGCCCTGGCGGTGTTCGCCGAGGTGCTCTGCCCGCTGCTGCTGATCGCCGGAGTTGCCGCGCGCCTGGCCTGCCTGCCGGTGATCGCCGTGCTACTGGTGGCCCTGGTATTCGTGCATCCGGACTGGAGCCTGGAACAGGGGCAATTCGCCTGGTGGATGCTGATTATCTTCACTGGCCTGGCCATCAGCGGCCCTGGCGCCTACAGCCTGCCCTGGCGCCGCCCGGCCGCAGAGCCGGTCAACGCCAGGCTGCAGCGATGAGCCGCGCGCGCCGCTACGGCAGCTGCCTGCTGCTCTGCGCCGCGGCCCAGAGCAGCCTCGCCGGGGGTTTTCTCGACGATGCGCAGAGCAGCCTGCTGGCGCGCAACTACCTGCTGCACAGCGACAGCCGCAACAGCCCGGGGCAGAGCCTGCGCCGCGAATGGGCGCAGGGCTTTATCGCCAGCTGGCAGTCGGGTTACAGCGCCGGCCCCGTCGGTGTCGGCCTCGAGGCGCAGGCCTTCGCCGGCTTCAAGCTCGACGGCGGCCGTGGCCATACCGGCACCGGCCTGCTGCCGCGCGACAGTGACGGCGCCAGCGCCAACCGCTACGCCACGGCCGGCGCCGCACTCAAGCTGCGCTATGCCGCCAGCACGCTGAGGTACGGGGAAATGCGCGTGCAGACGCCGGTCTTCGCCACCGGCGACAAACGCCTGCAACCCGAATACGCCCGCGGAGCGCTGCTGCAGAGTGATGACCTGCCCGGCCTGCGCCTGCAGGCCGGACGCTTCAGCGCCTTTCGCAATCAGGACGGCAGCTCCTCTCACGCCGAGTTCAGCGGCTACGGCGCCAGCACCCGCGGTGCTGGCATCAGCCTGATCGGCGTCGAACTGGGCGCCGATCAGCCCGCCGGCGCGGCGTTCTACGCCAGCCAGCTGGACGACAACTGGCGCCAGTACTATTTCAACCTGCATCAGCAGATCCACGGCCTGCGCCTGGACGCCCACTACTACCGCACCCACGACTGGGGCCAGGCCCGCGCCGGGCGCATCGACACCCAGGCCTGGAGCCTGGCCGGCGCCTATGGCCACGGCGCACAGCGGCTGACCCTGGGCTACCAGCAGATCGACGGCGACACCCCGTTCGACTTCGTCGGCGGCGACTCCATCGCCCTCGCCAACGCCATCAAGTACGCCGACTTCAACGGCCCCGGCGAGCGCTCCTGGCAACTGCGCTACGACCTCGACCTGAGCGCCTGGACCCTGCCCGGCCTTAGCCTGATGACGCGCTACGTGCGCGGCAGCCAGATCGACGGCAGCCACGCCCCGGCCACTGGCGCCTACGCCGGCCAGTACGGCCGTGGCGGACGCCACTGGGAGCGCGACAGCGAACTGCGCTACGTGGTGCCGAGCGGCCCGGCGCGCGATCTGTCGCTGAGCCTGGCCCACGTCAGCCATCGCGGTAACAGCGCACAACCGGGCACCGACCTCGATCGCCTGTACCTGGTGATCGAGTGGCCCTTTACCGGTCTTTTCTAGAAAGCGCGATCAGGGCGCCAGACGCTCACGAATCCAGGCTTCGCCCTGCAAGCGGTAATTGAGACGGTCATGCAGTCGGCTGGGACGCCCTTGCCAGAACTCGATGCGCTCGGGCAGCAAGCGATATCCACCCCAGTGTGGAGGGCAATGCGGGGCCTGATTGAGGAAACGCTGCTCGGTCTCGGCGAGCAACCCTTCCAGCTCGGCGCGATCCCGGATCACCCGGCTCTGCGGCGATGCCCAGGCGCCAATACGGCTACCCAGCGGACGCACCTGATAGTAACCGTCGGACTCGGCGGGAGTGACACGCTCGACCCTGCCCTCGATGCGTACCTGGCGTTCCAGACTCGGCCAGAAGAAGGTCATGGCTGCGAACGGGCGCGCCTCGAGTTGCCGCCCCTTGGCGCTGTCATAGTTACTGAAGAAGGTGAAGCCGTGGGCATCGAGCCCTTTGAGCAGCAACACGCGGCAATGCGGCCGTCCCTGCTCGTCTACCGTAGCCAGGGTCATGGCGTTGGGTTCGACCGGCAACTGCTCGGTTTTCACCGCGTCGTCGAACCACTGGCGAAACAGAGCGAAAGGCTCCAGCGGGGCTTGAGCCTCGCTCAAGCCATCGCGGGTGTAGTCACGGCGCATATCGGCCAGTGTCTGAGTCATGGCAGTTCCTCACTCCGGGGGAAATGCCGCCAAGCTTACTCCGACTTGCCCAGTTTTCCTTGATCTGCGGCAGCTACCTTGGGCCCATCTTTCAGCTCAGCCTTGGCCGGCTGGCTGTATTTGGCGATAAGGCCCTGCATGGTATCGCGCGAAGTCAGGACGATTTCCACACGACGATTGAGTGCGCGGCCTGCAGCACTGTCGTTGGCCGCCCGCGGCATGTCAGACCCCAGGCCCATGACCTGCAAACGGTTCTGCTTGAGGCCGCTGAGGCGGAAGATGGAGGTCACGGCGCGGGCACGCTGCTGACTGAGGTCACGGTTGAGAGTGGCATCCCCGCTGCTGTCGGCATGACCGAGTACCACCACTGCCATATCGTTATCTGCTTCGAGCAGCTTGGCGACGCGGGTGATCGGCCCCAGACTCGCGGGCAACAGCATCTGCGGACGATCCGGGTTGAACGACCCCTGCACCGGAGCGGTGACGATCAGCACGCTATCTCGGCGCTCGAACTCGAAGTTGCTGTCCTTGACCGCTTCACGCAGCTTCGGCTCGTACTCGTCGAGCCAGGCACGGGTCACCTGCGGTGGCGGCATCACCGCCGCCTTCGCGACTTCCTTGTTTTCCGAGCCGGCGCAGCCCGCCATCAGCAGGCAGCAGGTAAAGGCAAAAATCTTGTTGGCGCGCATGAAGCCCCCGAGGTCGCACAAGTTTCTAATGGTCGGTTTGTTATGGGTGGTACTGAACGAATGGCGCAAGTCTAGCCGCTCGATCAGATACAGTCCGCAATCCGTTGCGCAAGTTTCTGCGCTCGTGGGTCCATCAAGACGAACGGTCCTAGATTATTGGTGACGAAGCCGAATGCGAGGTCTCGCTCTGGGTCGGCAAAACCGCTGGAGCCGCCAGCGCCTGGGTGCCCGAAGGCTTTTGCCCCCATGCCGTAGGTCGCGTTGGCCACATCGTTCTGATCGAGCATGCAGCCCAGCCCGAAACGGGTACGGGTCAGCAACGTCTTGTCATCACCGAGGCTGTGCTCGCGCGTCATCTCGTCGAGCAGCTCACCGTCCAGCAAGCTGCCGTCGAGCAGCCCGGCATAGAAACCCGCCAGGCTGCGAGCATTGCCGTGGCCGTTGGCCGCGGGTTGCTGCATACGGCGCCATTCAGGCTTGTTGGTGCTGGTCATGATCGACGGCGGATTGGTGAACGAGCGCGTACTCATGGCACCGGCATCGCTCATCATCACCTTAAGCAGACGCTGCGCGGCAGCATCGCCCATATTGCCCTTGCCCCGAGCGATATGCGCGACGCGATCGAATTCGCTGTCGGCCAGGCCGACGTGGAAATCCAGGCTCAGCGGCTTGGTGACGCGGGCGGCGATGCTTTCACCCGGGCCACGCCCTTCCACGCGACGAATCAGCTCACCCACCAGCCAGCCATAGGTGATGGGCGCATAGCCGTGCCCCTCACCCAACGGCCACCAGGGCTGTTCAGCGGCCAGCGCGCTGGTCATGGTCTGCCAGTCGTAGAGTGCTTCGGCCGGCAAGGACTGTCGCAGCGCCGGAAGGCCGGCCTGATGACACAGTAGATGACGCACGCTGATGCGTTCCTTCCCGGCTGCGGCGAACTCTGGCCAGTAGCGTGCCACCGGCGCATCCAGATCGAGCTTGCCCTCGCCCACCAGTTGCAGTGCAACGACTGCCGCAAAGGGTTTGGTACAGGAGAACAAATTGGCGATGGTGTCGCTGTGCCAGGCCTGCTGGCCGTCCTTGTCCATCACCCCGGCCCACAGGTCGAGCACGGTTTCGCCGCCAATCTGCACGCACAGTGCTGCGCCGCGCTCCTGAGGATCTTCGAACAGGCTGGCGAAGGCATCCCTCACCGCCTCGAAACGCAAGTCGAAATAGCCCTGAACCTGCACATCTGTCTCCTTGAACGAAATTGCACGCATTGTTCCAGCCCCTGCCGCCCTGGGGAACCGCTGACAGTCTGTCAGACGCAGTTGATATGGGCGACTCAGTGAATTTCCCGACGAAAGGGGGGCAAGGCATTGAGAATCGCCTTGCCATAGCGCTGGGTCACCACGCGCCGGTCGAGCAAGGTGATAGTGCCGCGATCGGCCTCGGTCCGTAGCAGACGACCGCAGGCCTGCACTAGGCGCAGCGAGGCGTCCGGCACGGCGATTTCCATGAACGGGTTGCCACCACGCGCCTCGATCCACTCGGCCAGCGCCGCTTCCACCGGGTCATCCGGTACGGCGAAGGGAATCTTGGCGATCACCACATGCTCGCAGTAGGCGCCGGGCAGATCGACGCCCTCGGCGAAGCTGGCCAGGCCGAACAGCACGCTCTCCTCGCCAGAGTCGACCCGCGCCTTGTGCTTGTTCAGGGTTTCCTGCTTGGACAGGTTGCCCTGGATGAACACGCGCTTGCGCCAGTCGCGATCCAGACCATCGAACACGTCCTGCATCTGCTTGCGCGAGGAAAACAGCACCAGTGTGCCACGACTACCCGCCACCAGCGCCGGCAATTCGCGGACGATAGCCGCGGTGTGCGCCGCAGCTTCACGCGGGTCGGCCTTCAGATCCGGCACGCGCAGCACGCCGGCATCGGCATGATGAAAGGGGCTCGGCACGATGGCGGTGACGGCCACCTTGGGCAGCCCGGCGCGCATGCGGTAGCGGTCGAAGGTGCCCAAGGCGGTGAGCGTCGCGGACGTCACCAGGCAGCCGTGGGCAACGTTCCACAGATTGCGGCGCAGGGTCTCGGCGGCGAGGATCGGGCTGGCATTGACCTCGATGTCGAACAGCGCGCCACTTTCGGCCAGGGTCAACCAGCGCGCCATCGGCGGGCTTTCTTCCGGGTCTTCGGCGGTGAACGCTAGCCACAGTTCCCAGTTGCCCTTGGCCCGCGCCATCAGGCTGCCGAACAGCGGGTACCACTCCTCGGCCTGGTGGCTGGCGATGCCCACCGCGCCCTCGCCGTCCATCGCCTCCTTGAGCAGCTCGGTAACGCCGGTGAACAGGTCGTTGAGCTTGGAGAAGCCTTTCTTCAGCTCCAGCCCGAGCTCAGTCAGATGCTCCGGCACCACACCGCCGACGAAGCGGTGACGCGGACGCTCGCGGCCTTCCATGTCCTCGCCGGCCTTGAAGTCGGCGACCTCTTCGCAGGCGCTGAACATGAACTGCTGCTGGGTCTTCAGCTCGCGTGCCAGCTCCGGCACCTGCTCGATCAAACGACCGAGATCGCCCGGCAGCGGGTTCTGCGCCAGCAGCTTGGTCAGGTTCTTGTCGATCTGCGTGAGCCAGTCGGCGGTGGAACGCAGGCGGGTGAAATGGGCGAAATGGCCGATGGCCTTGTCCGGCAGGTGGTGGCCTTCATCGAACACGTAGATGGTTTCGCGCGGGTCGGGCAACACCGCGCCGCCGCCGAGCGCAAGGTCAGCCAGGACCATGTCGTGGTTGGTGACGATCACGTCGACCTTACCCATGCCCTCGCGCGCCTTGTAGAAGGCGCACTGCTGGAAGTTCGGGCAATGGCGGTTGGTGCACTGGGTGTGGTCGGTGGTCAGCTGAGCCCAGCGGCTGTCCTCCAGCTCCTCGGGCCAGCTGTCGCGGTCGCCGTCCCACTTGTTGCCGGCGAGCTTCTCGATCATGGCGGTGAACAGCTTCTGCCCCTGCTCGTCGACATCGATACGAAAGCCTTCCTCCTCGAACAACTGCGCGGTGGCGCTCTGCGCGGCGCCGTCCTGCAGCAGGTGATCGAGCTTGGACAGGCACAGGTAGCGACCACGCCCCTTGGCCAGGGCGAAGCTGAAGTTCAGGCCACTGTTACGCAGCAGGTCGGGCAGATCCTTGTGCACGATCTGCTCCTGCAAGGCCACGGTGGCTGTGGCGATGACCAGGCGCTTGCCAGCTGCCTTGGCCGTAGGAATGGTCGCCATGCTGTAGGCCACCGTCTTGCCGGTTCCCGTACCTGCCTCCACCGCAACCACGGCAGGGTCGCCCAGGCGTTTGCCTTCGTCATCGCTCTTGATGGTGCCGAGCACCTTGGCGATTTCGGCGATCATCAGGCGCTGGCCGTAGCGAGGCTTGAGTGATTTGGCCTCGAGGAAGCGCGAGTAGGCGCCCTGGATCTGGGACTTGAGTTCGGTACTGAGCATGGATTCTGAAACGAAAAAGGCTGGATAAATTTTCAGTATTCGCGGAGCGGCCGCTATCATAGCGCGCCTGTCGATCTGGCGCAGACTCACGTGCCAATCGGATGAAACGAGCTGCCAAACGAACCCACGGAGATTCGCATGACGCCCTACGCCCCGCTCTACGCACTACACCTGCTGGCCGCTGTCATCTGGGTCGGCGGCATGTTCTTCGCCTGGATGATCCTGCGTCCGGCGGCCGTGGAAACACTGGAGCCGCCTGCCCGCCTGCGCCTGTGGCTGAGCGTGTTCAAGCGTTTCTTCGTCTGGGTCTGGCTGGCGGTGCTGGTGCTGCCGATCAGCGGCGTGGGCATGCTGCACATGAGCTACAGCGGCTTCGATGCGGCGCCGCGCTACGTGCACATCATGATGGGGCTATATCTGGTGATGCTTGCGCTGTTCCTGCGCATTCAGGCGCTGCTATTGCCAGAGTTGCGCCGTGCGGTGGAAAGCGAGAACTGGCCGGCTGGCGGCGAGGTGTTGGGGAAGATTCGCAAGATCGTGGGCAGCAACCTGCTGGTCGGTCTGGCGCTGATGACCTTGGTCGCCATGCGCCCCTCCTTCTGACGTTGAAGGCTGCCTGCACAACGCAGGCAGCCTGCCTCATCAGAAACGGAAGACCTGCACCGCCCCGCTACGCCCCGCAGCGCCCTCATGCCCTGCCTGGCCAGGGTTGCCATCGGCAGCTCCATCGACTCCGTAGAGCAGGCAGTCCTTGGACGCGCCACCGCGCCCGGCACGTCCGGCCGTACCAGCCGCGCCACCCTCGCCGCCATCGAGCAGCACCTGCATACGCTCGACCTCGACATAGTGCGGCACTTCCAGCACCACATTGCCACCCGCTGCGCCCTCATGCCCATCGGTACCGTCCTGCCCGTCGTAGCCGGCGCTGGCCTGCCCCCAGGTGCAACCACCAGGTTTTCCGTGAGCGCCGTCGAGCCCGGCGTAACCAGGCGCACCACGACCACCACGAACGTCCAGGGTCAAGGATTCGAAAGTCAGCTTGTGCAGTTTCAGATTGATTTCCCGACCCGGCGTGGCGGGTTTGGTGTAAGTACCCGCAGCGCCCTTGGCACTGATCCAGGCGCCAGCACCAACATCGGCATCAAGAACTTCCAGACGCAACGGCTGCTCACTGGGCGCCACACCAATACGCGCCTCACGCCCCATGAGCAAAGTGCCGATACGCAGATCGGTGACGCTTGCCGGAATCATCAACGTCGCATGATCAGCGACTTCCAGTCGTTCCAACAGCAAGGTGCCGCTGGCGACAGGCAAACGCATCAGAGCATTGGAAGGCACTTTGACCTGGCTATCGGCCAGGGCCACCCCGGCGCCCAGGCACAGCAACAGGGCGAACTTATGCATGCGCGGCCTCCTTGATGGTAACCGGCCCGGCAGTAACCGACGGTTTCGTCGTATTCAGCGGATACAGATGGAAGATACCGAATATCAGCACCTGCAAACGGTCGCGCCAGGGAGTGGGCCGCCCCGCCAGCGGAGCGGAGAACAGCCACAGCTGCAGTACATGCAACACCAGCATGGCAGCCGCCAACAGATAGATCAGTTGTTCGAACGGAGCACCGAAGCGCTTGGCCAGCGCTGCGCCGCATACCACCCAGAAGGCCAGGACCAACGCCTTGCCCACGGTCAACAATGACTTCATTCCGCCCTCTTGCTCATGCCATTTCAATAGCGCAGCACGTTAACCGGTCGCAGCGCGTACCACCAGCGGCAAGGGTCGTTTTCGATGATTTTGTCTGTGCTGGGCAACGTTAAGCGTGCCCCCGGAACGGTCCCGGGGGCACAGCGCGCCATCATCAGCGGGAAACGTAGAGTTCGACTCGGCGATTTTCCGCGCGTCCGGCATCGCTGCCGTTGTCCGCAACCGGCTGACTCTCCCCTCGTCCTTCGGTGCTGAGCTTGCCTGCCGGCACACCCTGCGCGACAAGGAAGTCCGCAACACTGCGAGCGCGGCGCTCGGACAAGCCCTGGTTATAGGCATCGCTGCCCACGGAGTCAGTGTGACCAACGACTTTTACCGCCACCAGATTAGCGCCCGTCAAACGGCTACTGACGTCGGCCAACAAGCGTTTGGCCTCGTCCGTCAGCTCTGCAGAATCGAAAGCGAACAGCACATTGCCAAGGTCACTGAGCACGATCACTTCATCCTGAGCCGGCGCCTCCATTACTGGCGCGGCGGCAACGCTGCCAGGGTATTGCGGCAGCGGACACCCGTTATGGCTTACCGCTGTGCCAGAAGGAGTATCAGGGCATTGATCACGCCGGTCGAACACGCCATCGCCATCTTCATCGCCGTCCTGCGCGTAGCAGATGATGGTTCCCAGAACCGCTCCGGCTACGGCGCCGCCTGCGGCCCAGGTGGAACTTTCGATTGCACCGAGGCCGCCACCGGCCAGGGCTCCAATCGCACTGCACAGGGGCCAGTTCCCCTGGTTGAGCGGCGCGTCTCCCGTACTGGAAGTCGTGGCGCAACCGGAGAGAACACTGCTGACCAAGAGAAAGGGTACAACCCTCGTAAGGTGGGTTCTCATGGTGGTGTCTCCTGTGTTGCGGGCATTTTGCCGGTATACAGGAGTAAAGACGGCGGCAGGGGTTCACACAAGAACGAGCCCGGTGGCTCAACGCCGACCGGGCTCGATCAGATGACGCAGTCGAAAACGACGAAGCGTCTTAAGGCTGGGCTTCGACCTCAGCTTCTACACGACGGTTGATGGCGCGGCCGTCTGCAGTTGCGTTGTCAGCCACCGGGCGGCTCTCACCGTAACCCACTGCCTGCACACGACCGGACTCGACGCCGTACTGGTTGACCAGCACGTCACGAACGGCGCTGGCGCGGCGCTCGGAAAGACCTTGGTTGTAGGCATCGCTACCCACGGAGTCGGTGTGGCCTTCAACCACGGTGCTGGTTTGCGGGTACTGCTTCATGAAGTCGGCCAGCGCCTTGATGTCGCCGTAGCTTTCCTGCTTGACCTGAGACTTGTCGAAGTCGAACTTGACGTCCAACTCTACACGCACTGCCTCGGCAGGTTCGGCTACCGCCACCTCCTCGACCACGACCTCCTCTACGACCGCAACCTGCTGCTCTTCGGCGCCATGCACCCAGCAGTAAGCAGCCCCAAGGCCAGCGCCGAGCGCAGCGCCTGCACCAGCCCAGGACGAACTTTCAATGGCCCCTAACGCAGCACCACCGACACCGCCTACAGCTGCGCAGGTGGGCCAGTCGGTTTTCTGCAGGCCGGCACAACCAGTCAGCAGGGTACTAGCCAGAATCAGGGGTACAGCGTTCCTTGTGATACTCATACTTTAGGTCTCCAATGTTCATCGGCCCATAACCGACTCAATAGTAGTAAAGACACGAGTTGTGCAATCCGCCAGCTATAGCGCGTCGTGGGGATAATTTTCTCTCGCTCTAGGCCAGATACCGACACCACGTTAGTCTTTGTAGACTTTTCGAGGAACTTCGATGACTGCCAGCCCTAGCTCCCGCACTCCGCAACAGGCAATTGCCGCACTGTTAGCCCGCTATACGCCCGAGAAACTGCTACTAATTGGCGCAAGCGAGCTGCCCGCTCTTAACGCGTTTCAAAGCGCACATCCGCAGTGTCAGGTCATCACGGCACCTGCTGCTCCCCTGGCCCCTGAACTGGCCGCACAGCGCTTCGACTTGGCCCTGCTGGTCGATTGCCTGGAGCATCTCCCCAAGCGTGAAGGGCTGCAGCTACTCGGTGGCATCCGTAACCTGAATGCCAGCCGTGTTGCTGCGCTAGTCGATCTGCAGGCAGGCGAGTGGCGGGAAACCGACTTCTTCGCCCTGGCCATGCAAGCCAGCGAACAGTTCCAGCGCGAGGGGCAGACCCTGCATCTGTTCACCTATGATCTGCTCGATTACAAGCAAGTTCCCGACTGGTTGAATGCAAAGTTCTGGGCCCACCCGGAAAATTTCGGCAAATACTGGTGGTAACGCGATGGATACGAATGACCTCAACTGCCCCTGCGGTAGCGGCAACCCACTGAGCCAGTGCTGTGGTCATTACCACGGTGGCTCTCCTGCCCCCTGCGCCGAGCTACTGATGCGCTCACGCTACAGCGCCTATGTTCTGGGTTTGGTCGACTATCTGGTAGCCACCACACTGCCTGCGCAACAGCAGTCACTCGATCGTGAGGCGATGGCGGCCTGGAGCGCGCAAAGCACCTGGCTTGGCCTTGAGGTGGAAGGCAGTGAAGTCTTTGGCGGCAAGCCCGAGCATGCGCAGGTCACCTTCGTCGCACGGTGGCATGACGAAAACGGCGAACATCAGCACCGCGAGTGCTCGGCGTTCGTCCAGGTTGAAGGACGCTGGTATTTCCTGGATCCGACGGTTCCGTTGAAAGCAGGGCGCAACGACCCCTGCCCCTGCCTGGCAGGCCAGAAATTCAAGAAGTGCTGCGCGCCCTTCATGAGAGCCTGACTGGAGTTATCCTACCTTTCTGCTTGAGTTGAGGCGTTGCGCAAGAACACTCAACAAGGAGAAAGCCATGCACAAGAAAAGTGGTTTGACGATGCTTCTGGCGGGCCTGCTCATAGGCTGCGCCAATCAATCCGGCGAGCTGCAAGGGGAATCCATGGACCTGGGCGACAGCCAGCGCGTCAGCCGGCTGTTCGCCTACCCGAACAACTGCAATGTGGTCTGCTACCGCGACTGGACGCTGGAGCAGACGGTCGAGCACTACCTGCGCCAGAGCCTGGACCGAGATGGCTATCAGCAAGCCAGGGTAAAAGTGGCGCGCCGTGGGACGCATCTTCTCGCCAATTTCCAGGGCACCCCGCAGGGTTACGGCAAGCCGTTACAGCAATTGCTCGAAGCCGGCGACCTGGCCTACCAGGGCGCCAGCCAACTGAATCGCGACGGCAAGTGGCAATACGACTGGTACTTCTTCCTACCGCTGGGCATGGCGCTGGAAAACCGCAAGAGCGTCGAACTGCTGCATTTCCCGCCTGATTATTCGCTGACCCAGGCGCAGGACTATCTGCGCTCCAACACCACTGACCGCTGGGCCACGATGCTCAGCTACAACGGCGTTGCTTTGGAGCAGACACCTGCTTACCAGACCATCGTCGACATCGCCCCCATCGCCGCTCCGGCCAG
Organism: Pseudomonas pichavaramensis; assembly: GCF_050473265.1. Taxonomy (NCBI): domain Bacteria; kingdom Pseudomonadati; phylum Pseudomonadota; class Gammaproteobacteria; order Pseudomonadales; family Pseudomonadaceae; genus Pseudomonas; species Pseudomonas pichavaramensis. The sequence goes on along the minus strand of NZ_JBJKFJ010000006.1, from coordinate 162,548 downwards.
TGCGGGGAGTACGCTGGAAGGCGTTTACAACTACTTCACTGCATACCAGCAGCGCATGGTAGGTGAACTCACCGCAGGCAAGGGTGACGGCACCCTGCCTATGGTTGCCTTCGGCAGCCCGGTGCGTAACTGGATCAAACAGCAGTACGGTGTGACGCTGCCAGTACTCGGGCTGGGTCAGATCACCTCGGCACCGGGGCAACACACCTCGGTTCTTGGTGCCAACCATCCGAGCTACATCTGGTACGCGGCGGATCCGGCCAACAATCAGGGCAGCGAAGACCAGGCTAACGCCAACGGCATAAAAGTGATGGGGCAGGATCTCAGCGCCGCCTGCTGGCAAGCCAGCATGGGGCAAAATCCGGGGAATGATCCGCAGCAGACACTCAACACCTGCAGCCAGAAGTGGCAAGTAACAGAGAAGCTGCAGACCTGCGAGCTGTTCTTCATCACTGTACGCAATCTCAAGCCCGAGGCCGCCGAGAGCACGTGCAAGGCCGGCTGAAACGATAGGGCCCGCAATCAGCGGGCCCATTCTGTCAATCCTGCAACTTCAAGTGTGATGTATCGGGCGGCGGTGCCGCCGGGTCGTTTTTTGCCTGCCCCATATCGCTACCTACCGGGGCCAGGCTGAACTGCGAAAGATCAACGCTCGGTGCCTCGGCGTCGGGTTTGGTGTCTTGCAGGTCCGCCCCGACCGGAGCGATGCCGAAGTCAGGCGCCTCCACTTCGCTGAACGCAGCCATGTATTCGTCGCGCGGCGCTACCTGCAAACGAGCGGGCTTGCCGGCGACAGCAACAGCCGCGGCGGGCGCTGGTTCAGCGGGTGGCGGAGGAGCCAGTTCGACTTCCTCGATCAGCATATCCATGTCGATCACCTCGACCAGAGCGCCAGCGCGTTCCAGCGTCGAGCGATACTTTTCCGCCGCCGCAGCGTCGAGGTTGTTCTTGATCACGATGCGACGCCCGGAAAACAGCTGGGCAATGCGCTGGGCGTCGGCCTGGAACAGCTTGGCCATGTTGGCCTTGACCAGTTCCGGTTGCGCACCCGGCACCAATTGCCCGGAGAAGGCGATCTCGTAGCGACTCATGGTCACACTCCTGTCCTATTCACGGCCCAGTATGGCGCAGGTTCTTTTACGCTGACACTGCAGGCTTCTCATCCATGCGTTCCCGATTGCAAACTTTCCAGAGGCCGCAATGCTATCTCCTTGAAAATAATAGCGCCCCCCAGTTGCAGCCAAGCGCTTGCTTGTTACACTGGGCCGCAATGGGGGTATGAAATGTTTTCTCAGGCGCAAATGATAAGAATTATCAGCCTATTGATGTTTTTTGGCCTGACTTCAGGCTTGGCAGGATGCTCCACCTGGATGACAGGTGGTTTCAAGGACCCGGATGTCCGACTCATCAAGGTGGATGTAATCAAGGCCAGGCTACTCGAACAGGAGTTCCTCCTGCGCTTTCGCATCGACAATCCCAACAGCGTCAACCTGCCGGTACGGGGGCTCGAGTACGACGTGACCCTCAACGACATTCCTCTGGCCGATGGCTCTTCCAGTGCCTGGTTCACCGTGCCCGCTCATGGGCACCACAGCTTCGACGTACCGGTGCGCACCAACCTCTGGCGTCATGTGCGCCAGGTAGTGAAGATGCTGGAGAAGCCCGACCAGCCGATTCGCTACAGCCTCAAGGGCGAGGTCAAGACAGGCATGCTCTTCAGCCGCAGCGTGCACATGTCGCGTAATGGCGAGATAATCCCCGGCGATTTCATCCCGGAGTAAGTCCATGAGCAACCAACCCCACGTCCACGGCCCTGACTGCAACCACGATCATGATCACCACGATCACGGTCATGTGCATGGTCCGCACTGCAATCACGGCCATCAGGAGCCGGTGCGCAATGCCCTGAAGGATGTAGGCCGCAACGATCCCTGCCCCTGCGGTAGCCAGAAGAAGTTCAAGAAGTGCCACGGCGCCTGAGCCGAGCATGAACGCTCTGACCCTGTCTCTGTTGCTCGCAGGCCTGCTGCTGATCACCGCGCTGGCCGTCTATGCCTGGCGTCTCTGGCGTCGCGTCTGGGCGCAGCAAGACGCTCTGGACAAAGCCCGTCAGGAGCGCCAGGAACGACTCGGCGGCGATCTGAGCATCCTGGCCAGCAGCCTGCTCGACGAGCAGTTGCCGCTGATCGAGGGTGCTATCCGCATCAAGGTACTGCTCGACAACTACGACAGCGATCTCAGCAACGACAGCCGCTGCCAGGTGTTCCACCTGCTCTTCGACGCAACCACCGACGTACCAACCCATGCGGCCTGGAAGGCGCTGGACAAGGCCGAACGGCGACACTTCGAAAAGCGTTTCAACGAACTGGAACTGCAACACAAGGCCGCCGCCCGCACAGCCGCGCGCTGGTTGCTCGATGACGGACTCAAAAGCGTTCAGTCGAACGCCTGAAGCCCTCTTGCCAGCTCGCAACGGCCTCATTACCTTGGCGACTTTGTGGCCGGTCGACAGCCGACCGGCCTCACCTGCTCGTACTCCAAGGAAATCCGCCATGCGCACGCTGGCCCGCCTGACTCTTGCCGCATCCCTGACCGCTCTCAGCGGCTGCCAGTCTCTGCTCAACAGCCGCTATGCCGACAGCGTGCCGCCAACCCGCGGCGTCGAGCGCGTTCAAGGCGTTGCCGAGAGCGCATCGGTACGGCGCAACGCCCTCGGCATGCCACTGATCGAGTCGAGCACTTTTCACGATGCGTTGTTCGCCCTGGGTTACGTACATGCAGGTGACCGCCTCAGCCAGATGGTCGGCATGCGCCTGCTGGCCCAGGGACGCCTGGCGGAAATGGCCGGCCCTGGCGTGTTGGAGATGGACCGCTTCATGCGGGCGGTGAACCTCAAGAAGAGCGCGGAGATTCTCTACGCCGACGCGTCACCGCGCCTGAAGCGCTTCTTCGAGGTTTATTCACGCGGCGTCAACGCTTACATGTTCCGCTACCGCGACCGCCTGCCGATGGATCTGGCCGAATCCGGCTATCGTCCTGAATACTGGAAGCCCGAGGACTCGGTGCTGCTGTTCTGCCTGCTCAACTTCGGCCTGTCGGTGAATCTGCAGGAAGAAATAGCCGCACTGACCATGGCCCAGCAGGTCGGCATCGACAAGCTGCCCTGGCTGCTGCCCATCTATCCGGATGAACCGCTGCCCTTCGCCGAGGCGGAGAAACTCGCCGGTCTCGACCTCAAGGGACAATTGCCCGGCCTGCAAGCAATCGCACGCACAGCAGCCCAAGTCGCTGATCAGCACATGCTGGGGGTCGCGGCCTCGAACAACTGGGCCATCGCCCCAGAGCGCAGTCGCGGCGGCAATAGCCTGCTGGCCAACGATACGCATCTGCCGCTGAGCATGCCGTCGCTGTGGAATTTCGTGCAGATACGCTCCCCGAAATACCAGGCCGCTGGCGTGTCCCTGGCTGGCGTGCCGGCCGTGGTAGCCGGCTATAACGGCAAACTGGCCTGGGGCATGACCATGGTCATGGGTGACAACCAGGACATCTATCTCGAACGCATAAAGCATGAGGGCAGTCGCCTGATGTATCAGGCCGATGGCAAGTGGCTGCCGGTGGCGGAGCGCCAGGAGACCTTCTTCATCAAGGGCCAGCGGCCGATCCGTGAAACACTCTATGAAACTCGCAATGGCCCGTTGCTCAACTCGGTGCTGGGTGAACGCAAACATATGCTGCAACCTCTGCCGTTGCAGAGCGGCTACGGCCTGGCGCTGAAGACCACCCAGTTCGAACGCGACAAGAGCCTCGACGCCTTCTTCGACCTGTCCCGAGCTCAGTCGGTGGATGCCGCCTTCGAAGCCACCCGGGAAATCCGCGCCATGCCACTGAACATCGTCTTCGCCGATGCCCAGCACATCGGCTGGCAGGTCACCGGGCGCTACCCGAACCGCCGCGAGGGCCGTGGCCTGCTGCCTTCACCCGGCTGGGACCAGCGCTATGCCTGGGACGGCTACGCCGACCCGATGCTGCACCCCTACGACCAGGACCCACCGCAAGGTTGGCTGGGCACCGCCAACCAACGCAGCGTCGAGCCTGGCTATGGCATGCAACTGTCCAGTTCCTGGTTCTACCCGGAGCGCGCCGAGCGCATCGCCGAACTGGCCGGCAATGGTCGTCACGATGGCCGCAGCATGATTGCCATGCAATACGACCAGAGCTCCCCCTTCGTCGCCAAACTACAGGCGATGCTCACCGATCCCACCATGCATGAGCCGCTGCGTCAGGCAATTGCGGCGCTGCCCAGCGGCCAGCGCGAGCGTGCCGATGAAGCACTGAAACGCCTGCTGGCTTTCGATGGCAAACTCTCTGCCAGCTCGGCCGATGCAGCCGTCTACGCTGCTTTCCTGCAGGAAAGCGCGCGGCAGATCTTCCTCGACGAGCTGGGGCCGGACGACAGTCCGGCCTGGAAAGCCCTCATCGAGACAGCGAACCTCTCCTATTCCGCGCAAGCTGACCACTTGCTCGGCCGTCCTGACAGTCCGTTCTGGGATGACATCCGCACCCCGCAAAAAGAAGACAAGCCGGCCATCCTGGCGCGCAGTCTGGCCGCTAGCATCGATCTGCTGGAAAGTCGCCTGGGCACAGAGCGCCGCAACTGGCAGTGGGGCAAACTGCACAGCTACGAATGGGTCAGCGACACCACACGCATGGCACCTCACATGAGCGCCAGCCAACGCAGCAGCATCAATGCGCTGAAAGGCTATCTGGATCGTGGCCCATACCCGGCCGGTGGTGACCACAGTACGTTGAACGTATCGGCCTACCCTTGGGGTCAGGACTTCAACACTTTCCTGATCCCGGCCATGCGCATCGTCGTCGATTTTTCTGCCGACGAGCCGTTGATCGGCGTGAACAGCTCGGGACAATCCGGCAACCCTGCCAGTGCGCACTACGCCGACGGCATCGAGGCCTGGCTCAAGGGAGGCTACATGAGCTTCCCGTTCAAGCCACAGAACCTGGACAAGGTCTACGGCAACCAGCGTCTGCTGCTGATGCCAGGCAAGTGATGACCGTTCGTCGGCAGGCGCTGAACCTTTCCTTCAACGCCAGACTCTGAACAATCGACTTACTCCATAGATCATCGTTTAAGGCGCCCTTGGCGCCTTTTCTTTTGCCTGTAAAAAAAAGATGGCATTTCTACATCAGCGGACTGAACTTCTCGCTCGAGGCAGGTTCAGAACCTATGCATCGATTGAAATGCTCCCCTGGCGCCTCTGGCGCCTATTTTTTTGCCCGCGATCAGGCAAACCCTTTACGCCAGCAGACTGCGATCAAAGATAAAGGCCTCACCCGGGCGCGGGCGATGCTCCAGCAGGTTCTGCGGCCGCCCCATTTTCGGATAGTTCTTTTCACCGGTATCACTGATCCAGCCCTGCGCCTTCATCCGCTCCAGGCGCCCTCGCAGGGTGGTGTGTTGCACCGGTTCGCCGAGGCAGGCCTGAAATGCCGCCAGTGCTTCGGTCACGGTAAAACGTGATGCCAGCAAATACAGCGGTAGCGAGCTGTATACCGATTTGCCCTGCAGGCGTTCCGCAGCCAGACGCACCAGTTGCGCATGATCGAAAGGCAACGCCTGCTGGCCGCTGACGACCGCCTGCAATTCGACGAAACGCAGGTCTTCATCCTCCGGCTCGGCATCCGCCGCCAGCAACGCCAGGTAGCAGGTACTCAGCGACCAGCCGCGCGGGTCGCGCACGCCATTGCCCACCGTCGCCACCTGCTCCAGGTAGTGCGGCCGCAGCCGCGCCTTGTCCGCCAACGCCCGCTCGGCGGCTGCATCCAGGTTGGCGTCGGCGCAACGACCATTGACCAGCACACCGGGCAAAGCCCACTGTCCCGCATAAGGCTCACGCTGACGGCGGATCAACAACACCTGCAGCGCCCCCGCCTCGCTCAGGCGCAACGCCACGATATCGACCCCGGCAAGAACCTCCACTGCACTCATCCTGTTACCTGCTCCTCCGTGTACTTATTCCATCTTGACTAATAAGGTGATTTTTTTCACTGGGAAAATCAGATAAACGCTTGACTACATATTTCATCAGATGGAATATGTAGTCACTCACACGCAGAAAGGAGGCACACCATGAAGATCGCCAGCTTCGATGTCGACGCCCAGAAAGGCTTCACTCCGCTGTGCCCCAACGAGCTGCCGGTTCCCGAGGGCGACGCCATCGTGCCGGCGCTCAACCAGCTGGCCGCCCGGGCGCAGCTGCGCATAGGCAGCAAGGATGCGCACAGCCCGCAGGCCGCCTGGGTCGTCGACAGCCACGATGAGATGCTGCGCCCCCTGCCCCTGGCCAATGCCGACCTGACCTGGGTCAGCCACTGCGTACCCGGCACACCAGGCTTCGAACTGCTCGACGGCCTGCCTGCACCGCTGGACTATGACTACTTCGTGTGGAAAGGCGTGGAACCGGACCTGCACCCTTACGGCGCCTGTTACCACGACCTGGCCGAGAAGCGCAGCACGGGCGTGATCGAGTTTCTCCGTCACAATGGCGTCGAGCGGGTCCTGGTCGGTGGCCTGGCGCTGGATTACTGCGTCAAGACCACCGCCCTGCAACTGCGCCGCGCCGGTTTCGACGTGATTGTCTATCTGCCAGCCTGCCGCGCCATCGCCGAAGAAACGGCCGTGCCAGCCTGCCGCGCGATGAACGACGCCGGTATTACCCTCGCCGCCAGCCAGCAAGAGCTGGATGCGATCCTGACTCTGGAGATCCAAGGATGAGCGACAGTATTTTCGCCGACCGTATCGTGCAGAACCTGCTCGACACCGACCTGTACAAGCTGACCATGATGCAGGCGGTGTTGCACAACTATCCAAACGCTGAGGTGGAATGGGAGTTCCGCTGCCGCAACAGTGAAGACCTGACGCCCTACCTGGCCGAGATTCGCTACCAGTTCGAGCGCCTCAGCGAACTGAGCCTGACCGTCGATCAACTCGCGTTCCTCGAGCGTATTCCATTCATCAAGCCGGATTTCATCCGTTTTCTCAGCCTGTTCCGCTTCAACCTGCGCTACGTGCACACCAGTATCGAAGACGGCCAGTTGAGCATCCGCCTGCGCGGCCCCTGGCTGCACGTGATCCTCTTCGAAGTGCCGCTGCTGGCCATCATCAGTGAAGTGCGCAACCGTTACCGCTACCGCGAAGTGCTGCTGGAGCAGGCCGCCGAACGCCTCTACGAGAAGATCGACTGGCTGCGCAGCGAGGCCAGTGATGACGAGCTGGCCGGCTTCCAGCTGGCCGACTTCGGCACCCGCCGGCGTTTTTCCTACCGTACGCAGGAACAGGCCGTGCGCATCCTCAAGCGTGATTTCCCCGGACGCTTCGTCGGCACCAGTAACCTGCACCTGGCACGCGAATTCGACCTGAAACCCATCGGCACCATGGCCCACGAATGGCTGATGGCGCACCAGCAACTCGGCCCGCGCCTGATCGACAGCCAGAGCGCCGCGCTGGACTGCTGGGTACGTGAATACCGTGGCCAGCTGGGCATCGCCCTGACCGATTGCATCACCATGGACGCCTTCCTGGCCGATTTCGATCTGTACTTCGCCAAGCTGTTCGACGGCCTGCGCCACGACTCCGGCGACCCGCTGGCCTGGGCGGAAAAAGCCATCGCCCACTACGAGACTCTCGGCATCGACCCGATGAGCAAGACCCTGGTGTTCTCCGACGGCCTCGACCTGAAGAAGTCGCTACGCCTCTACCGTGCACTTTCCGGGCGAATCCACGTAAGCTTCGGGGTCGGCACCAACCTGACCTGCGACATACCCGGCGTCGAGCCGATGAACATCGTGATCAAGATGATCGCCTGCAACGGCCAACCCGTGGCGAAGATTTCCGATACGCCCGGCAAGACCCAATGCCGCGACGAGAACTTCGTCAGCTACCTGAAACACGTCTTTCGCGTGACCCAGTGAGGACCCAGACATGAGCAACCGCCAAGCAGAAATCGCCGCCGCCCTCGACGTGGTACCGCCCTTCGCCGATGACGCGGCGTTGAACACAGAGATCGAACGGCGCAAGACCTTCATCAAGAACACCCTCAAGCAATCAGGCCTCAAGGTGCTGGTACTGGGCATCAGCGGTGGCGTCGACTCACTGACCGCCGGACGCCTGGCACAGCTGTCGGTCGAGGAGCTACGCGCGGAAACTGGCGACACGGCCTACCGCTTCATCGCCGTTCGCCTGCCGCACAACTCGCAGCACGACGAGCATGACGCCCAGGACTCGCTGAAATTCATCCGCGCCGACGAAGAAGACACCGTCAACATCGCCAGCGCTGTCAGCGGCCTCGGCGAGCAGGTCACCCACCTGCAGAAGCTCACCGACGCCCGTCGCGACTTCGTGGTCGGCAACGTCAAGGCGCGTATTCGCATGGTCGCCCAGTTCGCCATCGCCAACGCCAACAACGGCCTGGTGATCGGCACCGACCACGCCGCCGAAGCGGTCATGGGCTTCTTCACCAAGTTCGGTGACGGCGCCTGCGACCTCGCTCCGCTGTCCGGCCTGGTCAAAAAACAGGTACGCGCCATCGCGGCTCACCTCGGCGCGCCGCAGCACCTGGTGATGAAAACCCCGACTGCCGACCTAGAAGAACTGCGCCCAGGCAAGCCGGATGAAGAAGCCCACGGCGTCTCCTATGCCGAGATCGACGCGTTCCTGCATGGTGAGAAAGTCAGCGACGAGGCTTATGCCACCATCGTGCGCACCTATGACAACACCCGCCACAAACGCGAACTGCCGCTGGTGCCATGAACACAACGCGCGATGACTGACGCCACTCCATGTAAAGGCGGCGCTCTGCGGTAAACCCGCATGGCGCCGCTTCGAAAAGCTTCGCCCTGGTACCAGGCGCCTGGAAAAGCTGTTTTGGCTGATTAGCGCCAGGGCAACGGCCGTTTTAACGCGGCTTCCGTCAATACGCCCCGATGATGCGTTCAGCGGGCGCAGCGCAGCGTTCGGACACCTCGCGCGGGCGACACTGAGCCACCGGAGCCGGTGGCGGTTGATCCGGTAATGTCGGCTCGCCGGGTTCTTGCGGTGGCACAGGCTTGCCTGGTTGGTCCGGAATATCGGGCTCAGGCTGACCGGGAATACCGCCGGCATTGAGGTCGAGCAAAGGCATGAGTCGTTCTCCTGAACGTGGGCTGTAATGGATCGGAGCCCCGCGCCGGAAGTAAATTCAGCCTATCCGACCAAGCGCTAGCACACCCCAAAACGCCGGACGCGTTTCTTGTACGCCGCATAGCGATGGCCCGCAGGTTGCCCGCCTGGGATGGCAGACCACAAAAAAGCCGGGGCAATCCCCGGCTTCTTGGCAACAGATATCGGCGCTCAAGCCTTGGGCAGCGTCACGCCTCTCTGCCCCTGGTATTTGCCGCCACGGTCGCGGTACGAGACCTCACAGGCCTCGTCGGACTGCAGGAACAGCATCTGCGCCACACCTTCGTTGGCGTAGATCTTCGCCGGCAGGTTGGTGGTGTTGGAGAATTCCAGGGTCACATGACCTTCCCATTCCGGCTCCAGCGGCGTGACGTTGACGATGATGCCGCAGCGCGCGTAGGTGCTCTTGCCCAGGCAGATGGTCAGCACGTCACGCGGGATACGGAAATACTCGACAGTACGCGCCAAGGCAAAAGAGTTCGGCGGGATGATGCAGACATCACTCTTGATGTCGACGAAGCTCTTCTCGTCGAAGTTCTTCGGGTCAACCACGGCGGAGTGAATATTGGTGAACACCTTGAATTCATCTGCGCAGCGTACGTCGTAGCCGTAACTGGACACGCCGTAGGAGATCACACGGCTGGCGTCGGCACCGCGCACCTGGCGCTCGACGAACGGCTCGATCATGCCGTGTTCCTGGGCCATGCGGCGAATCCACTTGTCCGATTTGATGCTCATGGCGAAGGGTCCTGAGTGGGCGGTTACAGAAAAGTGAGCGCATCTTACCGATGCGCGCGCCATGCATCAAAGATTGCCCGCCCGGCGCTGGGTCATTATTTGCAAAAAAAGCTGCATCGACTATTCGCACTTGTCGATAAAAACACGTATGGTGTGCCCACTGTGCTGCATGTGTCACCGCGAATCGCTACTAGATGCCTAGATTTCGATCCAAACATCGTCCGACTCCTAGTACTCGTTGCACTCAGTCCCGGCCTGGGCTTTTCCAGGGCTGCTATTACTTTTGTTAGGAGACATCACATGTCCAATCGTCAGACTGGCACCGTTAAGTGGTTCAACGATGAGAAAGGCTACGGCTTCATCACCCCGCAATCCGGTGACGACCTCTTCGTACACTTCAAAGCCATCCAGGCCGACGGCTTCAAAACCCTGAAAGAAGGCCAGCAGGTCTCTTTCGTGGCTACCCGTGGCCAGAAAGGCATGCAAGCTGAAGAAGTTCAGATCGTTGGTTGATCTGCGCTTTTAAGATGCTGAAAAAGCCCCGCCTAGTGCGGGGCTTTTTTGTGCCTGTTTGTACGCCCTGTAGGAGCGGATTTATCCGCGATGCTGTCGCAAACGCCCGCGCGGCAATCCCGGATTGCATCCGGCTACGTGCCGGCGCTGACTGTGGGAGGCGCTTTAGCGGCGAGCTCTTATCGCGGCTGAAGCGGAATGCCGCCCAGCCGCTCCTACAAAAACAGCAGCCTAAGGTGCCGGGGCGCAGCGAGGCCCATCAATCCGTGGCAGCAGGCCAGCACCCCAAGCGCCGGCACTACCCTCTCCCGCCCTTCGGGCACCCTTTCCCATGAATGGGAGAGGGTCAGCAGATGGCCGCTGCGCAGCCGCTCTCAATCATCGCTGATTTCGATACTCGGCATGGCCGGCTTGCCGGCCTGGGCGATACGCGCACCGACCTTGCGCGCCAGATCCTGGTAGATCATGGCGATCTGACTCTCAGGGTCGGCAATGGTGGTCGGCTTGCCATCGTCGGCCTGCATGCGGATGGCCATCGACAGCGGCAGCGACGCCAGCAGCTCGACGCCGTACTGCGCGGCCAGCTTCTCGCCGCCGCCCTCGCCGAACAAATGCTCGGCATGGCCGCAGTTGGAGCAAATGTGCACGGCCATATTCTCCACCACTCCGAGCACCGGAATGTGCACCTTGCGGAACATCTCCACGCCCTTCCTGGCGTCGAGCAGTGCCAGGTCCTGCGGTGTGGTGACGATCACGCTGCCGGCCACCGGCACCTTCTGCGCCAGGGTCAGCTGGATGTCGCCAGTGCCCGGCGGCATGTCCACCACCAGATAATCGAGATCATTCCAGGCGGTCTGGGTGATCAATTGCAGCAGCGCGCCGCTGACCATCGGCCCGCGCCAGACCATCGGCGTGTTGTCGTCGGTGAGAAAGGCCATGGACATCACCTGCACGCCATGCGCCTCGAGCGGCACGAACCATTTCTGATCCTTGACCAGCGGCCGCGTGCCCTCGGCGATGCCGAACATGATGCCCTGGCTCGGGCCGTAGATATCGGCGTCGAGAATGCCCACCCGCGCGCCTTCGCGGGCCAGGGCCAGGGCCAGGTTGGCTGCGGTGGTGGACTTGCCCACACCACCCTTGCCCGAAGCGACCGCGATCACGTTCTTCACGCCTTGCAGCGCTGGCACCTGCGCCTGGCCCTGATGCGAATCGATCACACACTCGACCTGCACGCTAGCGCTGTCGACGCCGTTCAGGTTCTCCAGTGCCATCTGCAGCATCTGCGCCCAGCCGTTCTTGAACAGACCAGCGGCGTAACCGAGTTCCAGGCGCACGACGACGCGCGCACCCTGGATGTCGACCTCACGCAGACACCCGGCGCTGACCGGGTCCTGATCGAGATGGGGGTCAGTGAACTGACGCAGACAGGCTTCGACCGCTTCGCGGGTGACGGCGCTCATGCAAAACTCCAGAAGGCAGGCAGAAAAATCAGGCGACCATCATACCAGCAGCACTCCCGTGCAATGCAGCACGCGCTTTTCCCTGCCGCAGGTAGCTTGAAGCTTGTCGCTTCCCTTATAGTTGTCGACTTCCCTCGTTTTACCAGTGCAGCCGATCACCATGACCGAAGCCCGCAAGATTCTCGTTACCAGCGCCCTCCCCTACGCCAACGGCTCGATCCACCTCGGCCACATGCTCGAGTACGTGCAGACCGACATGTGGGTGCGCTACCAGAAGCTGCGCGGCAACCAGGCCATCTACGTCTGCGCCGACGACGCCCACGGCTCGGCCATCATGCTGCGCGCCGAGAAAGAAGGCATCACGCCCGAACAACTGATCGACGGCGTGCGCGCCGAACACATGGCCGACTTCGCCGACTTCGGCGTGAATTTCGACAACTACCATTCGACTCACTCCGAGGAGAACCGCGAGCTGTCGTCCTCGATCTACCTGGCGTTGCGCGACAAGGGCCATATCGCCACCCGCGCCGTAACCCAGTACTTCGACCCCGAGAAGGGCATGTTCCTCGCCGACCGCTTCATCAAGGGCACCTGCCCGAAATGCGGCACCGAGGACCAGTACGGCGACAACTGCGAAAAATGCGGCGCCACCTACTCGCCGACCGAGCTGAAGAACCCTCGCTCGGCCATCTCCGGGGCCGTGCCGGTACTCAAGGAGTCGCAGCACTTCTTCTTCAAGCTGCCGGACTTCGAGGCCATGCTCAAGCAGTGGACCCGCTCCGGCGCGCTGCAGGAGGCCGTGGCCAACAAGATCGCCGAGTGGCTCGACGGTGGCCTGCAGGAGTGGGACATCAGCCGCGACGCGCCCTACTTCGGCTTCGAGATTCCCGATGAGCCGGGCAAGTACTTCTACGTCTGGCTGGATGCGCCGATCGGCTATATGGCCAGCTTCAAGAACCTCTGCAGCAAACGCCCGGAGCTGGACTTCGATGCGTTCTGGGGCAAGGATTCGACCACCGAGCTATACCACTTCATCGGCAAGGACATCGTCAACTTCCACGCCCTGTTCTGGCCAGCCATGCTCGAAGGTGCCGGTTACCGCAAGCCGACCGCGGTGAACGTGCACGGCTATCTGACCGTCAACGGGCAGAAGATGTCCAAGTCGCGCGGCACCTTCATCAAGGCGCGCACCTATCTGGACCACCTGAACCCGGAATACCTGCGCTATTACTACGCCAGCAAGCTGGGCCGTGGGGTGGACGATCTGGACCTGAACCTCGAAGACTTCGTGCAGAAGGTCAACTCCGACCTGGTCGGCAAGGTGGTCAATATCGCCAGCCGCTGCGCCGGTTTCATCCACAAGGGTAACAATGGCCTGCTGGTCGCCGCCGACCCCGAGCCGGAATTGTGGAACGCCTTCCGCGCCGCCGCGCCGAGCATTGCCGAAGCCTACGAGGCGCGTGATTTCTCTCGCGCCATGCGCGAAATCATGGCTTTGGCCGACCGCGCCAACGCCTGGATCGCCGACAAGGCACCCTGGGCGCTGAACAAGGTGGAGGGCAAACAGGCCGAGGTGCAGGAAATCTGCGCGCTGGGCATCAACCTGTTCCGCCAGTTGGTGATCATGCTCAAGCCGGTGCTGCCGAAACTGGCCGCCGACGCCGAGGCCTTCCTCAACGTCGCCCCGCAAACCTGGGCCGACCTGGCACTGCCGCTGGCCAACCACCAGTTGAACCCGTTCAACCCGCTGCTGACCCGTATCGAACAACCGAAGATCGAAGCCATGATCGAAGCCTCCAAGGAAGACCTCGCTGCCGAAGCGGCCAAACCACAGGGTAACGGCGAACTGGCCAAGGACCCGCTGGCGGCCGAGATCAACTTCGATGCCTTCGCCGCCGTCGACCTGCGTATTGCGCTGATCGAGAAATGCGAGTTCGTCGAAGGCGCCGACAAGCTGCTGCGCCTGTCGCTGGATATCGGCGACGAGAAGCGCAACGTGCTCTCCGGCATCAAGTCCGCCTACCCGGACCCGAGCAAGCTGGAAGGCCGCCTGACCCTGTACGTCGCCAACCTGGCGCCGCGCAAGATGAAGTTCGGCATCAGCGAAGGCATGGTCCTGGCGGCCGGCCCAGGCGGCGAAGAGATCTACCTGCTCAGCCCGGACAGCGGCGCCAAGCCGGGTCAGCGCGTCAAGTAAGGCACAGGCCAGGAGGCATTGATGAAACCATGGATGGTGACCGCGCTTGCTCTCATCCTGACGGGTTGCTCCGACCCGTCAGGCACGCCGGGCGGTGGCGCGCTACAAGGTGAGCGCAACAAGGCCGACAGTTACCTGGCCTATGAACACCATGTCGGCATCGAAATATCGTCCGAACGCATCGGCGAGCGCATCGCCGCGACGCGTGAGGCCTGCCTGAGCGAACGCTTCGGCGCCTGCAGCCTGATCGCCGCGCAGCAGAGCACCGGCCGCAACCCACGCGGTGAGTTGACCCTGCGCATCGTCCCTGATGGCGTCGAAGCCCTCACCGGGCTTGCCAGCGAAGGGGGCGAACTGATCAGCCGCACCACCCGCGCCGAAGACCTGGCCCAGGCCGTTGCCGACAATCGTCGCCAACACGAACAACTGCTGCGCCAGCAACAGACCCTGCAGCAGTTCGAGAAACGTGACGACCTGGCCGTTACCGACCTGCTCACCCTGGCTCGCGAACAGGCTGCGCTGGAAGTGCAATTGCAGGCCATCGCTCAGGAAGCCGCACAGCAGCAATACCGTCTCAGCACCAACCTGCTGACCCTCAACTTCAGCAGCCCCTACGAAAGCTCGGCACTCGGCCGTATCGGCGACGCTTTTTCGCGCCTGAGCGACAACCTCGCCGAGGGCACCGTCAATGTCATCGAGTTCGTCGGTTACAGCCTGCCCTTCCTGATCGTGCTGTTCCCTGTGGCTCTTGGTCTGCGCAAACTCTGGCGACGCCTCACCCGTCACTGAACCCGCTGTGACGAAAGGTCGCCAAATACAGGCGATTCGCCGCATCCGGCTTGTATGGCTAGGGCTGCTTCCCGATAATAGGCGCCCTTTTCCTAAGGCCTTTGCGCATTCGACGGCAACCCGATGACCGAACTCGTCCTGATCATGGTCAGCGCCATCCTGGTCAACAACTTCGTGCTGGTGCAATTCCTCGGCCTGTGCCCGTTCATGGGCGTGTCGAAGAAAATCGAAACCGCCATTGGCCTGTCGCTGGCCACCACCTTCGTACTGACCCTGGCGGCCATGTGCAGCTACCTGGTGCAGCAGTACGTGCTCAAACCGCTGGACCTCGAGTTCCTGCGCACCATCAGCTTCATTCTGGTGATCGCGGTGACCGTGCAGTTCACCGAGATGGTGGTGAACAAGACCAGCCCCTTGCTGTACCGCGTGCTGGGCATCTTCCTGCCGCTGATCACCACCAACTGCATCGTCCTCGGCGTCGCCCTGCTCAACGCCAACAAGGCCGAATTCACCTTCATCACCGCCACCGTCAACGGCTTCGCCGCCGGCCTGGGCTTCTCCCTGGTGCTGGTGTTGTTCGCCGCCATGCGTGAGCGCATCGCCATTGCCGACGTGCCCAAGTCGTTCCAGGGCGCGGCCATCGGCATGATCACCGCCGGCCTGATGTCGCTGGCCTTCATGGGCTTCTCCGGGCTGATCAAGCTATGAGTCTGGTCCTGGTCGCCATTGTTGCCCTGCTCGCGCTGTGCCTGATCGCCGGCGCCATCCTCGGTTTCGCCGCCGTGCGCTTTCGCGTCGAGGGCGACCCCATCGCCGAGCAGATCAACGCCCTGCTGCCGCAGACTCAGTGCGGCCAGTGCGGCTATCCCGGCTGCAAACCCTACGCCGAGGCCATTGCCGGCGGCGACAAGATCAACAAGTGCCCGCCCGGTGGCGAGGCGACCATCGCCGCCCTGGCCGACCTGCTGGATGTCGAGGCCGAGCCGCTTGACGCGGTGGAAGGCGAGAAGCCGCAGATGGTCGCCTTCATCCGCGAAGCGGAATGCATCGGCTGCACCAAATGCATCCAGGCCTGCCCGGTGGACGCCATCGTCGGCGCCGCGCGGCAGATGCACACGGTGATCGCCAGCGAATGCACGGGCTGCGACCTGTGCGTCGAACCCTGCCCAGTGGACTGCATCGACATGCTCGAAGTCGGCAGTACAGTGCAGAGCTGGAAATGGGACAAGCCGCTGGCGCCCGGCCAGCTGATCGCCAGTGACCGGGAGCAGGCTGCATGAGCGCCGCATTGCAAGACGCGATCAAGATCTGGGACATTCCCGGCGGCATTCACCCGGCCGAGCACAAGGACCTGTCCAACCGCACGCCGATCCAGCAGGCCCCGCTGCCCAAGCGCCTGGTATTGCCGCTCGGCCAACATATCGGCGCCGCCGCCGAGCCCTGCGTGGCCGTCGGCCAGCGCGTGCGCAAGGGTGAGAAGATCGCCGAAGCCAACGGCTTCGTCAGCGTGCCGCTGCACGCGCCGACCTCCGGCCGCATCGCCAGCATCGGCGAGCAGCCCTACCCGCACGCCTCCGGCATGCTGGCGCCGGCCATCGTTATCGACAGCGATGGCCTGGATGAATGGATCGAGCTGAGTCCGCCGGCCGACTACCGCAGCCTGGAGCCCGCCGCGCTGCTGACGCTGATCCGCGACGCCGGCATCAACGGCCTCGGTGGCGCCGGCTTCCCCACCGCGGTCAAGCTCACCGCGCGGCCGACGCAGAAGATTCACACGCTGATCATCAACGGCACCGAATGCGAGCCGTACATCACCGCCGATGACCTGCTGATGCGCGAGCGCGCCAGCGAGCTGGTCGCCGGTATCGAGGTGCTGGCGCAGCTGATCCAGCCGCAGCAGGTGCTGATCGGCATAGAGGACAACAAGCCTGAAGCCATCGCCGCCGTACAAGTCGCCTGCGCCGGGCATGATTTTCAGGTGCGGGTGTTCCCCACCAAGTACCCGTCCGGTGGCGAAAAACAGCTGATCCAGATTCTCACCGGCGTCGAAGTGCCCAGCGGCGGCCTGCCGGCGGATATCGGCATCCTCTGCCAGAACGTCGGCACCTGCGTCGCCATCCACGACGCAGTGCTACTGGGCAAACCGCTGATCTCACGCATCACCACGCTCACCGGCGAAGCCCTGGCGCACCCGGGTAACGTTGAGGCGCTGATCGGTACGCCCGTGGGCGAACTGCTGCAGTTCGCCGGGCTGGACAGCGGCAAACTCAATCGCCTGATCATGGGCGGACCGATGATGGGCTTCACCCTGCCCAGCCTCGAGGTGCCGCTGATCAAGACCAGCAACTGCCTGCTCGCCAGCTCCGTCGAGGAATTGCCGGCACCGCCACCGGCCATGCCCTGCATCCGCTGCGGTGAGTGCGCCGAAGCCTGCCCGGCCAGCCTGCTGCCGCAGCAGCTGCACTTCTTCGCCCTCGGCCAGGAACACGAGCAGCTCAAAGCGCACAACCTGTTCGACTGCATCGAGTGCGGTGCCTGCGCCTACGTCTGCCCGTCGAGCATCCCCCTGGTGCAGTACTACCGCGTGGCCAAGGCGGAAATCCGCGAGCTGGAGCAGAAGCAGCTCAAGGCTGAACACTCCAAGCAGCGCTTCGAACAACG
Source organism: Pseudomonas pichavaramensis (assembly GCF_050473265.1). Lineage (NCBI taxonomy): Bacteria > Pseudomonadati > Pseudomonadota > Gammaproteobacteria > Pseudomonadales > Pseudomonadaceae > Pseudomonas > Pseudomonas pichavaramensis. The sequence goes on along the minus strand of NZ_JBJKFJ010000006.1, from coordinate 144,955 downwards.
CCAGGAACGCCTGCGCCGCGCTGAGGAGCAGAAGGAAGCCGAACGCAAGGCCCGCGCCGAGAAAGCCGCGCGCGCCAAGGCCGCGCAAGCCGAAGCGCCGGTGGCCGCAGTCGCCTCACCCGCCGATGAAGCGCTGAAGAAACTCAAGATCGAAGCCAGCATGGCCCAGGTCGCGCTGAAGAAGGCGGAGAAACAACTGGCCGCCCACGACACCGCCGAGCTGCAGACGCAAGTCGCCGAGCTACGCAGTGCCGCCGAAACCGCGCAAAAAGCGCTGGCCGACGCTCAGGCCGCAGCCCCCGCGCCAGCACCGAAACCGGCCGGCGACGAGGCGCTGAAAAAGGCCAAGATCGAAACCGCCATGCTCAAGGCCCAGCTGCGCAAGCTGGAGAAAATCGACAGCCCGGACGACTTGCAACAAGCCGAAATCGTCCGCGTGCGCCAACAACTGGAAGCTGCCGAGAAAGCTCTGGCCGAGCTGGATAGCCAGAAGCCCGCAGCGCCAGCCAAACCCGCCGGTGACGATGCGCTGAAAAAAGCCAAGATCGAAACGGCCATGCTCAAGGCCCAACTGCGTAAGCTGGAGAAAATCGAAGCCCCGGACGACGAGCAGCAGGCCGAAATCGCCCGCGTGCGCCAGCAACTGGAGGTCGCCGAAAAAGCCCTCGCTGAGCTGGACAGCCCGAAGCCCGCAGCAGCCGCCAAACCGGCCGGTGACGATGCGCTGAAAAAGGCCAAGATCGAAGCGGCCATGCTCAAGGCCCAGCTGCGCAAGCTGGAGAAAATCGAAGCCCCGGACGACGAGCAGCAGGCCGAAATCGCCTGCGTGCGCCAGCAACTGGAGGCCGCCGAAAAAGCCCTCGCTGAGCTGGACAGTCCAAAGCCCGCAACAGCCGCCAAGCCGGCCAACGACGATGCGCTGAAAAAGGCCAAGATCGAGTTGGCGATGAAACGCGCCGAGCTGAAGAAAGCCGAGAAGGCCGGCAGTGACGAAAGCGCGCTGCAAGCATTGCGCGACGCCCTGGCCGCCGCCGAACAGGCGCTGCATGCCGCCGAGGAGAACTCGGACAAACCGGCGCCGCAGTTGGTACGCACCGAGCGTCCCGGTGTGGATGCCGAGCAAAAGGCGCTGAAAACCGAAGTGGCCTTCGCCCGCGCCGATCTGCGCAAGCTGGAGCGTGACGAAAGCGCCGCCGCCGAGGCCCTGGAACACGCACGTAACCGCCTGGCCGAGGCCGAACGCAAGCTGGCCGAATACCAGGCGTAACGATCGCCCCGGATTGCATCCGGGCTACATGACAACAGCCCAGAGCACCCGGGCAACACAGACAACCGTAGCCCGGATGCAATCCGGGGAATGAACACCCACTGCGCTCGACACCAACGCAGTAACAGGAGCACCGATGGCCCTGCCCCGCATCACATCGCCCCACGCCAAGGGCAGCAATCGCACCCAGCAGGTCATGCTGCAGGTGCTGCTGGCCACCGTGCCGGGCATTTTCGCCCTGACCTGGCTATTCGGCATCGGCACCCTGTTCAACCTGGTCTGGGCCAGCCTCTGCGCCCTGGGCTTCGAAGCCGCACTGCTGGCCGCACGCAAGCGCCCGCTGGCGTTCTTCCTCAAGGACTACAGCGCCCTGGTCACCGCCGTGCTGCTGGCCCTGGCCCTGCCGCCCTACTCGCCCTGGTGGCTGACACTGGTCGCCTGCGGCTTCGCCATCGGTTTCGGCAAGCAGCTTTATGGCGGCCTCGGGCAGAACCCGTTCAACCCGGCCATGGTCGGCTACGTGGTGGTGCTGGTCTCCTTCCCGGTCGACATGACCAGCTGGCCGGCGCCACACAGCATCAGCGCGCTGGACGGCATCAAGCACATCCTCGGTATCGCCAATCTCCCCGACGGCTGGGCGCAGGCCACCGCACTGGACGCACTGAAGGTCAACAAGAGCCTGACCATCGACGAGCTGTACGCCAGCAACCAGGCCTTCGGCCGCTTTGGCGGCGCCGGCAGCGAGGCGGTCAACCTGGCGTTCCTGGCTGGCGGCCTGTACCTGCTGCATAAACGTCTGTTCACCTGGCATGCGCCGGTGGGCATGCTCGCCGCGCTGTTCGTCATGAGCCTGCTGTTCTGGAACGGCAGCGGCTCGGACTCCAACGGCTCGCCGCTGTTCCACCTGCTCACCGGCGCGACCATGCTCGGCGCCTTCTTCATCGTCACCGACCCGGTATCCGGCGCCACCAGCAATCGTGGGCGTCTGGTGTTCGGCATCGGCGTCGGCGTGCTGGTCTACGTGATCCGCACCTGGGGCGGCTACCCGGATGCGGTGGCCTTCGCCGTGCTGCTGATGAACCTGGCGGCACCGACCATCGACTACTACACGCGGCCACGCAGCTACGGCCACCGCAAGCCCAACAGCGGCTTCAAGCTGGGAGAATGAGCATGCTGCCGGAAATCAGCCGCTCGATGCTGAAGAACGCCCTGGTGCTCGGCCTGTTCGCCATCGGCACCGTCGGCAGCGTCGCCCTGCTCCAGCAAGGCACCGCCGAGCGTATCGCCAATGCCGAGCGCGACGCCCAGGTGCGCGCCCTGGCCGAGATACTGCCGGCCGGCAGCTACGACAATCACCTGCTGGATAACCGCATCGAGCTGAACGCCGCCGAACTGGGCCACCGCAGTCCGCAGTCGGCCTACCTGGCGCTCAAGAATGGCCAGCCCAATGCGCTGATCCTGCCAGTCACCGCGCCGGACGGCTACAGCGGCGCCATCCACCTGCTAGTAGGCATCTACGCCGATGGCCGTCTGGCTGGCGTGCGTGTGCTCAGCCACAAGGAAACCCCGGGCCTGGGCGACAAGATCGAGCTGGCCAAGAGCGACTGGATACTGGGTTTTGCCGGGAAATCCCTGAGCGAGCCCAGCGAAGAGCGCTGGGCGGTGAAGAAGGATCGCGGCGACTTCGACCAGTTCGCCGGCGCCACCATCACCCCACGCGCGGTGGTCAAGGCCGTGCACGGCGCCCTGCGCTACTTCGCCAGCCATCGCGCCCAACTGCTGGGCCTGACGGAGGATGAACAATGACCAGTTACCGCGAGATCAGCCTCAACGGCCTGTGGAAGAACAACCCGGCGCTGGTGCAACTGCTCGGCCTCTGCCCGCTGCTGGGGGTGAGCAATTCCACGGTCAACGCCCTGGGTCTGGCCCTGGCCAGCGCCGTGGTGCTGATCTGTTCCAACACCGCCGTGTCGCTGGTGCGTGGCGTGGTCAACACCGCCGTGCGCCTGCCGGCCTTCGTCATGATCATCGCCGCGCTGACCACCTGCATCGAGCTATTGATGCAGGCCTACACCTACGAGCTGTACCAGATCCTCGGCATCTTCATCCCGTTGATCACCACCAACTGCGTGATTCTCGGCCGCGCCGACGGTTTCGCCGCCAAGCACGACCCGGCCCGCGCCGCCTATGACGGCCTGATGATGGGCCTGGGTTTCGGCGTGGTGCTGGTGTTGATCGGCGCCATCCGCGAGCTGCTTGGCACAGGCGCCTTGTTCGCCAACATGCACCTGCTGTTCGGCCCGATTGCCGCCGACTGGAAGCTGACCCTGGTGCAGGACTACCGCGGCTTCTTGCTGGCCATCCTGCCGCCCGGCGCCTTCATCGTGCTCGGCCTGCTGATCGCCGGCAAGAACCGCATCGACCAGATCGCCGCCGAGCGAGCCAAGGCCGCCGCGCCCGAAGCGCCGACACAGAGCCGTCGCGTGCGCGTGACCGGAGTCATCGAATGAACGCCGCCAAACGCCTGGAAATCTTCCGTCGCCTGCACGAGGACGACCCCGAGCCCAAGACCGAGCTGGCCTACAGCACACCCTTCGAGCTGCTGGTGGCGGTGACGCTGTCGGCCCAGGCCACCGACGTGAGCGTCAACAAGGCCACCGCCAAACTGTTCCCGGTGGCCAATACGCCAGAGGCGATCTACGCCCTCGGCGTCGAAGGCCTGTCCGAGTACATCAAGACCATCGGCCTGTACAACAGCAAGGCGAAGAACGTCATCGAGGCCTGCCGCCTGCTTATCGAGAAACACGGCAGCCAGGTGCCGGACAACCGCGAGGATCTCGAAGCCCTGCCCGGCGTCGGTCGCAAGACCGCCAACGTGGTGCTCAATACCGCTTTCCGACAACTGGCCATGGCGGTCGACACGCACATTTTCCGCGTCAGCAATCGCACCGGCATCGCTCCGGGCAAGAACGTGATCGAGGTGGAGAAGAAGCTACTCAAGTTCGTGCCCAAGGATTATCTGCTCGACGCCCACCACTGGCTGATCCTCCACGGGCGCTACGTCTGCACCGCGCGCAAACCGCGCTGTGGCGCCTGCCGCATCGAAGACCTGTGCGAGTACAAGGCGAAAACATCCGACGATTGATCGACCATAGAATCCGGCGATCTTCTGATTGAAAAAATCTTTTTTACCCGCTCAATTTTTGCCGCTATAAGGTGCGCAAATGGCCCCTGGTAATGGGCCTGGAGTGGAATAGATGAGCACAGACAAAGAAGATCTCGAACTGGATGAAGACTTTGTCGCGGACGATGCCGACGATGCCGAGCCTGCGGTGGAAGTTGCCAAGACCAACCTGACCAAACGCCGCATTATCGACAACTTCCTCGAAGAGCGTCGCCTGCACAAACAGCTGGCCGAATACGACTTCGATATCTGAGGTCCGAACGCACAAGAAAAGCCCGGTTTGCCGGGCTTTTCTTTGTCAGTCGCGACGCGAGGGCGAGAGCAGCTCGATCTTGTAGCCGTCCGGGTCCTCGACGAAGGCCAGGATGCTCGTGCCATGCTTCATCGGCCCCGGCTCGCGGGTGATCTTGCCGCCGCGGTTGCGAATGTCTTCGCAGGCCTTGTAAACGTCGGCCACCTCCAGGGCGATGTGGCCATAGCCGTTACCCAGCTCGTAGCTGTCGACGCCCCAGTTGTGGGTCAGCTCGATCACGCTGTTGTGCGCCTCATCGCCATAGCCGACGAATGCCAGGGTGAACTGGCCTTCCGGGTAGTCCTTGCGGCGCAGCAGAGTCATGCCCAGCACTTCAGTGTAGAAGGCGATGGACTTGTCCAGATTGCCGACACGCAGCATGGTATGCAGCAGTCTCATGGCTATTCTCCTCATCGGCCCGGTGTAGCCGGGCTCAGAATGACAAACCCCGGCGCGTGGCCGGGGTTATTTGACACGCTGCAAGCAGTCTATCAGAGCAGCTTGCGGCCCTTGCCAGCGGCGATGCGCATGCGCAGGGCGTTGAGCTTGATGAAGCCCGCTGCGTCCTGCTGGTTGTAGGCGCCGCCGTCTTCCTCGAAGGTCGCGATGTTGGCGTCGAACAACGACTCGTCGGACTTACGGCCGGTAACGATGACGTTGCCCTTGTACAGCTTCAGGCGTACCACACCGTTCACGTTGGCCTGAGAGGCGTCGATCATCTGTTGCAGCATCAGACGCTCCGGGCTCCACCAGAAACCGTTGTAGATCAGGCTGGCGTACTTCGGCATCAGCTCGTCTTTCAGGTGGGCGACTTCGCGGTCGAGGGTGATCGACTCGATGGCGCGGTGACCCTTAAGCATGATGGTGCCGCCGGGGGTTTCGTAGCAACCACGGGACTTCATACCGACGAAGCGGTTCTCGACGATATCCAGACGACCGATGCCGTTCTCGCCACCGATGCGGTTCAGCTCGGCCAGCACCTGCGCCGGAGTCATTTCCTTGCCGTCGATGGCGACGATGTCACCGCCGCGGTAGGTCAGCTCGATGTAAGTCGGCACGTCCGGCGCCGCTTCCGGCGACTTGGTCCAACGCCACATGTCTTCTTCGTGCTCGGTCCAGGTGTCTTCCAGCACGCCGCCCTCATAGGAGATGTGCAGCAGGTTGGCGTCCATGGAGTACGGCGACTTCTTCTTGCCGTGGCGCTCGATTGGGATGGCGTGCTTCTCGGCGTAGTCCATCAGCTTCTCGCGCGACAGCAAGTCCCACTCGCGCCACGGGGCGATGACTTTGACGCCCGGCTTCAGCGCATAGGCGCCCAGCTCGAAACGCACCTGGTCGTTACCCTTGCCGGTGGCGCCATGGGAGATGGCGTCAGCGCCGGTCTCGTTGGCGATTTCGATCAGGCGCTTGGCGATCAGCGGACGGGCGATGGAGGTACCCAGCAGGTACTCGCCTTCGTAGATGGTGTTGGCGCGGAACATCGGGTAGACGAAATCACGCACGAATTCTTCGCGCAGGTCGTCGATGTAGATTTCCTTGACGCCCAGGGCCTGAGCCTTGGCACGAGCCGGCTCGACCTCTTCGCCCTGGCCGAGGTCAGCGGTGAAGGTCACCACTTCACAGTTGTAGGTATCTTGCAGCCACTTGAGGATCACCGAGGTGTCCAGGCCACCGGAATAGGCCAGAACTACCTTTTTGACGTCCGCCATGCCATCACTCCACGGGTTGTACGGTAAAACCCGTGATTCTACTGGCCTCGCGGGGCAATTTACAGAGGCGCGACAGCTTGTGACGATGAGGCGACGAAGATATTCGTCATTTATCGCCGCAGATCACAGGCAGCCCCCGGCTCAGCGGCACTCGTGAGAGGATTTATCAGGAGGGCGTACTGCCGGGCGGGTCAGCCGGCGGCGTGGCCGGCGCGCTCTGTGGCGCTGTCTCAGGAACCGGCACGCGGTCCAGGCGCAGAGTGGCGCGGCGGTTCTTGGCGCGGTTGGCCTCGTTATTGTTCGGCACCAACGGATAGCGCTCGCCGTGGAAACGCACGGTAATCTGCTCAGCCGGAATACCGCCAGCTTTCAGATACTCCTGCACGGCCAGCGCACGCCGCCGGGAAAGGTCGCGATTGGTCAGGCGGTTACCGCTGTTGTCGGCGTGACCGTCGATCTGGAAGCTGTTGATGGTCGGATCGGCCTTGACGAAGTCGAGGATGATATCGAGCTTGGCCTTGGCCATCGGATCGAGATCGATTCCGCCGCCGGGAAAGCCGATCTGCGCCTGACGGATCTGATCGAAATTGACTGGTAGCAACTTCGCGGTGCAGGCCTGATAGTCGTCATAGGCCTGATGAAATTTCACCGGCAGCAAACGCACTTCCAGGCTTTCACTGCCATTGAGGGTGCGATGACGCACCACCGGGCTACGGCCTTCCAGCAAGCCGGTCAGCAGCCGCGCGCCCTGCTCCTGAGAGCTGTTGAACGGTACGTCGCCATTACCGATGCTGACCACTCCCAGGTTGATATCACTACGTCCCGGCTGCCAGGGTGCCGCTGCGGCCAACAGAACTGCGGAACCGTTGCCGAGCCAGCGCTCACGCGCCTTGAGGCGGAACGTCACCTGCTCACCCGCGCGGCGCACGAACTCACCACTGCCGAAGTTGCTGATCGGCTGACTCAGACGGCACTCGAACTGGTCGCCTTCGACTTTCCACTCCACCTTCTCCAGTCGAGTCTGGAAGCTGATGGCATGCGCCGGCAGACACAAAGGCATGCCAGCCAGCAGGCTGATCAGGATGAAATAGGGCGCACGCACGACAGGCTCCAGGGCGGTTCACAGCGTTCTCAGGTGATATCGGTCACACTCGCGGAAACTTGACCCCCTGCGTTCGATTGTCACGCTGGCGCGAGCGCGAACAGGCGCTTTTCAGTTACCATGCGGCCACGTTTTACCCGCCTGGAAGCCCCCATGTCCGACCGTCTGACTCTTCTGCGTCCCGATGACTGGCACATTCACCTGCGCGATGGCGCGGTGCTGCCACACACCGTCGGCGATGCCGCGCGCGCCTTCGGCCGCGCCATCATCATGCCCAACCTGGTTCCGCCGGTACGCAATGCCGAGGAAGCCGATGCCTACCGCCAGCGCATTCTCGCGGCGCGTCCGGCCGGCAGCCGTTTCGAGCCGCTGATGGTGCTCTACCTCACCGACAACACCCGTCCCGAGGATGTCCGCGCGGCCAAGGCCAGCGGCTTCGTGCACGCCGCCAAGCTGTACCCGGCCGGCGCCACCACCAACTCGGACTCGGGCGTGACCAGCATCGACAAGATCTTCCCGGTGCTCGAAGCCATGGCCGAGGTCGGCATGCTGCTCTTGGTGCACGGTGAAGTGACCCGCTCCGAGATCGACGTGTTCGACCGTGAGAAGACCTTTATCGACGAGCACCTGACCCGTGTGGTCGAGCGCTTCCCGAACCTGAAAGTGGTGTTCGAGCACATCACCACCCGTGACGCAGTGCAGTTCGTCGAGGCCGCCTCGGCCAACGTCGGCGCCACCATCACCGCCCACCACCTGCTGTACAACCGCAACCACATGCTGGTCGGCGGCATTCGTCCGCACTTCTATTGCCTGCCGATCCTCAAGCGCAACGTGCACCAGGAAGCCCTGCTCGATGCCGCCACCGGTGGCAACGCCAAGTTCTTCCTCGGTACCGACTCGGCGCCACACGCCAAGCATGCCAAGGAAGCGGCCTGCGGCTGCGCCGGCTGCTACACCGCGTATGCCGCCATCGAGCTGTATGCCGAGGCCTTCGAGCAACGTGGCGCACTGGACAAACTGGAAGCCTTCGCCAGCTTCCACGGCCCGGACTTCTACGGCATGCCGCGCAACAGCGACAGCATCACCCTGGTGCGTGAGGAGTGGACCGTCCCGGCCAGCCTGCCACTGGGCGATAGCAGCGTCGTGCCGCTGCGCGCTGGCGAAACCCTGCGCTGGAAACTGCTGGAGGCCCAGGCATGAGCGAAGACAACTACGACGACGAACTGGAAGCCAGCCTGCCGGCCGGGCCGCGCTCGCCGATGGCTGCGCGCTTTCGTGGCTACCTGCCGGTCGTGGTTGACGTGGAGACCGGCGGTTTCAACAGTGCCACCGACGCGCTGCTGGAGATCGCCGCCACCACCATCGCCATGGACGAGACGGGCTTCCTCTATCCGGATCACACGCACTTCTTCCGCATCGAGCCGTTCGAAGGCGCCAATATCGAACAGGCGGCGCTGGAGTTCACCGGCATCAAGCTCGATCACCCGCTGCGCATGGCCGTAAGCGAAGATCATGCGCTGGGGGAAATCTTCAAGGGCATTCGCAAGTCGATCAAATCGGCCGGCTGCAAACGCGCCATTCTGGTCGGGCACAACAGCAGCTTCGATCTCGGCTTTCTCAATGCCGCGGTCAACCGTTGCGGCATCAAGCGTAATCCGTTCCATCCGTTCTCCAGCTTCGACACCGCCACCCTGGCCGGCCTCGCCTACGGCCAGACCGTACTGGCCAAGGCCTGCCAGGCGGCCGGCATCGAGTTCGACGGCAAGGAGGCGCACTCGGCACGCTACGACACCGAGAAGACCGCCGAGCTGTTCTGCGGCATCGTCAATCGCTGGAAAGAGATGGGTGGCTGGGACGAGTTCGACCACTGATCCCTGCATCACCCGTCCATGAAAAGACCGGCGCATGCCGGTTTTTTCATGCCTGAACAATGTGCCACGCACACCGTTCGTCAGCGAATGCGAATAATCGCCGCCGACTTTTGACAAGCATTCTCATTAACATTAGTATCCGATTCATCGAACAGACCCACCAAGACGAGCCTTGCTTATGTACGTCTGCCTCTGTGAAGGTGTTACCGATACACAAATTCGCGACGCGGTTTACGAAGGCTGCTGCAGCTACCGTGAAGTCCGTGGCACGCTCGGCATTGCCAGCCAGTGCGGCAAATGCGCCTGCCTGGCCAAACAGGTGGTTCGTGAAACCATCGCCGAGGTGCAAAGCAGCCAGGCCACCCTCGCCTACCCGGCAGGCTTCGTCGCCGCCTGATACGCACGCCGTACACAAAAAACCGGATCTCAGAATCCGGTTTTTTTATGGCCAATCGTCACTGGCCATCTGCCTCGCCGACATGGACGACGAACAGATGCTTTATCGTCCGATGCGCTACAGGCCATCACGCTCCAGATGATCGAAGTTAACGGCATCGCCCGGCTTGGCGTGCAGCTTGGCGCGGATGTCCTCGAATATTTCATCGTATTCTTCGTGCTCGCGCATGATCGGGCTATGGTTGGGGTGCAGCCCATGCTTGCTGACCAGGCGAGAGATCACGCTGGCGAAATTGAACGCTGTATCGCGATGCATCTCGAAGACCTCCTCGAAGGCCTTGCCATCGATCTCGCCCACCAGGCGCCCGTGCAGCATTGCGCCTTCCTGGGCGTCCTGACGCACCTCATAGTAGAAGTCGATGCTGTAACCGGGTTGTCCATCCAGACTGGGCAAGTTACTGCGATGCAGGTGACCGGGTTCGAACATGGTTCCGCTCCTTTGACGTCGTGCTTCAATTGCCCTCTCAAGGAGAGCTCGGAGAGTCTAGACCGGCACCTACAGCCCTGCCGAGCACCATGTCAGTGCACGCTGGATTGCGCAGCCCTTTCCTGGACCAGCACCCAGGGGGCGACCACCACCGCCCAGAGTTGTGGGTCGCGCTTCAGCAGATTCTCGGCCTGAGTATCTTCGAGCTTGCTCAACAGCCCTTGGTTCATCCACTGAGCGACCTTGGCCTGGTCGTTCTCAGCCACGGCCTGTGCGATTGCCACCAGATCCTGACTGCCGTCGACCCACAGCAGCGCGCCCCGGGCAAAAAAAGGCTGCAACTCCTGCCAACTGATGGCCGCAGTCTCGCCGAGCAGCTTGGCATAGAGGGTGCTAGATTGTTCCGTCATGGTGTGCCCCGTTTCGATGGCGGTATGTGCAGGCGCGCATGATAACGTCGAGCGTTGCCCTGGCAACTGCGCGACGCTCGCCAGCCGACCCAGGCCACGCCGTTTTTCTATACATTCCTTGCAATTAAGCGACAACCCCGTGTTTCGCCTCCAGCTGCCGGCTTTTCAAGGCGCAAATCCGCGCTCTACACTGTTCCGGTACAGTTGCCGGAGGCATTACCGGGATCAAGCGACCCGGTTCTGCAGCTTCGGCCGCAAGAACTACAACAACAGAAGAACACAAGACTGGAGCATTCATGAACAAGGCTACTAAGCAGATTTCCAAACTGTTCGCAGCAATGGCGCTGGCGGGGGCGGCCAGCTATTCGATGGCAGCCGACACCATCAAGATCGGCCTGGCCGGTCCGGTGACCGGTGCTGTCGCACAGTATGGCGAGATGCAATTCATCGGCGCCAAGATGGCGATCGAGCAGATCAACAAGGCCGGCGGCGTGAATGGCGCTCAGCTCGAAGGCGTGGTCTACGACGACGCGTGCGATCCGAAGCAGGCCGTGGCCGTTGCCAACAAAATCGTCAACGACGAAGTCAAGTTCGTGGTTGGCCACCTGTGTTCCAGCTCCACTCAGCCGGCTTCCGACATCTACGAAGATGAAGGCATCCTGATGATCACCGCGGCTTCCACCAGCCCGGAAATCACCGCTCGTGGCTACGAGCTGGTCTTCCGCACCATCGGTCTGGACAGCCTGCAAGGCCCGACCGCCGGTAATTTCATCGCCGACCACATCAAGCCGAAAACCGTTGCCGTGATCCACGACAAGCAGCAGTACGGTGAAGGTATCGCCACCGCGGTCAAGCAGACCCTGGAAGGCAAAGGCGTGAAAGTCGCCATGTTCGAAGGCATCAACGCCGGCGACAAGGACTTCTCCGCCCTGATCGCCAAACTCAACCAGGCCGGTGTCGACTTCGTCTACTACGGCGGCTACCACCCGGAACTGGGCCTGCTGCTGCGCCAGACCAAAGAGCGCGGCCTGAACGTCAAGTTCATGGGTCCGGAAGGCGTGGGCAACAAGGAAATCTCGGCCATCGCCGGCCCGGCCTCCGAAGGCCTGCTGGTCACCCTGCCGAAGTCCTTCGATCAGGATCCGAAGAACCAGGCGCTGGTCGAAGCCTTCAAGGCCAAGAACGAAGACCCGAGCGGCCCGTTCGTGTTCCCGGCTTACGCTGCCGTTCAGGTCATCGCTGAAGGCATCGAGAAAGCTGGCGACACCGACACCGCCAAGGTAGCAGCAGCCCTGCGCTCCAACAGCTTCGACACCCCCACCGGCACCCTGGCCTTCGACGAGAAGGGCGATCTGAAGGACTTCAGCTTCGTGGTGTACGAATGGCACCAGGACGGTACCAAGTCCGAAGCCAAGTAAGCTTCCTGCCTGAACTCAAAGCCCACTGCGCCTCCCGCAGTGGGCTTTGTCTATTAGAAGAATTCCGGCATCGCGCTGCGCCACAAGCGCCGCTTTACGCGCTGCCCAGGAGTTAGGCTATGCCTGATCTTTATCACTATCTGCAACAGTTGCTCAATGGCCTGACCATTGGCAGCACCTATGCCCTGATCGCCATCGGCTACACCATGGTCTACGGCATCATCGGCATGATCAACTTCGCCCATGGCGAGGTTTACATGATTGGCGCGTACGTCGCCTTCATCGTCATCGCTGGTCTCTCCATGTTCGGTATCGAAGCCGTACCCGTGATCATGATCGGCGCCTTCATCGTCACCATGATCGTTACAAGTGCTTATGGCTACAGCATCGAACGGGTGGCCTACCGCCCCCTGCGCGGTGGCAACCGTCTGATTCCGCTGATCTCCGCGATCGGTATGTCGATCTTCCTGCAAAACGCCGTGCTGCTCTCGCAGGACTCCAAGGACAAGGCCATTCCCAGCCTGCTGCCCGGTAATTTCATCCTCGGTGAAAGCGCCACCAACGGCGTGGTCATCTCCTACATGCAGGTGCTGATCTTCATCGTCACTTTCGTCGCCATGATCGGCCTGACCCTGTTCATTTCCCGCTCGCGCCTGGGCCGTGCCTGCCGCGCCTGCGCCGAAGATCTGAAGATGGCCAACCTGCTGGGCATCAACACCAACAACATCATCGCCCTGACCTTCGTCATCGGCGCCGCGCTGGCGGCCATCGCCTCGGTGCTGCTGGGCATGCAATACGGCGTGATCAACCCGCACCTGGGCTTCCTCGCCGGTATCAAGGCCTTCACCGCAGCTGTGCTCGGCGGTATCGGCAGCATCCCTGGCGCCGTGCTCGGCGGCCTGCTGCTCGGCGTGGCTGAAGCCTTTGGCGCCGACATCTTTGGCGACCAATACAAGGACGTGGTGGCCTTCAGCCTGCTGGTCCTGGTACTCCTGTTCCGCCCCACCGGTATCCTCGGCCGCCCGGAGGTGGAAAAGGTATGACGCGCAATCTCAAATCCGCCGTTTTCGGCGCCCTGCTGGTCGTCATCCTGGCGTACCCGGTTCTTGGCCTGAAGCTCAGCACCGTCGGCATCAGCCTGCAAGTCGAAGGTGCCAACACCTTCGAACTGTGGTGCATCGCTATCGCAGCGACGCTGGTGTTCTTCTGGCAACTGCTGCGTGACCGCATCACTCCGGCTTGGGCCAATCGCCCCAGCCTGGCAGGTCGTACTGGCGAGCTGGGCAATTTCCTCACCCTGCCGTCCACCCAGCGCTGGATCATCCTGGCCATGCTGGTGGTCGCCCTGGTCTGGCCGTTCTTCGCCAGCCGCGGTGCGGTGGACATCGCCACGCTGATCCTGATCTACGTGATGCTTGGCCTGGGCCTGAACATCGTGGTCGGCCTCGCCGGCCTGCTCGATCTCGGCTACGTCGGTTTCTACGCGGTCGGTGCCTACAGTTACGCGATTCTCTCGCACTACTTCGGCCTGAGCTTCTGGATGTGCCTGCCGATCGCCGGCATGATGGCCGCGCTGTTCGGCTTCCTGCTCGGTTTCCCGGTGCTGCGCCTGCGCGGCGACTACCTGGCCATCGTCACCCTGGGCTTCGGCGAGATCATCCGCATCCTGCTGCGTAACCTCACCGACCTGACTGGTGGCCCGAATGGCCTGAGCATCGCCAACGAGAACAAGCCGACCCTGTTCGGTCTGTCCTTCGAGCGTCGTGTGCCGGCCGACATGCCCACCTTCCACGGCTACTTCGAGATCGCCTACAACTCGCAGTACAAGGTGATTTTCCTCTACCTGATCGCCCTGCTGCTGGTGTTGCTGACCCTGTTCCTGGTCAACCGCCTGCTGCGCATGCCGATCGGTCGCGCCTGGGAAGCCCTGCGCGAGGACGAGATCGCCTGCCGCGCGCTGGGCCTGAACCCCACCGTGATCAAGCTCTCGGCCTTCACCATCGGCGCCAGCCTGGCCGGTTTCGCCGGTAGCTTCTTCGCCGCCCGTCAGGGTCTGGTGACACCGGAATCCTTCACCTTCATCGAGTCGGCGATGATCCTCGCCATCGTGGTGCTCGGCGGCATGGGCTCGCAACTCGGCGTGATACTCGCGGCCATCGTCATGGTGATGCTGCAGGAAATGCGCGAGCTGAGTGAGTACCGCATGCTGATCTTCGGCCTGGTCATGATCTTCATGATGATCTGGCGCCCGCAAGGCCTGCTGCCGATGCAACGTCCCCACCTGGAGCTGAAGCGATGAGCCGCACGATTCTCGAAGTAAGCGGCCTGACCATGCGTTTCGGCGGCCTGCTGGCCGTCAACGGAGTGGGCCTGAACGTCAAGGAAAAGCAGGTGGTCTCGATGATCGGCCCGAACGGCGCCGGCAAGACCACCGTATTCAACTGCCTGACCGGCTTCTACCAGCCAAGCTCGGGCAGCATCCGTCTCAACGGCGAAGCCATCGAAGGCCTGCCGGGCCACAAGATCGCCCGTAAAGGCGTAGTGCGGACCTTCCAGAACGTGCGTCTGTTCAAGGACATGACCGCAGTGGAAAACCTGCTGATCGCCCAGCACCGCCACCTCAACACCAGCTACCTGGCGGGCCTGTTCAAGACGCCGGGCTTTCGTCGCAGCGAACGTGAAGCCATGGACTTCGCCGGCTACTGGCTGGAGAAGGTCAATCTCGTGGACTTCGCCAACCGCGAAGCCGGCACCCTGGCCTACGGTCAGCAACGCCGTCTGGAGATCGCCCGCTGCATGATGACCCGACCGAGCATCCTCATGCTCGACGAGCCGGCAGCAGGCCTCAACCCGCGCGAAACCGAAGACCTGAAAGAGCTGATCGGCGTGCTGCGTGACGAGCACAATGTCACCGTGCTGCTGATCGAGCACGACATGAAGCTGGTGATGAGCATTTCCGACCACATTTACGTGATCAACCAGGGCACTCCCCTGGCCGACGGCACGCCGGACGAAATCCGCAACAACCCGGACGTGATCAAAGCCTATCTGGGGGAGGCGTAATCCATGCTCAGTTTCAACAACGTCTCCACCTTCTACGGCAAGATCCAGGCCCTGCACGATGTCAGCATCGATGTGCAGGCCGGCGAGATCGTCACCCTGATCGGCGCCAACGGTGCCGGCAAGTCCACCCTGCTGATGACCCTGTGCGGCAACCCGCGCGCCACCAGCGGCAGCATCCGTTACATGGGTGAAGAGCTGGTGGGCATGGACACCCCGCAGATCATGCGCAAGAGCATCGCCGTGGTACCGGAAGGCCGCCGCGTGTTCGCCCGCCTGACCGTCGAGGAAAACCTGGCCATGGGTGGCTTCTTCGGCAACAAGGCGGACAACCAGGAGCAACTGGACAAGGTGCTGCACCTGTTCCCGCGCCTCAAGGAACGCTTCGCCCAGCGCGCCGGCACCATGAGCGGCGGCGAACAGCAGATGCTCGCCATCGGCCGTGCGCTGATGAGCAAGCCCAAACTCCTGCTGCTCGACGAGCCGTCGCTGGGTCTGGCGCCGATCATCATCCAGCAGATCTTCGACATCATCGAGCAACTGCGTGAAGACGGTGTGACCGTGTTCCTGGTCGAGCAGAACGCCAACCAGGCGCTGAAGCTGGCCGACCGTGGCTATGTGCTGGAGAACGGCCATATCGTCATGCAAGGCAGCGGCGAAGACCTGCTCAACGATCCGAAGGTACGTGACGCCTATCTCGGCGGCTAAGCGCTAGCGGCACCATCGAAACCGCCCTTCGGGGCGGTTTTTTATTGGTTATTCGAATTTGGATGCATTTGACACTGGGCTGGAAAGTTTGTGTGTTCTTTTGCGCTATTTACATCGGGCAAAGATCATTGGCGTGTCGATCTTTCGTCTTGGTTTCGCCCCTCACGGGCGAGTCACTTGATTCGCTACGCTCACCCTTCGGGCCAGCCTACGGCTGTTACTCCGCTACGCTCAACCCCTTACGCGGCGATTCCACTCAGCCTCCTAAAGGGGATTTGGGCGTCGTCTGTAACATCGCAGTTGAAAAGCAAAGGCCAGACGCCGCCAATTCCAACTCAGCGAAGATTACGCAAGCTCGCGACCTGGTCCCCTTCAGGAGGCCGAGTGGAGGTGTTGCGTAGGGGAGCGAGCCGCATGGATGCGGCGAGAGGCTTAATGGGCCAGGGATGGCCCATGTAAGCCGGCCCCCGGAGCAGCACCGGAGTGAGGGAAGTTTCGCGTAGCGAAACCCGGATGTCGGGGTGCCCTTCTTTGGCAAACCTTTCTTGGGAAAGCAAGAAAGGTGTGGCGCCCGTAAGGGGCGCAACCCAAACGCTCAGCAAACGCTGTAATGGATAATGCCAAGCCCGTGAGCAATACGCACACAAACTTACCAGTCCAGTATCAACCTGCACTTTCACAATCCATGCAAAAAAATCCCTTTTGCCCGCGATCCAAACCTCACATCACCGAAGTCATAAGCGGATATTTCCGCCATCTTGCGTCAGATTCAACGAGTATTAGTCTCAACAACTCTACCCTGACGAACTCCGCTCATGCGCACCCCCCTTCTTCTGTTGCTCGCCCTTACCGTCCTGCTTGCGGCGTGTAGCCGTGTCGGCCTGGCCTACCGCAACCTGGACTGGATCATTCCCTGGAAGCTGGGCGATTACGTCGAGCTCAATAGTGAACAGGCCGCCTGGCTAGAGCCCAGAGTGCAGCAGCACCTCAACTGGCACTGCAGCGTGGAACTGCCGCGCTATCTCGACTGGCTGCAACACAGCCAGCAGGCGCTGGCCAACCGTGACAGCCAGTTGATGGTCGAGCAACTGAACGGCTTCGAGCAGGCGATGCAGCGCATCGCCGTAGAGATCACCCCCAGCACCATCGAATTGTTACGCGGACTCAATCCGCTGCAGGTCGAGCGTCTGTATGCCGAGCTGGACGAGCAGAACCAGGAACTTCGCGAGAAGCTTCTCGAACCGCCACTGGATGAACAGATCGGCCTGCGCGACGAGCGCATGACGGAGCGTCTGCAGCCCTGGTTCGGCAACCTCAACCCGGAACAGCGTGAGCGGGTGAAGAACTGGGCGCGGGAGCTGGGTGCGCAGAATCAAGTCTGGTTGGACAACCGCCTGGCCTGGCAGCAAGCGTTACGCGATGCGCTGGAAACACGCCGAGGTGACGATTTCGCCCAACGCGTTACCGCCCTGCTGCAGCACCGCGAACGTTTCTACACTGAGGCCTACCAGGCCAGCTACCAGACGAACCGCCAGGCCATGGCCGAGATGCTCGTCGATATCGTCGCAGTAGCCGATGCCAAGCAGTTACAACGCGCCAGCGAACGTCTGGAGGCGCTGCGTGCCGACCTGGCCGCCCAGCAATGCAGCCGCGACGAGACGCTGGCCAGACGCTAAGGCCCGCTGATTTCAGAGCGCTGGCACGCGCCAGTCGATCGGACTCATGCCGTTCTGGCCGAGGAACTGGTTGCAGCGACTGAAATGACCGTTACCAATGAAACCGCGATGCGCGGACAGGGGCGACGGATGCGGCGAGCGCAGCACCAGATGTTTGGTCGGATCGATCAAACGCTGCTTGCTCTGCGCGTGGCTGCCCCAGAGCAGGAAGACCAGCTTGGGCTGATGCTCGCTGACCACCTCGATGACGCGATCGGTGAAATGCTGCCAGCCTTTGCCGGCATGGGACCCTGCATTGGCACGTTCCACAGTCAGCGACGTGTTGAGCAGCAGCACCCCCTGATCAGCCCAGCTCTGCAGATAGCCGTGCGCCGGGATGTCGATATTCAGGTCGCGCTTGAGCTCCTTGTAGATGTTCACCAGCGATGGCGGTGTCTGCACGCCCGGCTGTACCGAAAAGCACAGACCATGCGCCTGCCCCGGCCCGTGGTAGGGATCCTGGCCGATGATCACCACCTTGACCTGCTCCAGCGGCGTGGAATTGAGCGCATTGAAGATCAGCGGGCCCGGCGGGTAGATCTCCTTGCCGGCCGCCTTTTCCGCTCGCAGAAACTCGCCCAGTTCTTTCATGTAGGGCTTGTCGAACTCATCGCGCAGCGCTTCTTTCCAGCTGGCGTCGAGTTTGATGCGGTCATCGGTCATGCGTTTTTCCTGCCTGAATCTTCACAAGTGCAGGCACGCTAGAGAAGGGGCCTGGGCAAGTCAAGAAAGACGATTGCGGCAGGGCTCGCGATGCTTTGCTAGCCTTCGAGCATAGCCACCGTGAACGAATTCGAATCGATGCCGACTACTACCGATACCTTGCGCCTGGCGATACTCAACCGTTTTCTCAAGGGCGAAGCCAAGATACCGCAGATGCCGGAGGCTGCCGTTCGTATCCGCAAGCTGCTGGATGACCCACGGACCTCGCAAGAGCAACTGGCTCGCGTGATCAATGGCGACCCGCCACTGGCGGCCTACCTGATGCAGTTCTCCGCAGCGCCACTGCTGCGTGGTAACCGCCCCTGTACCTCGCTGCGTGACCTGCTCGGTCGCCTTGGCACACGCCAGTTGGCCGACCTGGTGCTGGGTTTCAGCCTCCAGCACCTGTTCACCAGCCAGGATGCCGCGCTTCAGCAGGCCTTCCGTGCACGCTGGCGCAACGCCCGTGAGCGTGCAGCCTACTGCGCGGTACTGGCGCAGAGTGTTGGCTTCTCCATGGATGACGCCATGCTGGGCGGGTTATTGCAGGATATCGGCAGCCTGCCGCTGCTATCGGAGCTGGAGCACTGGCCGCAACTGCCGCGCGACAGCGACACACTGAACGACCTGTGCGAGCAACTCTCCGGCAACATCGGCGCGCTGATCCTGACGCGCTGGCAATTACCATCCGCCGTAATCGAGTGCGCTCGACTCTACGGTCAGTGGCAGCGTGAACATGAACACAACGCCGACCTGGCCGACCTGGTGCTGCTGGCCAGTGCCCTGCAGTCGGGCATTAACCCGGACGAGCCGTTGCCGGCCCAGGTGAAACTGGAACTGGAGCGTCCGCTGGATGAGCTACGCGCAGAACTGGCCGACGGGCTGAAGCTGTGGAAGCGCCTGCTCGCCTGACCCCAGCCTAGCCCTGATGCAGCGCCCGGTAGTGACTGGGCGCCATGCCCACCACCTTGCGAAACAGCCGCGAGAAGTAATAGGCGTCGTCATAGCCCAATTGCTCGGCTACCTGGCGCACCTCGATATCGCCACGGTCGAGCAGGCGGCAGGCCAGGGCCATCTTCAGCTGGATGAAATCCTGGATCGGCGCATGGCCAGTCAGGGCCCGATAGGTCTTGGCGAAATGAAAGCGCGAGAGGCGGAAATGCTCGGCCAGCTCATCGAGGTTGAGGCTGCCGTGCAGGTGCTGACGCATCACCGCATGCACCGCCTCGATATCCAGTACCCGCCCCGACTTGAGATTGACCCGCGCCGGCACCACCGCCAGCGAACTGAGCATCGCCTGCAGCCGATGCGCCGCATGAATGAATGGCAGCGCGTTCAATCCTTGCCGCTGCAGCCCGAGCAGCGCCTCGAAATCGCCCAACAGGCGTGGCTGGACGCCGATACGGCGCAACGGCTGATTCCCCAGCAGGTTCAGAAAGTCCTGGCTGAGCGCCCCGTCGAAGTGCACCCAGTAGATGGTCCAAGGGGCGTCCGCGTCGGCGCCGTAGGCATGTGCGGCGTTCCTGGGCAGCAACAGCAGATCGCCAGCACCGACCTCGAATCGTCCATCCTCGCTGCGAAGCCAGCCTTTGCCCGAGCGGCAGTAGATCAGCAAGTGATCCTCCGGCTGCTCACGACTCATACGGTGTCCCACCGCATCGGGATAGAAACCTATGGCCAGCGGATAGCAGCCAGCGCTCAGCGGATGCCGTGCCAGCATGCGGCGCAGACGTGGCGGCGTGATAAAGCGCTGCCCGCCCAGCGGTAACGGCCAGTTGGAGGTTTCCACGCGCAAGCCCATGCGGAGCGTATCCCGAAGCAATTAACGAATCCCAAGATCGTCCATCCATCGACCAAGATCGTCAATCCACAAGGCCGTTTTCAGCCGCTATAAAAGACGCAGACAAGAACAACAGGAGGCGAAAATGCCCCAGACCCTGCCGCAACTGATCGACGGCCAATGGCGCGCCAGCCAGGCTCACGATCTGATCGAAGTCACCGACCCGACCACCCAGGCAGTGATCGCCCTGGTGCCCAAGGCCACGACCGAGGAAATTGAGACAGCGGTAGCCGGCGCACAGCAGGCCTTCCTTGCCTGGCGTGAAGTCCCGGTCTCGGAGCGAGCCCGCCTGATGTTGCGCTACCAGCATCTGCTCAAGGAGCATCACGACGAACTGGCGGAGATCCTCGCGCGGGAAACCGGCAAGACCTTCGCCGATGCCAAGGGCGACGTATGGCGTGGCATCGAAGTGGCCGAGCACGCCGCCAACATCGCCAGCCTGATGATGGGCGAGACAGTGGAGAACGTCGCCCGCGAGATCGACACCGCCAGCTGGATCCAGCCGCTGGGCGTGTGCGTCGGCATCACCCCGTTCAACTTCCCGGCGATGATTCCCCTGTGGATGTTCCCGCTGGCCATTGCCTGCGGCAATACCTTCATTCTCAAACCCTCGGAACAGGACCCGATGACGCCCAATCGCCTGGCCGCGCTGTTTATCGAGGCCGGTGCGCCGGCCGGCCTGCTGCAGGTGCTGCATGGCGGGCGCGAACAGGTCGACGCCCTGCTGGTGCATCCACAGGTGCGTGCAGTGTCCTTCGTCGGTTCGGTGACGGTGGGCCAGCACGTCTATCGCACCGGCACCCAGCACCTGAAGCGCGTACAGGCCTTTGCCGGGGCGAAGAACCATATGGTGATCATGCCGGACGCACCGAAGGATCAAGTGATCAGCAACCTGCTCGGCGCCAGCTGTGGGGCCGCCGGCCAGCGTTGCATGGCAATCAGCGTCGCCGTGTTCGTCGGCGAGTCGAATCAGTGGATCGACGAACTGGCCGGACAGATGGCTGAACTGCGCCCCGGTCACTGGCAGGACAGCGGAGCCGCCTACGGCCCGCTGATCAGTCCGCAGGCCCGCCAGCGTGTGCTGCGCCTGATCGAGGAAGGCAAGGCCGAAGGCGCCGAATGCCTGCTCGACGGCTCGCAGTGCGCGGTCGACGGCTACCCGGACGGCAACTGGGTCGGCCCGACCCTGTTTCGCGGCGTGACCGCGAAAATGAGCCTGTACCGCGAAGAAATCTTCGGCCCGGTGCTGGTATGCATGGAGGTAGGCAGCCTCGAAGAGGCCATCGAACTGGTCAACGCCAGCCCCTACGGCAACGGCACCAGCCTGTTCACCCGTTCCGGCGGCGCCGCGCGGCATTTCCAGCACGCCGTGGAGGTCGGCCAGGTGGGCATCAACGTGCCGATCCCGGTACCGCTACCGTTCTTTTCCTTCACCGGTTGGAAGGGTTCGTTCTATGGCGACCTGCACGCCTACGGCAAACAGGCGGTGCGCTTCTACACCGAGACCAAGACGGTAACCAGTCGCTGGTTCGACGACGCTGCACTGGGGGACGGACCAAACATGACCATTTCCCTGAAATGAGAACTAGATAACAAGTACTTAGACCAATAGACGATCACCCGAACTGGACAAGCGGCGTAAAAGGGTTCTCAGCAGAACAAAAACAAGGAGAACTGCAAATGCGCCAACTGTCTGCCATTCTGGCCCTGTGGGCCGCTGTCACCGCCTGTGCACAGGCTGCCGAGCCAATCACCCTGGGGCTCAACTACCCGCGCACCGGACCATACAAGGAGGAGGGATTGGCGCAAATGCGTGGAGCCCTGCTGGCCATCGACGAGCTGAACGCCCAGGGCGGTGTGCTGGGCAGGCCATTGCGCCTGTCCAGCAAGGACACCGCTTCACGCCCGGCCAAGGCGGTGAGGAACGTCGACAAGCTGGCTGCCGACGGTGCGGCGATGCTCTTCGGCGGCTCCTCCAGCGCCGTGGCCATCGCGGCCGGCAAGCGCGCCAGGGATCACGGTCTGCTGTATTTCGGCACCCTGACCTACTCCAACGACACCACCGGCAAGGATGCTCATCGCTACATGTTCCGCGAGTGCAACAACGCCTGGATGAGCGCCCAGGTGCTTGGCCAGTACCTGAGCAAGACCTTGCCGGACAAACGCTATTTCTACGTCACCTCCGACTACACCTGGGGTCACACCACCGAGGCCTCGCTGCGTCAGGCCACTGCCAGCGAAAACGCCGGCCAGCACGCGGGCGTTCGCGTGCCCTTCCCCGGCGCCCGTCTGGCCGACTACCAGGACGCTCTGACCCAGGCGGCCTCCAGCAATGCCGAGGTGCTGGCGCTGGTACTGTTCGGTGAAGACCTGGTGCGCGCCATGCGCATCGCCAAGGATCTCGGGCTGACCGAGCGCATGCAGATCATCGCGCCCAACCTGACCCAGAGCATGGTCGAACAGGCCGGGCCGGACCTGATGCAGGGCGTGATCGGTACCGAGCCCTGGACCTGGCGCGTTCCGGCGCTGGAGAAGTCGGCACGCGGCGAAGCCTTCGTGCAGTCCTTCAAGACCCGCTACGAGATGTACCCGTCCAGCTCCGCCGCCTCGGCCTACAGCATCGTCCAACAATGGGCCGATGCCGTAAAACGTGCCAACAGCCTGGACAGCGAGGTGCTGATCAAGGCACTCGAGGGCCACCGCTATAGCCTGCTGAAGGACGAGCAGCAATGGCGCGCCTTCGACCATCAGAACCTGCAGACCGTCTATGCGGTACGGGTCAAACCCCGCGAGGAAGTGCTCAAGGACCCGCTGAAACAGGACTACTTCGAAATCGTCGACCGCCTCGACGCCAACACGGCGCTGCCCAGCCTCGCCGACTGGCAGGCCGAACGGCGCGCCGGCGGCCAACCCCTGACCTTGCAATGAGCTGCCATGGACTTCGAACTCAGTGATGAACAACGTCTGCTGACCGCCAGTGCCCGCGCCTTCGCCGCGCGGGAACTGGCGCCCAACGCCGCCGACTGGGACCGCGACCACCACTTCCCGGTCGAGGTGATCCGCCGCGCTGCCGAACAGGGTTATCTGGCCCTGTACATCGCCGAGGAAGACGGCGGCCTGGGGCTGTCACGCCTGTCCAGCGCACTGATCTTCGAACAACTGGCGGCCGGCTGCGTCGCCACCACCGCCTACCTGAGCATCCACAACATGGCCACCTGGATGCTCGCCAGCTTCGCTGACCAGGCACTGAAGGACACCTGGCTACCCGGACTGATCAATGGTCAGTCGCTGGCCTCCTACTGCCTGACCGAGCCGGACGCCGGCTCTGACGCTGCCAACCTGCGCACCCGGGCACGGCGCGAGGGCGACGACTACGTGATCGACGGCAGCAAAAGCTTCATCTCCGGAGCCGGGAGCACCGATGTGCTGATCGTCATGGCGCGCACCGGTGAGGCCGGCGCCAAGGGCATCTCCTGTTTTCTCGTGCCGGCCGATACACCGGGTGTGCGCTACGGCCGCAACGAGGACAAGATGGGATGGCGGGCACAGCCGACCCGCACCATCACCTTCGAAGGCGCGCGCATCCCCGCCAGCCAGCGTATCGGCCCGGAGGGCGAAGGCTTCGTCTACGCCATGAAAGGTCTCGATGGTGGTCGCATCAACATTGCAAGCTGTTCGCTTGGCGCCGCCCAGGCCGCGCTTGAGCAAAGCCTGCGCTACGTCGAGGAACGCAAGCAATTCGGCAAGGCACTGAGCGAGTTCCAGGCGCTGCAGTTCAAACTGGCCGACATGCTCACCGACCTGACCGCCAGCCGACAGATGGTACGCCTGGCCGCGCACAAGCTCGATCATGACCATGCTGAAGCCAGCCTCTATTGCGCCATGGCCAAGCGTTTCGCCACCGATCACTGCTTCGCCGTGTGCAACGAGGCGCTGCAACTCCATGGTGGTTACGGCTATCTCAATGACTATCCACTGGAACGCTGGGTGCGCGACGCCCGCGTACACCAGATACTGGAGGGCACCAACGAGATCATGCGGGTGATCATCGCCCGCCGCCTGCTCTTGCAGGGCGGCATGCTCGAGCGCCTGCTGTAGCTTTTTAATCCCCTCTCTCCCTGGAAGAGGGGAGCATCATTACGAGGATCGTTATGAGCACTGCCATCGAAACCTACAAATCCGGCATCTTCGACCTGACCCACAAGCTCACCGTGGAAAAGCACGGTCATACCGCACTGATCACCATCAACCACCCGCCAGCCAACACCTGGGACCGTGATTCGCTGATCGGCCTCAAGCAGGTGGTCGAGCACCTCAACCGCGACGACGAAGTCTACGCCCTGGTGGTGACCGGCCAGGGGGCGAAGTTCTTCTCCGCTGGGGCCGATCTGAACATGTTCGCCGATGGCGACAAGGCTCGCGCCCGCGAAATGGCCAGGCGCTTCGGCGAAGCCTTCGAGACCCTGCGTGATTTCCGCGGTGTGTCCATCGCCGCGATCAACGGCTACGCCATGGGCGGCGGCCTGGAGTGTGCGTTGGCCTGTGATATCCGCATCGCCGAGCGCCAGGCGCTGATGGCTTTGCCAGAGGCCACCGTGGGCCTGCTACCCTGCGCGGGCGGCACCCAGGCGCTGCCCTGGCTGGTGGGCGAAGGCTGGGCCAAACGCATGATCCTCTGTGGCGAACGCATCGATGCCGACACCGCCCTGCGTATCGGCCTGGTCGAGCAGGTGGTCGATAGCGGCGAAGCACGCGGCACCGCCCTACTCTTGGCTTCCAAGGTGGCGCGGCAAAGCCCGGTGGCGGTGCGCACCATCAAGCCGCTGATCCAGGGCGCCCGCGAACGCGGCTCGAACACCTGGCTACCCGAAGAGCGCGAACGCTTCGTCGACCTGTTCGACGCCGACGACACTCGCGAAGGCGTCAACGCCTTCCTGGAAAAGCGCGACCCGCAGTGGCGCAACAAATAACCGCATAACCAGTTCGTAGGGTGGATGTCGCCATTTACATCCACCACAACCCACACGGTGGATGGATAAAGCGTCATCCACCCTAAGCGGGAAAGCCTCATGAACCTGCAATTCGAAGAACGCCCCAGCCTGCACGGCTATCGCATCGGCATCGCCAGCCTAGACGCCGAGAAAAGCCTCAACGCACTGTCGCTGCCGATGATCGAGGCACTCGACGCTCGCCTGAAAGCCTGGGCCGAAGACCCGGGCATCGCCTGCGTGCTGCTGCGTGGCAACGGCCCCAAGGCCTTCTGTGCCGGTGGCGACGTGGTCCAGCTGGTCCAGCAATGCCGTGAACACCCTGGCGAGGTGCCCCCTCTGGCACGACGCTTCTTCGCTGACGAATACCGCCTCGACTACCACATCCACACCTTCCCCAAGCCCTTCATCTGCTGGGCCCACGGCCATGTGCTGGGCGGCGGCATGGGCCTGATGCAGGGTGCCGGCATTCGTATCGTCACGCCGAGCAGCCGCCTCGGCATGCCGGAAATCAACATCGGTCTGTATCCGGATGTCGGCGGCAGCTGGTTCCTCGCCCGCCTGCCCGGCAGGCTCGGCCTGTTCCTTGGTCTCACCGCTGCCAGCATCAACGCCCGCGATGCACTGGACCTGAACCTGGCCGACCGCTTCCTGCGTGATGACCAGCAAGACGCCTTGCTCGACGGTCTGGTGCAAATGAACTGGCGCGAGCAGCCGCACGTACAACTGCACAGCCTGCTGCGTGCATTGGAAAGCGAGGCCTCCAGCGAGCTGCCGGCGCCCCAATGGCTGCCTCGTCGCGAGCGTATCGATACCCTGTTCGATGTCGCCGACCTGCCTACGGCAGTCCAGGCAATGGTCGCCCTGCAGCAGGATGACGACGCCCTGCTAGCCCGCGCCGCCAAAACCCTGGCTGGCGGCTGCCCGCTGACCGCGCACCTGGTCTGGGAGCAAATCCGCCGCGCCCGTCACCAGTCCTTGGCCGAGGTATTCCGTATGGAATACGCCATGAGCCTCAACTGCTGCCGTCACCCTGAGTTTGCCGAAGGCGTACGCGCCCGCCTGATCGACAAGGATCACACCCCGCACTGGCACTGGCCGGACGTCGCGAACATTCCCGCAGCCGTGGTCGACGCGCACTTCGCCCCGGCCTGGGATGGCGAACATCCATTGGCCAATCTGTAGCCAGAAATACCCGTAGCCCGGATGCAATCCGGGCTACACATCTGCCCCGCTCAACCACAACAACAAGGAGCGCCAACATGACCCAGATCGCCTTTATCGGCCTTGGCCATATGGGCCTACCCATGGCTCGCAACCTGCTCAAGGCCGGCTATCCGCTGAACGTCTTCGACCTGGTACGCAGCGCCGTCGACACGCTGGCCAGCGAAGGTGCCGTGGCGGCCGATAGCGCCGCCGACGCCATCGATCAGGCAAAGGTGGTGATCAGCATGCTGCCGGCCAGCCGTCATGTGGAAGGCTTGTACCTGGGCGACGACGGCCTGCTTGCGCTGCTGCCCGTCGGCACACTGGTGATCGAGTGCTCGACCATCGCCCCGGAGTCTGCACGCAAGGTGCATGCAGCTGCGCGCGAGCGTGGCATCGAGCTGCTCGATGCACCGGTGTCTGGCGGTACCGCAGGTGCAGCAGCCGGCACCCTGACCTTCATGGTCGGCGGTGCCGCCGAGGCCCTGGAAAAGGCCCGGCCGCTGCTCGCGGTCATGGGCAAGAACATCTTCCACGCCGGGCCGGAGGGTGCCGGCCAGGTCGCCAAGGTGTGCAACAATCAGGTGCTGGCGGTGCAGATGATCGCCACTGCCGAAGCCATGGCCATGGGCGTGGCCAACGGCCTGGCCCCCGCAGTGCTGGCCGAGATCATGCGCCAGAGCTCAGGCGGCAACTGGACGCTGGAGAAGTACAACCCTTGGCCTGGGGTGATGGAAAACGCGCCGGCGTCGAAAGGCTACAGCGGCGGATTCATGGCCGAACTGATGGCCAAGGATCTCGGCCTGGCCCAGGAAACCGCCAGCCACAGCGGCAACAGCACACCGATGGGCGCCCTGGCCCTGCAGCTCTACCGCCTGCTGCTCAAACAGGGCAAGGGCAAGCAGGATTTTTCGGTGGTACAGCAGTTGTTCGTGCAATAGCGCCTTAATCGCCCGTAGGGTGCGCTGTGCGCACCAAGGCGTTTGCCGATAGAGCTGGTGCGCATGGCGCACCCTACGGGTGCCGTCCCCCATCGTGGGATGCGCCCATCGGCATTCAGCGTAGCGTCTGCAGATGCAGCAGACCGAACAGCAGCACCTGCAGGCGCTGCCACCACAACAGCGGTAGACCCCGCAGGCGCGCGCGGAACAGCAGCATCTCGGCAACGTGCGCCAGCAGCACCGCCAGCGCCAGCCAGTTGACCCAACCGCCCAGCGGCGCGGCGAAGGGATAGAGCAGGTTGAGCAGCGCCACCAGCCAGAACACGGCCAGGGCGCCCTTGGCGAAGGACAGCAGGTTCATCGTCAGTCTCCGAATGGATGAACCCGAAGTGTGCCGGGCCTGACGCCGTCCGAACGCCCCTCTTTCGACTGGCGTGGCCCTGCTCCTGCGGTGATTCGCCGGGGCATGGCAGCAGCCAGATCGGCTAGCGCAAGGTCAGCCCGAAGGCTTCGTCGGTGAAGTCGAAACAGCTGAGAAAGCGGCGGATATCCAGCAGATTGCCATCGACCTGTACATCACCCAGCAGCGCGCCCTTGACCAGGCCACCCTCGCCGGTCAGCAGGGTGTCCATGAAGCTCTTGTCCATCGACAGGCGCAGGCCGGTGCCCTCGGGAATGCCCTTGTGCAACTGCGCGACGCCACGCCGTACTTCCAACGCCCACTGCTCTCCGACATCAGGGAAGCTGAAGCCCAGGGTCATCTCCACATCGCCGGCCTTGTCCGGGTCGATGCGGGTCACCCAGTTCTGCAGGAAGCTCTGCGGGGTGAAGCTGCGCACCATGTCCGGCGAGAGGAATACCTTGCGCATCTCAATCGAACGCTGGCTGATCTCATCGCCGTCGAGCTTGCCCTCCAGCTCCATGGCGCTCATCAGGTACCAGTTGCGCCAGTTGATGTTCATGCTGGCGTAGCCCAGCTTGCGGAAGCTGCGCGCCTTGATATCGCGCGCCAGCTGGTCATCGTGATCGACACGGATGGCGTAGCCGGCCAGCTCGGCGGCCCACTGGTAATCACCCTTGAGGTAGGCGTTGCCGGCCTCCAGCAGCAGCTTCTCACGCCCGCCCAGCATGGCGATCAGGCGCTCGGCCTTCTGCCGTGGCGGCGTCGGGTCGAGGTCCACCGGATCGCCCTGGAACCAGCCCAGGTAGCCGTTGTAGATCTGCCGCACGCTGTGCTTCACCGTGCCGTAATACTCACGCAGGTAGGGCGTGTAGCCCGCCAGGTGTGGTGGCAGCTTGACCTTTTCCACCAGTTCGTCCGGGGTCAGCCCCTTGTTCATCCAGCGTACGGTCTGGTCATGGATGTAGGCGATACCGTCGCGGGTCATGCGCAGCACTTCCTCCACCGCGTCCTGACCGCTGACCGGGCGACCATGCAGCGGCACCATGTAGTCGGCCCGGTAGGCACGCAGCTTGTCCAGGCTGTCGACCCACTGCACCGGATCACGGAACTTGGTGCCACGCAAGGTGTGGATGTTCGGCAGCGTCGGCCCCTGGTCCACCTCAGCGCTGATCAGCACGCGATTGGCCGGCAGGTAGAGGACGATCTCGTCCGGCGCCTCGCTGGGGACATGCAGGAACTGCACGTCGAGCCCGGCGATGCGGGTGTCGAGCTTGTCCGCGAAGGTCACCGTCGGGGCAATGAAGGTGGAAGGCTCCGGGGTGACCAGCGGGCCGATGCCGCCGTTCATGTCCTGCTCGTCCTGCGCCTCGAGGAAGGAGCCGAAGCTGTAGGCCGAGCGTACGCCGAGAATCGGCCCGACCAGCGCCCCCTGAGCCACCACGTTGCCCAGCAGGGTGTCGTGGGCGTAGATCTGCACGTCGCCGGACTCGACCTGCTCGCGCGTGACGAACGCCTGCACGCCGTTGATATGGTCCGGATGGAAGTGGGTGTAGACCACCGCCTTCACCGGCTTGTCGGTGATCTTGCGGAACTCGGCCATGATCTTGCGCGACTCGCTGACCGACTCGCCGGTGTCGACGATGATCAGCCCCTCCGGCGCCTCGATCATCACCACGTTGCCGAGCTGCCAGCCCACGGCGGAGTAGACGTTGTCGGCGACGCGGTAGATCTGCTGGGCGAAGACCTTGGTGTGGGCCGCCAGCTCGGCATTGATGCTGGGTTCGATGCGCTCGGCCGGCAGCTCGGCGTAGGTGCTCAAGGGCAGGGAGGCGGCCAGCAGCAGGCCGCTCAAGCGAAAGAATGTGCTCATGGCGATGGACGTCTTGTTGTAGGAATGCTGGCAGGTTGGCAAAGCCTGTTCGATAATTCCAATGCATTCGAACAAGCAAGTTGATGCACAAAACACATGAACGATCTACGCCAGCTTCGCCACTTCGTCGCGCTCGCCGAGCACCAGCACTTCGCCCGTGCCGCTGCCGCCGTGCACCTCAGCCAACCCGCCCTGAGCCGCAGCATCCAGGCCCTGGAGAGCCAGCTCGGCTGCACCCTGGTGGATCGCCACAACCGTGGCGTCACCCTCACTGCTCATGGCCAGCTGGTGCTGGAGCATGCCCGACGCCTACTGGCCGGAAGCCTGGCGTTGAGCAATTCCGTCAACCAGCTGGGCAACCTGCAGGCCGGTGAGCTGCGCCTGGGCGCGGGTCCCTACCCCGCCGCCAGGCTGGTACCGCAGGCCCTCGGCCAGTTGCTGCAGCGCTATCCGCGCGTGCAGGTAAAGCTGAACATCGCCAACTGGCTGGAGCTGCGCAACGCGCTGCTGGAGTCGACTATCGAGCTGTTCGTCGCCGACATCCGCGAACTGCAAGACGATGCGCAATTGCACATCGAGCCGCTGCGGGTGCATCAGGGCGTGCTGTTCTGCCGTCCGACGCATCCGTTGCTGCAACGGCACGACCTGAGCCTGAATGATCTGCTCGACTTCCCCCTGGCCGGCACGCAGTTGCCGCAGGTGGTCGAACGCAGCCTGAGTACCGCCAGCGGCCGGCCACAACCGCTGAGCGTGGAATGCGATAACTTCCTGGTGCTCAAGCGTCTGGTCGCTGGCAGCGACGTACTGAGCATGGCGCCCTGGGACGTAATTGCCGAAGAGGTTCGTAGCGGTCAGCTCTGCCTGTTGCCCATGCAGGCAGAGGGTCTGCAGCAGCACTCGGCCTATGGCCTGGTCAGCCGCGCCGGCCACAGCCTGTCGCCAGCGGCGCAGGCCATGCTCGAAGCAATTCGTCGGGTCGATGAGCAAACCCCGCGCAACGACGGTGCGCAGGGCTGAAGGGACTTACCAGCGGCGCTGGTTGCTACGCCGCTGGTCGTTATAGCTGCGCCCGTTGGAATAACGCTGCTGCGTACTTCGGCCAGCATCCCAGCTGCGTTGCTGCATTTTGACGCCACGCTTTGCCTCGCGATGCACGTCGCGGTACTTGTCATGACGTGGCTGCTGGTGACCCTTGTAGTCACCACGGTAGCGCTGCTCATAGCTGTAGCGATGGCGTGGTTGTGGCGCCGGCACATAGCGAGGCGGCGCATGATACTGACGACGGCGATCGTCGTAGTAGTAACGCGGCGTCACGTAAACCGGCGGCGAGTAATCCCGACGATAACCGTTGTAGTAATGATGGTCGCGATAACCGCGGTCATCACCATAGCCATAGACCGCACAACCGCTGAGCGGGATGAGCAACGAGGCGACAAGCAGGATTCTATAGAGCATGGAAGCCTCCGCATGGGAAGCGGGCCAGAGGCCCGTGACCGGATTAGCAACGACCTTTCTTGGCCTGCCCTGGCGGGCAGTGTGGAGGACCGCCGCTATCGCCAATATCAATGCCAAGGCCTGGCATTCTCAGGCTGCAGCCAGACAGGCCCAGCGTCAGGCTCGAAGCCAGCAACAATGCAAAGATCGCTTTCATCAGCAGTTCCCCTTCATGCGATGCCCGGGCGGGCAGAAGTAACCGCCGTTGGAATGGCCACGGCCATCCAGGTCGACACGGATCACATCGGGATCACCCACCCTCGCA
This sequence comes from Pseudomonas pichavaramensis, assembly GCF_050473265.1. Classification (NCBI taxonomy): domain Bacteria; kingdom Pseudomonadati; phylum Pseudomonadota; class Gammaproteobacteria; order Pseudomonadales; family Pseudomonadaceae; genus Pseudomonas; species Pseudomonas pichavaramensis. The sequence goes on along the minus strand of NZ_JBJKFJ010000006.1, from coordinate 113,627 downwards.
TGCACGCCAGGCGCACTGAAGCTGCAACCGCCCAGCAGAAATGCCAATGCCATGACAGTCAAACCACGCATATCGGAATACTCCTCGATTTCCAAACAGCAGTTGGAGATGCGCTGACCGTGACGGACGCAGCCCCAGCAGGATGCACGTTCGACAATATGTACTGAGTCACGTTCCGTAGTGCCGAGTGAACAGAATCACAGAGTCATCACGGTTGCTGGCACATTCCTCGCTTAGCATCGCGTGCAGCGGGAAAGCGGAAGGCGCTGCACAGATAAAATGGCCGACTAGGGTTCCGGCTCGCCACACGAGCGAGTGACTGGTCCGAGAGTGGGCGACCTCATGCAGCGGCAGGATGCCGCGGGGTTACACGGCGGGATAAAAGCCCGGGAGAACACGCAGCCTGACTGCCTGCTTTCCCGCGTCCGTCAACCAACCGAGGTTCATATGCCCATTCGCCCGCTACTCACCGCTCTGCTCTGCGCCTGCCTGCTCAGTGCTCCGATGGCTCAGGCCGCGCCGAAAACCTTCAAACTCTGCTGGTCGATCTTTGCCGGCTGGATGCCATGGGGCTATGCCGCCGAACAAGGCATCGTGAAGAAGTGGGCGGACAAATACGGTATCGACATCCAGGTGCAGGAAGTGCCGGATTACGTCGGTTCCATCGAACGCTACAGCGCCGGCCAGTTCGATGCGTGCACCATGACCAACATGGACGCGCTGACCATTCCGGCGGCCGCCGGCATGGACAGTACCGCGCTGATCATCGGCGACTTCTCCAACGGCGCAGACGGCCTACTGCTGCGCGGCAGCGGCAAGAGCATCCGCGACCTCAAGGGCAAGACCGTGCTGCTGGTGGAAAACTCGGTTTCCCACTACCTGCTCAGCCGCGCCCTGGAGTGGGCGTTGCTGGACGAAAAGGACGTGACCATCAAGCACGTCTCCGACACCGAGATCGCCGACGCCTTTCTCTCCGGGCAAGGCGATGCAGTGATCACCTGGAACCCGATCCTCTCGGAGATCAAACGCAAGGCGCAGGTCAGCCTGGTGTTCAACTCAAACCGCATCCCCGGTGAAATTCTCGACCTCACCGTGGTCAACAGCCAGACTTTGACCCAACACCCCGAGTTCGGTCGGGCGCTGACCGGTGCCTGGTTCGAAACCCAGCGCCTGCTCGGCCTGCCGACGCCGGCCGGACGCGAAGCCCGGGCCCGAATGGCGGCGGCTGCCGACACCACCACCGAGGATTTCGAAGATCAGCTGAGCACCCTGCGTTCGTTCTACTCCCCGCGTACCGCACTCAACTTCGCCCGTACCGGCAAGCTGCCGGACCTGATGCGACGTGTCGCCCAGTTCGCCGATGCTCATGGTCTGCTGGGCAAGAGTGGCCAGGGCCTGACCAACCTGGGCATCGAGTTCAGCGGAGAAAAAACGATTGGCAACCCGCAGCGCATTCTGCTGCGCTTCAACCACAGCTACATGCAACTGGCGGCCGACAACGCCCTGTAGCGCCCCAGCACGCACCACAGTACGGCAATCGCGCACCAGAACGGCGCACCGAAAGCAGCGACAGAGGCATCGGAGCGCCAAGCGCTGCACCTTGCCGTGCATGGCACGATGTTCGCTAAGCACACTGCGTGCAGGAACAACCCGGTCAGCCGGGATCGCGGCACCACAATTTGCCAATAGCCGGCTAGGGTTCCGGCTCGCCACAGGCGAGCGACTGGTCCGAGAGCTAGCGACCTCCAGCGAGGTTACACGGCGGGACAAAAGCCCGGGAGAACGCGCCCCATCCGTGGGGAACCGCCGCGAACTCCTGCCCGCCATTGTCAAACTGGAGGTTCATCATGGGCACGTCCCACTCGCATCAGCGGCAGCCTGCCGCCCACCCGCAAGGCCCAACAACAGTCAGCGGCTTGGTCGCGCTGTAGTCGCGAACGCCTCCGTTCCAGGCCCGCCGAGGATCTTCCATGCGCCTGATCAATCGCCACCCGGATCGCAGCGGCCGTCTGCTGCTGATTCTGCTGCCCTTCGCCTTGCTGCTGTTCGTCTACTTCAGTGCCTCGACCGCACGCCTGGCCGACAACCCCAACGACAAGCTGCTGCCCAGCGCCAGCCAGATGGTCGATGCACTGGACCGCCTCGCCTTCACCGAAGACAAACGCAGCGGCAACTATCTGTTCTGGCAGGACACCGCCTCCAGCCTGAAACGCCTGGCCATCGGTCTCGGCGTGGCAGCGCTGGCCGGCCTGGTGCTGGGCATTGCTGCCGGCAGCGTGCCGCTGTTCGGCACGCCGTTATCGCCAATGCTCACGGTGCTGTCGATGATTCCACCGCTGGCCATTCTGCCGATCCTGTTCATCGTCTTCGGCCTGGGCGAGCTGTCCAAGGTGATGTTGATCGCCATCGGCATCACCCCGTGCATCGCCCGCGATATCGAACAGCGCGCGAGGGAAATACCGGCAGAACTGCTGATCAAGGCGCAGACCCTCGGCGCCAACTCCTGGACGCTGATCCTGCGTCTGGTGCTGCCGCAACTGATGCCACGCCTGCTCATCTCGCTACGTCTGATGCTCGGCTCGGCCTGGCTGTTCCTGATCGCCGCCGAGGCCATCGCCAGTACCGACGGCCTGGGCTACCGCATCTTCCTGGTACGCCGCTACATGGCCATGGACGTGATTCTGCCCTACGTGGTCTGGATCACCCTGCTGGCCTGGCTGATGGATCTGGGCCTGCGCCAGGTACTGCGCCTGTGCTTCCCCTGGCACGAAGGAGGCAAGGCATGACCCTGTTCAGCCAACATATCGTCCCGCTGAGGGAACCCGCCATGAGCACGTCCAGCACAGCCAGTCTGCCTGAAGCCGCTTTCATCGAGGCACGTAACCTGTGGCAGGAGTATGGCGACCAGGTGGTGCTCGAACGCCTCAACCTGAAGATCGAAGAAGGTGAGTTCTGCACGCTGGTGGGCGCATCGGGATGCGGCAAGTCGACCTTCCTGCGCATGCTGCTCGGTCAGGAGCGGCCCAGCCGCGGCGAGCTGCTGCTCAATGGCAACCCCCTGCCCAACGAGCCGGACCCGAGCCGGGGCGTGGTCTTTCAGCGCTATTCGGTATTCCCCCATCTGAGCGTGCTGGACAACGTGGCCCTGGGCCTGGAGCTGCCGAAGTCGCCGGTACTCGGCCGCTTGTTCGGCACCGCCAAGCGCGAAGCACGTGAGCGTGCTGCCAACATCCTCGAGCGGGTCGGCCTCGGTCATGCTCTGAACAAATACCCCAGCGCGCTTTCCGGTGGCATGCAGCAACGCCTGGCCATCGCCCAGGCGCTGGTGATGCAACCGCGCATGCTGCTGCTCGACGAGCCTTTTGGCGCACTCGACCCAGGCATTCGCAAGGACATGCACGCCCTGCTGCTGGAGCTGTGGCAGGAAACCCGCCTGACCGTGTTCATGGTCACCCATGACCTGTCGGAAGGTTTCAGTCTGGGCACCCGCCTGCTGGTGTTCGACAAGGTGCGCCACGACCCGCAGGCGCCCAACGCCTATGGCGCGCGCATTACCTATGACATCCCGCTCAATGCTTCGCGCCGGGCACAGATGCAGTTGCCCAGCGAAGTGACCGAGCGCATTGCTGCCCGCAACTAACTGTAGGCCGGATGAAATCCGGGGATCACTGGCATATTCGCCCCGGATTGCATCCGGGCTACGGACCTGAGAGGTAGCGTATCTCAGCGCATTCGGTGCGCGGCGCACCCTACGACGCGCAAACCCTGTGATAACCCGTAGGGTGCGCCATGCGCACCACCTCTGCTGCCAGGGCGTCGCGGCTACAACTGCCTGGATGCAGGACGTAGAACGAAGCAGGATGCCCGAGCCGAAAGCGCCTCCCACAAATCGAGCGAACCCGCCTCTGCGGGAGGCACTTCAGCGGCGAGCTTTTTAGCGCTGCATCAGACAGTCCGCGCCTGACTAACTCAACACCTCAAGATACCGCGACAGCGTTTCACCCTCTGCGGCGAACCAGCGCTGCGCCTCATCGGTACTCGGCGTAGCGAGCTGCGCACGCCAGTCCGGCTCCAGCGTATCGATAACGAAGCTGCGCACCACCGCGCGGCCATCCGCACGCCGCAGATGCTGCCGCACGCGCCCCTCGGCTATCAGCTCGAAGCCCTCCAGCTCGACCGTCGCGCCGACTCGCGCAGGCACTGTGGACAACGCCACCCGGTAACCTCCCCGTGCATCGAGGTAAGCCAACGAAGCCTCGAAGTCGAGCAGCCCTGCCAGCAGCTCACTGTCACCGCATGCCTGCTGGACACGCTCACGCAAATGCAGTGGCAACTCTCCAAGGTCCCGCCGGCGACCGTGCACCCAGCCAAGTTGCTCACCACAGAGAATCAGGCCGCCGCCACGCTGCAGAACCTCGAAGGTTTGCGCATCGCACTCCTCCTGCAGACGCAAACCTATCAGAGGCCCGCTGCTGGCTTGCAGGCGCCAGTCCTCGACATAGGCGCCCGTGGTGCCGAACTCGATCATGCAGTTACCGATGCGCTGCAGGCGCGCCGGCTCCGGCCAGCGGTTGTGCAACTGCAGGGACACGCCGCCGCGCCAGCTGAGCATGCCGCCGGCCCAGATGCTGTCGGCCACCCAACCTTCGTGATTGGCCAGCACGCGCAGCTCGTCAGCGGAGTATTCCTGCCAGGCACGTGCCGGCAATGCCGGCCCGTCGGGCAGACGCAGATCGATGGTGAAGTTGCGGCTTTGTAGCCAATGCACCTGGGTGCGCTCATCACTGCGGCCATCGGCAAAACTGATGGTGCGACGACGAAAATGCCCGAGCATCCAGTCCGGCACGCCACTCTCGGCACGCGCGGGATATCGTGCAGCCAATTCCAGCAGGTTCATGCCGTCACCTCCCGGCGCCCCTGGCCGAAGCTGGACAACCCCAACGTGCCATCCGGGAGCTGTAGCGAACCGTCTTCCAGACGCTCGCGCAGGTAGCGAAAGGTCTGCGCCGTCTGTGCGAACAGATGGTCGCCACAACTGACCGGCTGGTATACCCGCTCACCACGGGCAGGCAAACCGGCAATAGGCGCGATACGGGTCGGGTAGTCGCAGGCGCAGAACAGTGGAAAGGCGAAGCGCTCCTCGCTGACCTTGCGTACGCGGTGCGAGGTGGCGACGAAGTGGCCGTTGCTGAGCACCTCGAGCATGTCACCGATGTTGATCACGAAGGCGTCCTCCACTAGCGGCACATCGATCCACTGGCCGTCGCCATTGAGCACCTGCAACCCTTCGGCAGTCGGCAGCAGAATGGTGAAGCACTCATAGTCGGTGTGCGCGCCGATGCCGGGACGATCCGCGACCGGATCGGGGTCGAGCGGGTAATGGATCATGCGCAGCTGACTGGTGGGGTGACGGGTGATGCCGGCAAAGGTGTCCTCGGCCAACCCCAACGCCAGGGCAAAGCCGCGAAACAAGGTATCGCCCAGCGCCAGCGCGGCATGGTAATAGGCACTGACGTCGCGTTTGAAACCCGCCGAGTCGGGCCACTGCGTCGGCCCCAGCAACGGATAGACCTGCGCCGCTTCGGTGTAGTCGTAATTGACGTCGTAGGCTTCCTTGAGGTCCTTGCTGCCTCCGGCGAACTGCTCCTCGCCTTCGGGTACGTAGCCACTGTGGTTGCTCGACTGACCAATATAGAAGCGCATCTTTTCCGCCAGCGGCCGGGCGAAGAAACGGCGTGCCTGCTGGATCAGCCCCTCGCGCAGTTCGCGCGTGATGGCGTGCCCGGTAATCTGCAAAAAGCCGACATCGCGCGCAGCACGGCCGAGTTCGTCGGCAACACGCTGCCGCTGCGCCGGGTCGCTTGAGTAAAGCCCGGAGACATCGACAAGCGGAATGGAGGTGAAATGAGTGTGCGCCATGGCAAGCTCCCTTGAACAAGTGAGTTACCTGGTCGTCCAGACAAGCAGCGGGTCGGGTCGTCCCGAGGGCACCAGCAAGGCCTCTGCAGCAGGATCGATAGCGATTTCCATGCCACCGCTACAACCCGCAGACCTTGCCATCCCAACGCCCAGCCCGCCCCGGAACAGTGCACGAATACGTTGCCAGCCCCATCAGGCGGCACGCACACCTCCAGAACTGCTCCCTAACTGCCAATTCATAGGCCCCGGCAAGCTGGCACGCAATTCGCTAAGTACCAGGCGTGCAGGTTTCAACCGGGTTTTCCCGGAATCGCGGCACCACAATTTGCGAAATGGATGACTAGGGTTCCGATCCGCGCAAGCGGATGACTGGTCCGAGAGTCATCGACCTCCGATGAGGTTACACGGCGGGATAAAAGCCCGGGAGAACGCGCCTTTCGAATGACTCGAAACGTGCCGCGACTCCTGCCCGTACTCATCAACACTGGAGGTTCCAATGCGCAAGAATCGTCTGCTCTCCTTCGCTGCTGCCGGCCTGGCCGCGGTGCTCAGCTTCAGCGCTCACGCCGAGAAGAAAGACAGCTTCAGCGTCTGCTGGACGCTCTACGCCGGCTGGATGCCCTGGGGCTATGCCAGTACCTCCGGCATCATCGACAAATGGGCGAAGAAATACGGCATCGACATCGACGTCGTGCAGCTCAATGACTACGTCGAGTCCATCAACCAGTACAGCGTCGGCCAGTTCGATGGCTGCACCATGACCAACATGGATGCCCTGACCATCCCGGCGGCTGGTGGCGTCGACTCCACCGCACTGCTGGTCGGCGACTACTCCAATGGCAACGACGGCCTGCTGATCAAGGGCGAAGGCAAGACCCTGGCTGACCTCAAGGGCATGCCGGTGAACCTGGTCGAGCTCTCTGTCTCCCACTACTTCCTCGCTCGCGCACTGGAAACCGCCGGCATGAGCGAGCGCGACGTGACCGTGGTGAACACCTCCGACGCCGACATCGCCGCGGCCTACACCACACCCAGCGTACAGGCCGCCGCCACCTGGAACCCGATGCTGGCGGAAATTCTCGCTCAGCCTGGCAGCACCCAGGTCTTCGACTCGTCGAAGATTCCCGGCGAAATCCTCGACATGATGGTGGTCAACACCCAGACCCTGAAGGACAACCCGGACTTCGGCAAAGCCCTGACCGGTGCCTGGTTCGAGATTCTCGAACTGATGCAGGCCGGCACGCCCGAGAGCACCGAAGCACTGACCGAAATGGCCAAGGCCTCGGGCACCGATCTGGCCGGCTACCAGTCGCAGCTGGCGACCACCAAACTGTTCTATACACCGAAGGACACCCTGGACTTCATCACCAGCCCGGCACTGCCCGAGACCATGACCAAGGTCGCCAGCTTCAGCTTCGACCACGGCATCCTCGGTGAAGGCGCACGCAGTGCCGACGCCATCGGCATGACCTTCGCTGGCGACGTGACCACGGGTGACAGCGCCAACATCAAGCTGCGCTTCGACCCCAGCTACGTACAGATGGCCGTCGACGGCAAGCTCTGACGGGCAGCGCTGCACAAGCACGCCCCCACACCATCGCAACGATGATCAGGCGCCGCACCTGGCGCCTGACGATCCGGCTTTGATCCCGAGGTACCCATGAACACTGCCCCTACCCTGCGCCCGACCCTGTTTGATGAAACAGTTCCCGGCGGCGGTCATACATCATTCATCCTCAAGCGTGGGCAACTGCTGCGCATCACCGATATCGAAGGCGGCGCCAACGTCAGCCTGCTGCTGTTCAACGCCTGCGAGAAGAGCGAGCGCCTGAACCTGCCGGACACGCTCAAGGGCCAGCACACCGCCAAGCTCACAGCCGGTCACTGCCTGTACTCGGACATGGGCAAGGTACTGGCTGCCATCACGGCCGACACCTGCGGCTGGCACGACAGCTTCGCCGGCGTGCTCAACGCCGACGAGACGCAGGAAAAATATGGTCAGGGCCGCTACCAGGAACTGCGTAACGGATTCTTCCGCAACGGCATGGACAACCTGCTGGTGGAAATGGGCAAGTGGGACCTGAACCTGCAAGACCTGCTGATGAACCTCAACCTGTTCAGCCGCGTGGATGTCGACGCCGACGGCGCCTTCCACTTCCAGCCCGGCAATAGTCAGGCCGGCGACTACATCGAGCTGTACGCACCGATGGACACCCTGGTGGTGCTCACCGCCCTGCAACACCCAATGGACCCGAACCCGCAGTACGCGCCCAAACCTGTGCACCTTCGCTGGAGCAAGGTCGACAGCGACGGTATCACCGTGCTCTGCCGCACCTCGCGCCCGGAGAACGGTCGCGCCTTCCACAACACCGAACGCCAGTACATTTGAATGGGTCCCCGCCTGCGCGGGGATGACGCCAATCTCGTCACTCCCGCGAAGGCGGGAGCCCAGTAAACGCTATCGAGGACAGTCCGATGAGCCTTACTGCCAGCGACCTGACATCCAGCAACCTGCATCCCGAAACCGCCGTCTACCGCCACACCATCCCGGCGGGTGAGCCCTATCTGTTCGAGGTCAAGGCCGGGCAGACCCTGCGCCTGCACGACCTCGAAGGCAACCAGGCGATCGACACCCTGTTCTTCGCCGCCGCCAACCCGCGCGAGCGCTTCGACCCGCAACGCACCCTGCGCAAGCAGAACCGCGTCTACCTCAGCACCGGTACCGTGCTCTATTCCAACCTCGGCAATCCGCTGCTGACCATCACCGCCGACACCTGTGGCCGCCACGACACCCTGGGCGGTGCCTGCGCCCAGGAAAGCAACACCGTGCGTTACGCCCTGGACAAACGCTACATGCACAGCTGCCGCGACAACTTCCTGCGCGCCAGCCTGCACGACGGCCGCCTGAGCAAGCGCGACATCGGCGCCAACATCAACTTCTTCATGAACGTGCCGGTCACGCCCGAAGGCGGCCTGACCTTCGAGGACGGCATCTCCGCACCCGGCAAGTACGTCGAGATGAAAGCCGAGACCGACGTCATCGTGCTGATCTCCAACTGCCCGCAGTTGAACAACCCCTGCAACGGCTGGAACCCGACACCGGCCGAAGTGCTGGTGTGGGATTGATTGATGCACTCCCCTCTCCCGCTTGCGGGAGAGGGGCCGGGGGAGAGGGTCATGTCATCAACCGCCCCTCTCCCCAGCCCTCTCCCATGAATGGGAGAGGGAGACAAGCCCCCCGGATTTTCAACCACGGACGACCGTGGCGCACGACCAATGACGGCGGGACGGCCCGCCATGACCTTCGAGGGTCATCCCCATGTTCGAAAAACTGCTGATCGCCAACCGTGGCGCCATCGCCTGCCGCATTCTGCGCACCCTGCGCGAGCTGAACGTTGGCGGCGTTGCCGTGTACTCCGAAGCCGACGCCGCCAGCCTGCATATTCAGCAGGCGGACGAAGCCCATTCCCTTGGCGAAGGTCCGGCTGCGCAGACCTATCTTGTTGTGGAGAAAATCCTCGACCTCGCCAAACGCAGCGGCGCCCGCGCTATCCACCCCGGCTACGGCTTCCTTTCCGAGAACGCCGCCTTTGCCGAAGCCTGCGAAGCGTCCGGCATCGCCTTCGTCGGCCCTACGCCTGAGCAACTGCGCGTATTCGGCCTCAAGCACACCGCCCGCGCGCTGGCCAAACAACATGGCGTACCGATGCTCGAAGGCACCGAACTGCTGGAAAGCGTCGCTGCAGCATTGAGTGCCGGGGAGCAGGTCGGCTATCCGGTGATGCTGAAAAGCACCGCCGGCGGCGGTGGTATCGGCATGCGCGTGTGCCGTTCGGCCGAAGAGCTGAGCGACGCCTTCGACGCGGTCAAGCGCCTGGGGCAGAACAACTTCAGCGACAGCGGCGTATTCATCGAGAAATACATCCAGCGCGCCCGTCACCTGGAAGTGCAGGTATTCGGCGACGGCCAGGGTGAAGTGATCGCCCTTGGCGTGCGCGACTGCTCGGTGCAGCGGCGCAACCAGAAGGTGCTGGAAGAAACACCGGCGCCGAACCTGCCGGCCGGCATGGCCGATGAACTGTGCGCCGCGGCGATCAAACTGGCCAAAGCGGTCAGTTACCGCAGCGCCGGCACTGTCGAATTCGTTTACGACAGTGAGGCCGAGCGCTTCTACTTCCTCGAAGTGAACACCCGCCTGCAGGTCGAGCACGGCGTCACCGAACAGGTCTGGGGCGTCGATCTGGTGCGCTGGATGATCGAGCTGGCAGCCGGCGACCTGCCGCCCCTGAACGAACTGGCTGCCAAGCTGCAACCCAGCGGTCATGCCATCCAGGCACGCCTCTATGCCGAGGACCCGGGCCGCGACTTCCAGCCGAGCCCGGGCCTGCTTACCGCCGTCAACTTCCCGCAAGCCGACGGCAAGGTGCTGCGCATCGACACCTGGGTCGAAGCCGGTTGCGAGATTCCGCCCTACTTCGACCCGATGATCGCCAAGCTGATCACCTGGGCTCCGAGCCGCGAGCAGGCCAGCGCTGCGCTGGACCAGGCGCTGGCCGGCTCCGTGCTGTATGGCATGGAATGCAACCGCGACTACCTGCGCCAGATTCTGGCCGATGCACCCTTCGCCAGCGGCTCGCCCTGGACCCGCTGCCTGGAAAACCTGGTCTACCAGGCCAGCACTTTCGAAGTGCTCAGCGCCGGCACCCAGACCAGCGTGCAGGACTACCCCGGCCGCCTCGGCTACTGGGCCGTCGGCGTGCCACCCTCCGGGCCGATGGACGACCGCGCCCTGCGCCTGGGCAACCGCCTGCTGGGCAACGAAGAAGGTGCCGCCGGCCTGGAAATCACCATGAGCGGCCCGACCCTGCGCTTCAACACCGACGCGGTGGTAGCGGTGACTGGCGCCGCTATCCCGTTGAGCATCGACGGGGCCGCGCAGCCGATGAACACCGCGCTGCTGATCCAGGCCGGCAGCGTCCTGAGCCTCGGCACCATCGCCGGCAGCGGCGCACGCAGCTACCTGAACATCCGCGGCGGTATTCAGGTGCCGGATTACCTGGGCAGCAAGAGCACCTTCACCCTCGGCCAGTTCGGCGGCCACGGCGGTCGTGCCCTGCGCGCTGGCGACGTGCTGCACATCGAGGCGCTGAATGAGCGCAGCGCCGGCGCACAACTGCCTGCAGAGCTCTGCCCGGTCCTGCCGGCGGTGCGCGAACTGCGCGTGATCTACGGCCCGCACGGCGCGCCGGAATACTTCACACCTGGCTATGTCGACAGCTTCCTCGCCACCGACTGGGAAGTGCACTTCAACTCCAGCCGCACCGGCGTGCGCCTGATCGGGCCGAAGCCGGAATGGGTACGCGACAGCGGCGGCGAAGCCGGCCTGCACCCGTCGAACATTCACGACAACCCCTACGCCATCGGTGCAGTGGACTTCACTGGCGACATGCCGGTGATCCTCGGTCCGGATGGTCCCAGCCTGGGTGGCTTCGTCTGCCTGGTGACCATCATCGAAGCAGACCTCTGGCAACTCGGCCAACTCAAGGCCGGCGACAAGGTGCGCTTTGTGCCGGTTGAGATCGCCACGGCACGGGAGTTGGCCAAACTGCGCGCTCTCGAAGTCAGCGAGCTTGCGCTTGTCTCCCCTCTCCCATTTATGGGAGACGACTGCATGGATGCAGGAGGTAGGGCGACGCAGGACGCTCAAGCCGAGGGGTCGGGGGAGAGGGTTCTTGAAAACAGCCAAAGCCCCTCTCCCCAGCCCTCTCCCGCAAGCGGGAGAGGGAGCCGCTCAGTGTTGGCTTCTCCCATCGTCCTCGACCTCGGCGAAGCGGACACCCGCCTGGTCGCGCGTCTGTCCGGCGACACCCACCTGCTGCTGGAAATCGGCCAGCCCGAGCTCGACCTGGTGCTGCGCTTCCGTGGCCATGCACTGATGCAGGCGCTGGAAGCCCTGCAACTCGATGGCGTGATCGACCTGACGCCGGGCATTCGCTCGTTGCAGGTGCACTACCAGCCGGAAACCCTGCCCCTGCAGACGCTGCTCGACATCGTCGCGGGCGAGTGGGACGCCGTCTGCGCCGCACGCGACCTGAAAGTACCCTCGCGCATCGTCCACCTGCCGCTGTCCTGGGACGACCCGGCCTGCCAGCTGGCGATAGAAAAATACATGACCACCGTGCGCAAGGACGCCCCCTGGTGTCCGAGCAACCTGGAGTTCATCCGTCGCATCAACGACCTGCCGAACCTCGACGAGGTGTACCGCACGGTGTTCGAGGCCAGCTATCTGGTCATGGGCCTGGGCGACGTATATCTGGGCGCGCCAGTAGCCACGCCGCTCGATCCGCGTCACCGTCTGGTCACCACCAAGTACAACCCGGCACGCACCTGGACAGCGGAGAATTCGGTGGGCATCGGCGGGGCTTACATGTGCGTGTACGGCATGGAAGGCCCCGGCGGTTACCAGTTCGTCGGCCGCACCCTACAGATGTGGAATCGCTACCGGGATGTCGCCGCCTTCGACGGCAAACCCTGGCTGCTGCGCTTCTTCGACCAGATCCGCTTCTACCCGGTATCGGCCTCCGAGCTGCTGCGCATCCGCCGCGACTTCCCGCTGGGCCGCTTCGACCTGCGCATCGAGGAAAGCGAACTGGCGCTCGCCGACTATCAGCAGTTTCTGACCGATGAAGCCGAGGGCATCGCCGCCTTCCGCCAGCAACAGCGCGCAGCATTCGATGCCGAACGCCAACGCTGGATAGAAAGCGGTCAGGCCCATTTCGAGGTCGAAGAAGTCGCCCCCGAGCAGGGCGAAGATGCTCCGCTCGGCGCCGGTCAGCACGCCATCGAAAGCCACGTGGCCGGCAACCTCTGGCAGGTGCAGGTCAGCGAAGGCGCACAGGTTCAGGCTGGTGATGTGCTGGTGATTCTCGAGTCGATGAAGATGGAAATCCCGCTGACCGCGCCCATCGCCGGCACCGTGCGCGAAGTACGCGTGCAACCGGGTTCACCAGTACGCGCCGGCCAGCGTGTCGTGGTGCTGGAGGAAGCCTGAAAAACTCCTGACCAAAACCCACAACCCCGCATCAACCCCCGTAGTGCGTTAGCCGCTACGGGGGCGACACCAACATCGCCGCAGGCAAAGGCATCAGCATCGAGAACGCGCTACACGCCTTGGTGGACAAAACCCTAGGCGTATCCGAGGGAATACTCCGGCTTTGTAGGAGGGGCTTTAGCCGCGACGAGGGCAGCGCCGATATGGCTGCGAGCATCGGCATAAACATCGAGACCACGCTGCACGCTCTGATGGACAAAAAAGACGTTGCCCACCCTATGTGTATCTGCGCAGTGCTCCAGCCTTTGTCAGGTTTGCCCGCGACAACCCGCCATCTGCAAAAATCGTCCTCAACCCCGATAAACAGCGATACAGGCAATGACGCCATCCCCGCAGCGCGCTAGCATTGGGCCACGTTTCCAAGGCCCGGCCCCATGCCATTGACCAACTCCCGCAAGGCCCAGCTCACTGTTCTGCTGCTGATCGGTTGCCTGCTGCTCGGCGGCTTTCTCGCCACCAGCCTGGCCAGCTACTTCACCTCGCGCGATGGCATTCGCAAGAACATCGTCAACACCGAATTGCCGCTGACCTCCGACAACATCTACTCGGAAATCCAGAAAGACCTGATCCGCCCCACCCAGATCGCCTCGATGATGTCGCGCGACACCTTCCTTCGTGACTGGGCGCTCGCCGGTGAGCAGAACCCGGAACCCGTCACCCGCTACCTGCGCGAGATTCAGGACCACTACGGCACCTACACCAGCTTCTTCATCTCCGAACGCACCCGCACCTACTACCAAGCCAAAGGCGTACTCAAACAAGTAAACGAAGGCGAGCCACGCGACGTCTGGTATTTCCGCGTACGCGACATGAGCGAACCGTACGAAATCAGCGTCGACCCGGACATGGCCAACGACGACCGCCTGACTTTCTTCATCAACTACAAGGTGTTCGACTACCAGAACCGCTTCATCGGCGTGGCTGGCGTCGGCCTGACGGTCGACTCGGTGGTCAAGCTGGTCGAGCAATACCAGCAGCGCTATGGCCGCAGTATCTACTTCACCGACCGCAGCGGCCTGCTGGTACTGACCGGCAAGAACGGCGGCCCCATGGGCGCAAAGCGCGGCCAGTCGCTGGGCGAAATCCCCGGCCTGGAAAACCTCATGGCCGTATTGCCACACCCCACCAGCGGCAACTTCCGCTACGACGAACACAAACGTAATCACTTCCTCAACGTGCGCTATATCCCCGAGCTGGAGTGGTACCTGTTCGTCGACAAACACGAGGAAGGTGCACTGGCCGACGCCCGCCACAGCCTCTACCTCAACCTGCTGATCTGCCTGCTGGTGACCGTCGTAGTGCTGGCCCTGGTGCACCGGGTGATACACCGCTATCAACAGCGCATCGCCGCCCTGGCCACCACCGACAGCCTCACCGCGCTACCCAACCGCCGCGGCTTCGACATTCTTGCCGAGCAGGCCCTGCAGGAAGCGCAACGCGAGAGCAGCCCGCTGTGCGCTGTGCTGCTCGACCTGGACAATTTCAAGCAGATCAACGACAGCCACGGCCACCTCGCCGGCGATGATGTCTTGCACAGCTTCGCCCAGCAGTTGCGCGGCAAATTGCGTCAGTCGGACATTCTCTGCCGCTGGGGCGGTGAGGAATTCATTCTGCTGCTGAAAAACACCGACAGCCATGCGGCCCATGAACTGGCGGAAAAACTGCGCCGGCAATGCGCCGAGCAGCGCTACCAGATCGACGGTCAGACGCTGCAGGTCACTGCCAGCCTGGGCCTCAGCCAGTGGCATGCCGGCGAAAGCCTGCACACGCTGCTGGGTCGCACCGACCGCGCGCTGTATCGGGCCAAGCAGGCCGGGCGCGACCGCGTTTGCGTCGAGCATTGATGGACAAGCAACACTGCCCGTTATGCGGCAAGGCCAATCAATGTAGCGTCGCGGCCGCTGGCGATGTCCCCTGCTGGTGCTTCGACGCCCAGATAGACCCGGCCGCGCTGGAGCGCCTGACACCCGAGCAACGTGACCAGGCCTGCCTGTGCCCCGCCTGCGCCGGCGCACTGGATGCCGCCGACCGCCGCGAGCACGATTGAGTCATGCGCCTGGACCGCTTTCTCAGCAACTTCCCGCGCTTCAATCGCCAGGACAGCCGCCTGCTGATCAGTGCCGGACGCCTGCGTGTGGACGGCGAGATCGTGCGCGATCCACGTCACGAGATACGCGACTTTCAACGCGTGGAGCTGGACGGCGAACTGCTGCAGGCCGGACGCACTGCCCGTTACTGGATGCTGCACAAACCCGTCGGCGTCGTCAGCGCAACCGAGCACGACGAGCATCGTACCGTGCTCGACCTGCTCGACGAGCCGGACACGCACGACCTGCATCTGGCCGGTCGGCTCGATCTCAACACCAGTGGCCTGCTGCTGATCACCAATGACGGACGCTGGTCACGACGCATCACCCAGCCCCGGGAGCGCAAGCCCAAGGTCTATCTCGTCACCACCGAGCAGCCCATCGGTCACGACTATGCCGAAGTGTTCGCGCGCGGCCTCTACTTCGCCTTCGAAGATCTGACGACCCTGCCCGCTCAGCTCGACGTGCTGGACAGCCACAACGCCCGCCTGACCTTGTTCGAAGGTCGCTATCATCAGGTCAAGCGCATGTTCGGCCACTTTCGCAACCGTGTCGTCGCCCTGCACCGCGAAAGCATGGGCGAGATTCTTCTCGATCCGCAGCTCGCTCCCGGCCAGTACCGCGCCCTGACCGAGGCAGAGATCGCCAGCGTCTGATCATGGAAGAGCACTCGCGCGAATGCGAAACCTGACTACCCGACCAACGGCACGCACAACCGGCCATAAACATGTGACTCGGCCTTGCGCAGCTGCAAGCGAGCTGCTTGAATCGAGTCATAAGTCTTTAGATGACCAACCGGTCACGACAAGACAAGCAAGTGTTCTGTCAGTTACTGGCGCTCTGCGCCGACTGGATTCCTGCCTGGTAACACCGCTCTCTCCCGACCTCGAAAAGGCCTGGAGCGCTCGCCTGTTTCGATCCTAACTGCTTGAAATTCCTATACTTATAAAAATCTCTTGCCTGACATCAAGCTGTCACGCTCAGGCGCTTTTCTGACTGCTCAATCAAATGCGAACGATCACCCGCTCGCCTTGACCCATTTGCGCCAGGAGGAAACGACATGAGGCCAGAAACCGCAGTCGTCGAGATCAACAGGAAGCACAAGGTTCACACGGAGTTCTACGGCAACCCGGCAGCAAGCAAGACCATCATCCTGGTCAATGGCTCTCTGGCGACCACCGCCTCGTTCGCGCAAACGGTCAAATACCTACAGCACCAATTCAATGTGGTGGCCTTCGACCTACCCTATGCGGGCCAGTCGAAGCCGCACAACAGCGATTTCACGCCCATCAGCAAGGAAGACGAAGCAGCAATCCTGCTCAAGCTCGTCGAGCATTACGGCGCGCACTACCTGATGTCCTTCTCCTGGGGCGGAGTCGCCTCCATGCTCGCCCTGGCGCAGCGCCCAGCGACGCTGGAAAAGGCGGCTATCTGCTCGTTCTCACCGATCCTCAACGTGCCGATGCTCGACTACCTGCACAAGGGCTTGCGCTACCTCAATGCAGTGGACCGCGACAACATCGCCCTGCTGGTCAACAGCACCATCGGCAAGCACCTGCCGTCGCTGTTCAAGCGCTTCAACCACAAGCACGTCAGCACCCTGGACGAGCACGAATATCGGCAGATGTACGCGCACATCAAGCAGGTGCTGAACATGGAGGCTCACTGCAGCATGGAATGCCTGCAGGCCATCGACATCCCTCTGCTGTTCGTCAACGGCGACCGCGACGAATACACCTCGGTGGAAGATGCCTGCCTCTTCGCCCAGCACATCGACAACGCCCAGTTCGCGGTGATCGACGATGCAGGGCACTTCCTCGACATGGAGCACAAGGCTGCCTGGCTGCAGACCCAGCGCGTGCTGCTGGACTTCTTCAACGCTCCCAGCAAGCGCCTGCAACTGCCGGTCAAAGGCGACCTGCGCGACCTCCAGGCCATCGCGGTATGACGATGCCCAGGCGCGAAGCGTATACGTCAATCGGGCGCCTCTAGAAACGTAGGCGAGGCCGTCAGCGCAATCCGATGGCGGCCCCGCAAAAACAGGCGAAAAACGACCGGGGTCGCGACCGACTTTACGAGCTGTAAATGAGCACTTGATTCGCTTCGCTCACCCCTTCGGGGCCGCGCTAAAGCGCGTTCAGCCTTCGGCTGTGAGCCTGTTTTTAACGCAGCGATGGCAACGCAGGTAGCTTCTAGAGGTGCCCGAACGCTCCGCGCTTCATTTCTGAGTCATGTTCCGGTATAAAGGCACCCGCTGCGGGTGTCGTATAATGGTAATACCCTAGCTTCCCAAGCTAGAGCCGTGGGTTCGATTCCCATCACCCGCTCCAGCTCTCTACAAAAAGCCCTGCTACCTTGCAGGGCTTTTTCGTTTCCATCGCGCAACGCCTGCACTGACCGTCTGCCCATTTATGGGAACTTCTGCTGATCAGGAGTCACAGAAAACCATGTGACTTTCTTCCGGAGGCCCCTGGCAATGGAACAGTGGAATATCTGGCTCGACCGCGATCTTTGGCTCAACGTGGCGATTGTTCTGGTCGCCACTGCGCTGATCTACAGCGTATTGCGTACCCTGGTCAGCACGCTTCACAAGCGGCTCAAGGCCTGGTCGAAGGATCAGGACGGCAGTTGGCCTCACTTCGTTGCGGTAGTAATCGGTCGCACCAGCCGTCTGCTGTTGCTGGCCTTTTCCCTGTTGCTGGCGTTGCGTCTGCCGGAACTGCCTGGCAGCTGGCAAAGCACATTGAGCCACACCTGGTTCATCGCCCTGGCCTTGCAGGTGGCATTGTGGGTCGACACCGGGGTACGCCTGTGGTCACGAAGCCTGGTGATGGGCAAGAGCGGCGGCAGTTACAACCCGGTGATGACCACCATCATCAGCATCATGATCCTGATCGTGGTCTGGTCGGTGATGCTGCTGTCGATCCTGGCCAACCTCGGAGTAGATATCACTGCGCTGGTAGCCAGCCTGGGGGTCGGCGGTATCGCCGTGGCGCTGGCGGTGCAGACGGTGCTCAGCGACGTGTTCGCCTCGCTGTCGATCGGCGTCGACAAGCCCTTCGAAATCGGCGATTTCGTGGTCTTTGGCGAGGTGGCAGGCACCATCGAGCATATCGGCCTGAAGACCACGCGTATCCGTAGCCTCAGCGGCGAACAGGTGGTGTGTGCCAACGCCGATCTCCTGCGGCAGATCGTGCACAACTACAAGCGCATGGATACCCGGCGCATCGTTTTCAAGTTCGGCGTCAGCTACGACACGCCGAGCGACAAGGTACGTCAGGTGTCGGAGAAGGTCGGCGACATCATCCGCGCCACGCCCAAGACCCGCTTCGACCGCGCGCATTTCCTCGGCTTCGACGAAAGCCAGCTGACCTTCGAGGTGGTCTATATCGTCCTCAGCTCCGACTACAACCAGTACATGGACGTGCAGCAGGAGATCAATCTGCAACTGCTCGATGCTCTGCGCGAGCTGGATGTACGCTTCGCCATGCCACGTCGTGACCTACGCCTGGCGGGCGACAGAACGCCGGTGCTCAAGGTCGCCGGCCTGCCACAACAAGCCGACGCCGACAGCAACGCCAACGATCAGCGCCTGCCGAGGTTCAACTAGGCAGCTGTCAGACGGGGGTTCACCGCAACAGAGCCTGAAATTGATGCCAGCCCAAGCAGTACCTGGGCTGCTGAAGAAGCGCCCCCGTAAAATATCAACAACGCCAATAGAAAAACTTCCGGACTGACAGGCTTTTCCCGTATCAGCCCACCTTTAGTGGCTCATCGTCCATCGCTCGGCCACTCGCCAGGCCTTTATCTGTTTGACATATTTTACGGCTTTGGCAGACTGCTCGCCCGTTGCGGCTGATGGCCGTGAACCCGGCATGGCAAACCTGTGCCGGGTCACTCGCCAGCCGTGACACGCCATGAAAACAACAATTCTGTCTGTCCAGGCGGCCTGACGGGCCCTGCCCGCGCCGGACGACGGGCGAGCCACTGGTGTCCATTCCATGCTGATCTGGTTTGTTGCGATCTATCTGCTGTTCACCGTCGGTGTCGGCTTCTATGCATCCACCCGCGTCAAAAACTCCAAGGATTTCGCCGCTGGCGGCAGGAGCATGTCCTTTCCTCTGGTCGCGGCCATGGTGTTCGCCACCTGGTTCGGCTCGGAAGCCGTGCTGGGCATCCCCGCGACCTTCATCGAGGAAGGCTTCGCCGGTATCGTCGAAGATCCGTTCGGCTCCTTTGGCTGTCTGATGCTGGTCGGGCTGATCTTCGCCCGCCCGCTGTATCGCATGAACCTGCTGACCATCGGCGACTTCTTCCGCAAGCGCTACGGCCCACATGTGGAGATTTTCACCAGCCTGGTGATCATCGGCTCCTACCTGGGCTGGGTGGCGGCGCAATTGACTGCGCTGGGGGTGGTGTTCAACGTGCTCTCCGACGGTTCGATCAGCACCACCCAGGGTATGCTGATCGGCACCGGTATCGTGCTGCTCTATACGCTGTTCGGGGGCATGTGGTCGGTGGCACTGACCGATTTCATGCAGATGATCATCATCGTCGCCGGCCTGTGCTACCTGACCTGGCTGATCGGCGACATGGCCGGCGGCGCCGACGTGGTGATCAGCCATGCCGCAGCAGAAGGCAAGTTCACCTTCATGCACGCCTTCGAGCCGCGGGATATCGTCGCCTTCATCGCAGCGGCGCTGACGCTGATGCTCGGCTCCATCCCGCAACAGGACGTTTACGCCCGCGTCATGTCGGCCAAGACCGAGAACATCGCCGCACGTGCCTCGATGGCCGGCGCGGTGTTCTACCTGTCGTTCTGCATGCTGCCGATCTTCCTCACCTACGCCGCCTCGTTGATCGACCCGGCGATGGTGCAGCAGTGGCTGGCCGAGGATGCGCAGATGATCCTGCCGCACCTGATCCTGGAGCGCACACCGCTGTTCGCCCAGGTGATGTTCTTTGGCGCACTGCTGTCGGCGATCATGTCCACTGCTTCAGGCACCCTGCTGGCCCCGTCGGTGACCTTCACCGAGAACATCCTCAAGAACTTCGTACCGGCGATGAACGATCGCCAGTTCCTCCTGGCCATGCGCGTGAGCGTGGTGGCGATGACCATCGCTACGTCGATCTTCGCCCTGAACTCCACGGCGAGCATCTACGAGATGGTCGGCAACGCCTACAAGGTGACCCTGGTGGCGGCCGTGGTGCCGCTGTTCGCCGGCCTGTTCTGGAAGCGTGCGACTACCCAGGGCGCGCTGTTCGCCATCGCCTTCGGGCTGGCAAGCTGGGTCGCCCTGGAGCTGACTTACCAGGAAAGCGATTTCTGGCCGCCACAACTGGCCGGCTTGCTGATCAGCCTGGCGGGCATGCTGGTCGGCTCGTTGATGCCACAGCTCAGTCGCCACCGTGGCGAAAGCGTACAAGCCATCACCGCCTCGGCCAACGTTTGACGGGCGGCGCCCTCCTCTTCTGAGGAGGGCGCTTTGCCACCATATAAACCATTGAAAATATTGGATTTTCCGTCTTCACATTGGCAACGGTGACGGCTACTCTGCCGCACCATGATTCGACGCCTACTTCCCCTGCTCTGCTGTTTCACAGCCTTTTCCCTGCATGCCGCCCCCGCCAGTTTTTCCGAGGCCAAGCGCCTGGCCTGGCCGCTGTATGCCCAGCAATCCACCGAGTTCTACTGCGGCTGCAAGTACAGCGGCAAGCAGGTCGACCTGCGCTCCTGCGGTTACACGCCGCGCAAGAACGCCAATCGCGCCCAGCGCATCGAGTGGGAACATATCGTCCCGGCCTGGGTGATCGGCCATCAACGTCAGTGCTGGCAGAAAGGCGGACGCAAGAATTGCTCGGCCCACGATGCTCAGTTCCGCAAGGCCGAGGCCGACCTGCACAACCTGGTGCCCAGCATCGGAGAGGTGAATGGCGACCGCAGCAACTACAGCTTCGCCTGGCTGCCGCAAAAGCCGCATCAGTACGGCCAGTGTCAGACGGTCGTCGACTTCAAGGCACGCAAGGTGATGCCCCGCACGGCCATCCGCGGAATGATCGCGCGTACCTATTTCTATATGGCTGATCGCTACAAACTGCGCCTGTCGAAGCAGGACCGACAGCTGTTCAACGCCTGGAGCAAGACTTACCCGGTCGAAGTCTGGGAGCAGCAACGTAACCAGCGCGTAGCCTGTGTGATGGGCTGGGGTAACCCCTATGTAGGTAAGGTGGACATGAGCCGCTGTGGGCGCAAGCGCGCATAGGGCGGTAGGGTGCGCCGTGCGCACCAAGGTGTGGCTGGTACGCATGGTGCACTACAGATCGCGGCTAGAGCCCCTCCCATATCCTGAGCATCGGGCTACGAAAGACGCTGCAACTCGCGCCGTACCATATTGGCGAACTCCGGGGGACTGAGCTGGTACAGCTCCTGCGCCACCCAGGGCAGCCAGCGCCCCTGCAGCTCGGCCTTGCGCGCCAGCAGGCGCTGGGCCTCAGCCTCGGCGCGGGCCTGATGCTCGCGATGGTAGTCGGCTCGGCTTGGTTTTTCTGTACTCACGCTGTCGCCCTTTTCCTCATGCTCGGCGGAACAGGCATAATCACGCCCTGTTCGCCAATCTCGACCCTCATCAATGCGCATTCACGTCAGCTTCATCGACCGCGTCGGCATCACCCAGGAAGTCCTGGCATTGCTCGGCGGACGCAATCTGAACCTCGATGCGGTGGAGATGGTACCGCCAAACGTCTATATCGATGCGCCAACCCTGAGCACCGAGATGCTTGGCAAACTGCGCGGCGCACTTCTACAGATCAGTGGCGTGCAAAGTGTGGAGGTGGTGGACATTCTCCCCGGACAGCGTCGCCGCCTGCAGCTCGACGCGTTGCTCGCAGCGATGCCCGACCCGGTGCTGGCAGCGGACGATCGCGCCACCGTGCTGCTGGCCAACCCTGCCCTGGTCGAGCTGTGCGGTCGCGCGCCCGAGGGGCAGAGCATCGCCGCATTGTTTAGCGACGAGGCGCTGCAACAATCACTGCTCAGCGCAGGTTTCCACCAGCCCCTGCGCGAAGTGCATTTCGCCGGCCAGCCTCTGCTGCTCGATGCCCAGCCGATCACCGAGGACGGCCGTCTCACCGGCGGCCTGCTCACCCTTTATGCACCGAGCCGGATGGGCGAACGCCTGGCAGCGTTGCATCACGACCACGCGGAAGGGTTCGATTCGCTGCTTGGCGAGTCGGCGCCGATCCGCGCGCTCAAGGCCCGTGCCCTGCGCGTCGCCTCGCTCGATGCGCCGCTGCTGATCCACGGGGAAACCGGCACCGGCAAGGAGCTGGTGGCGCGTGCCTGCCATACCGTCAGCGCACGCCGCAGCGCGCCCTTTCTGGCCCTGAACTGCGCTGCCCTGCCAGAAAGCCTGGCTGAAAGCGAGCTGTTCGGTTATGCCCCTGGCGCCTTCACCGGCGCCCAGCGTGGTGGCAAACCCGGCCTGCTGGAGCTGGCCAACCAGGGCACGGTATTTCTCGACGAAATCGGCGAAATGTCGCCGTACCTGCAGGCCAAGTTGCTGCGTTTTCTCAGTGATGGCTGCTTCCGCCGGGTTGGCGGCGACCGCGAAGTGAAGGTGGATGTACGCATCCTCAGTGCCACTCACCGCGACCTGGAGAAGATGGTCGCCGAGGGCAGTTTCCGTGAGGACCTGTTCTACCGCCTCAACGTGCTCAACCTGGAAGTGCCGCCGCTACGCGAGCGCGGTCAGGACATTCTCCTGCTGGCACAGCACTTCATGGCCCAGGCCTGCGCACAGATCCAGCGCCTGCCTTGCCGCCTGGCCACCACTACCTATCCCGCACTGCTGGCCGGCCGTTGGCCTGGCAACGTGCGTCAATTGCAGAACGTGATCTTTCGCGCCGCAGCCATCTGCGACAGCAACTGGGTGGAGATGGGCGATCTGGATATCGCCGGTACCGAAATGGCGCCAAAGGTCGAAGGCGAGATCGGCAGCCTGGAACAGGCCATGGACGACTACGAAAAAGCGCTGCTGGAGAAGCTCTACGACAGCCATCCCTCCAGCCGGCAACTGGCCGCACGCCTCGGCACCTCGCACACAGCCATTGCCAAGCGGCTGCGCAAGTACGGCATCGGGGCCGGTCGCTGAGGAGCGTCTCTGCAATCAGGCTACGTCGTCACCACTGTGCAACCTCGAAAGTGACCGACTCTTTTCACCTGTTTGCGCGAGCCCCGGCGCTTGATGGCCACGCTCATCGCTGCAGAGACGCCCTGAATGGATCAGATGGTTGCGGAGCTGGTCGGCACCTTGATCAACCCGCAGGCGACACGAGCCCCACCACCGCCCAAGGGTTTCGGATGATCGGCATGGTTATCGGCACCGGCATGAATCATCAGCGCCCGATTGTGCAGCTCCTCCAGAGCTTTCAGCCGCGGCGCCAGTACCGGCTGGCTGGCACTGCCGTCCTGCGTCACGTAAAGCGCGGGGAGATCGCCAAGGTGGGCGTTATCCTCCCAGGGAAAACCGTGGCGGCCCGCCTCTTTGGGGTCCCAGTGGCCTCCCGCTGCGCCCGCCGGCGTCATCTTGCCATCCACTTCCAAGGCATTGCAGTTGGCCTTGGCGTGCACATGAAAACCATGGACACCCGGCTCCAGCCCCTTCAGGTCCGGAGTGAAGACCAGACCATAAGCGGATTCGCTGATGGTCACGGTCCCTACCGCAGCGCCAGGCCCCTTCTCGGTCGCCTGCTCCATGGTCACAGTAACGGTCTCACTGGCTTGCACACTGGCGACGCTGAACAGCGCCAATGCCAGAGGAATCAGAGGTTTCATGATGGGTCCAGCTCCTTGTCGATGAAGTGTCTAACTACCGACCCAAGATGAGCAGCAACGGTTCCAACCATCGAATGTATCGATATCATTACAGCGTAATTATTTCGAAACACCACTGCAGAGCCCCAGCGCGCCTGGCACGACGCTAACTTTTCTATTTCCGACACGGCATTTTGTATCGATAACGTTCCACAGCACTGATAGCGATCAGTTAGAGCAGACCTTAAAACAATCTAAGTATTTGATTTTATTGTATTTTTTTACATTGGCAGTGAAATTGCTTACTACCCGCTATCCGCCCGCCATCTAGAAGCGGGCACCATCACCCTTGAGGAGCTGACATGAGCGAGTTGCGTTTCACCGCCGAACACGAATGGTTGCGTCTGGATAACGATGGTCTGGTGACCGTCGGCATCACCCATTACGCCCAAGACGCGCTCGGGGATGTGGTGTACGTGCAACTGCCGGAAGTTAAGACTTACGCCGAGGGCGAGGAAGTGGCGGTGCTGGAGTCGGTCAAGGCCGCCAGCAATATCGCCATGCCGCTGGATGGCGAGATCGTCGAAGTCAACGCCGACCTGGAAGGCAGCCCGGAGCTGGTCAACGAATCGCCGCTGGACAAGGCCTGGTTCTTCCGCATGCGCCTGGCCGACAACGCCGTGCTCGCCGACCTGCTGGACAAGGCCGGCTATGATCGTCTGTTGAATGCCAACGCCGACGCCTGAGTGACCGCCATGACCAAGCTCGATACCCAGAACGAATTCATCGCCCGCCATATTGGCCCACGCGACGCCGATACTGCCGCCATGCTGCAGCTGCTCGGCTATGACTCGGTCGACGCGCTGACCAGTGCCGTCATCCCCGAGAGCATCAAGGGCACCAGCATCCTCGGCGAGCAGCCGGGCCTGTCGGAAGCCGACGCCCTGGCGCGCATCAAGACCATCGCCGCGCAGAACCAGCAGTTCAAGACCTACATCGGTCAGGGCTACTACGGCACCCACACGCCGAGCCCGATTCTGCGCAACCTACTGGAAAACCCGGCCTGGTACACCGCCTACACCCCGTACCAACCGGAAATTTCCCAGGGCCGCCTGGAAGCGCTGCTGAACTTCCAGACCCTGATCAGCGACCTCACCGGCATGCAGATCGCCAACGCATCCTTGCTGGATGAAGCCACTGCCGCCGCCGAAGCGATGACCTTCTGCAAGCGCCTGTCGAAGAACAAGGCCAGCAACACCTTCTTCGCCTCGCAGCACTGCCACCCACAGACCCTCGCCGTGCTGCGCACCCGCGCCGAGCCGCTGGGCATCGAAGTGGAAGTGGGCGACGAAGCCGCCATCAGCGACGCCAGCGCCTACTTCGGCGCGCTGCTGCAGTACCCGGCGAGCAACGGTGACATCTTCGACTACCGCGCCCTGGTCGAGCGTTTCCACGCCGCCAATGCGCTGGTCGCCGTGGCCGCCGACCTGCTGGCCCTGACCCTGCTCACCCCGCCGGGCGAGTTCGGCGCCGACGTCGCCCTGGGCAGCGCCCAGCGCTTCGGTGTGCCGCTGGGCTTCGGTGGCCCGCATGCCGCCTACTTCGCCACCCGCGACGCGTTCAAACGCGACATGCCGGGCCGCCTGGTCGGCATGTCGGTCGACCGGTTCGGCAAGCCGGCCCTGCGCCTGGCCATGCAGACCCGCGAGCAGCACATCCGCCGCGAGAAGGCCACCAGCAACATCTGCACCGCGCAGGTCCTGCTGGCCAACATCGCCAGCATGTACGCCGTCTACCACGGCCCGCAGGGTCTGCTGGAAATCGCCCAACGCGTGCACAGCTTCACCGCCATCCTCGCCCTTGGCCTGACCAAACTGGGCCACAGCGTCGAGCAGCAGCACTTCTTCGACACCCTGAGCATCAAGACCGGCACCAAGACTGCCGAGCTGCACGCCAAGGCGCGCGCTGCCGGGATCAACCTGCGCGAGATCGACGCCGAGCGTCTGGGTCTGTCGCTGGACGAAACCACCGACGCTGCCGCCGTGGAAGCGCTGCTGGCGCTGTTCGCCGGTGAGCAGGCCGCCCCGGCCGTCAGCGACCTGGCCGCGCAGATCGCCAGCCGCCTGCCTGAAGGCCTGCTGCGTCAGTCGGCGATCCTCGCCCACGAAGTGTTCAACCGCTACCACAGCGAAACCGAGCTGATGCGCTACCTGCGCAAGCTGGCCGACAAGGATCTGGCGCTGGATCGCAGCATGATCCCGCTGGGCTCGTGCACCATGAAGCTCAACGCCGCCAGCGAAATGATCCCGGTGACCTGGCCGGAATTCGGCAACCTGCACCCCTTCGCTCCGGCCGAACAGGCTGCCGGTTACGCCCAGCTGACCAGCGAACTGGAAGCCATGCTCTGTGCCGCCACCGGCTACGACGCCGTGTCGCTGCAGCCCAACGCCGGCTCCCAGGGTGAGTACGCAGGCCTGCTGGCCATTCGCGCCTACCACCACAGCCGTGGCGACGATCAGCGCGACATCTGCCTGATCCCGCAATCGGCCCACGGCACCAACCCGGCGACCGCCTCCATGGCCGGCATGCGCGTGGTGGTGACCGCCTGTGATGCGCGCGGCAACGTCGACATCGCCGACCTGAAAGCCAAGGCCGAAGAGCACAAGGATCGCCTCGCCGCGATCATGATCACCTACCCGTCCACCCACGGTGTGTTCGAGGAAGGCATCCGCGAAATCTGCGAGATCATCCACGCCAACGGCGGCCAGGTGTACATCGACGGCGCCAACATGAACGCCATGGTCGGCCTGTGCGCCCCGGGCCAGTTCGGCGGTGACGTCTCGCACCTGAACCTGCACAAGACCTTCTGCATCCCGCACGGCGGCGGCGGCCCGGGCGTCGGCCCGATCGGCGTCAAGTCGCACCTGGCGCCGTTCCTGCCGGGCCACGCGCACATGGCGCGCAAGGAGGGCGCCGTCAGCGCCGCGCCGTTCGGCAGCGCCAGCATCCTGCCGATCACCTGGATGTACATCACCATGATGGGCGGCAACGGCCTCAAGCGCGCCTCGCAGATGGCCATTCTCAACGCCAACTACATCGCCCGTCGCCTGGAAGAGCACTACCCGGTGCTGTACTCCGGCGAAGGCGGCCTGGTGGCGCACGAGTGCATCCTCGACATCCGTCCGCTGAAAGACAGCAGCGGCATCAGCGTCGATGACGTGGCCAAGCGCCTGATCGACTTCGGCTTCCACGCCCCGACCATGTCGTTCCCGGTGGCCGGCACGCTGATGATCGAGCCGACCGAGAGCGAGTCGAAAGAAGAGCTGGATCGCTTCTGCGACGCCATGATCGCCATCCGCGAGGAAATCCGTGCGGTCGAGCAAGGCCGTCTGGATAAGGACGACAATCCGCTGAAGAACGCCCCACACACTGCCCTGGAACTTGTCGGTGAGTGGAACCACGCCTACAGCCGCGAGCAGGCCGTGTACCCAGTCGCCAGCCTGATCGAGGCCAAGTACTGGCCGCCGGTCGGCCGTGTGGACAACGTCTACGGCGACCGCAATCTGGTCTGCGCCTGCCCGTCCATCGAGGCGTATCAGGACGCGTAAGGCGCTTGTCTCCCCTCTCCCATCTACGGGAGAGGGGAGAACCGTTCTGCGTCCAGCCGTAGCCCGGATGCAATCCGGGGCTGCCCGGATTGCATCCGGGCTACCTCAATTCGCGAAACGCCTGCTGCCAACGGCGGCGGGCCTTCTGAAGGATTTTCCCGATGATCACTGAAACCCTCGCCAAAACTCCGCTGCACGCCCTGCACCTCGAACTCGGCGCACGCATGGTGCCGTTCGCCGGCTACGACATGCCCGTGCAGTACCCGCTGGGCGTGATGAAGGAACACCTGCACACCCGCGACGCCGCCGGCCTGTTTGACGTGTCGCACATGGGCCAGATTCTCCTGCGTGGCGAAAACGCCGCGCGCGCCCTGGAAACCCTGGTGCCGGTGGACATCATCGACCTGCCGGTCGGTCTGCAGCGCTACGCCATGTTCACCGATGCCCAGGGCGGTATCCTCGACGACCTGATGGTCGCCAATCTCGGCGATGACACCCTGTACCTGGTGGTCAACGCTGCCTGCAAGGATCAGGACCTGGCGCACCTGAAGAAACACATCGGCGATCAGTGCCAGATCGAGTGCCTGTTCGAAGAGCGCGCCCTGCTCGCCCTGCAAGGCCCGAAAGCCGTTGATGTCCTGGCCCGCCTGGCCCCCGAAGTCAGCAAGATGACCTTCATGCAGGTAGCCCGCGTGCGCCTGCTGGGCGGAGACTGCATCGTCAGCCGCAGTGGCTACACCGGTGAAGACGGTTTCGAGATTTCCGTTGCCGTCGATCAGGCCGAAGCCCTGGCGCGCAGCCTGCTGGCCGAAGCCGAGGTGGAAGCCATCGGCCTTGGCGCACGCGACTCACTGCGCCTGGAAGCCGGTCTGTGCCTGTACGGCCACGACATGAGCAGCGCCACCTCGCCCATCGAAGCCAGCCTGCTCTGGGCCATCTCCAAGGTACGCCGTGCAGACGGCGAGCGCGCCGGCAACTTCCCGGGCGCTGAGCGCGTGTTCGAACAACAGCAGCAAGGTGTTGCACGCAAGCGTGTCGGCCTGCTGCCGCAGGAACGCGTACCGGTGCGTGAAGGCGCGGAAATCGTTGATGCCAACGGCAAGGTGATTGGCCAGGTATGCAGCGGTGGCTTCGGCCCGAGCCTCGGCGCGCCCGTGGCCATGGGCTATGTCGACGCCAGTCACGTCGCCATCGACAGCGACGTCTGGGCCGTGGTGCGCGGCAAACGCGTCGCCATGAAAGTCGCCAAGACCCCGTTCGTACCGCAACGCTACTACCGCGGCTAAGCGCCCTGGGCGGGAACTGCTTTGCCAGCATCTGGCGGGTTACACTCGCCCTACGGCCGGCAGATCACCCGTCCTGCGCTCCGGGCACGTCGAAAGCATCGCGGCTGAAGCCCGCTCCTACGATGCTCACCTGACCCGTGGGAGCGGCTTTAGCCGCGATAAGGCATCAGCCCCGTAGGGCGGGTGCACCCCGCCACCAGCATCTGGCGGGTTACATCCGCCCTACGCTCTGCCCGGTCTAAGCGTCCTGGCAGTTGCCGCGATTGCTGAATAGCTCACGGCGCATCTCGCGCATGTCCAGGGAGATCGCCGGCACCTGCGGTAGACGCTGCACCAGCGCCTGCACGATGCGCCGCGACAGCGCACGTTGGTCTTCGTCACTGCGCCCGGACAGCATGTAGAAAATCAGGTGCACGAACGGCCCCGGCTCACCGCCGACGCAATAGTGTTCGTACAGACTCAGCCGCACCTTGATATCACCCGGCTGAAAAAGCCCACTATCAGCGGCCTGGTCATGCACCAGTTGCACCAGCTCCTGCGGTGCGATGAACCCGCACACTTCCCGGGCGACTTCGATCAGACAATGTGGCATGGACAAGCTCTTGTTTTTGCTCTCTTACTCATACGTTATCACACAACAAAATCGATAGCAGACGGTTTGCCACGCCAAGCCGCATAGCGCCTCCCGGCACGTTAACGCCGATATACCAATGCATCCAGCGATCAGGATACTCAGACTTTCGTCTAGCTCTACGTTGACAATCGGTAAAAATGCTGTCGATAATCCATCTAGTTGTATGACGACATATGACAAAGATAAAAACAAGAAATCAGGATCAAGACATGACCACCCTCGCCTCTCATTCTGCGCAGCAGTTCCTCGCCTGCACGGCTTTCATCGCCGCCATACGTCTCAGAACCGGATTCGCCAGCGGCTGATATAGCAGCCACTGGCAATGACCGGCCGCGTCCGGCCGGTGCCCTGCGGGGCAAGCAACCACCTTCCCATGTATGCAGGCTGCCAACAGTCCAGCAGGGAATGGTTCGTTCAAAAACTGGGAGCACAACAACAATGACCGCACGCAACACCCTTCCCCTGGCCCTGCTCGGCAGCACCGCGCTGGCTCTCATTCTGCCTACCACTGCACATGCCGCTGGCTTTATCGAAGACGCCAAGGTCTCGCTGAACCTGCGCAACTACTACTTCAACCGTAATTACCTCAACGGCACCGACCCGTTGATCCAGGGCGAGCGTCAGGGCCAGGCAGAAGGCTGGACCCAGAACTTCATCCTCGACGCCCGCTCCGGCTTCACCGAGGGCACCGTCGGTTTCGGCCTGGACGTACTGGGCCTGTATAGCATCAAGCTTGATGGCAACCGCGGCGCGGCCAATACCAACCTGATGCCGATCCACGACGATGGCGAAGCCGCCGACCAGTTCGGCCGCACGGCTGTCGCTGCCAAGGCGAAGATCTCCAAGACCGAACTGAAAGTTGGTGAGTGGTTCGCCGTGCTGCCGATCCTGCGTGCCGACGACGGTCGCTCGCTGCCGCAGACTTTCCAGGGCGCCCAGCTGACCTCGAATGAAATCGACGGTCTGACGCTGTACGGCGGTCAATTCTGGAAGAACAGCCAGCGCCATGACGCCAGCCGTGAAGAGATGTCCTTCGGCGGCGTCGAAGGGGATGACTTCAACTTCGGTGGTGGCGAGTTCCGCTTCAACGACAACCGCACCATGGTCGGTGCCTGGCATGCACGTCTGGAAGACGTCTACCAACAGAGCTTCCTGCAGTTGACCCACAGCCAGCCGGTAGGCGACTGGGTACTGGGCGCCAACCTCGGCTACTTCAACGGCAAGGACGAAGGCGCCTCGAAGGCCGGCGACCTGGACAACAAGGTCTATCAGGGTGCGTTGTCGGCGAAGAAAGGCAACAACACCTTCCAGGTCACCTACCAGCGCCTGAGCGGCGACACCAAGTTCCTGCGTATCGACGGCGCCAGCGGCGGCTCGCTGGTCAACGACGGTTACCTGTCGGCCTTCGACAATCCGGAAGAGCGCTCCTGGCAGTTGCGTCATGACTACAACTTCGCCGGCCTCGGCATCCCGGGTCTGACCCTGATGAACCGCTATACCAGTGGTTCGAATATCCACACCGGCGGTCGCACCGATGCCGAAGAGTGGAGCCGTGAAACCGAGCTGGCCTACACCATCCAGGAAGGCACGCTGAAGAACCTGAACGTACGCTGGCGTAACTCCAACGTCCGCCGCGACGTTGGCCAGGATCTGCACGAGAACCGCCTGATCATCAACTATCCGCTGTCGATTCTGTAATACCGGACGCATCACCGCGTCCTATTGACTCCTGTGTGTTTACGGCACTTTGCGCCCGTCCTTGTGACGGGCTTTTTTTGCCAGCCAGCTGACGCCCTCTCCAGCCAGCGCGTACAAGGTTGAATCACGCCCAACTCATCAGCGCAGGGTTTTCACCATCTGCGCCAACACAGTCAACACATCTCGCCCTAACTGCTGCGAGCGTGCGCCGTTCCATCCGGTGCCCGGCTGCGGGCTGTCGTCGTGGTCCTTGAATGGCATCTCGATGGTGAAGGCCAGGCAGTCGAACGCCTGCCCAACGGCATTGCAGGCCAGAGTCAGGTTGGCCTGCCCTGGCGCGCTGCGCGGGTAGCCGAAACGGGTCTGGAATTCGGCGCCGATAGCAATAAGGCGACTGCGAAAGTCATCCTCCAGCCCTGCAAGACGCGGCGTATAACCAGGGTTGCCCTCACAACCAGCGGTGAACACGTGAGGGATTTCCTCATCGCCGTGGATATCAAGGAACAGATCGACGCCAATACGCTGCATATGCTGCAACACGAACAGCACTTCCGGACTGGTCTCGGAGTTGGCCGACTGCCAGGCGCGGTTGAGGTCCTGCCCGGCGTAATTGGTGCGCAGATGGCCGCGATAGGCGCCATCGGGATTCATGTTCGGCACCAGGTACAGCTCGGCCTCGGCCAGCAGTGCGGCGATCTCGCCATCCTCAGGGTCCTGCAGGCGCTCGATCAGCCCCTCCATGAACCATTCAGCCATGTGCTCACCCGGGTGTTGCTGGGCGATGATCCACAGTTTGCGCGGAGCAGCTACCTGGCTGCCGATACGCAGCAACTGGATGTCACGCCCTTCCAGACTACGGCCACAGGCCACCAGCTCGGCACCACGCTCCAGCGCCCCAGCAATCAGGCGCTCATGCCGGGCACGCGGATAGGGCTCGAAGTAGGCGAACCAGACCCGCTCATGCTCGGCCTGCAACTCGAAATGCAACTGCCCGTCGGTAAAGTGCGTCGGTACGCGAAACCAGTTCTGCTGGTCATAGCTCGCCACGGCCTGATAACCGTCCCAGGCCTGGTTGTAGGCCGACTGCCCGGCATTGGTCAGGCAGAATCCGTGGCGCTGGCCAACCTGCAGACCATCGACCTGAAAATGAAACCACTGAAAGTGATGACTGTTGAGGTCCGGCCGCATGGCCAGCAACACCCGTTGCGGGTCACTGGAGTCGAGAACCTGGATATTGCCACTGTCGAAATCCGCACTGATCTTCATGACTGCCTCGCATACGAAATCAGCCATCAGGATTGCAGCTAGTCGCTCAGGTGTGAAGTCGTCAGTGCATGAGCGGTGCAAGACGAACTATGGTGAGCAACGCTGGACTAACAGCAACTTGCCATCGAACATCAGCCAAGGAGTTCGCCGCCATGTCCATCTCGCTCACCCTTCGTTACGCCACCGGCGTCACGCTCGCGCTGGCACTGCTGGCAGGCTGCGCGGGACGCAGCCCGGAACCCGACACCCGCCCACAGGATGCGCAGAGCGAACAGCCCGCCGGCCAGGATCAACAGGAACAACTGCACCAGAAAGCTCAGGGTGGCGATCTGGAAAGCCAGTTCCAGCTTGGTAGCAGCTATTTCGTCGGTCAGCCGGAGAAGAACCTCAAGCAGGCCGAGTACTGGTGGAAACAGGCTGCCGACAAGGGCCATGCCATGGCCGCCGTGAGCCTCGCCTATCTCTATACCGGCCGCGATGCACCGGAGTTCGCCAACCAGCGCGACATGCTCAAGTACCTCAACCAGTCAGCGGCCGCCGGCAACCCCATGGCCCAGCACGTGCTCGGCAACCTCTATCGCCGCGGCGAAGGCGGCGTGCCGCGCGACCCCGACCAGGCCACCCGCCTTTACCGCAGCGCCTGCGAGCAGAACTATCAGGCCTCTTGCGCGGCGCTGGGGCGTCAGTAAGCGCTAGGGCTGTAGATCGAACAATGCCTTGCCGCTCTGCATGTCGCAGGGCGCCGAGAAGTGTTCGTGGAAGATCAGCCAGCGACCGCCCTCGCGGCGCAGGCATTGAGTCACCCGCATCCAGCAGGTTTCCAGTTCGCCCTTGTCATTGCTACCGCCGCAATGCAGCAGGTAATGCGTCACGCCAAGATCCCCCGAAAGGTTGAACGACGGCTCGTGCGGCTCGAACACACCAGGGCCGCTGCACATCTCCATGCAGGCCTGCCAGTGCGCCTGATACGCCGGGCGCCCCTGAAAACGCAGTGGAGCTACCGCGTCGTAGGAAACCAGATCTTCCACGTAGTGACTCATGATGCGCGTCACGTCCTTGCTACGGCAGGCGTCGACCCAGTGTTCGAGGGCGTCTTGCAGTTCGTGCTGACTCATGTCGATTCTCCTTTCAGGCCTTGTGGGCGCAGCAGTCGTGGCTTGCTGCGCTCTGTTCGTATTCGTCGTGCAGGCGCGTCCAGTTGAGCCCCTTGCCGTCCAGATCAGGCATGCCGTCCCACCCCTCACTGCGGCCAAAAGGCGTGAAGTCGAGTAAATGGAATGTGCTCATCAGCATCTCCACGCCTCGGCCGTAGCAGGAATAGGTGTGGTAGATGCGCCCGCCGTCGCGCAGGAACACGCTGACACCAGGCTGCTCGCCCTGGACGTGGTAGCTCTGCCCCAGGCGCAACAATTCGTCCTTGTCACGGTAGTTGTACTGCACCGGCGCGACCTGCTCGTCGCTGGTGACGTGGTAGTCGTAGTTGAACCGGCTACCGTACGAGCTGTACCAGGGCAGGTTCCAACCCATGCGCTTCTTGAAGGCATCGAGATCGGCCAGTGGCGCCCTCGACACCAGCACCAGATTGGTGTCGCGAGCATGCAGATGGGACTGATGGCCAATGTTATCCACCAAGCAGGAACAGCCGTCGCAGCCCTCGCCACGGTCCATGTGATACATGAAGTGGTAAACGATCAACTGGCTGCGCCCATGGAACAGCGCCTCCAGCCCGACCTCGCCCTGCGGGCCGATGAAACGGTAGTCCTCTTCCACCAGCACCATGGGCAGGGCGCGGCGGGCACGGTTCAGAGCATCACGCTGGCGGGTCAGCGCCTTCTCCTGCTCCAGCAACGATTTGCGGGCGGCGAGCCATTGCTCTCGCGTGGCGACTTCAGGCATGTAGCGACGGTCCATGACGATTCTCCTCGAACGGAAACGATGACAGCTCAGAGCTAAGCGCTTGGGTCGACATCCAGTTGACGAACCGGACGCACCTCCACGCAGCCGACACGAGCGGCAGGAATGTGACCGGCAAGCTGAATGGCCTCATTGAGATCGCGCGCCTCGACCAGATAAAAGCCCGCCAACTGCTCCTTGGTTTCGGCGAAAGGTCCATCGGTGATCGCCAGCTTGCCGCCACGCATACGCACCGTGGTCGCGGTCTGAACCGGCTGCAGGGCCTCGGCTGCGAGCATGCGTCCGCTGCCCTGCACCTGCTGGGCATAGGCATAGCACTCGCTGTCATGCGGACTATCGGGGGAGCTGTGCAGCTCCTGCTCGTTGGCATAGACAAGGCAGAGGTATTTCATGGCGCGCTCCAGTTCCTGTGGGATGGGTACTGGATAGTCGAACACGCCGCAGCCATTTCGACATTGGTCGGAAAAACATCGTCGAAGCTGACGAACGGTAGAATGCGCCGTGCCCGCCAGCCCCCGAACTACACCCGTCCTGCGCTGTTGATTCGAAGCCTGCCAGCAGCCTCGCTACGCGCAGCGCGCCTACTCAGGCACCTCGACACTGACGTGAATGGCGTCGTGACGCCAGAATTCCAGGTCGCAGTCGATGATGCGCCCATGTTGGTCGCGATTGACCCGGGTGATCCGCAATGCCGGGCTGCCAGCTGCCACGCGCAGGCTGGTCGCGGCCTCGGTATGCAGCGCAGTGGGCACCATGTCGAAGCGCACGCGGCCGTAGTGAATGCCGTATTCGCTGGCATACAGGTCGGTCAGTGAGCGGGTCAGGTCGAACTCGAGAATGCCGGGGAAGTACGCCGGATTCAGGTAGTGCTCGACGTACAGCACCAAACGCCCATCGATACGCCGTGCCCGGCACACCTGATAGACGCTGGACAATGCCGGCAGCGCCAGCAACTGACAGATCTGCGCACTGGCCGGAATCAAGCGCGCGCTCAGCACTTCGGTGGCCGGCACCCGGCCCTGCTCAGCGACCATGGCATGAAAATGAGTGCGCACCAGCGGGTTATAGGCCACCCGTTGCGGGGAGACGAACCAGCCTCGGCGCTCCTCGCGATAGACCAGCCCTTGCGCCTCCAGTTGGCTCAGTGCTTCGCGCAGGGTGATACGCGTGGTATCGAACAACTCACTGAGCTTGCGCTCGGCCGGCAACTTGCTGCCGGAGGGCAACAGGCCCCGGTCGATCTGCTCCTGCAATGCGCGGCAGATAACGGTGACCGCTCGTGGCGCTTCATCGCGCATCATTTTCCCCTTTGGACTAGTCCAGCCCCAATACGGGGCATAAGTCATTTGCTCAGACGGGTTACAAGACTAGGCAGTCTAGATGACTGATAGATGACAGCTTTGCTGCAAGCACGCCGCATGCCACAGCGATGACCGCTCACATCGAGCGAAATCAGCTACTTATCCATGGTCTACGCTTGATGAGCGCACCGGCCGGATACGCCTAGACATCTGCCACGGGCAACCGGACATAAAACTGTCATCGAAGGCGCCTAGATTGGCTCGGGTATTGCTGATCTAGACCAACACTCAAAACCGCAAAGGAGTTTCCGATGAAACAACTGCTGCTGGCTTCTCTGATGGGTTCGGCCATTGCTCTGGCCACTTCCGCCATGGCTGCAGGTACCGACCTGCAAGCGCTGGAACAAGCCGCTCGTGCCGAAGGCGCGGTCAATAGCGTGGGTATGCCCGACAGCTGGGCCAACTGGAAGGACACCTGGAACGACCTCAATAGCAAGTACGGCCTCAAGCACTCCGACACCGACATGAGTTCGGCACAGGAAATCGCCAAGTTCGCCGCCGAGAAGGACAACGCCACCGCCGATATCGGTGACGTCGGCGCGGCCTTTGGCCCCATCGCGGTGCAGCAGGGTGTGACCCAACCCTACAAGCCGAGCACCTGGGAGCAGATCCCGAGCTGGGCCAAGGATGCCGACGGCCACTGGATGCTGGCCTACACCGGCTCCATCGCGTTCATCGTCAACAAGCAACTGGTCAAGGACGTTCCAAAATCCTGGGCCGACCTGAAGAACGGCAAGTACCGCGTTGCCATCGGTGACGTCAGCGCCGCCGCGCAGGCGGTCAACGGCGTGCTGGCCGCTGCCATCGCCAATGGCGGCGACGAGAAGAACATCCAGCCGGGCCTGGACTTCTTCGGCGCCATCGCCGAGCAGGGCCGCCTGTCGCTGTCCAACCCGACCATCCAGACCCTGGAGAAAGGCGAAGTGGAAGTCGGCGTGGTGTGGGACTTCAACGGTCTGTCCTACCGCGACCAGATCGACCCGAGCCGCTTCGAGGTGCTGATCCCGTCTGATGGCTCGGTGATCTCCGGCTACACCACCATCATCAACAAGTACGCCAAGAACCCCAACGCGGCCAAGCTGGCGCGTGAGTACATCCTCTCCGACGCCGGCCAGATCAACCTGGCCAAGGGCAACGCCCGGCCAATCCGCGCCGAGCACCTGACCCTGCCGGCCGAGGTACAGGCCAAGCTGTTGCCCAACGAGCAGTACGCCAAGGTCCAGCCGATCAAGGATGCCGCTGCCTGGGAAGCCACCTCCAAGGCGCTGCCGCAGCTGTGGCAGGAGCACGTGATCATCAACATGGAATAACGCGTACGTTCGGTGGGAGGTGCTTGGGCGGCGACAATCGCGGCTGAAGCACCTCCCACAAGCCGTTCCTGATACGTGCAGGAGCGGCTGGGCAGCACTGCGCTTGTGCCGCGAAACGCTTCCATCGTTTTTCAGGATTTCCCATGCCTTCCAAGGTCATCCTCGTCGTGCTCGACGGCCTCAGCCATTCGGTCGCGCAACACGCCATGGGCCACCTGCACGCCTGGTGCGACGCAGGACGGGCGGCTTTCTACCGCCTGGACTGCGAACTGCCGGCGCTATCACGGCCGCTCTACGAAACCATCCTCACCGGCGTGCGGCCAATCGACAGCGGCATCGTGCACAACGATGTGTCGCGCCTGTCGCGCGAACACAGCCTGTTT
Source organism: Pseudomonas pichavaramensis (assembly GCF_050473265.1). Lineage (NCBI taxonomy): Bacteria > Pseudomonadati > Pseudomonadota > Gammaproteobacteria > Pseudomonadales > Pseudomonadaceae > Pseudomonas > Pseudomonas pichavaramensis. The sequence goes on along the minus strand of NZ_JBJKFJ010000006.1, from coordinate 76,238 downwards.
CATTACGCCCGCGATGCCGGTCTGACGACCGCCGCCGCGGCCTATCACTGGGTCAGCGAGCTGTACAACCGCTCGCCCTTCGTCGCCGTCCGCGACCGCCACACCAGCGACCCGAGTCTGCCGATTCAACACGGCCACTTCTACTACGCCGACCATTACCCGGACTCGCACCTGTTCGTCGACGCCGAGAGCCTGCGCCTCAAACACGCCCCGAACCTGCTGCTGGTGCACCCGATGAACATCGACGACGCCGGCCACAAACACGGCCTGGACAGCGCGCAATACCGCAACAGTGCACGCATGGCCGATGTGTTGCTGGCCGACTATCTGCAGAACTGGGTCGATGCCGGTTATCAGGTACTGGTCACCGCCGATCACGGCATGAACGTCGACCGCTCGCACAACGGCCTGCTGCCGGAAGAACGCCAGGTGCCGCTGTTCGTCATTGGCGATGCATTCAGCCTCGATGCTGCGGCGCGCCCACAGCAGATCGAACTGTGCGGCAGCATCTGTCAGTTGCTCGGCGTGCCCCACGACAAACCCTACTGCGCGGAGTTGTTGAAATGAGCGCACCCTCTTCCCTGCGCCGTTGGCTGCCGCTGCTGTGCCTGCTGCCTTTCGCCGTGTTCTTTCTCGTGTTCCAGGTGGCGCCACTGCTGTGGGTGGCGGTCAATAGCCTGAACAGCCCCAACGGCTGGGGCCTGGGCAATTTCGAGAAGGTCTTCGCCTCCAGGTTCTATATGCAGGCGATCAAGCACAGCTTGCAGATCGCCTTCTGGTCGAGCCTGTTCGGCATGGCCATCGCCATCCTCGGCAGCTACTCGCTACGCCAGGTGGACTCCAAACTGCGCGACTTCGTCATCGCCTTTTCCAACATGACCAGCAACTTCGCTGGGGTGCCGCTGGCCTTCGCCTTCATCATCCTGCTCGGCTTCAACGGCGCGCTGACCCTGCTGCTGATCCAGGCTGGGTTGATCGAGAGCTTCAACCTGTATTCGAAGAACGGTCTGATCGTGCTCTACACCTACTTCCAGATCCCGCTCGGCGTGCTGCTGCTCTACCCCGCCTTCGACGCCCTGCGTCAGGACTGGCGCGAGTCGGCCGCACTGCTCGGCGCCGGCACCTGGGATTTCTGGCGGCACATCGGCCTGCCAGTGCTGACCCCGGCGCTGCTCGGCACCTTCGTCATCCTCCTGGCCAACGCCCTGGGCGCTTACGCCACGGTGTACTACCTGACCACCGGCAACTTCAACGTGCTGCCGATCCGCATCGCGGCGATGGTCTCCGGTGACATCTCGCTGGACCCGAACCTGGCCAGTGCCCTGTCGATGATCCTGGTCGGGCTGATGGTGCTGATCACCGTCGTCCATCAGTTGCTGTTAAGAAGGAGCAAGCATGTCACGCGCTAACAGGCCGTTTAAAAACGTAGGCGAGGCCGCCGATGCGAGGCAAAAACAGGCGAAAAAGCGGAGTTTACAAACTGTAAATGAGCATTTTGAGCCTGTTTTTAACGAAGCAGCGGCAACGCAGGTAGTTTTTAAACCGCCTGTGAAAGTCCCCACCGCCAGCCTTTATCACCGCATCGTGGTCTGGCTGCTGTTCTTCATCCTGCTGCTGCCACTGGCCGGCACCCTGCTCTACTCGCTGTCCACCAGTTGGTCGGCGACCATCCTGCCGGATGGTCTGACCCTGAAATGGTACGCAGAGCTGTGGAGCGACGAGCGTTTTCTGCGCGCCTTCGGCCAGTCGCTGCTGGTGTGCATCGGCGCCCTTGCGCTGTCGGTGGTGCTGATCCTGCCGCTGATGTTCGTGGTGCACTACCACTTTCCCAAGCTCGACACGCTGATGAACGTGCTGATCCTACTGCCGTTCGCCGTACCGCCGGTGGTGTCTTCGGTGGGCCTGCTGCAGCTCTATGGTTCCGGCCCGCTGGCGATGACCGGCACACCGTGGATTCTGCTCGGCTGCTACTTCACCATCGCCCTGCCGTTCATGTACCGCGCCATCAGCAACAACCTGCAGGCGATCAACCTGCGCGACCTGATGGACGCCGCCCACCTGCTCGGCGCCAGCACCTGGAAGGCTGCCTTTCTGGTGGTGCTGCCGAACCTGCGCAAGGGCCTGATGGTGTCATTGTTCCTGTCCTTCAGCTTCCTGTTCGGCGAGTTCGTCTTCGCCAACATGCTGGTCGGCACCCGCTATGAAACCCTGCAGGTGTACCTGAACAACATGCGCAACAGCAGCGGCCACTTCAACAGCGCGCTGGTGATCTCCTATTTCTTCTTCGTCCTGGTGTTCACCTGGGCGGCCAACCGTTTGAACAGGGACAAGGCATGAGCTTTCTGAGCATCCAGAACCTGCATAAAAGCTACGGCGACACCCGTATCTTCAGCGACATCAACTGCGAGATCGGCCAGGGCGAGTTCGTCACCCTGCTCGGCCCGTCCGGCTGCGGCAAGTCAACCCTGCTGCGCTGCATCGCCGGGCTGACTGGCGTCGATGGCGGGCAGATCCTCCTCGATGGCCAGGACCTGGTGCCGCTGACGCCACAGAAACGCGGCATCGGCATGGTGTTCCAGAGCTATGCGCTGTTCCCCAACATGACAGTGGCGCAGAACGTCGCCTTTGGCCTGCGCATGCAGAAGGTGGCCAAGGCCGAAAGCGCCAAGCGCGTGCAGGAAGCGCTGGACATGGTCGAGCTCGGCGAGTTCGCCACGCGCTACCCGCACCAGCTCTCCGGCGGCCAGTGCCAGCGCGTGGCCCTGGCCCGCTCGCTGGTCACTCGTCCGCGCCTGCTGCTGCTCGACGAGCCACTGTCAGCGCTCGATGCGCGCATTCGCAAACACCTGCGCGAGCAGATCCGCGCCATCCAGCAGGAACTGAACCTGACCACCATCTTCGTCACCCATGATCAGGAAGAGGCGCTGACCATGAGCGACCGCATCTTCCTCATGAACGCCGGCAAGATCGTCCAGAGCGGCGATGCCGAAACCCTCTATACCGCACCGGTCGACGCCTTCGCCGCCGGCTTCATCGGCAACTACAACCTGCTCGAAGCTGACGTAGCCAGCCGTTTGCTCGAACAACCGGTGAACTCACGCGTAGCCATTCGCCCGGAAGCCATCGCCTTTGCAGGCAGCGGCATCGCGGCCCAGGTCGTCAGCCACAGTCTGCTCGGCAACGTGGTTCGCTACCGCGTGGATGCGCGCGGCGTGGAGCTGTTCGTCGACGTGCTCAACCGCTCAGCGGACGAACTCTATGGCGCAGGCCAGCAGGTCAACTTGCAGATCGACGTCAGCGCAATTCGGGAGGTGGCGTGATGGCTCTGGTGATTTTCGATCTCGACGAAACCCTTATCCACGGTGACTGCTCCAGCCTGTGGACCCAGGAAATGGTGAAAATCGGCTGGGCTGACGGCGACTCCTTTATCGCCCATGAGCAGGAGCTGATGCGTCAATACGCAGCCGGCACTTTGGCCATGGAGGATTACATGGCCTTCACCCTGTCGCCGCTGGTCGGCCGCACGCCCGAGGAGGTCGCCCATGTGGTCGAGCCCTTCGTCGAGGACGTGATCGAACCGATCTTCTACAGCGACGCCAGCCGCTGCCTGGCCAAACATCGCGAGGCCGGCGACCGCCTGCTGGTGATCTCCGCCTCGGCGCATTTTCTGGTCAGCGCCATTGCCGCACGCTTCGGCATCGACGAGGTACTGGCCATTGATCTGGAGCTGCAGCATGGCTTCTACAGCGGGCGTACCGAAGGCGTGCTGACCTACCGCGAAGGCAAGGTGATCCGCCTGGAAAGCTGGTTGACCGAACAGGGCGAGAGCCTGGCCGGCGCCAGCTTCTACTCCGACTCACGTAACGACCTGCCGCTGCTCAAACTGGTGGACAAACCTTTCACCGTCAACCCAGACCCGACCCTGCGCGCCCATGCCGAACAGGCCGGCTGGCCGATACTCAGTTGGCGCTGATCCTATCGTAGGGTGTCGCGGGGCCGACCAGGCCGCGCGCACCGGCGTCCTCTGATACGTGCAGTCAACCATCGTGGCCCGCTGTTTCAAGGTGCGCACAGCGCACCCTACCCTGCTACGGGCTCATGATGCCTTCGCAGGCCTCGATCAACGCCGCCGCCAACTCACGCGCGTAGCCTGGCAACTGGTTGCGCGCGTGCAGGGCTACCTCCACCGGCGCGACCGGCGCGAAGCCTTCGGCCTCGCCCAGCTCGCGATGCTCAGCAGTAATCAAACGACGCGGCAGCAACGTCAGCCCCAACCCGCCTTCGGCTGCAGCGCTGACACCCGGCAGGCTGCTGCTGACATAGGCAATACGCCAGGGCCTGCCCATGGCATCCAGGGCGTGAGTCATCTCCAGGCGGTACAGGCCATTGGGCGGAAATACCGCCAGTGGCACCGGGTTACGCGCCAGCACCGGTCTTGCACGGCTGTCCAGCCAGGCCAAAGGTTCAGCCCAGCTGGCCAAGCCCTTGGCGCTGCCAGCACGCTGCTTTATCAGTGCCAGATCCAGCTCTGCGGCATTGAACGCACGCCATACGTCATGGCTGAGGCCACTGGTGATTTCCAAACGGATGCCAGGGTGCGCATCGGCAAAATCGGCCAGGTAAGGCGTCAGGCTGTTGGCGGCGAAGTCATCTGGAACCCCCAGACGCACCTCCCCCTCGACAGCGCTTTGCCCCAACGCCAGCATGGCTTCGTCCATCAACGCGACGATGCGATTGGCGTAACCGAGCAGACGCTCTCCCTCAGTGGTGGTCACCACGTAGCGGCCGCTGCGGTCTAGCAGCTCGGCGCCGATCTGCTCCTCCAGGCGACGCACCTGCTGGCTGACCGTGGATTGCGTCAGGTGCAGGCTGGCCGCAGCACGGGTGAAGCCACCGGTCTGCACCACGGCGAGAAAACTGCGCAACAGCACGGGATCGAGCATACCGGCACCCATCATGAAACCCACTGGCAGGGATTCTACTATTTAATTTCCGAATCCAGCCGCAAATTCCTATAGTGCATGGGAGACCGTTTTCCGCGCCGGGTCGATCCCGGCGCCTTTCACCCGCCGAGGCAATCTCTCGATGAGCAAATCGCCCTACTACTACGCCCCGCATGGTGGCCATCCCGGTCAGGAACAACTACTGACCGATCGCGCCATGTTCACCGAAGCCTATGCCGTGATCCCCAAAGGCGTGATGCGTGACATCGTCACCAGTCACCTGCCGTTCTGGGACAACATGCGCATGTGGGTCATCGCCCGCCCGCTGACCGGCTTCGCCGAGACCTTTTCGCAGTACATCGTCGAAGTCGCCCCCAACGGCGGCAGCGACAAACCCGAGCTGGACCCAAGCGCCGAAGGCGTGATCTTCGTCGTCGAAGGCACCTGCGACCTGACCCTGAACGGCACCCAGCACGCCCTGCGTCCGGGCAACTACGCCTTCATCCCGCCGCAGAGCGACTGGTCGCTGCGCAACAACAGCAGCGAAGCGGTGCGTTTCCACTGGCTGCGCAAGGCCTACCAGGCCGTTGAAGGTGTGCCTTACCCGGAAGCTTTCGTGACCCACGAGCAGGACATCGAACCGATCGTCATGCCCGGCACCGAAGGCCGCTGGAGCACCACGCGCTTCGTCGACATGAGCGACATGCGCCATGACATGCACGTCAACATCGTCAACTTCGAGCCGGGCGGCGTGATTCCCTTCGCCGAAACCCACGTCATGGAACACGGCCTGTACGTGCTGGAAGGCAAGGCGGTGTATCGCCTGAATCAGGACTGGGTCGAGGTAGAAGCCGGTGACTTCATGTGGCTGCGCGCCTTCTGCCCGCAGGCCTGCTACGCCGGTGGCCCGAGCCGCTTCCGCTACCTGCTGTACAAGGATGTGAACCGCCAGATGCCGCTGACTCTGGGCGGCCTCAAACGCTGAGGAAGATGACGCTGGTGTAGGGTGCGCCGTGCGCACCCGCAAAACCGAGGTATCGGTGCGCCCAGCGCACCCTACAAAGCGGCAGCCCTGAAAAGAAAGGCCACCCCGAGGGGTGGCCTTTGCGTTTCTGCAACAACTGATCAGCTGTGGCGGATCAGGTGGTCGAAGGCGCTCAGCGAAGCCTTCGAGCCCTCGCCCATGGCGATGACGATCTGCTTGTACGGCACAGTGGTCACGTCACCGGCAGCGAACACACCAGGGATGTTGGTCGCGCCCTTGGCATCGACGACGATCTCGCCGAAGCGGCTCAGCTCGACCGTGCCCTTGAGCCAGTCACTGTTGGGCAGCAAGCCGATCTGCACGAAGATGCCTTCCAGCTCGACGGTGTGCAGCTCTTCAGTGGTGCGGTCCTTGTAGACCAGACCGTTGACCTTCTGCCCGTCGCCTTTGACCTCGGTAGTCTGCGCGCTCTTGATCACGGTGACGTTCGGCAGGCTGTAAAGCTTCTTCTGCAGCACGGCGTCGGCACGCAGGGTGTCGGCGAATTCCAGCAGGGTCACGTGCGCCACCAGGCCAGCCAGGTCGATGGCCGCTTCGACGCCGGAGTTGCCACCGCCGATCACCGCCACGCGTTTGCCCTTGAACAGCGGGCCGTCACAGTGTGGGCAGAAGCATACGCCCTTGGCCTTGTATTCCTGCTCGCCGGGCACGCCCATCTCGCGCCAGCGAGCGCCGGTAGACAGGATCACGGTCTTGGCCTTGAGCGAAGCGCCGTTCTCGAACTTGACCTCATGCAGGCCGCCTTCGCTGCTGGCCGGTACCAGCGCGGAGGCGCGCTGCAGGTTCATCACGTCGACTTCGTATTCCTTGACGTGTTCTTCGAGGGCACGCACGAGTTTCGGCCCTTCGGTTTCCTTGACCGAGATGAAGTTCTCGATGGCCATGGTGTCGAGCACCTGACCGCCGAAACGCTCGGCGGCAATGGCGGTGCGGATGCCTTTACGCGCGGCGTAGATGGCCGCCGCAGCGCCAGCCGGGCCACCGCCGACCACCAGCACGTCGAAGGCTTCCTTGGCGCTCATCTTCTCGGCATCGCGGCTGCCGGCCTGGGTGTCGATCTTGGCGAGGATTTCCTTCACTTCCATGCGACCGGAAGCGAACACCTCACCATTCAGGTAGACGCTCGGCACGGCCATGATCTGGCGGCGTTCGACTTCTTCCTGGAACAGCGCACCATCGATGGAGACGTTGCGGATATTGGGGTTGAGTACTGCCATCAGGTTCAGCGCCTGGACCACGTCCGGGCAGTTCTGGCAGCTCAGCGAGAAGTAGGTTTCGAACTCGAATTTGCCTTCGATGTTCTTGATCTGCTCGATAGTTTCGGCGTCGAGCTTGGACGGGTGACCGCCCACCTGCAGCAGCGCCAGCACCAGCGAGGTGAACTCGTGGCCCATGGGGATACCGGCGAAAGTCAGGCCGATATTTTCACCCGGGCGATTGAGCGAGAACGACGGACGACGCGCGTCAGCACCATCGGTCTTGAGGGTGATCTTGTCGGTCAGGCCGACGATGTCATTGAGCAGTCCGAGCAGTTCCTGGGATTTCTCGCCATCATCCAGCGACGCGATGATCTCGAAGGGCACGGTGACCCGCTCCAGGTAGGCCTTCAGCTGGGTTTGCAGATTGGCGTCCAACATGATGGAAATCCTCAGGTAAATAGCAAATTGCGGACAAACAAACGCCCGGACGGATTGCGCCCGGGCGTTCGGGCACTTGCGGCTGGGTTACAGCCGGCGAAGCGCAGACGATGGGGGCCTTGCGACCCCGCAGGCAGATCTTAGATCTTGCCGACCAGGTCCAGGGATGGAGCCAGGGTCTTCTCGCCTTCTTTCCACTTGGCCGGGCAGACTTCGCCCGGGTGAGCGGCGGTGTACTGAGCAGCTTTCAGCTTGCGCAGGGTCTCGCCGACGTCACGAGCGATTTCGTTGGAGTGGATTTCCAGGGTCTTGATCACGCCTTCCGGGTTGATCACGAAGGTGCCACGCAGGGCCAGACCTTCTTCAGCGATGTGCACGCCGAAAGCGTTGGTCAGCTGGTGGGTCGGATCGCCGACCAGCGGGAACTGAGCCTTGCCAACGGCCGGCGAGGTTTCGTGCCAGACCTTGTGCGAGAAGTGGGTATCGGTGGTCACGATGTAGACCTCGGCACCAGCCTTCTGGAACTCGGCGTAGTTGTTGGCAGCGTCTTCGATTTCGGTCGGGCAGTTGAAGGTGAAGGCAGCCGGCATGAAGATCAGCACGGACCACTTGCCTTTCAGGCTCTCTTCGGTCAGCTCGACAAACTCACCAGCGTGGAAAGCGTTGACCTTGAACGGTTGAACTTGAGTATTGATGAGAGACATCTCTGACTCCTTCTGAGGTTTCTGTGAGGGGTGAAAAATCTACGGTTGCTATCTTAGCTACCTAATTGAAAAAAGCTTATTGATTACAGCCATGATATCGATTGAGTTCACCAATCGATGATTGAGCCCGCGCCAGACGCGGGCTACAGGCCTGGCTCAAACCAGGTTAGGATCAATCAGCAGCGCCAGTTTACCCGCGACTTGGTTACCAGCGAGTGTCTCGAACGCCACCTCACTGTCTTTGAGCGCAAAACTGCGCTCCAGTTGCGGCTTCAATCGACCTTCGGCAAATAGCGGCCACACCTGCTGCTGCAAGTCACGCAACAGATCAGCCTTGAATTGATCATCACGATTGCGCAGCGTCGAGCCGATCAGTTGGATACGCTTGCCAAGCACCTGTGCCAGATCCAGTTTGGCCTCGCGTCCGCCCATCAAACCGATGTTGACCCAGCGCCCATCGCGCGCCAGCACGTCGAGATTGAGGTCCGCGTACTGCCCACCGACAGGATCGAGAATCACATCGAACGGGCCGAAGTCCCGCAGGCTTTGCAGGTCCTCGGTTCTTAGAGCACCGCCCTGAGCTCCCAGCGCTTCGCAATATGCCAGACGCTCCGCAGACCCCACACTCACCCAGCAGGGACTGCCGAATGCCTTGCACAGCTGAATTGCCGCCGAGCCCACACCACTGGCCCCAGCATGCAGCAGCACCTTTTCCCCGGGACGCAAGGCCCCCAACTGAAACAGGTTGAGCCAGGCCGTCGCATAAACCTCCGGCACCACCGCAGCCTCGACCAGACTCAGCCCTTGCGGCACCGGCATGGCATGACGGGCATCGACCACCACCTCTTCGGCCATGGCACCGCTGGCGAGCAGACAGCAGACCCGATCACCGACCTGCCAGGCACTGCCGGCGCCCACTTCGATCACCAACCCGGAGCATTCCAGACCCAGCGCCGGGCTGGCCCCTGGCGGCGGCGGATAGAGCCCGGCACGCTGCAACAAGTCGGCTCTGTTAAGGCCTGCAGCAGCGACCTTCACCCGAATCTGCCCCGCGTCACAGGCCTGAGAAGGTTGTTCCAACCACTCCGCGCGCCCCTCGACGCCTTGCAATGCCTTCATGCTGCCTCCATAGTGCAAGTGAAACGAGCCGGCGCAGCGCGCCTGGCTTTCGTCTAGCGCCAACGGAACCTGGCGCCCTCAGATACGGCCTAATATGCGTTATCACCTGCCACTACGTCGAATCCGCATGAAACGCTCACTTGCAAGTACCGCCCTCGCCCTCTTCCTCGGCTTCAGTGCCTTGCCGCTGGCGGCCAAGACCACCACAGCGACCAGCTGGGACTACCTGCAGCCGGACCGCGATCAGGTGATCGCCAGCCTCAACGTAGTGGAGTTGCTCAAGCGCCATCACTACAACAAGCCGCCGCTCAATGACGAGCGTTCGGTTCAGGTCTACGACAACTACCTGAAGTTGCTCGACCCGTCCCGCAGTTACTTCACTGCCGGCGATATCGCCGAATTCAACCAGTGGCGCACCCAGTTCGACGACTTGCTGAAAAGCGGCAACCTCGAACCGGGTTTCACCATCTATCGCCGTCACCTGACCCGTCTGGAAGAGCGCCTGAATTTCGCCCTGGCGCAACTGGACAAGGGTGTCGACAAGATCGACTTCAGCGTGAACGAAGAGTTGCAGGTCGACCGAGAGAAAGCCCCTTGGGCGAAGGACCGCGCCGCACTCGATGATCTCTGGCGCAAACGCGTCAAGGATGAAGTGCTGCGTCTGAAGATCGCCGGCAAGGAAACCAAGGACATCCAGGAGCTGCTGACCAAGCGCTACAAGAACCAGCTCAAGCGCCTCAAGCAGACCCGTGGCGAGGACGTGTTCCAGGCCTACATCAATGCCTTCGCCACGACCTACGACCCTCACACCACCTACCTGTCGCCGGACAACGCAGAGAACTTCGATATCAACATGAGCCTCTCGCTCGAAGGTATCGGTGCCGTGCTGCAGAGCGATAACGAACACGTCAAGGTGGTGCGTCTTGTGCCTGCTGGCCCTGCTGAAAAGAGCAAGCAGATCGCTCCAGCGGACAAGATCGTTGGCGTGGCTCAAGGCAGCGACGAGATGGTCGACGTAATCGGCTGGCGCCTGGACGAAGTGGTCAAATTGATTCGCGGCCCGAAAGGCTCCACCGTGCGCCTGGAAGTCATCCCGGCCAGCAACCCGCCAACCGACCAGACCAGCAAGGTGGTTACCATCACTCGCGAGGCGGTCAAACTCGAAGAACAGGCCGCGAAGAAGAAGGTGCTGCATCTGACCCAGGACGGCCGCGACTACAAGCTCGGGGTGATCGAGCTGCCGGCCTTCTATCTCGACTTCAAGGCCTTCCGCGCTGGTGACCCCAACTACAAGAGCACTACTCGCGACGTCAAACGTCTGATCGACGAACTGCGCGAAGAAAAAGTCGATGGCCTGGTCATCGACCTGCGCAACAACGGCGGCGGCTCGCTGCAGGAGGCCACCGAACTGACCAGCCTGTTCATCGAACAGGGCCCGACCGTACTGGTGCGCAATGCCGACGGCCGTGTCGATGTGCTGGCCGACGAAAACAAGGGGATCTACTACAACGGCCCGCTGGCCGTACTGGTCAATCGCCTGTCGGCTTCCGCTTCGGAAATCTTCGCCGGTGCCATGCAGGACTATCACCGCGCGCTGATTCTCGGTGGCCAGACCTTCGGCAAAGGCACGGTGCAGACCATCCAGCCACTCAATCATGGCGAGCTCAAGCTGACCCTGGCCAAGTTCTATCGCGTATCGGGCCAGAGCACTCAGCACCAGGGCGTGCTGCCGGATATCGCCTACCCCGACGTGATGAATACCAAGGATATCGGCGAAAGCGCCCTGCCCGCCGCCATGCCCTGGGACAGCATCCGCCCGGCGATCAAGCCGGAACTGGACCCGATCAAGCCCTTCCTCAAGCAGTTGCAGAGCAAGCACGATCAGCGCACCGCGCATAATCCGGACTTCCTCTTCACCCGCGCCAGCATCGACCTGTCGAAGCAGCTAATGGCCGAAACCACGGTCAGCCTGAATGAAGCGAAGCGCCGGGCACAGCAAGCCGACATTGAGGCCAAGCAACTCAAGCTGGAGAACGATCGCCGCGTTGCCAAAGGCGAGAAACCGCTCGCGGAGCTCGCCAAGGAAGATGAGGACGCACTGCCGGTCGAAGAAGACAAGGGCAAGCCGGAAGATGATGCCTACCTCTCGGAGTCAGGGCATATTCTTATCGACTATCTGGGCCTGAATCCTTCTCTCGCGCTGCACTGACGACGAATTAACTAACGTCATCAAATTGTCATCGAACTGTCGTGAAATGCAGAGGCCGGCCTTAGAAGCCGGCCTCTTCGTTTCCGGCAGATCGAGAACACCATGACCGTCACCGAGCAGTTGAGCACCTTGGGGAACATCCTCGCTCACGGCGACCTCAGTAGCCTGTTCCAGCCCATCGTCTCGCTTTCCGAGCAGCGCATCCTCGGTTATGAGGCGCTGACCCGCGGCCCGTCCAACAGCCCGCTGCACTCCCCCCTGACACTCTTTGCCGTGGCTCGCCATGCTGGCCGCCTGAGCGAACTGGAGATGGCTTGCCGCAAAAGCGCCTGCGGCGGTTTCAGCGCTCTGGGCCTGGAAGGCAAACTGTTTCTCAACGTGTCTCCCGAGTCCTTGCTCGACCCCAGTCACCAGCCAGGGCGCACCCTGAAGCTGTTGCAGACATTCGGCATTCCACCCAGCCAGGTGGTGATCGAGCTCACCGAGCAATCGCCCACCGAAGACTTCGCACTGCTCGACAATGCCCTGCACCACTACCGCGCCATGGGCTTCTCCATCGCTCTGGATGACCTTGGCGCTGGCTACTCGAGCCTGCGCCTGTGGTCCGAGCTGCGCCCCGACTACGTGAAGATCGATCGCCACTTCATCGACGGCATTCACCAGGACGCCGTGAAGCGCGAATTCGTCGGCTCGATTCTGAAGATGGCCGAAGCCTCTCGCGCACAGGTCATCGCCGAAGGCATCGAGCTGAACGAGGAGCTGACGGTACTGGCCGAGATGGGCGTGGACCTGGTGCAAGGCTACCTGCTGAGCAGGCCACAGGAAAAACCGCCAAGGGATGCCCGGCAGCTGCTGCCACAGTTGCAGAGCGCCCAACAGGCCAGTCTCAACGAAGACAACCACGACCTGAGCGCCTTGCTCAACGAGCAGCCTGCAGTGGACCAACGCACCGCCATTGCCGAAGTGCTGGATCTGTTTCGCGCTCAAGCCAACCTGAACTCGTTGGCGGTACTGGACGACCAGCGCCAGCCCGTCGGCATCGTCCACCGCCACTCGCTCTCCGAAGCATTGCTGAAGCCCTTCGCGACCGACCTGTTCGCGCGCAAACCGATCAGCCGGCTGATGAGCCAGGATTTTCTCGCAGTAGAACTGACGCAATCACTGCAGAAGGTCAGCCGTCTACTTACCAGTCGCGCACGACAGCGGATCGAAGAAGACTTCATCATCATCCAGGGCGGCCGCTATCTTGGCCTGGGTAGGGTGATCGATGTGCTCAAGCTGATCACCGAGCAGAAGTTGCAACAGGCGCGTCACGCCAACCCGCTGACCCTGCTGCCGGGCAACGTACCCATTCAGCAGTGCCTGAGCCGACTTTTGCAGCAACAACGCGAAGCCGCTGTTTGCTACGTCGACATCGACAGCTTCAAACCCTTCAACGACCTCTATGGCTATGCCAAGGGCGACGAGGTGCTGCTGTGCCTGGCGCAGTGCCTGAACGAACGGGTAGACCCGGCGCGCGACTTCGTCGGTCATATCGGTGGCGATGACTTCATGCTGGTACTCGGCTCGGCCGACTGGCGGGAAAAACTTGGCCGCCTGATCGAGGACTTCCAGAATCAGTGCCGACGCTTCTATCGTGAAGAGCACCTGCAGGCCGGCTGTTTCATCGCTCACAACCGCCACGGTCAGCGCCAGGAATATGCGCTGCTGTCACTGTCAATCGGCGTGGTGCACGTGAAGTCGGAGGATTGCCTGCAACTCGATGCTTCGCGCCTGGCCGAACTGGCCTCGGATGCCAAGCGCCAGGCCAAAGCCGTGCCTGGCTACAGCCTGCATATCCTGGCGGGATCAACCGCCTGAGGAAAGTGGCGCCTGCGCCTGCGCGGCGTAGCGCTCGGCCAGTGCCTGATCAGGCGCAACGCCAGGCGCACCCTCAAGATACAGTTGACTCAGGCGGCGAGCAGCCAGGGGATGGCCAGCAGCCAGTGCCATCTCCCACCAGCGCAGCGCCTGCGCGCCATCCGGTGCCTGTCGCGTGTCGCCCTGCAGCGACTGCACACCCAGTTGATAGGCGGCCTTGCCGTCCCCGGCGCTGGCGGCCAGACGCAACAGCCTCAGCCCTTCCTCACGCGCCCCAAGGCCCTGACCGCGAAACAGCAGGATATGGCCGTAGAAGCTCTGCGCCGCGGTGTCACCCAGATTGGCCATGCGTCCGTACTGGCCCTGCATCCATTGCCAGAGACGCGGCTGACGCAGGGTCCATGGCCAATGGAACAGGCGTCGGGCCAGCCAGTAGCCGAGACGTGCACGCGCCTGCCAAAGCAGCCTAGACATCGGCTGGATAATCGAATTCGAACACCCTGACCACCTCTGCGGCATGCCAGGATGCGGCAGCCACACCATCGGACGCGCCACTGAAGCGCCCCAGGCGCATCACGCAGTCGAAGAAACCGGTACGCGGCAGACGGCTGGCCCCCTGGCTGATGACCAGCGCGCTACGCAGTGGCCGCTCGGCGCGGGCATCCAGGGCCGCCAGGTGCTCCAGCGCCGCGGTTAGCGTCTGCATGGCCGGTGTCGGCAGGTCGAGACGCTCGATCAGCGCACGGTAGGTCAACAGATGACGCTGGCGACGCGCATCATCGAGTTCGGTAAGCAACGCCTGCCAGTGCTGGCGACTGATACGTACGCTCAAGACCAGCCCTCCAGCCCCAACTCCCAGGCCAGCGAGCGCAGGATGGCTGCATCGGGTTGACGCTCGCCGCTCTCGATCATCGCCAGATAGTGCGGGCTGATGCCAACACTACGCGCCAGAGCCTCTGCGCTCAGCCCTTTGCCCTCACGCAGCATCCGCAGCTGATCGAGACCAGGCTTCACGCTCTCCGGAGCAGGCCAGTCGCCAGCGGGTTCGATGACAGGCAAGCGCCCTGCGGCCCGCAGCAGAGCCTGATAATCGGCCCAAGGCAATACCGCATACTCCGGCTCACCATCGCGGGCAATGATTTGCACACTCATGAATCTCTCCGTTGGAAAGCAGGACCCTGTCGATCCTTTCCTTGCGAGGTGCCATCTTAACAGGGGTACGGCGCCTGAAGCGTGATCCATGCAAACAGGCGGCAAAGTCCTCCGGGCCTCGCCGGTCAGGTGCGTAACGATCAGGAATGCAAGAGATCGCCACCCTGCTCGTCTGGCAGGTGTTCGATAAGCGCCAGCTCCTCTGGAGTCTGCTTATCACGCCAGGCCTTGAATGCATCGAGCTCACCCTTCCAGGTACGCATCACCCAGGCCAGTACCGCCAGATCATCGACGAAGCCGACACCCACCAGCCAGTCCGGGATGGCATCCAAAGGTGTGATGAAGTACAGAAGTGCAGCTACTACCATCAGTAATGCCTGGCTGCTGATCTGACGATAGTCGCCCTTGAACCAGGCCAGGCTGAGCGCACGTAATAGTTGCAGATCATCCTTGAGCGCGGCAAAGCGCTGGCACTGCGGCGTGCGCTTGTCACCCAACGCACGCAGCAACTCGGGCAGGCGTCCCTCTCGAAGAAAGCGAGCTGCCAAAGGCAGGTAACGCGTCAGTTTCCACGGTGTTTTCATTGTGCCTCCTCGGCAAGCCAGGCATTACCTGGGCTTGCTTCGCTTATCCACCGAAGCTGTGGATAAATCTGTGCAAATACTTTCGACAAGCTTATCAAAGCCCCGTGGCATGGGGCCTCCACTCAGATCGGGCATTTTTTATACAGCATATAAAATCCATGAAAATCAACGAGTTGCGGATTGACATGGAAGCCCACCAACGGTAGTGCAACCTTGTTAGGAATGTTTCCCATGATGTGCATAAGCGTAACACCGCATCTACCACCCCTAGCCCAGAAACGACAACGCCCCGTCAAGACGGGGCGTTGTCGTGAAGCCGTGAAGTGTTACTGCGCAGCCGGCTCGGCTGGCTCTGCATCAGAAGCCTGGTCCTTGATACCGATCAGTTCCAGGTCGAACACCAGCACCGAGTTGGCCGGAATGGCCGGGGACGGGCTCTGTTCGCCGTAGGCCAGCTCGCTGGGGATGTACAGTTTGTACTTCTCACCCACATGCATCAGCTGCAGGCCTTCCACCCAACCCGGAATCACGCCGCCGACCGGCAGATCAATGGGGCTACCGCGAGCGACGGAGCTGTCGAAGACGCTGCCATCGGTAAGCTTGCCTTCGTAGTGAACAGTCACCACGTCGCTTTCCTTCGGTTGCGCACCTTCGGTCTTCTTGATCACTTCATACTGCAGGCCGGACGGCGTGGTCACGACGCCTTCACGCTTGCCATTCTCTTCAAGGAATTTCTTGCCGGCTTCAGCGGCTTCCTTGTTCAGCGCGGTCATGCGCTCTTCAGCACGGTTCTGCAGGAAGGAGAAGGCTTCGATCATGTCTTCATCCTTGATGCGCGGCTCTTTCTTCGCCAGCGCGTCTTCGATGCCCTGGGCGACGGCCTTGGAGTCCAGATCGTCCATCCCTTCCTCGGACAGACTGCGACCCATGTTCAGGCCGATGCCGTAGGAGGCTTTCTGTGCGGGGCTCTTGAGTTCGACTTCGCTGGTTTGCGAATCGCAACCGGCAAGCACCAGGCCTACCAGAGCAACCGCTGCCGCCAAACGATGCTGTTTCATGCTTGTTCCTTGTAGATGCGCCCGAAGGCCGTCGTGTGAAAGCGCGAGCTTAGCAGTACGCCGCAATCACTGGCTACGGCATAGGAGCCGAGCAATGCGCATAAGTTCAAGCAAACAAAGGATTTTTTCGAAGATCTCGGGCGAATACCGAAGCGTTGTCACAGGAGGGGATGAAGCGAGGAGAGAATGGCGCAGCGGACGGGACTCGAACCCGCGACCCCCGGCGTGACAGGCCGGTATTCTAACCGACTGAACTACCGCTGCGCGTAACTGCGAGATTGGTGGGTGGTGACGGGATCGAACCGCCGACCCTCTGCTTGTAAGGCAGATGCTCTCCCGGCTGAGCTAACCACCCCATTCACTCTCGAAGTGGGGCGCATTTTAGAGAGCGTTCCGAACCTTGGCAAGCCCTCTTTGCAAAAAAATTTACCGCCCCAGCAAGAACTTAGGTGATACCTGCGAATTTTCTCAGCGCACCGTGGTCAGGGTTGGCCTGAGCTCGCCAGCAGAGAATAATGCGCGCTCTATCGAGTGGACGAATCATTGTCCGTTACCTTTATCCGTCGCTACGCGCCTCCTTTCTGAAACGGGAAAGGTCAATGGATGGCGCCGCCTTGTGACCCAACACCAATGGAGAGTCCCCCGCTCATGTGGTTTCGTAACCTGCTGGTCTACCGCCTTACCCAGGACATCCCTTTCGACGCCGAAGCACTGGAAGCTGCGCTGGCCAGCAAACCGGCGCGCCCCTGTGCCAGCCAGGAGCTGACCACCTACGGCTTCAGCGCGCCCTTCGGCAAAGGCGCCGATGCGCCGCTGGTGCATGTCAGCGGTGACTTCCTGCTGATCGGCGCACGCAAGGAAGAGCGCATCCTGCCGGGCTCGGTGGTGCGTGACGCCCTGAAGGAAAAGGTCGACGAAATCGAAAACACCCAGATGCGCAAGGTGTACAAGAAAGAGCGCGACCAGATCAAAGACGAGATCGTGCAGACTTTCCTGCCGCGCGCCTTCATCCGCAAATCCGGCACGTTCGCCGCCATCGCACCGAAGCAAGGCCTGATTCTGGTCGACAGCGCCAGCGCCAAGAAAGCCGAGGATCTGCTCTCTACCCTGCGCGAAGCCATCGGATCGCTGCCGGTGCGCCCGCTCTCGGTGAAGATCGCGCCGACTGCCACCCTGACCGACTGGCTGAAGAACCAGAGCGCTGCCGAAGGCTTCTTCGTGCTCGACGAGTGCGAGCTGCGCGACACCCACGAGGACGGCGGTGTGGTGCGCTGCAAGCGCCAGGACCTGACCAGCGAGGAAATCCAGCTGCACCTGTCCACCGGCAAGCAGGTCACCCAACTGTCGCTGGCCTGGCAGGACAAGCTGTCGTTCGTACTGGACGACAAGCTGACCATCAAGCGCCTGCGCTTTGAAGACGTGCTGCAGGAGCAAGCCGAGCAGGACGGTGGCGATGACGCGCTGGCTCAGCAGGACGCGAGCTTCGTTCTGATGATGATGACCTTGGTGGAGTTCCTCCCGGAACTGTTCACCGCGCTGGGCGGCGAAGAAATTCCGCAAGGCATCTAAAGCAAGACACAGGCCTGAACAGGTAGGAGCGGCGCCCCGCTGCGAATCAGGGCGAAGGCCCCATTGATGAAGCTTCGCTCCGAGGCGGGGCGCCTACCCAAAGCAGCTTGAAAGACCTTGCCGGACGGCATCAGGATAGGCGGGGCAACCCGCCGACTCCAAAACGGCGCCTGAACAATAGCCCGGATTTCAGCCGGGCTATTTTGTGTCGGCTCAGACCAGCGATTCCAGGCTCTCGGTAAAGGCACTGGCGCCCTGCTCCGCCGTGCTGAAGCTCTGGCGCATGAAGGCAAACAACTCACGCCCACAACCAATTGCCGGAACAGGCCGCAGTGCCGGCTCACGCGCTGCGAACTCAGCCTCATCGACCTGCAACAACAACTGTCCGCTGCGACCATCGACGCGAATCAGGTCGCCGTCACGCACTCGCGCCAACGGCCCACCATCAAAAGCCTCCGGGCACACATGGATTGCCGCCGGGATCTTGCCCGAGGCGCCGGACATGCGCCCATCGGTCACCAGCGCCACCTTGAAGCCGCGATCCTGCAGCACGCCCAGGTAAGGCGTCATCTTGTGCAGCTCCGGCATGCCGTTGCAGCGCGGCCCCTGGAAACGCACCACGGCAACGAAATCGCGCTCCAATCTGCCTGCCTTGAACGCTTCCACAAGTTCCAGCTGATCTTCGAAGACCAGTGCCGGCGCTTCAACCACCTGATGTTCCGGCGCCACCGCGGACACCTTCATCACACCGCGCCCGAGATTACCCTGCATCAGGCGCAGACCGCCCTCGGCCGAGAACGGTCGCGCCACCGGGCGCAGGACATTTTCCTCGAGGCTTTTGTCGGGGCCGTCACGCCAGACCAGTTTGCCATCCTCGAGAAAAGGCTCCCGGGTGTAACGCGACAAGCCGCGCCCGGCTACGGTATTGACCTCTTCATGCAACAGCCCGGCTTCGAGCAGTTCGCGAATCAGGAAGGCCATACCGCCGGCGGCCTGGAAATGATTGATGTCAGCCTTGCCATTGGGATAGACGTGCGCCAGGGTCGGCACCACCTCGGACAGATCAGCCATGTCCTGCCAGGTCAGCAGAATACCGGCAGCACGCGCAATGGCCGGCATGTGCAAGGTGTGGTTGGTCGAACCGCCGGTGGCATGCAGGGCGACGATGGAGTTGACCAGGCAGCGCTCGTCGACGATTTCCCCGATGGGCATGAACTGCCCACTCTGCCGGGTCATGCGCGTGACCTGCTGCGCCGCTTCACGGGTCAACGCGTCGCGTAGCGGCGTGCCCGGATTGATGAAGGAGGCGCCCGGCAGATGCAGGCCCATCACCTCCATCAGCAACTGGTTGGTGTTGGCAGTGCCATAGAAGGTGCAGGTGCCTGGCCCGTGGTAAGCGGCCATTTCCGCCGCCAGTAGCTCATCGCGGGTCGCCTTGCCTTCGGCGTAGCGCTGGCGCACATCGGCCTTTTCCTTGTTGGAAAGGCCCGAAGTCATCGGTCCCGCCGGCACGAACAACGAAGGTAGATGACCGAAACGCAGCGCGCCCATCACCAGCCCCGGCACGATCTTGTCGCACACACCCAAGTACAACGCGGCATCGAACATGTTGTGCGACAGCGCCACGGCGGTGGACATGGCGATCACCTCACGGCTGGCGATGCCCAGCTCCATGCCCGGCTCGCCCTGGGTGACACCATCGCACATGGCCGGCACGCCGCCGGCGAACTGCCCGACCGAACCGAGTTCGCGCAGGGCCTGCTTGATCTGTTCGGGAAAGGTCTCGTAAGGCTGGTGCGCCGACAGCATGTCGTTGTAAGCAGAAACAATGGCCACGTTGGCTGCATCCATCAGACGCAGTGTTTGCTTGTCCTGACTGCCACAACCGGCAACACCGTGAGCGAAGTTGGCACATTGCAGCTTGCCCCGCTGCGGGCCTTCACTGGCGGCCGCACGGATCATCTCAAGGTAGCGCTGGCGCGTGGCGCGGCTGCGCTCGACAAGACGTTGGGTCACTTCAACAACGCGGGGGTGCATGGGGAGTCTCCAGGCTAGCTGCTAGCGTCTGTTTGTATTTACAACAAAATATTGCCATCCAGTGCGCTTGATTTCCATAGCAATGGGAATAATCTTGTAATTACAACAACAAATTTACGAGACCCTCACCATGACACTACGAATCGCCATCAATGGCTTCGGCCGTATCGGCCGCAACGTGCTACGTGCACTCTATACCCAGAATTATCGCCAGCACCTGCAGGTCGTGGCGATCAACGACCTGGGTGACAGCGCGATCAACGCCCATCTTCTGCAGTACGACAGCGTCCACGGTCATTTTCCCGAAGAGGTTCAGGTTGAGGGCGACAGTCTGTGGATCAAGGGTGACCGTATCGCCGTCAGCGCCATCCGCAACCCTGCCGACCTGCCTTGGCGGGCCCATCAGGTCGACGTGGTACTCGAGTGTACCGGGCTGTTCACCGAACGCGACAAGGCCGCCGCGCACCTTACCGCCGGGGCACGCAAAGTGCTGATCTCCGCCCCCGCCAAGGGCGCCGATGCCACGCTGGTCTACGGGGTCAACGAACAGGTGCTGACGCCTGACATGCAGATCATCTCCAACGCCTCCTGTACCACCAACTGCCTGGCACCGGTGGCACAGGTGCTGCAGCGTGAACTGGGCATCGAGCAGGGCCTGATGACCACCATCCACGCCTACACCAATGACCAGAATCTCTCTGACGTCTATCACAGCGATCCCTATCGCGCGCGCTCGGCCACTCAGTCGATGATCCCGACCAAGACCGGCGCGGCGGAAGCCGTTGGCCTGGTACTGCCGGAACTGGCCGGCAAGCTTACCGGCATGGCCGTGCGCGTACCGGTGATCAACGTGTCGCTGGTCGACCTGACCGTGCAGACCGAACGCGAAACCAGTGCCGCAGAAGTGAACGCCCTGTTCAAGACGGCCAGCGAACGATCGCCGGTGCTGGGCTACAACGCGCTACCGCTGGTTTCCTGTGACTTCAACCACAACCCGTTGTCATCGATCTTCGATGCCAATCACACCAAGGTCAGCGGCAAGCTGGTCAAAGTCATGGCCTGGTATGACAACGAATGGGGCTTTTCCAACCGTATGCTGGACAACTGCCTGCTCCTGGCACGCATGCACTGACAAGGAAATCCGATGAGCCGCATCAGCTTCACCCAGGCCACCTTGCCGGCCCGCAAGCGCATCGCCCTGGTAGCGCACGACCATTGCAAGGGTTTCCTGCTCGATTGGTGCGAGCGCCAGCGCGACAGGCTCAGCCGGCACCAATTGTTGGCGACCGGCACCACCGGTCTGCTGCTGAGCAAACGTCTGGCGCTGCCGGTGGAAAGCATGATCAGCGGCCCGCTCGGCGGTGACCAGCAGATCGGCGCACGCATAGCCGAACAGCGCGTGGACATGCTGGTGTTTTTCTGGGATCCGTTCGAGCCTCAACCGCACGACCCGGACATCAAGGCCTTGTTGCGTGTAGCCGCCGTGTGGAACATCCCGGTGGCATGCAATGAGAGCAGCGCCGACTACCTGCTCAGCAGCGACCTGATGGAACAGCAACACCAATACCGCATTCCCGACTATCAGACCTATCTGGCCGGACGCGGGTAGGGTGTCACGGGGCTGCACACCACAGCCGGTGCGCGTGGAGCTCGACTGTTGCCACGCCACTAGAAATCAATCTTGCCTCGCCCGGCCTTGATCGCCCCGCGCTTGCTCTTGCCATCAAGACGACGCTTTTTCGAGCCCAGCGTCGGCTTGGTGGGGCGACGCTTCTTCTCCACCTTGCCGACGCTGCGGATCAACTCCGCCAGACGCTCCAGCGCATCGGCGCGGTTCTGTTCCTGAGTGCGGTACTGCTGCGCCTTGATGATGACCACACCGCCCGCCGTGACGCGGCTATCAGCCACGGCCAGCAGGCGCTCCTTGTAGAACGGCGGCAGTGACGAGGCCTGACTGTCGAAGCGCAGATGCACCGCGCTGGATACCTTGTTGACGTTCTGCCCGCCAGCGCCCTGGGCGCGGATGGCGGTCAGCTCGATTTCATCATCCGGGAGATGGACGCTGTTGGAGACGATCAGCATGTGCATGGTTTCTTGTGGGGCATGAGCACAGGATACCCGTGGTGACTGTAACCTTTGCTTGAAATTTCCCCACGGCATTCAGACATCGGCTCAGCTAACGTAGCGGCCAGTATTTTTTCGGAAGCACTCGATGGACTCCATAACCCAGGCGGTACTCGGCGCCAGCATCCAGGGCGCGCTTCTCGGTCGTTGGCAGGGTCGCAAGGCGCTTCTCTACGGCGCCATGCTCGCGACCGTTCCCGATCTGGACGTGATCATGGACTACGGCGACGCCGTGGCCAACATGACCTATCACCGGGGTTTCAGCCATTCGCTATTCGTACTCAGCGGCCTCGCCCTGCTTCTTACCTGGCTGGCCAGGCGCTTGCGCCCTCACCCGGGTTACTCGGCCAACCGCCTGCTACTGACACTGTGGCTGGTGCTGATCACGCACCCCCTGCTGGATGCTTTCACCAGCTACGGCACGCAACTGTTCTGGCCTTTGATGCCCACCCCAACGGCCTGGTCCAGCCTGTTCATCATCGATCCGCTGTATACCGTGCCGCTGATCGCAGCCGTGGTGATCAGCCTGTTCAACGGCCTGCGCGAGCAGAGCTGGCGTGTGCCAGCAGTGGCACTGGCGGTGTCGACGCTGTATATCGGCTTCAGCCTGGCCGGCAAGTTCATGGCCGAGCAGCGCGTGGAGCAGGAACTGGCGCGCCAGGGCATTCAGGCAGAAAAACTGTTCGTCACTCCGACGCCGTTCAATACCCTGCTGTGGCGGGTAATCGTGCTCGACGGCGAGGACTATCACGAAGCGCTGGTCGGCTGGCTCGATGACGACACCCCGCACCTGCAGCGTCTGCCACGCGGTACGCACCTACGCGAGCAACTCGAGAACGCGCCGATGCATGAGCGTCTGGACTGGTTTACCGGCGGCATACTGCGCTACGACCAGGTCGGCGAGCATCTGATCGTCACCGACCTGCGCCTGGGCATGACCGGATTCCATCCTTTCCGCTTCGACTTCGCACACCTGCAGGGAGGCCAGTGGCAGGCGCATGAGCCGGTCGAGCGGCTGCCTTTCGAACGCGGCGAAGCGGAACATCTGGCCCTGCTGTTCAAACGCATCTGGCAACCGGAGCTGGAGGTGCCGCTGCTGGCCTGGGCCGGCGAGCTGCAGAAACCGCTTTTAACTGAGACTCGCTCGCACTAACAGCGTTACTATCGGCGTCCCCCTCCACTGAGGCAGGACGCCTGCAATGCTGTTTCGCCGTTTCGAGTCGTTGATCGACGTTTTCAAACCCAGCCCCGACGTCGCGCCACCAGCAGGCATGCTGCGTTTCTATGGCCATTACCTGAAACAGGTGTGGCCTTTGATGGTCGCCGTGCTGATCGTTGGTTTCTTCGCTGCCGTGATCGAAGTGGCTCTGTTCAGCTTCCTCGGCCAACTGATCGACATGGCGCAGGCCAGCGACGACGCCAGCCGCTTCTTCGCCGAACATCAGACGGAACTGCTGTGGATGCTGCTAGTGGCGTTGGTGATTCGCCCCCTGGTGTTCGGCCTGCACAACCTGCTTACCCATCAGGCAGTCAACCCGGGACTGACCAATCTGATTCGCTGGCAGAACCACCGCTACGTGCTGAAACAAAGCCTGAGCTTCTTCCAGAACGACTTCGCGGGGCGTATCGCCCAGCGCGTGATGCAGACCGGCCCCTCGCTGCGCGACTCGGCCATGCAGGTGATCGATGCGCTGTGGCATGTGTTGGTCTATGCCGGTAGCGCCCTGTACCTGTTCGCTGCAGCCGATCTGCGCCTGGTGCTGCCACTGGCCTTGTGGATAGTCGGCTACAGCGCCGCGCTGTGGTACTTCGTGCCGCGTATCAAGGCACGCTCGGCAGCAGCCTCATCCGCGCGTTCCAAGGTCATGGGGCGCGTGGTGGATGGCTACAGCAATATCGCCACGCTCAAGCTGTTCGCCCACTCGCAGGAGGAGGAAAGCTACGCGCGCGAAGCCATGCAGGATCTGCTCGACAAGTTTCGCCTGCAGTCGCGCACCATCACTGCGCTGGACTTTCTCATCACCTGCATGAATGGCGTGCTGATCGTCGGTACCGGCGCCCTGGCGCTGTGGCTGTGGAGCCAGTCGCTGATCAGTACCGGCGCCATCGCACTGGCTCTCGGTCTGGTCATCCGCATCAACAACATGGCCGAGTGGATCATGTGGGTGGTCAACGGCATCTTCGAGAACGTCGGTACCGTGCAAGATGGCATGCAGAGCATCGTTCAGCCACGCCAGGTACTCGATCACGACGGCGCCGAGCCGATTCAGGTGCGACAGGGTGGCGTACGCTTCGAAGACATCCACTTTCACTACGGCAAACAGGGCGGCGTGATCAGTGGGCTGGACATCGACATCCGTCCCGGCGAGAAAATCGGCCTGGTCGGCCCCTCAGGCGCCGGCAAGTCGACCTTGGTCAACCTGCTGCTGCGCCTTTACGACCTGGAAAGCGGGCGCATCCTTATCGACGGTCAAGATGTCGCCACGGTGACCCAAGAGAGTCTTCGCGCCCACATTGGCGTGGTCACCCAGGACACCGCCCTGCTGCACCGCTCGATCCGCGACAACCTGCGCTACGGCAAGCCCGATGCCAGCGACGAACAACTCTGGGAAGCGGTGCGCAAGGCGCGCGCCGACGCCTTCATTCCCACTCTCGACGACAGTCAGGGTGGGCACGGCATGGATGCCCAGGTCGGTGAACGCGGGGTCAAGCTCTCCGGTGGGCAACGCCAACGCATCGCCATCGCGCGGGTGCTGCTCAAGGATGCGCCGATTCTGGTTCTGGACGAGGCCACCTCAGCACTGGATTCGGAAGTGGAAGCGGCCATCCAGGAAAGCCTGGATAGCCTGATGGAAGGCAAGACGGTGATCGCCATCGCCCACCGCCTGTCGACTATCGCGCGCATGGATCGCCTGGTGGTGATCGACAAGGGTCAGGTCATCGAAACCGGCAGCCATGCCGAGCTGATCGCCCATGGCGGCCTGTATGCCCGCCTTTGGCAGCACCAGACCGGCGGTTTCGTCGGGGTGGAGTGAAACTGTGGGAGGGTCTTGCGCCGCGACTCGCCGCTAAAGCGCCTCCCACAACAGCCTACTTACTCAGTTGCCGGCTTCTTGCGCTTGAGCGGCGCACTGCCGTCGGCGCTGACCAGCGCCGAGGGTTTGCCCGCAGGACGTGGGCCGCTCTTGCGCTTGGGCGCAGCGGCTTTCTTCGGCTCTTTCTTCTCGGTCTTTTTCTTCTTGCTGCCGGCTGCTTTGCCAGAAGCCTTGAGGTTCTTCGGCCCCTGATAAACGCCCTTGAGCTCCTTGATGCTGCGGCGCTCGAAACGCTGCTTGAGGTAGCGTTCGATGCTCGACATCAGGTTCCAGTCGTTGTGGCAGATCAGCGATACGGCCAGGCCCTCACCACCGGCACGGCCGGTGCGGCCGATGCGGTGCACGTATTCGTCACCGGAGCGCGGCATGTCGAAGTTGATCACCAGGTCCAGGCCCTCGACATCCAGACCACGAGCCGCCACGTCAGTGGCCACCAGCACCTTGACCGCGCCTTGGCGCAGGCGCTCGATGGCCAGCTTGCGATCCTTCTGATCCTTCTCGCCATGCAGCACGAAGGCCTTGACCCCGGCCGCCACCAGCTTGCCGTAGAGGCGATCGGCCTGCACCCGGGTGTTGGTGAAGACGATGGCCTTGTCGTAGGTCTCGTTGGCCAGCAGCCAGTCAACCAGCTGCTCCTTGTGGTGATTGTGGTCGGCAGTGATGATCTGCTGGCGGGTACCCTCGTTAAGCTGGCTGACGCTATTGAGCATCAGGTGCTGCGGCTGGTTGAGCACCTTGGCCACCATCTCGCGCAGGCCATTGCCGCCGGTGGTCGCGGAGAACAGCAGGGTCTGGTGCGGCCCGCAAGACTCGGCCAGACGCTGGGCGTCCTCGGCGAAGCCCATGTCGAGCATGCGGTCGGCCTCGTCGAATACCAGCACTTCGACTTCGTCCAGCGGCAGGTTACCGGCATTGGCGTGCTCGATCAGACGACCGGGCGTACCGATCAGGATGTCGATCTTGCGCATCAGTGCGGCCTGCACCTTGAAGTCCTCGCCACCGGTGATCAGGCCAGCCTTAAGGAAGGTGAACTGGGCGAAGCGCTCGACTTCCTTGAGCGTCTGCTGCGCCAGCTCGCGGGTCGGCAGCAGGATCAGCGCACGGATGCTCATGCGCGGCTGGGAGCTGCCGTCACCGAGCAGTCGGTTGAGCAACGGCAGCACGAAGGCAGCAGTCTTGCCGCTGCCGGTCTGGGCGATCACGCGCAGGTCCTTGCCCTCCAGCGCAGGAGGAATCGCTGCGGCCTGCACCGGAGTCGGCTCGACGAATTTAAGCTCGGCCACGGCTTTCAACAGGCGTTCATGCAGGGCGAATTGGGCAAACACGGGGGCACTACCTCGAGAAATCGACAAAACGGTGCATAGCCTAACGGTTTCCGGCGCGCGGGCCGAATTTCTTTGCACTCGACCAACGATCGTAGCCCTTAGCAGCGCTATTCTTGATGCCAGGCAAACGGGAACTGCGCCCCCCCGAAAGTCAGATTGATATCACTCCAGAGGAGTCTCTCTCATGTTCATCAAGCCTCAATCAGCAGTGTGCCTGGGCCTCTGCGCGCTGCTCGCGGCCTCCCCTGTTCTCGGCAGCCCGCCGGCGGGCAAAGGCAAGCAGGGCCACCAGGATCAGCAGGAAGACGTACGAATCGACGTGCGAGGCCCCAGCATCGATATCGGTAGGGTTCGCATCATCCTTGGAGAGAATCGCCAGTTGATCGGCCCAACCTCGTCTCTGCCCCCAGGCATCGCCAAGAACCTGGCTCGCGGTAAGCCGCTGCCACCGGGTATCGCCAAGAACTTCGACAGCCGGCTGAACGCGCGACTGCCGCACTACGACGGTTATGAGTGGAAGCAGATCGGCCGCGATGTGGTACTGGTGGCTATCGCGAGCGGAATCGTTTACGAAATTCTGCGAAACGTACTCGACTGAACAATTATTCGGCGATCTACCGACAAGCGGTACGGCGCAAGACGAACTTGTCCATGCCGCCCCACTCAAATCGATAGATGGCCAGCCGAGGCGTTACCATGAACCCGTCATTGATCTATCACATCACCTCCAGCCTCGATGGCTACATCGCTCGCCCCGATGGCCGTATCGATTGGTTCGATTCGTTGCGTCAGGCTGACGAGGAGTACAGCTTCCAGTACTTCTACTCCGGCATCGACGCACTGCTCATGGGTCGCGGCACCTACGAAGCCCTGCTTCGTCGCGGCGGCCCCTGGCCCTATCCTGGCAAGCCCTGCGTGGTCCTTACCCGCCTGGCCTTACCCAAGGCCACCGACGAGGTGCAACTGACGCACTGCACGCCTGCGCAAGCGGTCGCTGCCCTGGGGAAAGCCGGTTTTCAACGTGTATGGCTGGTAGGCGGCAGCTTGCTTGCGGGCAGTTGCTACACCGCCGGCTTGATCGACGAAGTAGTGATCAATCTGGTGCCGCACCTGCTCGGCGCCGGCATTCCACTGCTGGCCACGGGCATGGAACGCAGCCTGACCCTCAGCGATCAGCGCCGCTTCAATAGCGGCACGCTGCAAGTGCATTACAAAGTGCAGAAAGCCGCCTCTCAGCTCACGCAGATTCCCGCGCCACGAATCAATGCGGCCTGACGACCTCGCGCTGCTGCTTGCGTAACAGCCGCGCGCTATCCCAGCCAACCAGCAACACCGCCGTCCATATCGGCAGGTATGTCAGCCATTGCCCGGCGTCGAAAGTCTCCCCCAGCACCAGTAGTGCCACGGCAAACAACAGCACCGGCTCGACATAGCTGAGAATGCCGAACAGCCCCAACGGCAGCAGCCTGCTTGAAGCCATCATCGATGCGAAGGCCAGGGTGCCGATCAGGGCCATGCCAGGCACCAGCAGCCAGAGCTCCGGCCTGGCGCCAAAGGCATCCGGCGGCGCATGCGCGACGATCAGCCAGATGGCCAAGGGCGCCAGCATCAGCATCTCAAGCACGAAACCGGACAATGCATCGAGGCGCATCCAGCGGCGCAACATCATATAGGGCGGGTAACCCAGCGCGGTTACCAGCGTCAGCCAGGAAAACGCCTGGGTACGCCAGAGTTCGTGCAACACGCCGAGCACCGCACACATCACTGCCAAGCGCTGCAATGGGCGCAGTCTCTCGCCGTAGAACATGCGCCCAGTCAGCACCAGCGCCAGCGGCAACAGGAAATAACCCATGGAGACTTCCAGCATATGACCTGCCAGCGGCGCCCAGAGAAACAGCCCCCATTGCACGCCGATCAGCGCTGCCGCCAGCGGACAGGCGGCGAGCAGCAGCGGCTCCCGACGCAGGCGCGCAAAAGTATCCCTGAGCAGCGCGGTCTGCCGCGTCAGCAGCACCAGCAGTAACACCAGAGGAATGGACCAGAGCACGCGCTGGGCGAAGATCTGCACACCATCCAGCGGTGCCAGCCACTGCACATAGCCGGGCAGCACGGCGAACAGCACCGAAGCGCCTACAGACAGCGCAACACCACGTCCGGACAGATGCATCAGCGTGCCTCCATCCGTTTGCGCCCCAACCCGGCGATCGGCAACGAGAGCGCGATCACCACGCCGCCGACAATCAGGCGCAGCACATCCGCATCGTGATTCCAGATCAGCAGATTGACCAGCAAGCCCGCAGGCACCAGCGCGTTGTTCATCACCGCCAGAATGCCAGCGTCGACCAGGCTGGCGCCCTTGTTCCACCAGTACAGGCCCAGACCCGAGGCCACTACGCCGAGCCAGCCGAGCACGCCCCATTGCAGCGCGCCGCTTGGCAGGCGCTCGCTATCACCCAGCAGCAGAAAGGCCGGCAACGCGATCAGCAAGGCGCCCAGATAGAAGAAGCCGAAACGCCGATACTGCGGCTCGGGCGACGGGAATCTCAGCAGTAGGTGTTTGTACAGAACCTGGCCGGCGGCGAAGGTGAAGTTGGCGACCTGCAACAACAGGAAACCCAGCAGGAAGCTGCTGCTGATGCCGTCGTAACGAATTATCCCGGCCCCCAGTACGGCCACCAGAGCGGCGAGCAGCGCCCAGACGTTGAACCGACGATTGAGCGCGTCCTCGATCAGGGTCACGTGCAACGGTGTGAGGATGGTGAACAGCAGCACCTCCGGCACCGTGAGTACCGAGAAACTCAGATAAAGACAGACGTAGGTGATACCGAACTGCAGCGCGCCGATGAGCAACATGCCGCGCACGAACGCGGGAGCATGACCGCGCCAGCGGGTCAACGGCACGAACAGCAGGCCGGCAATGACGATGCGCGTCAAAACCGCAAAGTAGCTGTCGACCCGACCAGCCAGGTATTCACCGATCAGGCTGAAGGAAAAAGCCCACAGCAGGGTCACTATCAGCAGATATCGCACAGCCACCTCCGAAGGAAGGCGGCGACCTTAGCGCGTTCGCCAGCGCCGGACAATCCAGATGCCGTGCATCCACTGACAGCGCTCACTGAGCCCAGCTGCGCAAGAAACGCTTACCGTCGCTGAAGGCGGGCCGAGGCGTGAACGGCAAAAGATAAAAAAGCCGGCCACTCCTCGCGAAGCGACCGGCATAACACGCCCATTGGCGGGCGCTCAGGAGAGACGATATCAGGCCACTTCAGCCAGCTTGGCTCGAGCCTGCGCCAGGCCTTTCTCGCTGAATTCACCGCCCAGATTCAGGCCTTCAGCGTGGATGAACTGCACATCATGGATGCCGATGAAAGCCAGCGCCTGACGCAGGTAAGGCTCCTGGTGATCCAGGGCGCTGCCGGCATAGATGCCGCCACGGGCCGTCAGCACGAACGCACGCTTGCCAGTCAGCAGGCCCTGCGGGCCGGTCTCGGTGTACTTGAAGGTGACACCTGCGCGCAGCACATGATCCAACCAGGCCTTGAGGGTGCTGGGAATCGCGAAGTTGTACATGGGCGCCGCCAGCACCAGCACGTCGGCAGCCAGCAGTTCTTCGGTCAAATGGTTAGAGCGTGCCAGTGCCGCTTTCTCCGCCTCGCTCTGCTGCTCGCTCGGCGTCATCCAGCCGCCCAGCAGCGTGGCGTCGAGATGCGGCACCGGCTCGACGGCCAGGTCACGAACCTGGATCTGATCAGCCGGGTGAGCGGCCTGCCAGCTGGCGATGAATTGCTGGGTCAGCTCACGGGAGACCGAGCCTTGTTGGCGGGCGCTGCTTTCGATAACGAGAATACGGGACATACCTGAGGCTCCATCGAGGTGGGTGGAATCGATGGAGCTCAGACTAAATTCGCCAGGATCGATTAAAAAGCGTAAATATCCGCTTACATATATCGATAAAGTTGATTTAACTCTTGGCCAAGTCTAGGCTCTGACTACTTGAGGCCGCAGGTCAGAGCAACACGCAGTCGAATCACGCTGCGGGAGAACTTGACCGTCATGTTGTTGCTGGCACCCGGAGCCAATACGGCACGCCGCGTGCGAGGCGCCTCTGGGCCATTGCGGAAAACCGCTCTGCACTCTGCTTCACTCTCGCCATAGTTGTAGAGCATCAGCGCCGCCATGTTGTGATCGATTTCCCGGGTAGTGGCCGATACTTCAGCGCCGTTAAGCTGCTTCTCCAGATCGATTGGATAGGCCTGAGCCATCAGCGGCAGAAAAGCGAACAGCAGGCAGAGGTTTTTATTCATCGGTGCTCTCCATCGTTGGAGCGCCAGTGTAGGTCGAGATCACCGGTGATGACAGCCGGTAACAGGATAGTGTGATGAAAGCTCCCCGAGTAACCCTGGACCAGTGGCGCACCTTGCAGGCGGTAGTCGACCAGGGCGGTTTTGCCCAGGCCGCCGAGGTTCTGCACCGCTCGCAGTCCTCGGTCAGCTATACCGTGGCACGCATGCAGGAGCAGCTCGGCGTGCCGCTGCTGCGCATCGACGGGCGCAAGGCGGTACTGACCGAAGCAGGCGATGTACTGCTGCGCCGCTCGCGGCAGTTGGTCAAGCAGGCCAGCCAGCTGGAGGATCTGGCGCACCATATGGAGCAAGGCTGGGAAGCCGAAGTACGCCTGGTCGTGGACGCTGCGTATCCCACAGCGAATATCGTCCGCGCACTGACGGCCTTCATGCCGCAAAGCCGCGGTTGCCGCGTGCGCCTGCGCGAGGAAGTGCTGTCCGGGGTCGAGGAGGTGCTGCTGGAAGGCACCGCCGACCTGGCCATCAGCGCATTGAATATCACCGGCCACCTGGGTATCGAACTCAGCGAAGTGGAATTCATCGCTGTCGCCAACCCCGAGCATCCACTGCACCGCCTGCAGCGCGAGCTGAGCTTTCAGGACCTGGAAGGACAGATGCAGGTGGTAACCCGCGACACAGGCCGACTGCAGCCTCGCGATGCAGGCTGGCTCGGCGCGGAACAGCGCTGGACAGTGGGCAGCCTGCCGACCGCACGCACCTTCGTCAGCAGCGGCCTGGGCTTCGCCTGGTTACCACGCCACCTGATCGAGCGAGAACTCAAGGAAGGCGTACTCAAAGCGCTGCCATTGACTCAGGGCGGGCTGCGTAAACCGCGTTTCTTCCTCTACAGCAACAAGGACCGGGTCCTCGGCCCAGCTACCCAGATTCTCATCGAGCTGATCAAGAACTTCGATGCCGCGCCGCTGGATGCGCCCTTCGCAGCCCCCCAGTCGAACAACTGAGAGCTCTGCCATGCCCTATTTCGACAATGACGGCTGCCAACTGCATTACGAGAACTACGGACACGGCGCCCCGCTGCTGCTGGTACATGGCCTGGGCTCGAGCACACGCGACTGGGAATATCAGATCCCCGAGCTCAGCCAGCACTATCGGGTCGTCGCCCTCGACGTGCGTGGCCATGGCCGCTCGGACAAACCACGCGATGCCTACCAAATCGCCGACTTCGCCGATGACGTGGCGGCATTGATCGAGCACCTGCAATTGCCGCCGGTGCATCTGGTGGGTATTTCCATGGGTGGGATGATCGGTTTCCAGCTAGCGGTCGACCGCCCCGAAATGCTGCGCAGCCTGACCATCGTCAACAGCGCGCCCGAAGTGAAAGCCAGAAATGCGCGTGACTGGCTGGAAATCGGTAAACGCTGGACGCTATCGCGCCTGCTCAGCCTGGAGACCATTGCCAAGGCGCTGGCCAAGCTGCTGTTCCCGAAGCCCGAGCAAGCAGAGCTGAGACGCAAGGTCGAGGAGCGCTGGCCGCAGAATGACAAGCGCGCCTATCTTGCCAGCCTCGACGCCATCATCGGCTGGGGCGTGCGGGAACGCCTGGCGCGCATCACCTGTCCTACGCTGGTCATCAGCGCAGACCAGGATTACACACCGGTTGAACGCAAGCGCGAGTACGTGACAGAACTGCCCAACGCACGCCTGCTGGTGATCGAAAATTCGCGCCACGCCACACCACTGGATCAACCTGAACGCTTTAATAGCGCCCTGCTCGCCTTTCTCGGCGAATCTGCCAACAAGGAAAACTGACCATCATGTTCAAACAACTCGTTATCACTGCCGGTGCCGTGCTGTTGTCGACCAGCCTGCTGGCGGCGGAAAATCCCAAGGTGCTGCTGACCACCAGCATGGGCGAAGTCGAAGTGGAACTCGCGGCCGACAAGGCGCCGATCAGCACGCAGAATTTTCTCAAGTACGTCGACAGCGGCTACTACAACGGCACCCAGTTTCATCGTGTGATTCCGGGTTTCATGATCCAGGGCGGCGGCTTCGATGCCGATATGCGTCAGAAGGACACCGAGGCGCCGATCAAGAACGAAGCCGACAATGGCCTGCACAACGTGCGCGGTACCCTGGCCATGGCCCGTACCCAGGCGCGCGATTCGGCCACCAGCCAGTTCTTCATCAACCACAAGGACAACGCCTTCCTCGACCACGGCTCGCGTGACTTCGGCTACGCTGTTTTCGGCAAGGTGACCCGCGGCATGGATGTGGTCGACAAGATCGCCCAGGTGCCTACCGGCAACCGCGGCATGCACCAGAACGTACCGCGCGAGCCGGTGCTGATCATCGACGCAAAGCGTCTGTAAACGCCGTTGTAGCCCGGATGCAATCCTGGAACACGTATCCCCCGGACTGCCTCCGGCTACGAGACGCATCAATCGCCTGAAACAACAAAGCCGCCCATTGGGCGGCTTTGTTGTTTACCGAAGGCGCTTACTTCTCGACGAAAGCGCGCTCGATCAGGTAGTCACCCGGCTCACGCATGCGCGGGGAGATCTTCAGGCCGAAGCTGTCGAGCACTTCGCTGGTCTCGTCGAGCATGCTCGGGCTGCCGCAGATCATCGCGCGGTCGTCCTGCGGGTTGATCGGTGGCAGACCGATGTCGGCGAACAGCTTGCCGCTGCGCATCAAGTCGGTGAGGCGGCCCTGGTTCTCGAACGGCTCACGGGTGACCGTGGGGTAGTAGATCAGCTTGTCGCGCAGGGCATCACCGAAGAACTCGTTCTGCGGCAGGTGCTCGGTGATGAACTCGCGGTAGGCCACTTCGTTCACGTAACGCACGCCGTGTACCAGAATCACCTTCTCGAAACGCTCGTAGGTTTCCGGGTCCTGGATCACGCTCATGAACGGCGCCAGGCCGGTGCCGGTGCTGAGCAGGTACAGGTGCTTGCCGGGGTTCAGGTCATCGAGCACCAGCGTGCCGGTAGGCTTCTTGCTGATGATGATCTCGTCACCTTCCTTGAGGTGCTGCAACTGCGAGGTCAGCGGGCCATCCGGTACCTTGATGCTGAAGAACTCGAGGTGCTCTTCCCAGTTCGGCGACGCGATGGAGTATGCGCGCATCAGCGGCCGGCCATTGTCCTGCTGCAGGCCGATCATCACGAACTGACCGTTTTCGAAGCGCAGACCTGGGTCGCGGGTGCACTTGAAACTGAACAGCGTATCGTTCCAGTGGTGGACGCTGAGCACGCGCTCGACGTTCATATTGCTCATGATGATCTTTCCTCGGGAATCCTGGCGCGACATGGCGCGATTGCGCGGCATTCTATTCGCGGCAACAATATCTGTTAAGTGGATTATCAAGATATAGGTTATCGGTTATATCGATATGCGATTTACCCTCAGACAACTTCAGGTTTTCGTCGCGGTCGCCCAGCAGGAAAGTGTCTCCCGGGCAGCAGAGTCGCTCGCGCTCTCGCAATCGGCCACCAGTACATCATTGACCGAACTGGAGCGGCAGTCCGATTGCCAGCTGTTCGACCGTGCCGGCAAGCGCCTGGCGCTCAATGCGCTGGGGCGACAGCTGCTGCCACAAGCAGTGGCGCTGCTCGATCAGGCTCGCGAGATCGAACGCCTGCTGGGCGGCAAGAGTGGCTATGGCTCGCTCAATGTCGGCGCGACTCTGACTGTAGGCAACTACCTGGCCACGCTGCTGATTGGCAATTTCATGCAGCAGCATCCGGAGTGCCGGGTGAAACTGCAGGTACACAACACCGCTCACGTGGTGCAACAGATCGCCCACTATGAACTGGATCTGGGACTGATCGAGGGTGACTGCCAGCACCCGGATATCGAAATTCAGCCCTGGGTGGAAGACGAACTCGTGGTGTTCTGCGCGCCGCAGCATCCGCTGGCGCAACGTGGCAGCGCCAGCCTCGAGGAACTCACCTGCGAAGCCTGGATTCTCCGCGAGCAAGGCTCCGGTACGCGCCTGACCTTCGACCAGGCCATGCGTCATCATCCGCGTAATCTGAACATACGCCTGGAGCTGGAACACACCGAAGCGATCAAGCGGGCCGTGGAGTCCGGCCTGGGCATCGGCTGCATCTCGCGCCTGGCACTGCGTGACGCCTTTCGCCGCGGTAGCCTGATGCCGGTGGAAACGCCGGAGCTGGACTTGCGCCGGCAGTTCTACTTCATCTGGCACAAGCAGAAGTACCAGACAGCAGCCATGCGCGAATTTCTCGAGCAGTGCCGCGCGCTGACCGCTGGAGTGACGCGCAGCGACCAGATCGTGCTGCCGGCTATCGTCTGAATCAGCTCGGAATCGATTCCATCTGCTGCAGCAGCAAGGCTGCCTGAGTGCGGGTGCGTACGCCAAGCTTGCGGAAGATCGCCGTGACGTGCGCCTTCACCGTTGCCTCGGACACGCTCAGCTCGTAGGCAATCTGCTTGTTCAGCAAGCCTTCGCAGACCATGGTCAGCACGCGAAACTGCTGCGGCGTGAGACTGGCCAGACCGGCGCTTGCAGCCTTGGCCTCTTCGGAAACCGGTGCCCCCTCCTCGACCATCGGCGGCCACCAGGTATCACCATCGAGCACCTGGCGCACGGCCTGCTGCAGAGTTTCCAGCGGGCTGGACTTGGGAATGAAGCCACTGGCGCCAAACTCGCGGGAGCGGTTGACCACCGACGCTTCTTCTTGGGCAGAAATCATCACCACCGGAATCTGCGGATACTGCCCACGCAGCAGCACCAGACCGGAAAAACCGTAAGCGCCGGGCATGTTGAGGTCGAGCAGAACCAGATCCCAATCGCTCTTGTCGGCCAGAAAACCTTCCAGCTCGGCGATACTGGCAGCCTCCACCAGGCGCACATCAGGCCCCAGCCCCAGAGTCAGTGCTTGTTGCAGCGCGCTGCGAAACAGCGGGTGGTCATCGGCAATCAGGATTTCATAGGCGGCCATTGGCAGATCCTGCTCTTGTTATGAGTGGCACTGAGATGAGTATGGCAGTGCTGCTTGGCTGACGGCCCGCTCAAGACTGTTCATCCATCACGACAGACTCCCCACTCGGACCGACGGCGGCGCTCAGCATGCCGAGCTGTGACGGGGTGGTCAAGTTCAATGCTTTGCGGCAGGATGCGCAGCTTTGCTGCCGAGACGCTGAAATGCGAAGCCAAGCCTTGCGCGCCGACCTGTTGATGCTGATTACCGCGATGATCTGGGGCAGCGCCTTCGTCGCCCAGCGCCTGGGCATGGATAACATCGGCCCCTTCCTCTATACCGGCCTGCGCTTCGTCCTTGCCTGCCTGGCCCTGCTTCCCGTGTTGATATTGCTGCAACGCCGCCAGCAGCGCCCCGCCGCACCAGTGAATCGCAACCTGCTGCTGGGCGGCATCGTCATGGGCCTGGCGCTGGCGCTCGGGATCAACCTGCAGCAGGTCGGTCTGCTGTTCACCACGGTGACCAACTCCGGCTTCATCACCGGGCTCTACGTGATCGTGGTACCGATTCTCGGCCTGCTGATCGGCCAGCGCAGCAGCATCGGTATCTGGCTGGGCGCCAGCCTGGCGGTGGTCGGCATGTTCCTGCTCAGCGTCGGCGAGGGTTTCACCGTGGCCTCCGGTGACTGGCTGCAGCTGGCAGGTGCCTTTGTCTGGGGTGTTCACGTGTTGCTGGTGGGCTTTTTCGCCAGCCGCCATGACCCGTTGCGCCTGGCACTGATCCAGTTCATCACCTGCGCCGTGATCAGCCTGCTGCTGGCCCTGTTGTTCGAGACGGCAACGCTGGACGGCATTCTGCAGGCCGGCCCGGCCATCATTTATGGCGGCCTGTTCGGCGTAGCGGTCGGCTTCACCTTGCAGGTGGTGGCGCAGCAGCATGCCATCGCCTCGCATGCGGCGATCATCCTTTCTCTGGAAGCCGTATTCGCCGCCATCGCCGGCGCCCTGCTGCTCGGAGAGCTGCTGGCGCC
The DNA here is from genome assembly GCF_050473265.1 of Pseudomonas pichavaramensis. Lineage (NCBI taxonomy): Bacteria > Pseudomonadati > Pseudomonadota > Gammaproteobacteria > Pseudomonadales > Pseudomonadaceae > Pseudomonas > Pseudomonas pichavaramensis. Next base: position 39,497 of record NZ_JBJKFJ010000006.1, on the reverse strand, counting down.
ACGCGGCTACCTGGGTTGCGCACTGATGTTCGGCGGCATGTTGCTCGCTCAGCTGTGGCCGAAGCCCTTGCCGGCCGCGCTCAGCGATACGCCTGCAGACGCTGGTGCAGCGCGTCGTTGAGATCCAGCGGCAAACGTCGTTTGGCTGCCAGGTAATGCTGGCTGAATGCATCCAGGTAATCATCCAGCGCCTCGCCGGCACGCAGGTCGCCGGCCAGTTCCAGGCACATGGCTGCCACCTCGGCGGTGCACAGGTGCTCACCGCGTGTGGAACGCCGCAGGCGATAGCGCGATAGCTGGGCTGGCGTCAGGCTGAGTACCGGCAGGGCGTCCAGATAAGGACTCTTGCGGAACATCTTGCGCGCCTCGGTCCAGGTGGCATCGAGCAGTACGAACAACGGCCGCTTGCCAGAATCCAGCTGCACCTCTTCGACCACGCGCTGCGGCGCCACGTATTCCCCGGGGAAGACCAGGTAAGGCTGCCATTGCGGGTCGGCCAGCAACTCCAGCAGCGCGGGTTCGACCGCCGTGCGGGTCCAGCCGAAGGCATGGGTTTCGGGCACCACATCAGCGATCAGCCAGCCGGTGTTGCTTGGTTTGAGCGCCTCGATGTCATGCATGACCAGACACATGGCTGCGTTCGCCTCCACCTGTGGGCGCCAGGCGCACAGGCAATAATTCGGCTGCACCCGGCACTGCGGGCAACGCTCGGCACGGGAGCCGCGCGCGACGAAGGGTTTCAGGCTACGCGCCAGGCGTTCTGTACGCAGACGGGCGACGGCATGTGGGGCAGGATGAGTCATGGAAGCAGCAACGGCGAAAGGGGGCGCGATTCTAGCACCCCCATCCGCCGCTCAGGCGCTTCAGAAGCTGTGGTTGAGCGCCAGGCCGATGAAGTGGATGCGCGTCTCGTACTCACCGCGGAAGTTGCCACCGTTACCGGTGCAGCGTACGCCACTGTCCTGATACAGACCGCCGCCACCCGGCACCCAGCCGGCAGGGGAGCAGCCATCCTGGTAATCCATCTTGCCGCTGGAGAACTGCACGTAGCTGTAGGCGAGATCCACCGAGGTATCGGGCGTCATCTTGTAGTTGGCGCCGAACGACAGCCAATACCGGTCCGCATCGGGGAACGCCGGGTGGCGCAACTGCGGTGAGTTGACGGGCGAACGGTCGTAGGAAACCCCGGTGCGCAGCAGCAGGTCGTCACTGTACTGGTAGTTCATGCCCAGGGAGATCTTGTAGGTATCTTTCCAGTCCTGCTTGACGCTCAGATCCCCCTCGTTGACCCCGTTGAAGTAGGGGTAGCCAGCCACCTGATCGATACCGATACGCACCTCGTCGAGCCGTGAATGACGGGTGAAGGTCAGGTCTGCCATCAACGCCACCTTGTCGTTGAGCTGATGGAAGACATTGAAGGAGAGCATTTCCGGGGTGTCGATGGCGGTCTTGCCGTCGGAGTTCGGATGGAGACTCGACGCTGCGAAATCGCCAGGATTGATCCAGTTGTCCGGATCCAGGACCTGCCCTAGTGCGTCGGCTGGCGGCAAGGTAATGACCCCGAGGTCGATCCCCCCGCTCAGGTCGGTCTGCGGGGAGGGGACGCTGCCAGACACGCCAGAAAAGCTCCACTTGGTTTCACCCTCGAGGGTGTGCTTGATATTCGAGCGATAGGACACGCCAAAACGAGTCGATTCGGTCGGCTCCCACATGTAGCCGATATTCCAGCCAAAGCCCCAGTCATCACCCTTGACCCGGAAATACCCATCACCTTGGACGTTGTCGGCAAAGTTGCTGGCTACGCAGTCAACGAAAGCATCGTCCACCTGTCCATCACAACTGCTTATCTCATCCGGTACGGACAACCCGTAAACCAGTGGAATGGTGACCTGGCCGAATGGCGACGCTGCCAGCTCGGTAAGATCTTGATTGGCACTGACAAACTGCCCGGCCAATTGCCGCGAAGCGCCTTTGACATCCGCAGCCCCCCGTTGGACCGACTTGATGTACTGCGCCGATACACCGAAGCCGATGCTGTGGTGCTCGTTGAAACGAAAGGCGATGCTCGGGTTGAAGGTCACGGTTTCCAAACTCGCAGACTGGATACCGTAGCGCCCGGCCCAATCCTCCTTGTAATCCAGCTTGGCGCCGAATGGGGTGAAGATACCCAGACCAATCGTGACCCGGTCGTTGACCTCGTGAGAGAAGTAGAAGTTGGGCGCGGCGGCGGCATCCGGCAGAAACTCGCCCGCATCGCCCGAAACTGGATTACCGAAGACGTCAGTACTGCCTTTGTCTTCGTAATCACCATCCGGCAGCAGGATACTCAGGCCGGATGTCACCTGTGTGCCCTTGAGCCGGGTCAGGCCGGCGGGGTTGTAGAAAATGGTCGAGGGATCGGCCGCCTCGGCGCCATTGGCGTGGGCGGAACCCTGCGCCGCCACCGACTGCGAACCGAAGTGATAACCGGATGCCTGCACCTGCGCGGCGGGCAAAACCAGTAAACTGCCGACCATCACATGCGATGGCCAGCGCCGAAAGAGCATTGTCATTGTTATTCTCCTGCACGCTGCTTGAACACCGTGCAGCCGGGGCTTCCATATTCGCGACAGACTTCAGGCAGTCTGCGCAGGCGGCGTCCGGCTGCAAGGCGGCTCAAGGTTGTGACGCGCAGGTTCGAGCGATGATCCCCGGCCTTTGGTCGTGGTGACGGACGGCGGCCAGAGGCCAGCATGTCCCCATCGGTAACACTTTATTTCAGGAGGGCAATTGGCCATGAGCGCGAACATTCGCGCTGAAGCCCTGTCCAACCCTCGTCCATGCTTTCAGGAGTCACTCTACATGTTGCGTTACGTCCTCCCTGCTCTCGCGCTCAGCCTGCTGCTTCCAACCGCCCAGGCAGCTTCGCTGAAGGAGATGGAACTGACTCGTACGCTGGAACAGGTCGCCCGGCAGAGCAGTGAAGGCACGCCGCGCGCGATCAATGAGGACATTCTCGACCAAGGCTATACCGTGGTTGGGCACACGCTGATCAACCACCTCAGCGTACGCCCGGCGCATGCGGCGCAAATGCGTGGCAACCCCGACACCGTCCGCTCGCAACTGGCAGCCAGCGTCTGCCGCAACCCGGGCTATCGCAAGCTGTTGGCCGAGGGCGCGCAGTTGCGTTACCAGTTCAGCGAGTACCGCAGCAATCGTCCGGTGACAGTCGAAACGTTCGACAAGAGCGATTGCGGTATCTGAACCCGCGCTGGGTTCAATTGCGCTCCGCTCGTCGCTGCGCGTCATCGGCGCGCAGCTCAGCGAGCAATGCCTCCATGTAACGCGAACGACGAACGCCTCCCTCAAGGCGGCGTAGGCATTCGTCCTGAAGACTCAGCTGGTTGGTCCGCGCCGCCTGTTGCAGCATGTCGTAGAGTTCCGCCTCGACGTCCAAAATCAGCTTGGGCATACCTGCCTCTCCTTTCCTGTTCACTCAGTAGCAGACTCGACGCAGGAAACGCAGTTCCCCTTCCACGCCTGTATCGCCCGGTCCTGACCCGCCTGTCACAGGCACAGGAAATCGTGTGCACGGTCTCGCGGACATCACGATAAAGCGCCCTGCCACACTTAGCCGCCATGCTCTACAAGTAAATCAGACACCGGGGCGAAGCCCGCCTACCCAGACGAACGGCAACCCGCCTGGGCCGGCTATGCTGATTGAAAGCGCGCTCAGGCAGCAAAGGCGACCCTGTGGATTGTGAGCTGGTCACAGCCAAAAGAGGGCTGATCTGTGTCAAACCCTGTCCTGCGTTGAGCCGGCAGACTCGAGCCATCACCACGACAAGGATAGGACCATGGCCCTGCTCACCTTCATCGGCGCGATTCAACAAGTCACCGGTTCCTGCTACCTCGTGGAAAGCCGCGATGGTGCCAAGGTTCTGCTCGAATGCGGCATGCGCCAGGGCCGCCGCCAGGAAGAGGAGCAGAATCGCAGCCGCTTCCCGTTTGACCCCAGCAGCCTGGACGCCGTGGTCATTTCCCATGCTCATCTCGATCACAGTGGCCTGCTGCCGCGCCTGGTGGCAGAAGGTTACCGTGGCCCGATTCACGCGACTGAGGCCAGCTGCGAACTGCTCGAATTGATGCTGCTGGACTCTGCCTTCCTGCAGGAGAAGGATGCCGAATGGGAAAATCGCTGGCGTGCACGCCAGGGCAAACCGGCGGTTCAACCGCTGTACACCCTGGCGAATGCCGAACAGGCTCTCAGCCAGCGACGGCCGCATGCCTACGGCGAGCAGATCGAGGTGGCCAAAGGCATAACGGTGACCTTTCACAATGCTGGCCACATTCTTGGCTCGGCCATCGTCGAGATGCAGGTGGAAGATCACCACCTGCGGCGCCACCTGGTGTTCTCCGGCGACCTGGGCAACACCTGCTCGCCGCTGATGCAGGCGCCTGTGCAGTTGAAGCAGGCGGACGTGCTGCTGATGGAGTCGACCTACGGCGACCGCGACCACCGCTGTAGCCAAGACACTCTGGAAGAGCTGGCCGCGATCCTGCAGCAGGCGCACAGCGAAGGGGGTAACGTGCTGATCCCCTCGTTCGCCGTCGGCCGCACCCAGGATCTGATCTACTACCTCGGGCGCTTCTACCAGGAAGGCCGCCTGCCCCAGCAGGCCGTATTTCTCGACAGCCCCATGGCCATTCGCGCCAACGCCATTTACAGCCGCTTCCATGACCAGTTCGCCGCCCAGGATCGGGCCGCACTGGCGGCCAAGGGCGTCAAGCGCATCGAGGATTGGCTACCCGTGCTGCGCTGCACACAAAGCGCCGAAGAGTCGATGGCGATCAACCGCATCAAGAGCGGTGCCATCATCATTGCCGGTGCCGGCATGTGCAATGGCGGGCGCATCGTTCATCACTTCAAACACAACCTCTGGCGCGAGAACTGTCATCTGGTGTTTCCCGGCTTCCAGGCCAAGGGCACGCTCGGCCGCCTGATCGTCGATGGCGCAGAAACAGTCAAGGTGCTGCACCAGCGCATCGCAGTAAAAGCTAAGGTGCATACCCTCGGTGGCTTCTCCGCGCACGCCGGCCAATCGCAGTTGCTCGACTGGGCAAGCCAGTTCGAGCACCACCCGGAGCTGTATCTGGTGCATGGTGAACTGGAAAAGATGCAAACCCTGCAACAGGCGCTACGCGAACGCCTCAACTGGCTCGCCAACATTCCCGAGCCCGGCGAGCAGATCGCGCTGTAACCGGCGCTTACCAATGCGCACAGCGATACTGCAATCAGGCTGTGGCAAGCTCTCGAGTACGCCATGACCAAGGAACCGGTCGGAAGAAAGGAGAACGTGCATGCCCTATGAACCGGATGACTACCTGTCCCGCCATGTGCAGACCAGTGAAGTCGACCTGAGCAGCAAGGTCGACGAGTTGGTGGCACTGGCCGCGCCTGGCAACAGCCCCAACCTGCCCCTTTACCGGGAGATGCTGACAACCGTGATCCACATGGCCCAGGCGGATCGCAATCGCTGGGACGCCAAAATCATGCTGCAGACTCTGCGCGAGATGGAACGTGCCTTCGGTGTGCTGGAACAGCTGAAGAGACGGCGCAAGGTCACGGTATTCGGCTCGGCGCGTACGCCTGCCGACCACCCTCTGTACCAACAGGCGCGTGAACTGGGTGCACTGCTGGCACGACGCGACCTGATGGTGATCACCGGTGCCGGGGGCGGCATCATGGCCGCGGCCCATGAGGGCGCCGGCCAGGAAAACAGCCTGGGGTTCAACATCACCCTGCCCTTCGAGCAGAAGGCCAATGCCACCATGCACGGCAGCCATCACCTGCTGTCGTTCCATTTCTTCTTTCTGCGCAAGCTGTTCTTCGTCAAGGAGGCAGATGGCCTGGTGCTCTGCCCTGGCGGCTTCGGCACGCTCGATGAAGCCCTGGAGGTGCTGACCCTGATCCAGACCGGCAAGAGCCCGCTGGTTCCCGTGGTACTGCTCGATCAGCCGGGAGGCAGCTACTGGGAAGATGCCCTGGGCTTCATCCGCCGCCAACTTGGCGACAATGGCTACATCCTGCCAACCGACCTGAATCTGATGCATCTGGTCTACAGCGCCGAAGAAGCGGTGGACGAAATCGCCCGCTTCTACCGTAACTTTCACTCAAGCCGCTGGCTGAACGATCGTTTCGTGATTCGCCTTAACCACCCGCTAAGCGAAAAGGCACTGGCGCAGCTGACGAGCGAGTTCACAGGTTTGTGCAAGGAAGGTGGTTTCAGCCAACAGACTTGTTGCGAACAGGAGCGAGACGAGCCTGAATTAGGCGATCTGACACGCCTCGCGTTCGCCTTCAATGGGCGTGACTACGGGCGCCTGCGCGCGCTGCTCAATGTAGTCAACGAGCCGGAAAACTGGGCATAGCTTGGATGAAATCCGGGCTACGTGTTTGCCTCCCCGCTCCCGCTTGCGAGAGAGGGAGCAGACCGTGCACGGACAAGGCAAGTCGCTTGCCTAAGTTAAGCGCTACAGCTTGTGGCTTGAAGCTTGTCGCTGCTCCTCTCAGGCGTTACCTGCAACCTTCATTCGCGCCGCCTGGGTGAAATCGAGCATGCGCTTGAGCGGCTTGATCGCCTTGGGAATCAGCGCCGGATCGACATGGATCTCGCCACTGCCTTCGCGCAGACCGGTTAGCACGCGCTCGAGTGTGTTCATCGCCATCCACGGGCAATGCGCGCAACTGCGGCAAGCAGCGCCGTTGCCAGCGGTAGGCGCCTCGATGAAGGTCTTGTCCGGGCACAGCTGCTGCATCTTGTAGAAGATGCCGCGGTCGGTGGCAACGATGAAGGTGGAGTTCGGCAGGGTCTGCGCCGCCTTGATCAGTTGGCTGGTGGACCCCACCGCATCGGCCAGCTCGACCACGTTCTGTGGCGACTCCGGGTGTACCAGGATCGCCGCATCCGGGTACAGCGCCTTCATGTCCAGCAACTGCTTGGACTTGAACTCCTCGTGGACGATGCAGGCGCCATCCCACAGCAGCATATCGGCACCGGTTTCGCGCTGGATGTAGTTGCCCAAGTGTTTGTCCGGCGCCCAGATGATGGTCTCACCGTTGTCCATCAGGCTCTCGACGATCTCCAGCGCGCAGCTGGAGGTCACCACCCAGTCGGCACGCGCTTTGACCGCCGCCGAGGTGTTGGCGTACACCACCACAGTGCGCTCCGGATGCTGATCGCAGAACGCACTGAACTCATCCACCGGGCAGCCCAGGTCGAGCGAGCAGGTGGCTTCCAGCGTCGGCATCAGCACGCGCTTTTCCGGGTTGAGAATCTTCGCCGTCTCGCCCATGAACTTGACCCCGGCCACCACCACGGTCTGCGCCGGATGCTGATTACCGAAACGGGCCATTTCCAGGGAGTCGGAGACGCAACCACCGGTTTCCTCGGCCAGCGCCTGGATCACCGGGTCGCAGTAATAGTGCGCCACCAGCACGGCATTCTGCTTCTTCAGCTCGGCGGCGATCTCACTGCGATAGACAGCCTCCTCTTCGGCCGTCAGCGGTTTGGGCTGCTTGGCATCGAGGTGGGCCTGGACCAGAAGGCGTTCGGAAATCTGCGACATATCATCAAACCTGTGGCGCTCGTACGCGAGCGGCGAGTATACACCCTGCTCTGCGCTGCCAATGCCACGGCCAGACACGAACCGGTCAGGAGGTTTTATCAGGGCAAAAAAAAGCCAGTCTCTCGACTGGCTTTTGCGATTTGGTGGGTCGTGTAGGATTCGAACCTACGACCAATTGGTTAAAAGCCAACTGCTCTACCAACTGAGCTAACGACCCAACGCGAGGCGCATGATACTGATTTAATTCAGGAAATCAACACTCCGCGAAAACTTTTTCACGCATAGCGCGTGGCATCGGGTACGCCGGCGGCTACAAAACCGGCGGCGCGCAGGCGGCAACTGTCGCACTTGCCGCAGGCACGGCCGTCGTCATCGGCCTGGTAGCAGGAAACGGTCAGCGCGTAATCCACGCCCAGACGCATCCCAGCCTCGATGATCTCGCCCTTGCTCATCTGCTGCAGCGGCGCACGAATGCTGAAGCCCTGCCCTTCTACGCCCGCCTTGGTGGCCAGGTTGGCCATGCGCTCGAAAGCCTCGACGAATTCCGGGCGACAATCGGGGTAGCCCGAGTAATCCACCGCATTAACGCCGATGAAGATGTCGCGCGCCTGCAGCACCTCCGCCCAACCCAGCGCGAGGGATAAAAAGACCGTATTGCGCGCCGGAACGTAGGTTGCGGGAATGCCCTCGGTTGGCGACTCAGGCACGGCGATACTGCTGTCAGTCAATGCCGAGCCGCCAATACCGTTGAGATTCAGGCCGATGACCTTATGCTCGATCACCCCCAACTGCAGTGCCACGCGCTCGGCAGCCTGCAGCTCGGCGCGGTGACGCTGGCCGTAATCGAAGCTCATGCTGTAGCAGGCATAGCCCTCGGCCTTGGCCATGGCTACCACGGTGGCCGAGTCGAGGCCGCCGGAAAGAAGAATTACCGCTTTCTTGTCACTCATGATCAATGTCCTGGCTCGTCGTTCCAGAGAATCTTGTGCAACTGCAGTTGCAGGCGTACAGGCAGGTTGTCGCCAACAATCCAGTCGGCCAGCGCGCGGGCATCGACCTGCTTGTGACTGGGCGAGAACAGCACCTCGCCGGCACGTGTGGCCAGGTCGTACTGGATCAGTTTGGAGACGGCCCAGTCGTAGTCCTCGCGCGAGCAGATGACGAATTTGACCTGGTCGTTGCGCGTCAGCCACTCGATGTTCTCGTAGCGATTGCGCTGCACCTCGGCCGAGCCGGGCGTCTTCAGGTCGAGCACCTTGCTCACCCGCGTATCGACACCGGCAACGTCCAATGCGCCGCTGGTTTCCAGCGACACTTCGTAGCCGGCATCACAGAGTTGCTGTAGCAGCGGCAGACAGTTGGGCTGTGCCAGCGGTTCACCACCGGTGACGCAGACATAACGCGGTTTGTAGGCCGCGACCTGGGCGAGGATGCTGTCCAGGCTGACGACTTCGCCGCCACTGAAGGCATAGGCGGTGTCGCAGTACTGACAGCGCAAGGGGCAGCCGGTCAGGCGCACGAATACCGTCGGCAGGCCGGCGGTACGCGTCTCGCCCTGCAGCGAGTAGAAAATCTCGGTGATGCGCAGGGTTGCTTGCATAAATAGCCACGGGCGTGATGACGAAACAGGCCATCCGCCTCCGTTGCAGGAAAGACGATGGATACAGGCAGTAAAGCCGGATCCGGCGATGGCGCCAGGCGGGAACATCAGCCGAGCTGAAACCCCGTGTGCGACGCGCCGCGCATTCTAAAGGAAGTCGCTCGCGCAGATAAGCAAAACCCGCGACAAGCGCGGGTTCATGACTGAGCGATGATGCGCCCTACAGACGCTGCAAATCGCGCTGTGCCAGCTGTGCAGCCGAGCTGCCCGGGTACTGGGCAATCACCTGCTGAAGAATGCCGCGCGCCTTGTCGTTGTTGCCCAGGCGACGCTCTACGTCAGCCAGCTTGAACAAGGAGTCCGGCACCTTGGAATGGTTGGGATAACCCTGACTGACCTTGGCAAAAGCCTTGCCAGCCGCCTGCAGGTCGCCCTTGGCGAGGTTCACTTCGCCCAGCCAGTACTGCGCATTACCGGCGTACTGACTGTTGGGGTAGCGATTGAGGAAGGCGCCGAAGGCCTGCGACGCCTTGTCGAAATCCTTGGCCTTGATCAGGTCGAAGGCAGCGTCGTAATAGAGTTTTTCCTTGGCCGGATCAGCCGGCTCGGCGCTGCTCTGCTGCTGAGCGGCAGGCGGCGTCGGGGTGCCATTGGCGTTTAACGCGCCATCGGCAGAATTCTGTGCGGGAGAACCACCGGCGGCAGCACCGGAGGAAAGGCGTTGATCCAGATCCTGGTAACGCTCCAGACCTTCCTGCTTGAGGCGCTGGATTTCATTCTGCTGCTCTTCGAGCATGCCACGCAGTTGAGCAATCTCTTGCTGCATCTGCTGCAACTGATTGAACAGCATGCCCTGCGCCGATACCTGGGCTGCTGCCCCGGTACCGGCGGAGGCGCCAGCCGTACCATAACCTGCCGGAGGATAGCTGCTGCCTTGCATGGAGCTGCTTTCCAGCACGGGAACCTCCGCCATCGCCACAAGTGGCAAGGCGAGCGTAAGAACGGTCAGAGTACGGCGGCACTTAAGCATGGCAAATTACTTGCGCAGCTCTACGCGACGGTTCTGAGCCCAGGATTGCTCGTCGTTGCCAGTGGCAACCGGACGCTCTTCACCGTAGGAAACAAGCTCCAGCTGAGCCGGGGAAACGCCCTGCAGAACCAAGTAGCGTTGAACGGCCTTGGCACGACGCTCGCCCAGAGCCATGTTGTACTCGCGGGTACCGCGCTCGTCAGCGTGGCCTTCCAGGACAACACGGTTGCCGTTGGCTTTCAGGTCCTTGGCGTGTACGTCCAGAGCGCGCATGGCTTCGGCTTTCAGGTCGGAGCTGTCGTACTCGAAGTAGAAGGTGGTGATAGCGCGCAGAGCAGCTTCTTCGCTCAGGCTGCTGTCCATGCCAGCGTTGGCGTTGGCGTCGTAGCCAGCGTTCGGGTCAACAGCACCTTCGCCAGCAGCGTCACCGCCTTTGGAGGAGCAACCTACAGCAACGGCGAGAGCCAGGGACAGTGCAGCGAACTTACCGAATTTCAGCATTTCCATCATGTAACTCCTAATGAACCCCAGTTGTGTTAAGCAAGATTGGTGAAGCACCGCATCAGTTCAGGTAAGGGGACCAAGAAGGCTCTCGAACTTCGCCTTGAGCGGTAGGAAGAGGGAGCCTCACGCGTCCATTGGTGGACGCCAACATCAAGACTCCCCGGCCCTGCTGGCGGGTGGCGTAGATTAGCATGGCGCCATTTGGCGCAACAGTGGGCGACTCATCCAAACTTGTGTCGGAGAGTATACGCAGACGGTTGGTTTCCAGGTCCTGAGCCGCGACCTTGAATACCGTAAAACCGTCCTGACGATGAATCATCACCAGCGTCTTCTCGTCAGCCGAAAGTTTCGGGTTGGCGTTGTAGTTACCGACGAAGGTCACTCGTTCCACCGCACCGGAACTGATGTTGGTTTTATAGATCTGCGGCTTACCCGCACGATCCGAGGTGAAGTACAGGGTCTGACCGTCCTTGCCCCAGAAAGGTTCGGTATCGATGGCATAATGATTCGTCACGCGGCGAATCTGCCGGCTACCCATGTCCATCACGTAAATCTCGGGATTACCGTCCTTGGACAGCACGAACGCCAGGCGAGAGCCATCCGGCGACCAGGCTGGCGCGCCGTTGAGGCCTTCGAAATTGGTGATCTGCTCGCGGCGACCGGTATCGATGTGCTGCACGAAGATGCGCGGACGACGCTGCTCGAACGATACGTAAGCGATACGACGACCATCAGGGGCAAAAGACGGCGACAGGATCGGCTCACGCGATTGCAACAGAGTCACTGCGCGTGCACCGTCATAGTCAGAGCGCTGCAGGGTGTAACGGGTGTTGTTGGTACCCATGCGCTCTGCAGTGACATAAAGCATCCGGGTAGAGAACGCACCCTTGACGCCGGTGAGTTTCTCGAACGACTGGTCGGCAATGTAATGCGCCATGTCACGCAGTTGATCGGTGCCACCGCCCACATTACCCGTCATCACTTGCTGCTCGGTGTTGACGTTGAACAGCGCGTACTGCACCTGCAGGCGGCCGCCGTTGGGAACGATGTTGCCGACCAGCACGTACTGGGCGCCGAGAGCCTTCCAGTCGCGGTAGATGACTTCGCTGGCCTGGGTCGGCAAACTGATCATGTTCTGCTTTGGAATCGGCTCGAAGTAGCCGGAGTTGCGCAAGTCATTGCCGACGATCTCGGCCATGTCCTGAGGCAGCACGTTGCCGCCCTGCCAGCCGAAAGGAACCACGGCGATCGGCGTGGCGCGGTCAGCGCCGTGCGAGATCACCAGCGGGTCGGCCGCCTGGACGCTGCCGACCAGCATGACCAGCCCCAGCAGGGCGATACGAATCAGGGTATTCACAGAGCTCAATCCTCCGGTTTGAAAATGACGCGGCGCTGCCTGTACAGACGATCGAAGGTAGCGCGATCCAATTGTTGCATCTCGGGAATACGCCCGACGTTACGTACTGCGGCCACGGCCGAGCTGTCGAAGGCTGCATCACCGCTGGAGCGCGATACGCTGGCATTGGTGACGGTGCCATCGGGCAGCATCTGGATCAGCAACTCGACGCTCATGCCACGACGCGCCGACATCGGACGCTGCCAGTTTTCGGTAATCAGCTTGATGATCAGATCGTCGAGATTGCCCGCCACCTGATCGCCATGGGTTTCAGCCAACGCCTGCTGATTCTGCACATTGTCAGAGAGCAGTTCGGCCAGCGCTGCCGCCTTCTGATCTTCTGCTGCCTTGCGCCTGGCCGCTTCGGCCTTACGCTTGGCGTCTTCTTCCGCTTTCTTCTTCGCAGCTTCAGCGGCAGCCTTCTTCTTGGCTTCCTCTGCAGCTTTTTTCTTCGCGTCTTCAGCGGCCTTTTTCTTGGCATCCTCGGCGGCTTTCTTCTTCGCCTCGTCCTCGGCACGCTTCTTGGCGATATCCGCCTGACGCTTCTGCTCGGCAGCTTTTTCAGCCTCGGCTTTCTTGGCTGCCTCAGCTTTGGCCTGCTCAGCCTGCTTTTGTTCCTCGGCTTTCTTTGCGGCCGCCACTTTCTGCGCTTCGGCCTGGGCCAGCTTCTGCTGTTCGGCCTGGGCCTGCTTCTGCTCTTCGGCCTTCCTCTGTTCCAGTCGCTCCGTCTCGAACTGCGGCGCCGAGGTTTTCTGCGCCTCACCCGCCACTTTCTGCGTAGTCTGGGTGGTAGCCTGGCTCTGCGATTTCAGCTGATACAGCGTAGCCTGTACCACCGGACGCGCCGGTGGCAGCTCGGGGCTGAAGGCGAAGCTGACGAACAGCATGGCGAACATCAGGACGTGCAGCCCCACAGCCCAGACGATGGGCCAGAAGTAGCTTTCCGATTGCGAACGCTCGGTTTGCTGCATCAGGGGGCCTCGGTAATCAATCCGACGTTACCGACATCGGCCTGCTGCAGGCCGCCCATGGCCGCCATCACGGTGCCGTAATCCACCGATTTATCGCCACGCACGAATACCTGCACCTGCTTACCCTGGCGACGGTTCTCGGCGATGATCGCCGAAACAGCCTGGGTCATCTGCTCGAGGGTGGAGGCGCGCTCCTGCTCGGTGTCCACATCGACTTCGCTACCCATGTTCCAGTAGTAAGTCTTGTCGGCCTTGATGGAAATGGTCAGCACCTGGGCGTCATTGTCCTGCGGCAGCACTTCGCTGCTGACTTTCGGCAGGTCGACCTTGACCCCCTGGTTGAGCATCGGTGCAGTCACCATGAAGATGACCAGCAGCACCAACATCACGTCGATGTAGGGCACCACGTTCATCTCGGCGACCGGTTTGCGTCTGTTGCGAATTCTCGCCATGGCTGAAACCTGCCCTTAGTCTTCCGAGGTGTGCACTTTGCGGTGCAGGATGGCCTGGAACTCGTCGGCAAAGGTGTAGTAACGGCCGATCAGCATCTCGCCACGCGCCGAGAAGCGGTTGTAGGCGATGACCGCCGGGATCGCGGCGAACAGGCCAATGGCAGTAGCGATCAGTGCCTCGGCGATACCGGGAGCGACGGTGGCGAGGGTGGCCTGCTGCACCTGAGCCAGGCCACGGAAGGAGTTCATGATGCCCCACACGGTGCCGAACAGACCGATGTAGGGGCTGGTGGAACCGACGGTGGCGAGAAACGGCAGCGCGGTTTCCAGTTTCTCTTCCTCACGCGAAATGGCCACGCGCATGGCACGCGACACGCCATCCATCACCGCATCCGGGTCGACTCCCTGCTGCTGGCGCAGGCGCGAGAATTCCTTGAAGCCGGCGCGGAAGATCTGTTCCAGGCCCGAATCCGGGTCCGGGTTGCTGCCGGCCTGGCGGTACAGCTTGGACAGATCGATACCGGACCAGAAGCGATCCTCGAAGTTGTCCAGTGCGCGCTTGGCCGCTCGCAGGGCATTGCTGCGCTGGAAGATCATCACCCAGGAAATGACCGAGGCGGCCACCAGGGTGAGCATCACCAGCTGGACCACCAGGCTGGCATTGCTGATCAGACTCCACATCGACATATGGTCAACGGCGTTAGCTTCCACGCTTACTCTCCTGCTGCAATTTAAGTCCGCGCCTGCGTCCCGGCGAACGCATGTCGCATGGGCTCGGGAATGGCCCGGGGTTTCAAGTTGTCGGCGCGCACACAGGCCACCAGAAACTGCCCTTCACAGAGCAGCACATCATCCGCAGCCCGCCTGACCTGTTGACGAAAACGCAGGCTGGCACGGTTCAATTCGATTACATCGGCGCTGATCACCAGTTCGTCATCCAGCCGCGCCGGGGCGTGATAACGCGCCTCGGTCGAGTGCACGACGAACAACAGGCCCTCACCGGCCAGCGTCGACTGGGCATAACCCAGCTCACGCAGGCGCTCGGTGCGAGCCCGCTCCATGAATTTGAGGTAGTTGACGTAGTAGACGATACCGCCGGCGTCAGTGTCTTCGTAATAGACCCGACAGCGGTGGCTGAACGGCTGGACTCCGTTTGGCGCGCGCATACTCTATTCCTCGGCCTCAGACTTGCCAATCCAGCCTGGTAACAATTTTTTCGTCATTCGTCGCCCGCCGAGAACAGGTCGCCAGCGGGCTGTTCGCCCTGCCGCGCCGGCGTGTTGAGGCCGAAATGCAGATAGGCATGACGCGTCACCACGCGGCCGCGCGGCGTGCGCATCATGTAGCCCTGCTGAATCAGATAAGGCTCGAGCACATCCTCGATGGTGTGGCGCTCTTCGCCGATGGCGGCAGCCAGACTATCGAGGCCGACCGGGCCGCCATCGAACCTCTCGATCATCGCCAGCAGCAGGCGGCGGTCGGAGTGGTCGAAGCCGCGCTCGTCGACATCCAGAAGGTTCAGCGCCTGGTCGGCCACACTCTGTGAGATCTCGCCACTGCCGCGCACTTCGGCGAAGTCGCGCACGCGGCGCAGCAGGCGGTTGGCGATGCGTGGCGTGCCGCGGGCACGGCGGGCGATCTCGTAGGCGCCCTTGGCTTCGATGGGCAAACCGAGGATGCCAGCAGAGCGCGAGACGATGGTGGCCAGGTCGTCGACGCCATAGAACTCCAGGCGCTGGACGATACCGAAGCGCTCACGCAAGGGGTTGGTCAACATGCCCGCACGGGTGGTGGCGCCGACCAGGGTGAATGGCGGCAGGTCCAGCTTGATCGAACGTGCGGCCGGGCCTTCGCCGATCATGATGTCGAGCTGGAAATCTTCCATGGCCGGATACAGCACTTCCTCGACCACCGGCGACAGGCGATGAATCTCGTCGATGAACAGCACATCACCGCTTTCCAGGTTGGTCAGCAGCGCCGCCAGATCGCCCGGACGCTCCAACACCGGACCGGAGGTGCTCTTGATCGAGCTGCCCATTTCCTGAGCAATGATGTTGGCCAGGGTAGTCTTGCCCAGCCCCGGCGGGCCGAAGATCAGGGTGTGATCCAGCGCCTCTGCCCTGCCCCGCGCAGCCTGGATGAACAAGGCCATCTGCTCGCGCACGACGGGCTGCCCGGTGTAGTCGGCCAGGCGCAGCGGACGAATGGCGCGGTCTTGCTGTTCTTCGCGCTCACGCGGGCTGGAGGTGATCAGGCGATCGGCTTCGATCATCGAGGTGTTCCACTAAGAGTCCATTGAATTGCCATACAGCGTTTCCAGCACAAAACCGGCGAATGAAAAACCTCACGCCATGCCGCGCAATGCGCGCCGGATCAAATCTGCGCTGCCCAAACCATCCTCCTTGACGGCGGCAACCGCACGACTGGCTTCCTGCGGCTTGTAACCGAGGGAAATCAGCGCGCTGACGGCGTCATTCTCCGCGCTTGAGACTGCCTCAACCAGTTGAGGTTCAACGACCAACGGCGCAATGGCCGGGATCGACTCCCAGGCCTTGAAGCGATCCTTGAGCTCCACCAATAGGCGCTCGGCGGTCTTCTTGCCGACGCCAGGCACCTTGGTCAGAGCGGCGGTGTCCTGATTCTGCACACAACGCACCAACTCATCGACCTCCAGCCCCGACATCAGCGCCAGCGCCAACTTGGGGCCAACACCGTTGAGGCGGATCAGCTCGCGAAACAGCTCGCGGTCGCGCTTTTCATAGAAGCCGTAGAGCAGTTGGGCGTCCTCTCGCACCACCAGGTGCGTGTGCAGGGTGACCATCTCACCCTGCGCTGGCAGACGATAAAGCGTCGTCATCGGCACTTCCAGCTCATAACCGACGCCATTCACATCCAGAAGCAAATGCGGCGGCTGCTTCTCCGCCAGGGTGCCGCGCAAACGTCCGATCACCAGAAATTCCTTAGCAGGTTATAAACGAAGACGGCCGCCGCGCCGCTTGGCGCTGGCCAGCCCATGGGGAATGAGACTTTGCCGGTGGTGGGCGTGGCACAGGGCGATACCCAGCGCATCGGAGGCGTCGATCTGCGGCTTCTGCACCAGCTTGAGCAAGTGCATGACCATCATCTGCACCTGCTGCTTGTCGGCCGCGCCAGTACCGACCACCGCCTGCTTGACCTGGGTGGCGGTGTACTCGCTGATCTCCAGCCCGGCTTCGGCCGCCGCAACGATAGCCGCACCGCGCGCCTGCCCGAGTTTGAGCGCCGAGTCGGCGTTGCGCGCCATGAACACCTGTTCGATGCCCATGGTCATCGGCCCGTAGGTGGCGATCACCTCACTGACGCCGCGAAAGACGATCTGCAGGCGCTCGGCCAACGCCCCGTTGCCGGTGCGGATGCAGCCAGAGGCCACGTACTCGCAACCGCGTCCGGTATCACGTATCACGCCATACCCGGTAATGCGCGAGCCAGGGTCGATGCCTAGGATCAGGGTCATATCAGCAACTGTCTATTTATCCAGTTGGCGAGTATACGGGGCGACCTCGATGGCGTCATCCGCGCACCCGGAAAAACCACGACGCCTAACGCAAAAAGCCGGAAACGCTGTTGGCGCCCCCGGCTTCTGTCACACCACTGACCTGCGTCTCAGCCGAGCTGTTCCATGATCTCGTCAGCGACTTCGGCGTTGTGGTAAACGTTCTGCACGTCGTCCAGGTCTTCGAGCATGTCGATCAGCTTGAACACCTTCTGCGCGGTTTCCAGATCGGCGATTGGCGCGCTGATCGATGGGATCATGGCGATTTCCGCCTCGTCACCCTTGAAGCCGGCAGCAGCAAGCGCCTCGATCACCGCGTGAAATTCGGTGAAGCTGGTGGACACCAGGGCGGCGCCGTCTTCACTCATTTCCACGTCATCGGCGCCTGCTTCGAGCGCCGCTTCCATCAGCGCGTCCTCATCCGCAGAAGCGAAGCTGATCTGACCCTTGCGCTCGAACATGTAGGCTACCGAACCGTCGGTACCGAGGTTGCCGCCACACTTGCTGAAGGCATGCCGCACTTCGGCCGCGGTGCGGTTGCGGTTGTCGGTCATCACTTCGACGATGATTGCCACACCGCTCGGCGCATAACCTTCGTAGCTGAATTCAACGACGTTGTCGGCTTCGTTGTTGCCGGCACCACGGGCGATGGCGCGGTCGATCACGTCACGCGACATGTTATTGGTCAGCGCCTTGTCCACGGCCAGGCGCAAACGCGGGTTATCCGCCGGGATCGGGCCACCGTGCTTGGCGGCGACGGTCAACTCACGAATCAGCTTGGTGAAGATCTTGCCGCGTTTGGCGTCCTGACGCCCTTTGCGGTGCTTGATGTTGGCCCATTTGGAATGACCAGCCATAACTCACTCCATCTTTAAGGTTTCACAATTGCCGGGGCGTAAGCGCTTGGGCCTCTCCACCCCATAACGAAGAAGCCTGGGATCTCCAGGCTTCTTTTGCAGGCTTATTCGGCCTTGGGTTGCTCGCGCAGGCGGATATGCAGCTCACGCAGCGACTTGGCATCCACCAGCCCCGGCGCCTGCGTCATGACGCAGGCCGCGCTCTGGGTTTTCGGGAAGGCGATCACTTCACGGATCGACTGCGCGCCAGTCATCAGCATGACCAGACGATCCAGACCGAAGGCCAGACCACCATGGGGCGGTGCACCGAACTTCAGCGCATCGAGAAGGAAGCCGAATTTCTCTTCCTGCTCCGCTTCGCTGATGCCCAGCACCTCGAACACGGCCTGCTGCATCTTCTTGTCGTGGATACGGATCGAACCGCCGCCCAACTCGGTGCCGTTGAGCACCATGTCGTAAGCGCGCGACAGTGCGCCGGCCGGATTGGCCTTGAGCTCTTCCGGGCTGCACTTGGGCGAGGTGAACGGGTGGTGCATGGCGGTCAGGCTGCCGTCGTCGTTTTCCTCGAACATCGGGAAGTCGACGACCCACAGCGGCGCCCACTCGCAGGTCAGCAGGTTCAGGTCATGGCCGAGTTTGATGCGCAGCGCGCCCAGAGCTTCGGAAACGATCTTGGCCTTGTCGGCGCCGAAGAACACGATGTCGCCGTCGACCGCGCCAACGCGATCGAGGATCACGTTGATGTTGTCCAGCGGGATGTTCTTGACGATCGGCGACTGCAGACCTTCAACGCCGGCGGCACGCTCGTTGACCTTGATGTAGGCCAGCCCCTTGGCGCCGTAGATGCCGACGAACTTGGTGTAGTCGTCGATCTGTTTACGCGGCATGCTCGCCCCGCCCGGTACGCGCAGCGCGGTGACGCGGCACTTCGGATCGTTGGCCGGCCCGGCGAAGACCTTGAATTCGACATCCTTCAGCTGATCTTCAACGTCGACCAGCTCCATCGGGATACGCAGGTCCGGCTTATCCGAACCGAAACGACGCATGGCCTCGGCCAGGGTCATGTGCGGCAGCTCGCCGAACTCGACATCCAGCACTTCCTTGAACAGGTTGCGCACCATGGTCTCGGTGATGTCCATGATGTCTTTTTCATCGAGGAAGCTGGTCTCGATGTCGATCTGGGTGAATTCCGGCTGACGGTCGGCACGCAGATCTTCGTCACGGAAGCACTTGGCGATCTGGTAGTAACGGTCGAAGCCGGCGACCATCAGCAGTTGCTTGAACAGCTGCGGCGACTGCGGCAGGGCGAAGAAGCTGCCAGCGTGGGTGCGGCTAGGCACCAGGTAGTCACGCGCGCCTTCCGGGGTAGCACGGGTCAGGATTGGCGTCTCGACGTCGAGGAAGCCGTTGTCGTCGAGGTAGCGGCGGATGCTCGAGGTGATGCGCGAGCGCAGCTTGAGCTTCTCGGCCATCTCAGGACGGCGCAGGTCGATGAAGCGGTAGCGCAGGCGGGTTTCCTCGCCGACGTCGGTGTATTCGTTGAGCGGGAACGGCGGGGTTTCCGCTTCGTTGAGCACTTCCAGCTCGTAACCCAGCACCTCTATGGCGCCGGACGCCATGTTCGGGTTACGCGCGCCTTCCGGACGCAGACGCACCTTGCCGGTGATCTTCACCACGTACTCGCTGCGCACGCGGTCGGCCTTGGCGAAGGTCTCGGCGCGATCCGGATCGAACACCACCTGAGCCAGGCCTTCACGATCACGGATATCGAGGAAGATCACCCCGCCATGGTCGCGGCGACGGTGAACCCAGCCGCAAAGGGTGATTTCCTGGCCATCCAGGCTCTCGTTCAACTGGCCGCAATAGTGGCTGCGCATCATGATCGTGTTTCGCTTCTCTAAGGTCTTGGACAGGTCAGGCAGCCCCCCAACGCCTTGGGCAGGAGCCACTACGCGGCAAACCACGCCGCGCTTCGATAAAGAGCGGGATTATATAGCGTAAATCGCCGCGACGCAGCCGCCCGGCAAGAGCCTTCTATAATGAGCAGGGCCGCTAACGTGGAGAATCACCATGGCCACGCCCTCTCACACCGATCTTTCCAGCGACCTGCTGGAAGATTTCCGGCTCGATGCTGCGGAGCAGTTCCCACGCTGCGAGCAATTGCTAATCGACCTGGAAAAGACGCCCCAGAATGCAGAGCGGCTACGCGCATTGTTTCGCCTGATACATACGATCAAGGGCAATCTCGGCTATGTCGGCCTTAGTGAACTGATGCCTTTACCGCAGGCGATGGAAGACGTTCTCGACGCCCTGCGCTCGGGACGCCTGAACTTCGACAGCCTGTTGAGCGACATCCTGCTGCTGTGCCTCGATCGACTACGCGCACTTGTAGACCATGCGCTGAAAGGCGCGGATACGCCGCCGAACCCGGCGCAGATCGACCAGATATGCCAAGCGTTACAGGGGCTGGCCATGGCGCCCGCGGAGCTTCAGAGCCAAATCCGCCGCGAGCTGTTACTACAGATGGACCCAAGCACAGGCCTGCAAACACAAGAGCCGATCCAAACCAGCCAGACAGCAGCATTGCTAGCACGCCATGACATCACCCTCACCGCCGACCTGCAGTTCTTTTGCGCCCTGACCGAGGCAGCAGAGCAGCGCTCAATTTACTGGCAGGGCCGTAACCTGCGCCTGCTCGACCTGGCGCTAAGCATGAATGCATCAGGTGGACATGCCGAGAACCCTGCTCAGCTCGCCGCCGCAGTGTGCTTACACGACCTCGGCATGGCCTTTCTGCCTCTGGAGCTTCTGCACAAGCAAAGTCACTTCAGCCGAGAAGAACGTCGCCTTATGCAAGCCCATCCACGCATGGCGAGTGATCTCCTCAGGCGGATGCCCGACTGGTCTGCTGCGATGGAAATCATCCTGCACCATCAGGAACACGTCGATGGCAGTGGCTATCCGAAAGGGCTACGCGAGGCGGAAATCACACCGGGCGCCCTGATTCTGCATATAGCGGACACATTCGACGCGCGTACTCATGAGCGGGCTCACCAGACACTGAGCAAGCGTCCTTTGCTGCGCGCCATTCTCGAAGTCAACAACCTGGCCGGGCAACAGTTCAGCAATCACTGGGTCGAAATTTTCAACCACACACTGCAGCGACAACCGGAACTGGCACATCGCTGACCAGGCAAGCCGGGTATCGATTGGCTAAACCACCCGTGGCGCAGCGGCCTGTAAGCATTCTTTCTTCATAAAAAATGAACCGCAGGCTACCAATAGCTTCTAACCATCGCTTTCATTGATATAAGCCAAGATCCCCCTGAATGCCTGCGTGTTAGGCTTCTTTCAACATCGCAGGACAGACCACCTGGGCTCACCTGAAAGGAGAAAGACCATGGAAATCAATATCGGAATCGCCGAACAGGATCGCGCCGCCATCGCCGAAGGCCTCTCGCGCCTGCTGGCCGACACCTACACCCTGTATCTGAAGACCCACAACTTCCACTGGAACGTCACGGGGCCGATGTTCAATACCCTGCACCTGATGTTCGAAGGCCAATATACCGAACTGGCCCTGGCGGTTGATGCGATCGCCGAACGTATCCGTGCCCTGGGCTTCCCCGCCCCTGGCACTTACGCCGCCTATGCTCGCCTGTCCTCTATCAAGGAAGAGGAAGGGGTGCCCAGCGCTGATGAAATGATCAAACTGCTCGTGCAGGGCCAGGAAGCAGTAGTACGCACCGCTCGCGGCATCTTTCCGCTGCTGGACAAGGTCAGTGACGAGCCCACCGCTGACCTGCTCACTCAGCGCATGCAAGTCCACGAGAAAACGGCGTGGATGCTGCGTAGCCTGCTGGCTGCTTGAGGTATACAAGGGCCCGGTTATCCGGGCCTTTTCATTAGGCACGCAGCCTAGCTCTGATCTATGCTCTGGCCATTCGCCAGTGAGTTTCCAGCATCCATGAGTCAGCCAAGCAAACCGCCCAGCATCATCGAACTGTATCCGGAGGAAACCCGAGAGGCCGCCGCGCTCCTTAAGCAAGCCGTGCCCTTGATGATGCGTCACGACATACCGCCCAATCCGGTTCACTACGCCCTGTGGTACACCTACAGCAGAGGCAGCGAACCGGAACTCAATCGCCGCATGGACAAAGCGGTGGAAGACTTCGATGTGTTTCCCACGGAAACCGCCAGCCGATTGTTTCGCGATTACATCATTCGCGGGGAGCTGGAGGAGGCGCGCGCAGGTCAGCAGCAGGTGATCGAGCTTGTCGACGATATAGAGGGAGACGTATCACGCAGCGTGATCGGCAGCCAACACTATCAGCAGAGCCTGAGTCAGGGGCTTAGCGCTCTGCAGGAACCGATCATCGACGACCTGCCCAGCGTGCTGAGCGAACTGCAGGAAAGCACTCAGCAGATGCAGGACCAGCAGGAGAAGTTTCTCTATCGCCTGCGCGCCGCCCAGCAGGAAATCACTCACCTGCGCAGCCAGCTGGAGCGTGCCCACCAGGCCGCCACACTCGACAGTCTGACGCGAGTCTTCAACCGCCATGCGTTCACTCGCCTTCTGGAACGAGCCCTGAGTGACTCGCAACCAGGCCTGGCCCTGGTGATTCTGGATATCGATCACTTCAAGCAATTCAACGACCAGTACGGCCATCCACTCGGTGATCGGGTGTTGCAGCACGTCGGTCAGCTACTGCGGGACCTGCTGCCATCCGGTGCTTTCGCAGCGCGCTATGGCGGCGAAGAGTTTTGCGTGGTGCTGCGCAACTGCGCAGACCTCAACGAAGTTCTGGGCTTTGCCGAGCAGTTGCGCCACAAGATCCAGTCACTGCGGATCAAGGTAAGAAGGACCGACCAGGTCCTGGACAGCATTACCGCCTCGTTCGGCTGCGCCATGGCCGAAGCGGAGGACACCTTCGAGTCTCTCCTGACAAGAGCCGACGACGCGCTCTATCAAGCCAAGCGCAGCGGCCGCAATCAGGTCCATCCAGGCACCGACGAAGCCATGCTAAGCGCTTGATTTGAGAAGCCTCTTCCTTTGCTGTTAAATAGTCCGGCGCGCCGCTTTACAGTCCTGCGGCGACGCTGGCCTCGCGCACTAGCGGGCGATGACCGTTCAGCTGGCCATCTACCATGTGCGCTCCCTCCGCAGCACCTTGAGTCATCATTCAATTAAGTGAGTTCGTCAAAGATGTTGAAGATTGCCCATCTCGTGGCAGGGTTTGCCGCCCTGCTGCTGTCTGCCATACCTGTTTTTACCGGTTCCTTCCTTGCCACGCCCAATGCCGTTTACCTGGCCCTGATTGGCCTGCTCAATCTGTTTGCCGCATCGCAACAGAGCGCTCTGAATGCTCGCCAGCAGCTACTCAGCCTGTCGTCTGCCTTGGTGATTCTGGCAACCGTCGTGCAAGCCCTGATTCTCCTGGCCCCGCTACCCAGCATCGGCGACAAACCAGCCATCTGGCTGCCTTTGTTGACACTTTGCAGCGCAGCGATCCTGCAACTGGGCGCGCAGTTCAGCAAACAGTCGCATTCGCAACAGCAGTATGCTCCGGCGCCCGTTAACTCCAGCAGCAACCAGGAAGACCGCGAGACAGGCACGGTCAAGTGGTTCAACACCTCCAAAGGTTTCGGCTTCATTTCCCGCGATTCGGGCGAAGACATCTTCGTGCATTTTCGCGCCATTCGCGGCGAAGGTCATCGCGTACTCATCGAAGGCCAGCGCGTAGAGTTTTCGGTCATGCAGCGTGACAAAGGACTGCAGGCTGAGGATGTCATTGCCGCCGCACCTTCAAGGCGCTAAGGAAACGAACAAAGAGAAGCCCGGGAAACCGGGCTTTTTCACATCAATAATGCGGCGGCGGCGCTTCGTCCTCGGAGGCGCCGACCTGACCATTCAACTCCTCCTGCCGACGAGCCAAGACTGTCAACTGCAGTTGCAGGCGTTCGATACGCTTGCTCTGCTCCACCAGCTCATCGCTCAACGACTGAATGGTGTCATCCTGAAAAGCCAGGCGGCTTTCCAGCTCCATGACCCGCGCCTCGATGCTCATACCTGCTCCCCTGCGAACTCGAAGTTCTCGGTCAGCACCATACGCAGTTTGTCGAGAATGTGCCGTACCTGCTCGGCCGTATAAGGCTGTGCCGGCTGTCGACCCCATACTGGAGCCGGCCACGCAGCATCATCTCGCCGACGCACAATCACATGCATATGCAACTGACTGACAACGTTGCCCAGCGTCGCCACATTCATCTTGTCCGCGGCAAAGGTGTCCTTGAGCGTTTCGGCCAAGAGAGAGGTCTCCAGCCAGAGCTGGCGCTGATCCGCCATATCGAGCTGAAAGATTTCACTGACCTCTTCACGCCGCGGCACGAGGATGAACCAGGGGTAAGTGGCGTCATTCATCAGCAGCAAGCGGCTGAGAGGAAAGTCTCCGACCTGCAGGCAATCCTGCTGAAGACGTGAATCGAGGGCAAACATGATGACTATCCTCCTTTACTGGCCCAATCAAGCTTAGCGTCAGCGCGCCAAGCTTAGTGGCGCGCAGCATACGCGCCCTGCCAAGACAATTCACCCGAACCGCAACGCACCAACACAGAGCGCAATAGCCTCAGGCGCCCTGCCAGCGCGCACCATTTTGTTTCTTCCCGTAATGGATGCCCCAAAGCGTTACCGGCAGGCCCCACTACAATGCACGAGTCAGATCGAACAAAGGCGTCCCGCAAGACCTCATTTAAGCCACCAGCACACGCAGGAAGCAGCGCCGACACAGAGAAAATCGGCTTCACACGCCCAAGAATCAAGGTTTTAGCGAGACGAGAGCATTTTGAGCACGACTTTTGCTAACTCTCTGAGCAATGCCCGGTGCGCCGTGCAGTGGACCAATAACAGCGGTACCAGGCAACCAAGAACCGCGCAAACGTCGGCTCTAGCGAAGCGCAAGTAGAACTACAGATTTGCGACATTATTCATAACGCCAAGCGACAACGTTATGAACAAAGCCGTAATGAATAGACTGCAACTATCGCCAATATTGGCTGCGTGCTATAAGTTAGCGCCGACACAAAAAGAAAGAGCCGCCCATATAACAAAAAAGTGGGCAGCGCAACTCTTCTAAACCAAAGGAGCAATCACGATGCAAGTGATGAAGTGGAGCGTAATCGCCCTGGCAGTAGCCGCGGGCACCAGCCAACTGGCATTCGCCAGCGCGCAATCCGAGTCCAACGGCTTTGTTGCAGACAGCAGCCTGAATGTTCTGAGCCGCAACCTGTACTTCTCCCGCGATTTCCGCAACGACCCGAGCCTGAACGATGACCCGCAAGAATGGGGTCAAGGCTTCATCGCCACCTACGAGTCCGGCTTCACTCAAGGCACCGTAGGTTTCGGCGTTGACGCCATTGGCCTGCTGGGCATCAAACTGGACAGCGGCAAAGGGCGCGTCGACACCGGCCTCTTCCCGAAAGGCAGCGATGGTCGTTCCCAGGACGATTACTCCGAAGCTGGCGGCGCCGTAAAACTGCGCCTGTCCAACACTGTGCTGAAGTACGGCGACCAATTTACCGCTCTGCCAGTTCTGAGCACCGACGACAGCCGCCTGCTGCCGGAAACCGCTGAAGGCTTCTTGGTAACCAGCAACGAAATCGAAGGCCTGGAGCTGCACGCTGGCCACTTCACCGGCATCAATGCGCAGGCCCAAACCTATGGCGACAGCATTGGCCTGAAAGGCGCCGACGTAATCGGCGGTTCCTACAGCTTCACCGATGACCTATCGGCTGCCCTGTACTACTCCGACGTCGAAGACGCGTTCAAGAAGTACTACGGTAACGTCAACTACACCTTCGGCATCAGCGAAGATCAGTCGCTCGGTTTTGATTTCAACATCTACAAAACCGACTATGACAAAGAGTACACCGGCACTGGTAAAAGCGAAGACAACACCATCTGGAGTCTGTCGGCCGCTTACAACCTTGGCGCTCACACTCTGACCGCCGCTTATCAGAAGTCCCACGGCGGTTACACCTCCGTTGACGACGAAGGGAACATCTACACCCGCGGCTATGACTACGGTGTTGATGGCGGTGGTACCGTCTGGCTGGCCAACTCCGTACAACGTTCTGACTTCAACGGTAAGGACGAAAAATCCTGGCAGCTGCGCTATGACCTGGACTTCGCCGAGTTCGGCGTACCGGGCCTGGCCTTCATGGCTCGCTACATCAGCGGCTCCGGTGCTGATACCGGTACAACCAACAACGGCAAAGAGTGGGAGCGCGATATCCAGGTGGGTTACACCGTCCAGGACGGCCCGGCCAAAGACCTGAACATGCGCGTTCGTCAAGCCACCTATCGCAGCAGCGACGGTGTCTACTACGGCTCTCCGTCGATCGACGAAGTTCGCGTAATCATCGAGTACCCGCTGAGCATCCTGTAATTTCGGGAATCAGCTGAGACTTGAATAAGAAAGGTCCGGGAAACCGGGCCTTTTCTTTTATGGGGACATTCAATAATTACAGAGGAAGTGCATAGGTACCTGTTACATGCGCAACTAACTCATTCTCATTACCAGCGGAATATAACGAAACTTCGCACACCGCCTGCCGGCGACTCAAACGTAAGATCCGCGCCTCAGCCAACAAATCCACCGGTTTTGGTTTGATCAGAAAGTTGATGTTGAGGTTGGAAGTAACCGCCATCTCCACCCGCCCCAACCGTCCGAGCACCACGGCATACATGGCCGCATCCCCCAGCGCCATGATGGTCGGGCCGGACAAGGTTCCGCCTGGACGCACCAATTTGGCGTGAAAGGGGACCCTCGCCAGAACCCCCTTCTCATCCAGTCGATCGATCCGCAGGTCGATATCTTCAGCCATGGGCAGCCCGGCCCGGATCAGTGTCTGAACCTCAAGAGCAGTCAATCCCACAGATCGTCCTCCTTGTTAACGCAGTAAAGCCTCAAGAACTCGCGGACAGAGCTTGCGCCCGTTCTGTACGCCACTGTATAGGCACCGTACAATGCCGGCCTATTCCAAGCCCTAGCAACCGACAGAACGGCCAAACATGCGTACCAGTCAGTTCCTGCTTTCGACCCTGAAAGAAACCCCCTCCGATGCCGTGGTGATCAGCCACCAGCTGATGCTGCGTGCCGGCATGATCCGCAAGCTGGCCTCTGGCCTGTATACCTGGCTGCCGATGGGCCTGCGCGTGCTGCGCAAGGTCGAGAACGTGGTACGCGAGGAGATGAATGCCGCCGGCGCACTGGAAGTGCTGATGCCGGCGATTCAGCCGTCCGAACTCTGGCAGGAATCCGGCCGCTGGGTGCAATACGGCCCCGAGCTGCTGCGCATCAAGGACCGTCATGATCGCGAATTCTGCGTCGGCCCGACCCACGAAGAAGTGATCACCGATCTGGCGCGCAACGAGCTCAACAGCTACAAGCAACTGCCGATCAACTTCTACCAGATCCAGACCAAGTTCCGTGACGAGATCCGTCCGCGCTTCGGCCTGATGCGCGGTCGCGAGTTCATCATGAAGGACGCTTACTCCTTCCACGCCGATCAGGCCTCGTTGCAGGAAACCTACGACCGCATGCACCAGGCCTACTGCAAGGTGTTCAGCCGCCTGGGTCTGGACTACCGTCCGGTGCAGGCCGATACCGGCTCCATCGGCGGTACCGGCTCGCATGAATTCCATGTACTGGCCGATTCCGGCGAGGATGATATCGCCTTTAGCGACACCTCCGATTACGCCGCCAACATCGAGAAAGCCGAAGCACTGCCGCGCGAGAAGAGCCGTCCAGCGCCGAGCGAAGAACTGCGTCTGGTCGACACCCCGGATGCAAAAACCATCGCCGCGCTGGTCGAAGGCTTCGACCTGCCGATCGAGAAGACCATCAAGACCCTGATCGTTCATGCAGCCGAAGAAGGCAAGCTGATCGCCCTGGTGGTGCGTGGCGACCACGAACTCAACGAGATCAAGGCCGCCAACCTGGAACAGGTTGCCAACCCGCTGACCATGGCTACCGATGCCGAACTGCGTGCAGCCATTGGCGCAGGTGCCGGCTCTCTCGGCCCGCTGAACCTGCCGCTGCCGATCATCATCGACCGCTCGGTTGAGTTGATGAGTGACTTCGCCATCGGCGCCAATATCGACGACAAACACTACTTCGGCGTCAACTGGGAGCGTGATCTGCCGGTCCCGACCGTTGCCGACCTGCGCAACGTCGTCGAGGGCGACCCCAGCCCGGATGGCCAGGGCACACTGGTGATCAAGCGCGGCATCGAAGTCGGGCATATCTTCCAGCTCGGCACCAAGTACAGCGAAGCGATGAACTGCCAGGTACTCGGTGAAAGTGGCAAGCCGGTGACTCTGACCATGGGTTGCTATGGCATTGGCGTCTCCCGTGTCGTGGCTGCAGCCATCGAACAGAACTTCGATGAGCGCGGCATTCGCTGGAACGACGCCCTGGCACCCTTCCACATCGCGCTGGTGCCGCTGCGCTACGAAACCGAGCAGGTGCGTGAAGCCACCGACAAGCTGTATGCCGAGCTCACCGCGGCGGGCTTCGAAGTGCTGCTGGATGATCGTGACAAGAAGACCAGCCCCGGCATCAAGTTCGCCGACATGGAGCTGATCGGCATTCCGCACCGCGTAGTGGTCAGCGATCGTGGCCTGGCAGAGGGCAACCTCGAGTACAAGAGCCGCGCCGAAACTGAAGCACAGACCGTTCCGCAGGCTGAAATCCTGTCCTTCCTGCAAGCCCGTATCAGCCGTTGATCGCGCCGCACCGAGACATCATGCACACGAGCAACAACCTTCACCTGATCGGCGCCGCCCTGTGCGGCGCCCTCTTCCTGAGTGGCTGCGCCAACCATTTGCCGCAGCGCAGCGAGCACGAAGAGCGCGTCGAACGTAAATTGCTGGATCATCAGCTGCAGATCGATACCGGTGAGCCGAAGGTACTGGAGCTGCCGCAGCGCCGTATTCGGGTGCATGACCAGAAAAGCTATGAAGTCACGGCGTTCGAGGTGACCCGCCGTTACGACCGCTATACCCCCTACCAACCCTGGCGCGAGTTGTACGAAGTGCCGATGGGCGCCGTCGCGGTGGTGGCGGGCGTGGGTGCCAACGTGCTCAATGTCGTATTGCTTGGAAGCTTGCCGGAAACCGCAACCCGTGACTGGATCAGCTACGGCATGGCCGGTTTGAATCCGTTCATGAATGTGGAATCCAATGGCCGTGCCGAGCAGAACCTGGCCAGTATCGAAGAACTGCAACGGGACCGGCGCATGGAGTACAGCAACCTGCCCTGGTCCGAACGACCGGTTCAGGTTCAGGCTGGTGATGAGCAGTTCGAGCTGCTCACCGACAGTACGGGAGTTTTGCGCCTCAACCTGCTCGACAGCCCCTTCACCGAGCTGGATATAACGCGCCTGAACATGTTGCGCTTGAGCGTGGAGGACCAGCTGGGCAGCGACGTGGCAAAGGCCGAAGCAACGCTGATGGTCAGCCACACCCTGCGCGGCAAACTGCGCGAAGCACATGACCTGATTTTCGATGATCTGGAAGGCGATGACATCGCGCAGTGGGTGCACCGGGTCAAGCGACTCTCCGACCTGGGCCTGGAAGAAGAGGCCAGCGAGCTGGAGCAGAGCCTGATCGAGCTGACCCGCAACGACCCGGAACTGCAGGACGCCTTCCTCAAAGCACTGCTCAAGGACGCCGGGCGTCTGGCGGCTGATCCGGCCAACTGAGCCTGTTTGCCAATGCGTTGAGTCGCGCTGTTACAGCGCGGTAGCGTAGGGCGGGTGCACCCCACCCTACGCTCAACAACGGCTAAACCATCTGCAGAGCCTGCTTACGCCTAGGTGGCGGAAACGCCGCATCCAATAGCGCCAGATCGTCTCCGCTCAGAGTCAGCGTAGCGGCCGCGGCATTGTCCTGCAGGTGTCGATTGCCCACCGCCTTGGGGATAGCGATCACGCCGTCCTGTCTGATGGTCCAGGCCAGCGCAACCTGAGCCGGCGTAACCCCATGCCGTGCCGCCACGTCGCAGAGCACAGGCTCATGCAGCAGAGCGCCGGCCTGACTGAGCGGACAATAGGCCATCAGCGGCATGCCGGCGCGCTGCTGCCAGGGCAGTAGATCGTACTCGACACCTCGCGCTTCCAGGTTGTACAGCACCTGGTTGGTTTTGCAATTTGTCTGGTCGAGCTCGTGCAGATCATCCAGATCGAAGTTGGAAACGCCCCAAGCGGCTATCTTGCCCTGCTCACGCAAGCGCTCGAAACCTTCGACGGTCTCGGCCAGTGGATAGCGTCCCCGCCAATGCAGCAGATACAGATCGATTCGCTCGCAGCCCAGACGTCTGAGGCTTCTCTCACAGGCCTCC
The DNA here is from genome assembly GCF_050473265.1 of Pseudomonas pichavaramensis. Classification (NCBI taxonomy): domain Bacteria; kingdom Pseudomonadati; phylum Pseudomonadota; class Gammaproteobacteria; order Pseudomonadales; family Pseudomonadaceae; genus Pseudomonas; species Pseudomonas pichavaramensis. The sequence continues at coordinate 9,146 of NZ_JBJKFJ010000006.1, read as the reverse complement.
TGAACGCCCTGCAGGCTGGCGTTGTGCGGGTACACCTTGCTGACCAGAAACACTTCGTCACGGCGCCCGGCAATGGCCTCGCCAACAACCCGCTCCGCGCCACCCTCGCCGTACATCTCGGCGGTATCGATCAGCGTCATGCCCAGATCCAGCCCTTCACGCAACGCCGCGACCTCACGCGAATGCCGCTGCCGGTCTTCCCCCATCCGCCAGGTACCCTGACCGATGACGGGCACCGACGTACCTGCCAATTCAATCTTGCGCATCAATTGCTCCTTGATCATGCCTGACATGTTCATACCCCTGGCCCCGCCACTGCAGCAAACACAGCCCATGGCCGAAGGGGTCGCTGAGCATGACCAGACGTCCCCAGTCATGTGTCTGGATATCGCCCTCCTGCCTGGCACCGGCAGCGAGGGCCTGTTTCAGCGCGATATCGAGGTCCTCTACGAGAAAATCCAGGTGCAACGGCATCCAATGACGATGATAGTCGCGCCGCACACGCGCATCAGGACACGGCAGACTGCCTGGCGCCTGCTGCAGAAGATAGAGTGGCACGGGAGCACCCAGCATTTCGGTCACTGTCCCCTCGAACAGCTGGCGCCCGACTCGCAGGCCAAATGCCTGCCGATAGAATTCGACCGCGAGCGGAAGATCGGGCACGTCGAGATTGAGCAGCAGTTGCATGGTCAGAGCGGTTTGAGCAGCAACAACAGAGAAACCGGCTGGACGCTCTCAGGGTGCAGCGGCTCCTGCAGCCATTCAAGGCGCCAATCGGTTTCACCGATCAGTGCCAGCCAGGACTGCAACGTACGGAAGAACCAGGGCATGGGTGCCTGAAAACCTTCGCCAAAGCCGACGAAGTCCTCCACTCGCCAACCGTCCTGATAGGGTTCGCCATGGCTGGCGCGCCAGGGATGCAGGGTCTGTATCAGCAAACTACCACCGGGAGCGAGCAAGGCGTGCAAGCTGCGCAAGATAGGTTGCAGCGGCTCTTCGAGCAGGGCGAAATTGCACACCAGAACGTCAAAATGACCGAGCTGTTCGGCATGCTGCTCGAGTTCAGCGTAGCCACAGACACGATACTGACTGCGCCCGTTACAGGCGGCGCGGGCTGCCTCGATCAGAGGTGCAGACGCATCCACCCCCACCGACTCGATACCATGCTCAGCTAAACCGCGGCACAGCCAACCCTCACCGCAACCGACGTCCAGCACACGCTTGGGCTGCAACGCCAGCACCGCCTGGATGACAGCGGCATCGGTGACCAGGCGCCGGCTTTCGATGCGCTGCTCGCGCACCGCCGCAGCCCAGGCATCGGCGTTGGCCTGCCAGCTCTGCTGAAGCTGCTCTCGATGGTCGCGCTGCATGCCAGATCCCTGCATTTTGCGTTGCTGCGAGTCTAGCAGCCCTGTCGGCCGAGCAATACCGTCGCCCTGATCGACTACGCTTTAGATCATGAGTCGAGACGACCGCAGTCCAGCCGGCGCAGGGTCAGCATCCGGCCTGGAGCACTAACGCGGTTCACAGGGGCTGACAGGCCAGGCCGGTGGTTTATGGGCGCATCATGGCAATCCAACCCGCAACACGACGACCTCACTGGCTCCGCCGGCACGCCAGGCGGGCGCAGGTCGGTTGCTGCAGGACGACACTGGCGGCTGACCTTCTATCTTCTTCTCGTGCTGCTGGTACTGGCCGCTACCGTCCTGCTGGTATTCGAGTCACGCAGTGCGCATTTCCAGTCACGCGAGCTGAGTCGCTATGCCGCGACCCTCGACTACCAGGTGGAACCAGGCCCTAGCGACAGGATCATCTATCCGTCCGACGGCCCTTTCGACAAACGCCAGGGCTACGCCTACCTGCCCATGCTGCTGGAGCGACTGCAGCAATATGACTACCGCATCACCGAACAATCGCGTTTCTCCGCAGCGCTGATGGCCTACAGCAGTCGCGGACTCTTCCCGCCGTTCATCGAGAAGAGTCAGAGCGGCTTGAGCGTCAGTGATTGTCGCGGCACCCCTTTCTACGAATTTCTGTACCCGCGACAAGGCTACGACGATTTCGCCAGTATCGCTCCACTGATAGTGAGCAGCCTGCTGTTCATCGAGAACCGTCAATTGCTCGACGAGAGCCAGCCGCTGGCCAACCCGGCTGTGGACTGGCCGCGCTTCGCCATGGCCGCACTGTCGCAGGTCGGCAAGGTGCTCGACATGCAGGATCAGTCCGCCGGGGGCAGCACGCTGGCCACGCAGTTGGAGAAATATCGCCACTCCCCCGATGGGCTGACACTGTCCGCCGGCGAAAAACTGCGGCAGATGATTTCCGCCAGCGTGCGCGCCTATCAACAAGGACCGCAGACGCTGGAAGCACGCCAGCGCATCGTGCGCGACTATCTCAACAGCGTGCCGCTGTCCGCCGCACCTGGCCACGGAGAGGTGCATGGATTGGCCGACGGGTTGCGCATCTGGTACGGCGCTGACTTCGAACGTAGCAACGCCCTGCTCGACCCGGCCCGCTCGCCCGACGCGACTATTGCCGAACGCGGGCAGGCCCTGCGTCAGGTACTGTCATTGATGATCGCCCAACGGCGCCCTTCCTATTACCTGGCACAGGGGCGACACGATCTGGAGGGGCTGACCGAGAGCCACATCCGCCTGCTTGCCAATGGCGGACTGATCGACCATGAGCTGCGCGACGCGGCCCTCGGCCAGCGCCTGAACTACCGGGACTGGCAGCTCGAACCCAACCTGCTTGCCATAGAAAGCGACAAAGGCACGAGCGTCGCCCGCTCCCGCCTTTCCAGCCTGCTGGGTATGCCGTTCTACGACCTGGATCGCCTTGACCTTGCCGCACGCAGCACGCTGCAACACGACCTGCAGCAACAGACCAGTGACTACCTGCAGCGCCTGGCCGATCCGCAATTCGCCGGACAGATTGGCCTGTTCGGCGAGCGTCTGCTATCACCGGAAAAAACCGCGCAGGTACGCTACAGCTTCACCTTGTTCGAACGTACTGCGAGCGGCAGCCGAGTGCGCGTGCAGACAGACAGCACCGACCAGCCCTTCGACATCAACGAAGGTAGCAAGCTGGAACTGGGGTCGACCGCCAAACTGCGGGTGCTGACCACTTACCTGGAGATCATCGCCGAACTGCACCAACAGCATGGCCACAAATCAGCGGACGAGTTACGTCAGGTGGACGTTGCCGCACAGGATCATCTGAGTCGCTGGGCCGTGAACTACCTGCTGGCCAACCCCCAGGCCGACCTGGCTGGCATGCTGCAGGCCGCGCTGGAACGACGCTACTCGGCCAGCCCGCACGAGCGCTTCTTCACGGGCGGTGGCATGCACACCTTTGGCAACTTCCGTCGGGAGGACAACGGTCGCAATCCGACGCTGCGCGAGGCGCTGCGCGAGTCGATCAACCTGCCCTTCGTACGCCTGATGCGCGACCTGGTGCGCTACAGCACCTACCAGAACAGCGCCGAACTGCTCAAGGACGACAGGGACCCTCGCCGTAAAGCCTATCTGCAGCGCTTTGCCGACCGCGAGGGGCGCACCTTCCTCCTGCGTTTCTGGCGCAAGTACCAGGGCCAGCCGCAGCAGCAGCGCCTGGAAACCTTCATCAGTGGTCTGCGCCAGACGCCCGTACGCCTCGGGGCCGTGCATCGCTATTTGCTGCCAGATGCCGACGAGGCGAGCTTTGCCGCCTTCCTGCGTGAGCAACTGCCGCAGGAAAAGCTCAGCGAGCAGCGCATCGCAAGCCTGTACAAGGACTACGGCCCTGGCGCCTACAGCCTGCCGGATCAGGGCTATATCGCCCGGGTGCACCCCTTGGAGCTGTGGCTGCTGGGTTACCTGATCGAGCATCCGCAGGCCCAGTTCAGCGACGCCGTGGCCGCCAGCGTAGACGAGCGCCAGGAAGTGTATGGCTGGCTGTTCCGCAGCCGGCACAAGAGTGCCCGCGACAGCCGTATCCGCATCATGCTGGAAGTCGAGGCTTTCTCCGATATCCATCGACGCTGGCAAAAGCTTGGCTACCCCTTCCAGCACCTGGTGCCGTCATTGGCCACCGCGCTAGGCAGCTCCGGGGACCGCCCAGCCGCGCTGGCGGAGCTGATGGGCATCATTCTCAATGACGGCATTCGCCAGCCCGTGCTGCGCATCGATGAGCTGCGCTTTGCCGCCAATACGCCCTATGAAACCCGTGTCGAGCGCAACACACAGGGTGCCAAACGCGTAATGGCATCCGAAGTGGCGGCGGCATTACGCGATGCTCTTTCTCAGGTGGTGGAAGGCGGAACCGCACGACGCCTGCAGGGCACATTTCAGTTGCAGGACGGCCATAGCCTCACGCTTGGCGGCAAGACCGGCACCGGTGATAACCGCATCGAAAGCGTGGGGGCCGGCGGCAGAGTGATCAGCTCACGGGCGATGAACCGGACCGCCACCTTCGTTTTCTTCCTAGGCCCACGCCACTACGGCACCCTCACCGCCTTCGTACCAGGCCGCGAGGCCGAACGTTTCACCTTCACCTCGGCGCTACCGGTACAGGTACTCAAGGGCATGGCACCGATACTCGCGCCCTACCTGGAGCCTGGCAGCGCGACACTCTGCCAGGCCGCCTTGAGTGCACCGCAGGCGAGCCGCCAGTAATACCCGGTAACCAGAGCGGCAGGCCCGAAGCGAAACCCGGCATTGGATATGCAGTCCATGTCAGCATCATCTTCTTTCGCTCACGAGTGTTGCCCATGTCCTCATCCTGGCTGGCCCTGCTGCTGCGCCGCCGTCTGAGCCTGATCGTCCTGGTATGCCTGGTGGTATTGCTGCCGATCGGCTGCGCCAAACTGGAGCAGACCGAACGCGAACTGGTGTTTCGTATCGAGCCTGGTACCGCGCGCTGGTTCAGCGGCCTGCCGACTGGGATCGAGGAAGTGCAACTGCAGTCACCCGACCTCTCGGCGCAGGAGAGCCTGCACGCCTGGTGGTGGCCGGCGCCACGCAAAGATGCGCCCGCATTGCTTTACCTGCATGGCTCACGCTGGAACCTGACCGGCCAGCTGTTTCGCATCGAACAATTGCATGCCATGGGCTTCTCGGTGCTGGCGGTAGACTACCGCGGCTTCGGTCAGAGCCGCGGCGCCCTGCCCTCCGAACGCAGCGTTTACCAGGACGCCTCGATCGCCTGGCAACACCTGGTGAGACTGCAGCCCGAACCCGGCAAACGCTTCATCTACGGACATTCACTGGGAGGCGCGGTAGCCGTCAATCTCGCCCATCAGCTGGCCAGTGAAGAGGATGCGGCGCAGGCCGGCGGCCTGATCGTCGAATCCAGCTTCACCAATCTGGGGGATGTCGCGGCCGCCGTCACCAATACATCGCTCCCCGTGCGCTGGCTGCTGTCACAGGACTTCGACTCCGTGGGCAAGATTGGCGAGGTCGGTATACCAGTGCTGATCGCCCACGGCCGTAATGATCGCTACGTCCCCTCGCGTTTCAGCGAGGAACTGTTCGCAGCCGCCAGCGAGCCCAAGCAACTGCTGTTGATCGATGGTGCCAACCACAACAACGGTTTGCGTATGGCTGGCAGCAACTACCGGCAGGCGCTACAGGCCCTCGGTTTTCAGCTCAACTGAGCGTTTCAGGGCTTGAACTGCCTGAGATAGAGCTGTTCCACCTTGGTACGGGCCCAAGGTGTCTTGCGCAAAAAGGCCAGGCTCGATTTGATGCTCGGCTCATGCTTGAAACAACGCACATCGATCTGCCGGGCCAGACCGTCCCAGCCCACGCGCTCCACCAAGGCGGTGAGAATGGCCTGCAGGGTCAGGCCGTGAAGCGGGTCTTTGCTGGTCATGTTGGTATCCGTCGGTTAATGGCAGGCGCCTACCTTAACGCCAGCGCAAAGAAAAAGGCGATGACTGCCTGGCAGTCATCGCCTTCGGGTCCAGCCGGCGCGATCACACCGACTTGTATTCCTTCTCGGCCTCATCGAAGCGGCTGAGCATCGACTGGCTTGGCGCCTGACCAATACGGCTGAAGATCAGAATCGCCAGGGTGGCGAGGATGAAGCCTGGGATGATCTCGTACAGCCCCAGCCCGATCCAGTTCTTCCACACGATCACAGTGGTGGCGCCCACCAGCATGCCGGCCAGAGCACCATTGCGAGTCATGCCTTTCCACAGCAGCGAGAGAATCACCACCGGCCCGAAGGCAGCACCGAAACCGGCCCAGGCGTAGGACACCAGACCCAGCACGCGATTCTCCGGATTGGCAGCCAGGGCGATCGCGACCAGCGCCACCAGCAGCACCATGCCACGACCGACCCAGACCAACTCGGACTGCGAAGCGCCCTTGCGCAGGAAGGCCTTGTAGAAGTCCTCGGTCAGTGCACTGGAGCACACCAGCAGTTGGCAGCTCAGAGTGCTCATGACCGCCGCCAGGATGGCGGACAGCAGAATACCGGCGATCCAGGGGTTGAACAGCAGCTTGGACAGCTCGATGAATACGCGCTCAGGGTTCTCGCTGACCGGACCAGCCAGCTCAGGATGTGCAGAGAAATAAGCGATGCCGAAGAAGCCGACAGCCACAGCGCCGGCCAGGGTCAGGATCATCCAGGCCATGGAGATGCGACGGGCAGCCGGGATCGACTTGACCGAGTCAGCAGCCATGAAGCGTGCCAAGATGTGCGGCTGGCCAAAGTAGCCCAGGCCCCAGGCCATCAGCGAAATCACACCGATGAAGGTAGCGCCCTTGAGCATGTCGAAGTGGCTCGGATCGACCGCCTCGATGGCCGTCATCGCCGGGTCGAAACCGCCGGTGCCGATCAACACGAATACCGGCGTCAGGATCAGGGCGAAGATCATCAGCGTGGCCTGCACGGTGTCAGTCCAGCTCACGGCCAGGAAGCCGCCGATGAAGGTGTAAGCGATGGTCGCTGCAGCACCGGCCCACAGGGCAGTCTCATAGCTCATGCCGAAGGTGCTCTCGAACAGACGGGCACCGGCGACCACACCGGAAGCGCAGTAGATGGTGAAGAACACCAGGATCACCAGCGCGGAGAAGATGCGCAGGATGCGGCTGTTGTCTTCAAAGCGATTGGTGAAGTAGTCCGGCAGAGTCAGGGCATTACCGTTGTGCTCGGTCTGCACGCGCAGGCGACCAGCGACGAACAGCCAGTTGAGGTAGGCGCCCATCACCAGGCCGATGGCAATCCAGCTTTCGGAGATACCGGCGACGAAAATCGCACCCGGCAGGCCCATGAGCAGCCAGCCGCTCATATCGGAGGCGCCAGCGGACAGCGCAGTCACGAAACTGCCGAGGCTGCGCCCACCGAGAATGTAGTCGGAAAGGTTCTTGGTCCGCAGATAGGCGATCAGGCCGATCAGCACCATGGCTGCGATGTACACCACGAAGGTGACGAGCATTGGAGTACTAGCTGTCATTGGGGGGCTCCCCTCTCATTTGTTGTTCTAGGGCACAGTGCCCTGAATGGCGTAGTGCACCCGCGCTCACGGATGCCGGCTCCGGCCTCGGTTCCCGTCACACCGATGCCCGGTGAGCACGATCAGGAAGCATCCCTCCCGACCTCCATAGCAGACGCTTGTGGCCACCGAATCGCGTCACGACCTGCTTCAAGCGCAACAGTCGCTCTGTCTGTCGGACTACTCCAGCGCAGCTGGTCGGGCCAACAGACAAGGGCAAAAACGGTCATGACGAAAGTGAAGGGCGGAATTTAGTGGCAGATGCGAAACAGCTTCTTGCGGAAAGCTCTGAAGTTTTTACAGAAACCTATGCCTGCAGGAACTTTCAGCAAACAGCTGACCCAGGCGCTCAGCCACTACCTGATCGATCAGTCAGCTCTCTCCGGTTTGCCGGAACGGCAGGTAACCACGAGCCTCTTCGGCGTATGCAAGCACTCCGGCGCGCTCCTGTTCGAGGAAGTCAGCAACAGCGGTGCGCAGCCCAGGATGGCAAAGGTAGTGCCATGAGCGGGTAATGACCGGCTCGAAGCCGCGGATCAGTTTGTGCTCGCCCTGCGCGCCGGCATCGAAACGCTTCAAGCCCTCATCGATCGCCAGCTCCATGCCTTGATAGAAGCAGGTTTCGAAATGCAGCCGGTCGAACTCGGCCAGGCAACCCCAGTAACGACCATAGAAGGTATCGCCATCCACCAGGCTGAACGCCATCGCAACCGGACGACCATGCTGCCGGGCAAACACCAGACGAAGCATTTCCGGCATGCGCTCGGCCAGCAAACTGAAGAAATCCCGCGTCAGGTAGGGGGCCTGCCCCCGCACATGATAGGTGTTGGCGTAACAGTGGTAGATGAAGTCCCAATCCTGCTCGCTCAGCTCGTGTCCCAGACGCCGCTCGAACTCGATGCCCTGCGCAGCGACCTGCTCACGCTCCTTGCGCAACTGCTTGCGCTTGCGCGAGCTGAGTGCATCGAGAAAATCCTGAAAGTCGCGGTAGCCACGATTGCGCCAGTGAAACTGACAACCGATGCGCTCCAACCAGCCATCACGTTCATTCAAGACATCATCACAGGCCGGGCTGGTGAAGTTGACATGCAGGCTGGACAAACCTTCGGTTTCCAGCCCGAGCGTCAGCGCATCCAGTAACGCCCCCGCAGCCTGGGGCTCCCCCAGCAAGCGCGTACCGCTGACCGGGGAAAAGGGTATGGCGCCCAGCAGCTTGGGATAGTAAGCGATGCCGGCGCGTCGACAGGCATCGGCCCAGGCGTGATCGAATACGTACTCGCCATAGGAATGCTGCTTCAGATAGGCCGGCAGCGCTGTCCTCACCTGCCCTGTCTCGTCGCACCAAAGCCGGTGCGAAGGCAGCCAGCCAGTACGACCACCGACACTGCCACTGTCTTCGAGAGCACTGAGAAAGGCATGCCGCAAAAACGGCTGAGGTCGCGGCAGGAGCCCGTCCCAGATATCGGCGGACAGAGCGTGCAACGAGTCGATGATGGTGACGGGCATAGCGTGAATTCCAAAAGCCAGGCTGCAATATAGCGAACAACCTTCCAACAAGACGACTGCCGTGTGCCAGCCCCCAGTCAAACGACATCATGCCCAGGCCTTTGGCTCTACGAGAAATGTCCTGTACATCGCTGGTGCTGCGTTAAATCCATACGCAATA